>NZ_JBITFF010000009.1:0-299280 GCF_044455885.1 Streptomyces sp. NPDC051109
AAGCGACGCGACCGCAGGGAGCGCCCTTGACGGACCGACCCGACACGGAAGGACAGTGGACTGACGGGACGCCCCCGGACACACCACCAACCCCGAGCCCATGAGTCCCGACCCCCGAAGCCCCCGGCCCGACCTTCACCGACCCCGACCCCCGCCCCCAACGCCCCCTACACCCCCGGGTTCTCCCGTACCGCCGCCAAGTCCGACGACGTCTTCGACGCGATGAACTCCGTGATGCGGTACTCGCAGACGCCGGCCAGGATGAAGGGGTCCTCCGCCGCGATGCGCTCGACTTCCTCGCGCGAGACGCCTGCGGCGATGATGATTCCGCCCTCGCGCGGGACCTTGCGGCCCGAGGCGATGAAGACGCCCGAGGCGTAGTAGCCGTCCAGCCACGCGATGTGGGCGTCCAGCTCGTCCTCGACGGCTTCGATGGGCGCGGTGTAGGTGAGCTCCATGACGAACATGATCGTCAGGCTACTCTCGCACCATCATGACGAGTGTGAAGACCCCCGCCGATGAGGCCGAGGCCCGGGCGATACAGGACGAACTGCGTAAGAGTGTGGTGCTCGACGAGGCCGGTCCGCCGCCCGGGCTCGGGCTGGTCGCGGGCGTGGACGTCGCCTACGACGACGAGCGCGACCTGGTCGCCGCCGCGGCCGTCGTCCTCGACGCCGCCACCCTTGAGGTCGTCGAGGAGGCGACCGCCGTCGGGCACGTCAGCTTCCCGTACGTGCCCGGGCTCCTCGCCTTCCGTGAGCTGCCCACCGTGCTGGCCGCGCTCGACTCGCTCACCGCCGCCCCCGACCTGGTCGTCTGCGACGGCTACGGGCTCGCCCACCCGCGCGGCTTCGGCCTTGCCTGCCACCTCGGGGTCGTCACCGGGCTGCCGAGCATGGGCGTCGCGAAGAACCCCTTCACGTTCACGTACGAGGAGCCGGGGGACCGGCGCGGTGACGCGGCCGCGCTGGTCGCGGCCGACGGCGCCGTCGTCGGCCGGGCCCTGCGCACACAGGACGGGATCAAGCCGGTGTACGTCTCCGTGGGCCACCGGATCTCGCTCGACACCGCCTGCGCCCATGCCCTCGCGCTCAGCCCGCGCTTCCGGATCCCCGAGTCCACCCGGCACGCCGACTCCCTCTGCCGACGGGCCCTGCGCGAAGCCTCCTGACCCGGGCCCGCGCCTGACCCCGGCCCGCGCCTGACCCCGGCCCGCGTCTGACCCCGGCCCGCGCCCGGCCCGCCCCCGCCCGCTACCGCCTGCCCGCCACCCGGAACCGGATCCCCGCCTTCTGGAGCCGGTCCAGCAGGGCGTCGCCCATCGCCACCGCCGTGGTGAGCTGGCCGGCCCGCTCCGGCAGGGCGTCGTACGCGAGGCACAGCGCCGACTCCGCCAGCATCTTGGCGGTCTCCCCGTATCCCGGGTCGCCGCCCGAGACCTCGGTGAACACCCGGCTGCCGCCGCCCTCGCCGACGAACCGGACCGTGAACCAGCTGCGCGCCCGCCGCTCGGCGTCCGGGCCCTGGCCCGCCTCCCGGCGGCTCATCAGCCACCGCCGCGCCGCCGGGAGCTGAGCCAGGGCCACCGCTCCGCCGACCGCCGCCGCACCGCCCACGGCGACCGGAAGGTGCTTCACCGAGGCGTACTGCCGATAGCGGAAGTCCGGCCCGTACCGCTCCAGCGCGGCCGCCGAGCGGGTCACGACCCGGTGGTCCAGCGTCGGCAGCGGCAGCGCCCACGCGCCGGTCTCCCGGCTGAACCGCGGCGCGCCCAGGGGGCTCCGTACACGGCGACCCGGCAGCCGGGGCTCGTGCAGACGGCGCTCCTGCGCCGCGGCCAGGGTCTGCGGTCCGCGGCCCATGGCGGTCAGGGCGGAGGCCAGGGTCCCGCCGGAGAACGTCGCGTTGGAGCGCATGAACCCGTCCACCCGGAGCGGGACGCCCTCGGGCAGCTGCCCCACCGTGAAGTACGCGCCGAGGTCGGCGGGGATCGAGTCGAAGCCGCAGGCGTGCACGAGCCGCGCGCCGGTCTCCCGGGCCCGGGCGTCGTGCTCGACGTACGTCCGGTCCACGAATTCCGGCTCGCCGGTGAGGTCCACGTAGTCCGTGCCCGCCGCCGCGCAGGCGGCGACCAGCTCCGCTCCGTAGAGGACGTACGGTCCGACGGTCGTGGCCAGGACCCGGGTGGAGGCGGCCAGTTCCCGTACGCCCTGCGCGTCCCCGGCATCCGCGCGCAGCAGGGGCAGTGACGCGCAGCCGGGGTCGAGCAGGGTCAGCCGCTCGCGCAGCCGCTCCAGCTTCCCGAGGTCGCGCCCCGCCAGGGCCCACCGGCAGCCGGCGGGGGCGTGCGCGGCGAGGTACTCGGCGGTGAGGGCCCCGACGAAACCGGTCGCCCCGAAGAGCACCACGTCGTAGGAGCGCTCGCGCTCGCGCCCGAGCTCACGCCCAGGCCCGTGTTCGAGTTCCGCGGTTCCGTCGGCCTGCCGAACCTCTTCGTCCATCACGGCTCCTCCCACTCCTGTCGGTGGCTGAGGCTAACCCGCACCCCCCGTACGCAGAACAGCGCCCCGGGAGCGGCCTGGACGGCCGTTCCCGGGGCGCTGTGAGCGGCGCCGGGCGCGGTGGGTCAGTTCTCCTGGTACAGCCCGAAGACGTCGACGATGAGGTCGGTGTCGCCGTCGCTCTGGTTCCAGAAGTCGACGAGGCCGGTGCCGCCGGTGCTCGCCTGGACCAGGTTCGGGACGGTCTTGCCGGTCGTCCAGTTCAGGGTGGAGGAGGTGGGCGGCGTCGGCTGGCTCGCCGCGTCGTTGTCGTACTCGTCCAGCGTGTTCGGGTCCGGGGAGACCGCGAGGAAGCCGCTGTCCTTGGTGTTGGTCACCGTGGCGTTCAGCACGAAGCCCGTGATGCCGGAGCCGGGCTCGCCCATCGGCGCGTAGATGTAGTCGCGGCCGCCCAGCGGCCCGTAGACCGGGCTCTCGGGGTCACGGGTGTCGAGCATCCGCTCCGGGGTGAAGGGCAGGTAGGAGCCCTTGCTCTGCGGGCTGTAATAGCCGACGACGTCGACGATGACGTCGGCCGGGTTCCAGCCGCCGTTGCGGATGCTGATCTTGCCGTCGGGGCCGACCGGGACGATCACCGAGTTGGCGATGGTCTGGCCGGTCGTGAAGTTCACGTTGGACGCGGTCGGGGCCTGCTGGCCGCTCGGGAAGACGGTCAGGTGGCCGTCGCTGCGCGGGTTGGTGACGGTCACGTTGAGCGCCACGGCGGTGACGCCGGAGGCCGGCACCTTGCCCAGGCCCGTGATCTGGGTGCTGAAGGACCCGTACCCGGCGAGCTGGCCCTTGGCGGTGCCCGTGCCGCTGCGGGTGTCGACGAACCGCTGCGGCGCCAGCGGGGTGTAGCCGCTGGAGGCCGTCTGCGTGAAGTAGCCGGTGACGTCGGCGATGAGGTCGACCGACTCCCAGCCGCCGTTGTAGAGGTTGACGTAGCCGTTCGGGCCGACCGGCACGATGACCAGGTTCGGGACCGTCTGGCCGGGGACGAAGTTGACGTTCGAGGTGCTCGGACGCCCGTCGCCGTCGGCGAAGGCGGTGACGTGGCCGCCGCTGGTGGTGCCGGTGACGGTGACGTTGAGGACCACCGCGGTGACGCCGGCGGGGATGCCGCCGTTCCCGCCGATCTTCAGGTGTGCGGAGGTGTACGCGGCGACCTTGCTCTTGGGCGCGCCGGTGCCGTTGCGGGTGTCCAGCAGACGGGTCGGGCCGTACGGGGTGTAGTCCGAGCCGGCGGTCGTGAACGCCACCTCGTTGGTGACCGAGGTGTTGGCCGCCTTGTCCGTCACGGTGACCTTGACGGTGTAGGTGCCGAGCTCCGCGTAGGTGTGCTCGGAGGACACGACCTGCGTGCCGGAGGCCGACGCGGCGGTGGTGGCCCCGTCGCCCCAGGCGATGCTGATGTCGAGCGGGGTGGACGCGCTGGTGACGGAGCTGTCCAGCTCGACCGTGTGCGCGGAAACGGCGAACGCGTCCAGGCCGACCGCGAGGGTCGGGTTGGCGGCGCCGGCGGTCTCCGCCATGGGAGCGGCCGCGAGCTTGCCCGTGGGGACCGGTGTGCTCTTCCGGATCGACCGGTCGGCCGGGCTGGAGAACTTGGTGGTGTCCTTCAGGCCGTCCTGGGCCAGATCGGGCTTGCTGATGCCCTGGGCGTCGCCGGGGTTCGCGTCGGCCGCGTGTGCCATGCCCGGTATGAGAGAAATGCCGGCCGCGAAGACGGCCGCAGATGCTGCGAGTCGGCGGTAGGACACCGAGCCCCCTATGTTCCGTGAGCCCTTGGTCAGGGCTGAAAGCTCGCTCAGATTACATAGCTCCTGACGTTCCGCTTGAGGCCCCCCGGGTTAAGTTCGGGCAGCTGCGGGAAGTGCCTCGAAAGCTGCCTGGAAGTCATCCCCCTCCGCTGTGATCAGGGGTTTCATGTTCTCTGACCAGTTGTCCGGGTAGGCCCCGAAAAGGTGGACGGCGGGGCCGATGTCGCCGTCGCTCCGGTTCCGGTAATCGACGGCGCGAGGGGGGCCTCGACCCGCCGGGGGCGTGCCCGACCGCCCCGGCCGGGAAAGGACGTCGTCGGTTCCCGGCCCGTGCCGGGGCGCGGCGCTAGCGTGGGCAGGGACTGTCCGTGCGGGCGTGTGTGAGCGCGTGTGAGCTGTGGTGAGGGAGGCATCGGTGAAGGCTGCGGTGCGCAAGTGGGAGGCGGTGCGGGAGTTTGCCCGAGGGCTGCCGGAGGCCGCGATCGAGTTTCCCTGGGGGCCCGAGGACTGCGTCGTGAAGGTCAACAAGAAGATCTTCGTGTTCCTGGGCAGCGCCGACGGCCCGCAGGCGCCCGGGCTCTCCGTGAAGCTCAAGGACGAGGCGCTGCACGGCCACGCCATGACCGCGCCGGGGGCGGAACCGACCGGTTACGGCCTGGGGAGGGCCGGCTGGGTCTCCGTGCCGCTGGGGGAGAAGGGGGCGCCGCCCCTCGACGTGCTGTGCGAATGGGTGGAGGAGAGCTACCGCACCGTCGCCCTCAAGCGGCACCTCAAGGAGCTCGACGCGCGGCGGGAGACGGGTCCCGGCGCGCGAAACGAGGCAACCGGCTAAGCGGTTGCTCTTGTGCTGAGTGGAACGCGTTCCTAGCATCGCTGGTGTTACATCAGTTGTGTCACACAAAGGCGCGCCGCGGACGCTACGGATGCTGGGGGCTCGATGGCAGTGACAGGGAACGTGCCCGGCGGGCCGGGCCGCACGCCCGGCGCCGGTCCGCTCGCGGGCGTGCGCGTCGTCGAACTGGCGGGCATCGGCCCGGGCCCGTTCGCCGCCATGCTCCTCGCCGACCTGGGGGCCGACGTCGTACGGGTGGACCGGCCCGGCGGCGGCGGGCTCGCGGTCGACCCCACGTACGACGTCACCAACCGCGGCAAGCGGTCGGTCCTGGTCGACCTGAAGTCCGCCGGGGGCCCCGCCCGCGTGCTGGACCTCGTCGAGCGGGCCGACGTGCTGATCGAGGGCTTCCGGCCCGGGGTCGCCGAGCGGCTCGGCGTCGGACCCGCCGACTGCCACGCCCGCAACCCGAAGCTCGTCTACGGCCGGATGACCGGCTGGGGCCAGGACGGTCCGCTCGCGCACACCGCCGGGCACGACATCGCGTACATCGCCGTCACCGGCGCCCTCGGCATGATCGGAAAGCCGGGGGAGGCGCCGGCCGTCCCCGCCAACCTCGTCGGGGACTACGCGGGCGGCTCGCTCTACCTGGTCATCGGCGTCCTCGCGGCGCTCCAGCACGCCCGCACCCCCGACGGCGCCGGCCAGGTCGTCGACGCGGCCATCGTCGACGGCACCGCCCACCTCACCGCCATGATCCACGGCATGATGGCGGCCGGCGGCTGGCAGGACCGGCGCGGCGCCAACCTCCTCGACGGAGGCTGCCCGTTCTACGGCACGTACGAGACCTCCGACGGCGGGTACATGGCGGTCGGCGCGCTGGAGCAGCAGTTCTACGACACCTTCGTCGAGCTGCTCGGCATCAAGGACGAGGCCCCGGCCCGCAAGGACCCGGCCCGCTGGGGCGAGCTCCGCGAGGCCGTCGCCGCCCGCTTCAAGTCCCATACGCGCCAGGAGTGGACGGCGGTGTTCGAGGGCACCGACGCGTGCGTGGCCCCGGTGCTCTCCCTGCGCGAGGCGCCGCAGCATCCGCACCTCGCCGCCCGCGCCACCTTCACCGACGTCGGCGGGATCACCCAGCCCGCCCCCGCGCCCCGGTTCTCGGCCACCCCGGCCGCGATCGCCGCGGGCCCCGCCCTGCCCGGTGCGCACACCGAATCCGTGGCCCGCGACTGGGACGTACCGGCCCTGCTCGGGAAAGAGGCCTGATGGAACTGTCCATGATGCTCGACTACGCCGGGGACCCGCGCCGGGCCGCCGATGAGGCGGCGGCGCTGGAGGCGGCGGGGCTCGACGCCGTGTGGGTCGCCGAGGCCTGGGGCTTCGACTCCCCGACGATCATGGGCTACCTCGCCGCCCGCACCGAGCGGATGAAGATCGGCTCGGCCATCCTCAACGTCTACTCGCGCACCCCGGCCCTCATCGCCCAGACGGCCGCCGGACTGGACGCGCTCTCCGGCGGCCGGGCGCTGCTGGGCCTCGGCGCCTCCGGCCCGCAGGTGGTCGAGGGCTGGCACGGGAAGCCGTACGACAAGCCGATCGGCCGGACCCGCGAGACCGTCGAGCTGTGCCGCAGGATCTGGCGCCGCGAGACCATCGACCACCACGGCATCACCGACATGCCGCTGCCGCCCGGGAAGGGCGGCCGGCACGGCAAGCCGCTGAAGATCCTCACCCGGCCGGTCCGCGACGCCGTCCCCGTGTACATCGCCTCGCTCGGTCCCGCGAACGTGCGGATGACCGCCGAGATCGCCGACGGCTGGCTTCCCACCCTGTTCCTCCCCGAGAAGGCCCACGCCGTGTGGGGGAGCGCCCTCGCCGAGGGCGCGGCCCTGCGCGCCCCGGAGCTCGGCCCGCTGCAGACCGTGGCCGGCGGGCTGCTCGCGATCGGCGAGGACGCCGCCGCCGTACGGGACCTCGCGCGCCCGCAGATCGCGCTGTACGTGGGCGGGATGGGCGCCGTCGGCAAGAACTTCTACAACGACCTCGCCGTCGCCTACGGGTACGGGGAGGAGGCCCGGAAGATCCAGGAGCTCTACCTCTCCGGCCGCAAGCGCGATGCGGCGGCCGCCGTACCGGACGAGTTCTGCGAACTCATGACGCTCTGCGGACCGGAGGGCTACGTACGCGAGCGGGTCGAGGCCTTCCGGGAGGCGGGCGTCACCATGCTCAACGTCACACCCGTCGGAGCCGAGCCGGCCCGGCTGATCGAAACCGTCAAGAGCTGGCTCTAGGGGGCCCCGATGCAACGCCGCATCTTCGACGCCGACCACGAGGCGTTCCGCGAAACGGTCCGCACCTTCCTCACCAAGGAGGTGCTGCCGCACTACGACCAGTGGGAGAAGGACGGCATCGTCAGCCGTGAGGCCTGGCGGGCCGCGGGCCGACAGGGCCTGCTGGGGCTGGCCGTCCCGGAGGAGTACGGGGGCGGGGGGAACACCGACTTCCGCTACGCCGCCGTGATCGCCGAGGAGTTCACCCGGGCGGGCGCGGCCGGGCTCGCGATCGGCCTGCACAACGACATCATCGGCCCGTACCTGACCTCGCTCGCCACCGAGGAGCAGAAGCGGCGCTGGCTGCCCGGCTTCTGCTCCGGCGAGACCATCACCGCCATCGCGATGACCGAGCCGGGCGCGGGCTCCGACCTCCAGGGGATCCGGACCAGCGCCGAGGACCGGGGCGACCACTGGGTGCTCAACGGCTCCAAGACCTTCATCTCCAACGGCATCCTGGCCGACCTGGTGGTCGTGGTCGCGAAGACCACCCCGGAGGGCGGGGCGCACGGCCTGTCGCTGCTCGTGGTCGAGCGGGGCGCGGAGGGCTTCGAGCGCGGCCGCAACCTCGACAAGATCGGGCAGAAGGCGCAGGACACCGCCGAGCTGTTCTTCCACGACGTACGCGTCCCCAAGGAGAACCTGCTCGGCGAGCTGAACGGGGCCTTCGTCCACCTGATGACCAATCTCGCGCAGGAGCGGATGGGCATCGCGATGGCCGGCATCGCCGCCGCAGAGCACCTGCTGGAGATCACCACGCAGTACGTGAAGGAGCGCGAGGCCTTCGGACGGCCGCTCTCCAAGCTCCAGCACGTCCGCTTCGAGATAGCGGAGATGGCCACCGAGTGCGCCGTCACCCGCACCTTCCTCGACCGCTGCATCGTCGACCACTCCAACGGGGAGCTGGACCACGTCCACGCCTCGATGGCCAAGTGGTGGGCGACCGAGCTCCAGAAGCGGGTCGCGGACCGCTGCCTCCAACTGCACGGCGGTTACGGATACATGAGCGAGTACCGGGTCGCCCGGGCCTTCACCGACGGCCGCATCCAGACCATCTACGGCGGCACGACCGAGATCATGAAAGAGATCATCGGCCGCTCCCTCCTCGGCTAACGCACGACCTCTCCCCGAAAGGCTTGACCAGTGAGCACCGAAGCGTACGTATACGACGCGATCCGCACGCCGCGCGGCCGCGGCAAGGCCAACGGCGCCCTGCACGGCACCAAGCCGATCGACCTGGTCGTCGGCCTCATCAACGCCCTGCGCGAGCGCAACCCCGGCCTGGACCCGGCCACCATCGACGACATCGTCCTCGGTGTCGTCGGCCCGGTCGGCGACCAGGGCTCCGACATCGCCCGGATCGCGGCCATCGCCGCCGGACTCCCGGACACGGTGGCCGGCGTACAGGAGAACCGCTTCTGCGCCTCCGGCCTGGAGGCCGTCAACCTGGCCGCCGCCAAGGTCCGCTCGGGCTGGGAGGACCTCGTCCTCGCGGGCGGAGTGGAGTCCATGTCCCGCGTCCCGATGGCCTCCGACGGCGGCGCCTGGTTCAACGACCCCATGACCAACTGGGACACCGGCTTCGTCCCGCAGGGCATCGGCGCCGACCTCATCGCCACCATCGAGGGCTTCTCCCGGCGCGACGTCGACGAGTACGCCGCCCTCTCCCAGGAGCGGGCCGCCACCGCCGTCAAGGACGGCCGCTTCGCGAAGTCCGTCGTCCCGGTCACCGACCGCAACGGCCTGGTCGTCCTGGACCACGAGGAGTTCGTCCGCCCCGGCACCACCGCCGACACCCTCGCGAAGCTCAAGCCGTCCTTCGCGGACATCGGCGACCTCGGCGGCTTCGACGCCGTCGCCCTGCAGAAGTACCACTGGATCGAGAAGATCGACCACGTCCACCACGCGGGCAACTCCTCCGGCATCGTCGACGGCGCCTCGCTCGTCGCGATCGGCACCCGCGAGGCGGGCGAGCGGAACGGCCTGGCGCCCCGGGCCCGGATCGTCTCGGGCGCCGTCTCCGGCTCCGAGCCCACCATCATGCTCACCGGCCCCGCGCCGGCCACCCGCAAGGCCCTCGCCAAGGCCGGCCTGACCATCGACGACATCGACCTGATCGAGATGAACGAGGCCTTCGCCGGCGTCGTCCTGCGCTTCGTCAAGGACATGGGCGTCTCCCTCGACAAGGTCAACGTCAACGGCGGCTCCATCGCACTCGGCCACCCGCTCGGCGCCACCGGCGCGATGCTGCTCGGCACCGTCATCGACGAACTGGAGCGCCAGGACAAGCGCTACGGGCTCGTCACCCTCTGCGTCGGCGGCGGCATGGGCGTCGCCACCATCGTCGAGCGCCTCTGAACCGCGTCCTGTATCCCCCTGACCTCCTCTCAGACACGGAAGTAGCGAGAACATGAGCGAGTCCACCACGATCCGCTGGGAACAGGACGAGACCGGCGTCGTCACCCTGATCCTCGACGACCCCGACCAGTCCGCCAACACGATGAACCAGGCCTTCAAGGACTCCATCGCGGCGATCGCCGACCGCGCCGAGGCCGAGAAGGACTCCATCCGCGGCATCATCTACACCTCCGCGAAGAAGACCTTCTTCGCGGGCGGCGACCTCAAGGAAATGATCGGCCTGCGCCCCGAGCACGCGCAGCTCGCCTTCGAGACCGGCACCGCGATCAAGGGCTCGCTGCGCCGCATCGAGACCCTCGGCAAGCCCGTCGTCGCCGCCATCAACGGAGCCGCCCTCGGCGGCGGTTACGAGATCTGCCTCGCGTCCCACCACCGCATCGCCCTCGACGCGCCCGGCTCCAAGATCGGCCTGCCCGAGGTCACCCTCGGCCTGCTCCCGGCCGGCGGCGGCGTCACCCGTACGGTGCGCCTCATGGGCATCGCCGACGCGCTGCTCAAGGTCCTGCTCCAGGGCACCCAGTACAACCCGCAGCGCGCCCTCGACAACGGCCTCGTCCACGAACTGGCCGCCACCCCCGAGGAGATGCTGGCCAAGGCCCGCGCCTTCATCGACGCCAACCCCGAGTCGAAGCAGCCCTGGGACGTCCCCGGCTACCGGATCCCGGGCGGCACCCCGTCGAACCCGAAGTTCGCCGCCAACCTCCCGGCCTTCCCGGCCAACCTGAAGAAGCAGCTGAACGGGGCCCCGTACCCGGCCCCGCGCAACATCCTGGCCTGCGCCGTCGAGGGCGCCCAAGTGGACTTCGAGACCGCGCTGACCATCGAGGCCCGCTACTTCACCGAGCTGGTCACCGGGCAGACCGCCAAGAACATGATCCAGGCGTTCTTCTTCGACCTCCAGGCCGTCAACGCCGGCCGCAGCCGCCCGCAGGGCATCGAGCCGCGGAAGGTCGGCAAGGTCGCCGTCCTCGGCGCCGGCATGATGGGCGCGGGCATCGCGTACTCCTGCGCCCGCGCGGGCATCGAGGTGGTGCTGAAGGACGTCACACCGGAGGCCGCCGCCAAGGGCAAGGCGTACTCCGAGAAGCTGCTCGACAAGGCCGTCTCCCGCGGCCGCAGCACCGAGGCCCAGCGCGCCGAGCTGCTGGCCCGGATCACCCCGACCGCCGACGCCGCCGACCTGGCGGGCTGCGACGCCGTCATCGAGGCCGTCTTCGAGGACACCTCCCTCAAGCACAAGGTGTTCCAGGAGATCCAGGACGTCATCGCCCCCGACGCGCTGCTCTGCTCCAACACCTCCACGCTGCCCATCACGGGCCTCGCGGAAGGGGTTTCGCGCCCCGGGGACTTCATCGGACTGCACTTCTTCTCGCCCGTCGACAAGATGCCGCTCGTGGAGATCATCAAGGGCGAGCGCACCGGCGACGAGGCCATCGCCCGCGCCTTCGACCTCGTACGGCAGATCAACAAGACCCCGATCGTCGTCAACGACTCGCGCGGCTTCTTCACCTCGCGCGTCATCGGCCAGTTCATCAACGAGGGCGTGGCGATGGTCGGCGAGGGCGTGGAGCCCGCCTCCGTCGAGCAGGCCGCGGCCCAGGCCGGCTACCCGGCCAAGGTGCTCTCCCTGATGGACGAGCTCACCCTCACCCTCCCGCGCAAGATCCGCAACGAGACCCGCAAGGCCTTCGAGGCCGAGGGCCGCTCGTGGACCGCGCACCCCGCGGACATGGTCATCGACCGGATGGTCGACGAGTTCGGCCGCCCCGGCCGCAGCGGCGGGGCCGGCTTCTACGAGTACGACGAGAGCGGCAAGCGCGCCGGTATCTGGCCGGGCCTGCGCGAGCACTTCGCGAAGCCGGACGCGGAGATCCCCTTCGAGGACATGAAGGAGCGGATGCTCTTCTCCGAGGCCCTGGACACCGTCCGCTGCCTCGACGAGGGCGTCCTGACCTCGATCGCCGACGCCAACATCGGCTCCGTCATGGGCATCGGCTTCCCGGCCTGGACCGGCGGCGTCATCCAGTACATCAACGGCTACGAGGGCGGTCTCGCGGGCTTCGTGGCCCGCGCCCGGGAGCTGGCCGCACAGTACGGCGAGCGGTTCACCCCGCCGGCCTCGCTCGTCGCGAAGGCCGAGCGCGGCGAGACGTACGCCGACTGACCCCGTCAAACCCGTAGCACCCGCCGCGGGCGGCGTTCACCCGGAGTCGGCCGACTCCGAGACGAACGCCGCCCGCAGTTCCTCCTTCAGCGACCGCTGGAACGCGGTCACCAGCGCCTGCACCACCATCGGCTGCATGTGCGCGGACAGCGCCTTCATCGACTCCACCCGCTCCGGATCGCTCTCGTCCCGCGTGAACGGACTCCACACCTCGTCCCGGAAGAGCGCCGTCAGCTCGTGCGCCGCCGTCCGCGCGTGCTCCAGCAGCACCTTGCGCGCCGCCAGGATCGTCTCGTGCGCGATCGGCACGTCCAGCAGGGCGACCCCCAGCCGCAGCAGCCCCACGTCCACCCGGAAGCCCTCCCCGGCCGGCGCCAGCACGTTCATCGCCGCCAGCCGCCGGACGTCGGTGTCCGACAGGCTCCGGCCCGCCCGCTTCTCCAGCTCCTCCCGCGACACGTCCTGCGGCGCGTCCGGAGCCCAACTGGACACCATCGCGCGGTGGATCGCCAGGTCGTGCGCGCTCAGGTCGTCGGGCAGCGCGTCCAGATAGCGCTCGATGGCGGACAACGTCATGCCCTGGTGCTGGAGTTCCTCGATCAGCGCCAGCCGCGAGAGGTGTTCCGGTCCGTAGTGCCCCACCCGACGAGGGCCGATCACGGGAGGGGGCAAAAGCCCGCGCGTGCTGTAGAAACGAACGGTGCGCACGGTGACGCCCGCCCGGGCCGCCAGCTCGTCGACGGTGAGCATCGGCTCGGGTGCCTGGTCGGCCATCGTCTGCGCCTCGCTCTCTGCTCCACAGCTTGGGTTCAACAGTATTGCTGTCGCACCAACGATGTGAAACGGCCAGGAGCTGCCCATGACCATGAAACTGCGACTGCCCGGACGACCCGAAGAGCTCACGATCCCCGCCCTGCTGGCCCGCAACGCCGCCGAGTACGGCGCTCTCCCCGCCCTCTCCTGGCGCGAGGGCGACGGCTGGACGACCCTCGACTGGACCGAGGTCCGCCGCAAGGTCGCCGTCCTCGCCTCCGGATACGCCGCCCTCGGCATAGAACGCGGCGAACACGTCCTGATCATGATGGGCAACCGCCCCGAGCACTGGCTGACCGACCTCGCCCTCGTCCACCTCGGCGCCGTCCCCGTCACCGTGTACGGGACCTCCGCGCCCGAGCAGATCGCCCACATCGCCCGGCACAGCCGGGCCCGGGTCGCCGTCCTCGAAGGCGCGGGCGAGCTGGCCCGCTGGGAACCGCTGCTCGCCGACGCCCGGGTGCCCCTGGAGCGGCTGGTCGTGGCCGAGGCCGCCGAAGCCGGTCCGCACCGCACCTACGGCTCCCTGCACGCGAGCGGTGCCCGTGCGCACCGCCCCGACGCCTTCGAGAAGGCCTGGCGGGAGACCCGCCCCGAGGACCCGCTGACCGTCGTCTACACCTCCGGTACCACCGGCGACCCCAAGGGCGTGCGGCTGACCCACCGCAACATCATGCTCCAGGCCGTCCGCATCGACGGGCGCACGGACCTGCCCGAGCACGCCGAGCACATCTGCTACCTGCCGTTCGCGCACATCGCCGAGCGGATCCTCGGCATCTACCTGCCGCTGCTGCGGGCCGCGCACGTCCGGCTCGTCGCCGACCCGGCCGCCGTGGGCGCCGCCGTACGCGAGCTGCACCCGGTGCAGTTCTTCGGTGTGCCCCGGGTCTGGGAGAAGCTCGCCGCGTCCGTACGGGCGGTGCTGGCGCAGCTTCCGGCGGCGCAGCGGGAGTCCATCGAGGCGGCGAACGACCTCGCCCGCGCCCGGGCCGGCCACCGCGAGCGGGGCGAGCGGATCCCGGCCGCGCTCGAAGCCGCGTACGCCCGGGCGAAGGAGCAGGTGCTCGACCCGCTGCTGGGCCTGGCCGGGCTGGACCGGCTGGTGTGGACGGCCAGCGCCACCGCGCCGATGCCCATCGACGTCGTCCGGTTCTGGGCGGGCTGGGGGATCACCATCATGGACGCCTGGGGGCTCACCGAGACCTCGGGCGTGTGCACGATCAACAGCCCCGACGGCTTCCGGCTGGGCTCGGTGGGGCGGCCGATCGAGGGGCTGGAACTGCGGCTCGCCGAGGACGGGGAGATCCTCACGCGGGGCGCGACCGTCTTCGCCGGGTACCTGCGGCCCGACGGGTCGGTGGAGAGCGCGCACGACGCCGACGGCTGGTTCCCGACGGGGGACGTCGGCCGGCTCGACGAGGACGGGTTCCTCTGGCTGACCGACCGCAAGAAGGAACTCATCATCACCTCGAACGGCAAGAACGTCTCGCCGGCCCTGGTGGAGAACACCGTCAAGGAGCATCCGCTGATCGGCCAGGCCATGGTGCACGGCGACGGCCGCTCCTACCTCGTCGCCCTGCTGGTGCTGGACGCGGAGGTGGCCCCGGCCTGGGCGGCGGCCCGCGGCATCGAGGCCGGCTCGCTCGCCGGGCTCGCCGAGCACCCGGCGGTCCGGGAGGAGATCGCCGCCGCGGTCGACGCGGCCAACGCCCGGCTCAACCGGACCGAGCAGATCAAGCGGTACCGGCTGCTGACGCAGGAGTGGGGCCCCGGGTCCGGGGAACTCACCCCCTCGCTGAAACTGCGCCGCCGGGTGGTCCGGGAGAAGTACGGCGCCCTGATCGACGCGCTGTACGCCGACCCGTACGAGGAACCGCACCACGCCGGGGGCCGGTAGCCCGGACGGCCCCGTCCGGTGGGCGGGCGGGCGTCCGCCGGACGAGGCCGGGAGGACGCCGGAGACCCGTTCCGGCCGCGAGGTGGTCCAGCCCACGACCCGGACCACCTGAAGGCCGGCCGCCAGCTGGGCGACGTCTTCGCCGAGCACGCGGCGCAATGGCGGCGCTCGCAGGCCCGACCGCCTCGGCGCGGCCCCGCGGGTGCCCGGCCGCGGCGGCGGGCACCCGGGGGAGTGCGGACTAGCGGCCGATCAGCGGGTAGTGGTCCGAGAGGTTGGTGTACGTGTACGAGGTGCCCCAGCTGGAGACCGTCCAGGGCGCCGACTCCTCCTTGACCACGTTGTTCTCCCAACCCGCCGGGCGGGCGTTGCCCTTGCGGTAGAGGACGTAGTCGAGGTCCTCGCGCGGGTCCGTCGGGTAGCGGTAGTTCGCGATGGAGTTCAGCGCGGTGTCGAACGAGTACGGGTGGCCCGTGCGCGAGTCGGAGTCCGCCAGGTCGGCGTTGGCGAGCATGGAGGCGAACTCGGGGGAGCGGGAGTCGACGTTCATGTCGCCCGCGACGATGACCTGCTCGGCCGCCGGGATGTTCTTGCCGTCCAGGAAGGCGTCTATCGCCTTGAACTGGCGGGCGCGCATGTCCGCCGCCTCGCCGGAGCCGCAGCCCGAATCGGTGGACTGGGCGTGGGTGCCGACCACGTGGACCTTGGTGCCGTTCACGTTCAGCACGACGTAGGCGAAGCCCTTGTTGGACCACCAGTCGGCGCCGCAGGCGTCCTTGTAGACGACCTGCTCCTTGCGGACGATCGGCCACTTGCTGAGGATCGTGACCCCGCCGTCCTCGGGGGTGGTCGAGGAGTACGCGCCGCCCGTGGCGTCCCAGCCGCTCTTGCTGCGGCCGACGATCGGGGTCTGGTACGGGTACTGCGCCGAGGCGTTGGCCTTCAGCGCGTCCGAGGCGCCGTTGTCGAAGGCCTCCTGGAGCACGACCACGTCGTGGCCCTGGAAGAAGGAAGCCCTGGGGATCTCCGAAGCCCGGTGGTCCTGACCCCAGTTGGGGTAGAGGTTCTTGCTCATCAGGAACGTGTTGTACGTGAGGACGCTGAGCCGCGGGGCCGCGGCGCTCTCCGCGGCCGAGGCGGCCGGCGCACTGGTGGCGGCCAGTGCGCCGACGGCGATCGCCGCAACGGCCGTGGCGGCGGCGCGGTTGCGGCTGAGCTTGGTGTGCAGCATGAGGTCTCCATCATTCCTGCAGGGGGAGATCGACTCCGTCATCCAAGCAGCCGCGGTTACCTCTGGGTAACACCCGTGACAAGACTTTCTGTCCGGGAGCGGACGTCTGGCACCCGCGACCCGAACCTTCAGCACTCGCATACTGGAACCATGAGCGAAACAGGGCTTCCCGTACCCGGACAGGCGGCCGGCCGCCGTCCCGATCCCGAGCCGCCGGCCCCCGGCGGGGTGCTCTGGACCATCTCCGGCGACATCCGGGCCCTGCTGATGCTGCCCGCCGCCTTCACCATGCAGGTCGCCCACCCCGCGATCGGCGCCGGCGTCGACGCGTACTCGGTCTTCCGCACGGACCCCTGGGGGCGCGGCGAGCGCTCCCTGCGCTCTGTCCAGCTGTGGGTGTACGGCGGGGCGGAGGCCGCCGAGGAGGGCCGCCGGGTGCGCCGCCTGCACAAGGAGATCCAGGGGATCGACACCCGGGGGCGGCGCTACCACTCCCTCGACCCCGCCTGCTACTCCTGGGTGCACGCCACCGGCTTCCCGATCTACCTCTACGCCGGGCGCTACCTGCTGCGCCCCTTCACCCCCGCGCAGGAGCGGCAGCTGTACCGGGAGTGGCTCCAGGTGGGCCGGATCCTGGGCATACACGACCGGGACATGCCGCAGAGCATCGAGGCGTACTGGGTCTACTACCGCCGGATGCTGGCCGAGGAGATCGAGCCGACCAAGGTCGCCCGCGAGCTGGTCGCCACCGACGTGCCGCTGCCGAGGCCCGAGGGCGGCTCCCTGCCCGTGCGGCTGCTGCTGCGGCTCACCTGGCCGGCGCTGCGGGCTGCGTTCCTGCGCTTCCGGGCCTTCGCCACCGTCGGGTACATGCCGCCCGAGGCCCGCGCCGCCATCGGGCTGGAGTGGAGCCCGGCCCAGGAGCGCAGGCTCCGGCGGTTCAGCACGGCCGTACGGCTCCTCGTACCGCTGCTGCCGGAGCGCCTGCGGTACCTGCCCATCGCGCGCGCCGCCCGGGCCCGGTGGCGCGCCGGCACCCCCTGAGGGGCGCCGGCGCGCGGAGCCTCGTACGCGCTGCGCGTCTCAGTGCTCGTGGATCGTGTTCGTCTCGGCGATCTTCTTCCAGGACTTCGGCTCCACCGGCTTCGCGGCGGGGGCCTTGAGGGACCGGGCGCTCGGGGCCGCGGCGGCCGGCGGGGCGAACGCCGGCTTGCCCGGGGTGTACAGCCAGGTCTCGAACAGCTGCGCCAGCGGCTTGTTCGAGACCTTCTCCGCGTACCGGACGAAGTCCCCGACCTTGGCGTTGCCGTAGGCCCGCTCGGTCGGCCAGCCCTTGAGGAGCTTGAAGAACGTCTCGTCGCCGACCTCGTTGCGCAGCGCCTGCAGGGCGATCGCGCCGCGGTCGTACACAGCCCCGTGGAACTGGTTGTCCGGGCCCGGGTCACCCGGCTTGACCTGCCAGAACGGGTCGTCCGCCGCGCGCAGCCCGTACGCCCAGTCCGCGAGCTCCTGCGCGGTGCCCTCGCCCTCCTTCTCCGACCACAGCCACTGGCTGTAGCGGGCGAAGCCCTCGTTGATCCAGATGTCCTTCCAGCCGTCGACGGAGACGCTGTCCCCGTACCACTGGTGGGCCAGCTCGTGCACGACGACGGAGACGTTCGCGCCGTTCGCGAACTGCTTCGGGCTGTAGAACGGCCGGGTCTGCGTCTCCAGCGCGAAACTGGACGGCACGTTGGGTACGTACCCGCCCAGGGCGTTGAAGGGGTACGGCCCGAAGACGCCCTCCAGCCATTCGGCGACCTCGCCGGTCCGCTCCACGCTCGCGCGCGCCGCGCCCGCGTTGTCGCCGAGGTCCTTGCTGTACGCGTTGAGGATCGGCAGGCCGCTCGCCGTCTTGTCGGTGGTGACGTCGAACTTGCCGATGGCGAGGGTGGCGAGGTACGTGGCCTGCGGCTTGTTCGAGCGCCAGTTGTAACGGGTCCAGCCGAGCCGGGAACTCTGCGACTGGAGCACGCCGTTGCTGATGGCCTGGGTGCCATCGGGGACGTTGACCGAGATGTCGAAGGTGGCCTTGTCGAGCGGGTGGTCGTTGCTCGGGAACCACCAGACGGCCGAGTCGGGCTCCTGCGCGGCGACGCCGCCGTCCGGGGTGCGCTGCCAGGCCGACCAGCCGTCGATCTTGAACTCCGAGGGCTTCCCGGCGTACTTGACGACGACCGACGCCGGCGTGTCCTTCTTCAGCGGCTGGGCGGGGGTCACCTCCAGCTCGTGCTCCCCGGAGGTGGCGAACTTCGCCTTGGCGCCGTTGACACGGATCTCGCTGACCTTCAGGCCGAAGTCCAGGTTGAAGCGGGAGAGGTCCTGCTTGGCGGTGGTCAGGAGGGTGGCGGTGCCCTCCAGCAGGTCCGTCTTCGGCTGGTACTGCAGGCGCAGGTCGTAGTGGGACACGTCGTATCCGCTGTTGCCGCTGGCCGGGTAGTAGGGATCGCCGATGCCCGGGGCCCCTTGGACCGAACTCGCCGCCGAGGCCGGGATCACCAGCAGGAGGGAGGCGGCGAGCACGCTCGGGGCGATGACTTTGCGGTGCACGAAGAGCTCCAAGTGGTAGGGAGACGGTTCTGTTCAACGGCTTGTCGTCCGACCGTATTCACGCCCGCCCCCCTACGTCATGTCCATGGCCCCCGGTGTCACACGATCGCCATTCGGCCGTCACAGGCCGGGGCCCGGACCGGCCTCCCACCGCGCCGAAGAGCCGTGTTCGGGCACGCGAACGGCCTTCTTCCGCGATGGGGACCGCGGAAGAAGGCCGGAAACCGGATGCCGCCCGGATGCGAAAGCGGCGGACTAGAGGCCGTTCAGCTTCGAGTTGGTCGCCAGGAACTGGTTGCCGATGCCGGTGTCGTTGCCGGTGAAGAGGCCCGATGCGCCGCGCAGGCTGGTCTTCTCCGCCGCCAGACGGCCCATCAGGGTCTTCACCTGCTGGTCCCAGGTGTCCGCCACCTTCTTCAGGCCGGCGGCCGTCTCCCAGCCGTCGAAACCCTTCTGGGCGGCGCCGGTGTCGGTGTCCGCGTGCTCCGCGGCCTTCTTGGTGTTGGGCTCCAGCTCGGTCTCGATGGTGTTCGCCGCGGCCTTCTTCTGGGCCGGCGTCGAAGCGAAGTCCCCGGAGCCGCCCGGGACGAACGGGCCCATCGGGCCCTTCGGGCCGCCCGGCGCGGCCGGTCCCGTCGGAGCCGTCGGTCCGCTCGGTTCGGTCGGCACGTGGTTCAAGCGCATGCCGGCCTGGAGGTCCGACACCTGCTCGCCGTCTTCTGACATGTTCACGCCTCCCCGTTGGTTTCGGCTCGATCATATGCATGGAGGCCGGGACTCGGCCTACCCGACATACTGAGCGGTCGGTAATCTGGCCGGTATGACGATTCCTCCGCGCGCCGCCCGCAATTGCTGGCATGCGGCGATCAACCCGCTGCATGCCACCATCTACTTCTCTCCCGATCTGGGCAAGGAGTTCGCCGCCCTCGGGGTCGCCGAGGGGCCCGCGGTGAACCTCGCCTCCCGGTCCGCCGCCATGGGCGCCGTCGGGCCCGGCACGGTCACCGCCACCTTCTACAACTACCGCCACGACTTCGTCGCCCGGCACCTGCCCGCCGTCTGGGACACCATCACCCCCGAACAGGCCCTCGACGCCCGGTTGCGCGCCGCCGACAGCACCCTGCGCCGACTCCTCGGCGCGGAGGCCATCGCATCCCCCGAGCTCGCCGAGGCCGCCGACCTCGCCCTGCGCGCCACCGAGGGCTGCACCCGGCACGCCCGGCCGCTCTACGCCGCCCACGCCGACCTCCCCGTACCCGAGGAGCCGCACCTGCGCCTCTGGTACGCCACCACCCTGCTGCGCGAACACCGCGGCGACGGCCACCTCGCCGCCCTGCTGCTCTCCGGACTCGACCCGCTGGAGGCCCTGGTCAGCCACACCGCCACCGGCCGCGGCATGACCCCGAAGTGGATCAAGGCCATCCGCGGCTGGGAGCAGTCCGACCTCGACGCCGCCGCCGACCGGCTGCGCGAGCGAGGGATCCTCGACGCCGACGGCGAGCTCACCGAGGAGGGCGCGGCCGTACGCGAGCGCCTCGAAGCCGACACCGACCGCCTCGACGCGGCCCCCTACGAGCACCTCGGCGCCGAAGGCCTGGCCCGGCTGGCCGAGCTCGGCGGCGGCTTCGTCGTCAAGGCCGTCACCGCCGGGGCCTTCCCCGCGGACGCCTTCGGCAAGGCCTGACGGGACCGCGCACGGGCCCGGGCGCGGGGCTCCCGGCCGCCGTCACCGCCACCTGCCACAATTGGCAGCCTTCCAGTGCAAACGAAGGCAGGCGGGACCCGATCGTGACGATGTCCATCGAAGGCAGGATCGCCGAGGAGCTCGGCGTACGGGAGCGGCAGGTCAAGGCCGCCGTCGAGCTGCTCGACGGCGGCTCCACCGTGCCGTTCATCGCGCGCTACCGCAAGGAAGCGACCGAGATGCTCGACGACGCCCAGCTGCGCACCCTTGAGGAGCGGCTGCGGTATCTGCGCGAACTGGAGGACCGGCGTGCGGCGATCCTGGACTCCGTACGGGAGCAGGGCAAGCTCGACGCCGAGCTGGAGGCCCGGATCAACGCGGCGGACACCAAGGCCCGGCTGGAGGACATCTACCTCCCGTTCAAGCCCAAGCGCCGCACCAAGGCGCAGATCGCCCGTGAGGCGGGCCTGGAGCCGCTCGCCGACGGCCTGCTGGCCGACCCGTCGGTGGAACCGGCCGCCGCCGCGGCCGCGTTCGTCGACGCCGACAAGGGCGTCGCCGATCCGGCCGCAGCCCTGGAGGGCGCCCGCGCCATCCTCACCGAGCGCTTCGGCGAGGACGCCGACCTGATCGGCGAGCTGCGCGAGCGCATGTGGGGCCGCGGCCGGCTCGCCGCGAAGGTCCGCGAGGGCAAGGAGGAGGCGGGCGCCAAGTTCTCCGACTACTTCGACTTCGCCGAGCCCTTCACCGCGCTGCCCTCGCACCGCGTCCTGGCCATGCTGCGCGGGGAGAAGGAGGACGTCCTCGACCTCACCCTGGAGCCGGAGCACCCCGAAGACGCGGCGAACCCCGGCCCGTCCACGTACGAGGGCATGATCGCCCGCCGCTTCGGGATCGGCGACCGCGGCCGCCCGGGCGACAAGTGGCTGGCCGACACCGTCCGCTGGGCCTGGCGCACGAAGATCCAGGTGCACCTCGGCATCGACCTGCGGATGCGGCTGCGCGCCGCCGCCGAGGACGAGGCCGTACGGGTCTTCGCGGCCAACCTGCGCGACCTGCTGCTCGCCGCCCCGGCCGGCACCCGGGCCACGCTCGGCCTCGACCCGGGCTTCCGCACCGGCGTGAAGGTCGCCGTCGTGGACGCCACCGGCAAGGTCGTCGCCACGGACGTGGTCTACCCGCACGTGCCCGCCAACAAGTGGGACGAGTCCCTCGCCAAACTGGCCCGCCTCGCCGAGGAGCACGCGGTCGAGCTGATCGCCATCGGCAACGGCACGGCCTCGCGCGAGACCGACAAGCTCGCCGGGGACCTGATCACCCGCCACCCCGAGCTGAAGCTCACCAAGGTGATGGTGTCCGAGGCGGGCGCCTCCGTGTACTCGGCCTCCGCGTTCGCCTCGCAGGAGCTCCCGGACATGGACGTGTCGCTGCGCGGCGCGGTGTCCATCGCCCGCCGCCTCCAGGACCCGCTCGCCGAGCTCGTCAAGATCGACCCCAAGTCGATCGGCGTCGGCCAGTACCAGCACGACCTCTCCGAGGTGAAGCTCTCGCGCTCGCTCGACGCGGTGGTCGAGGACTGCGTGAACGGCGTCGGCGTGGACGTCAACACCGCCTCCGCTCCGCTGCTCTCGCGGGTGTCGGGCATCAGCGGCGGGCTCGCCGCGAACATCGTGGCCCACCGCGACAACAACGGCCCGTTCCGCAGCCGCAAGGCGCTCAAGGACGTGGCACGGCTCGGCCCGAAGGCGTACGAGCAGTGCGCGGGCTTCCTGCGGATCCGCGGCGGGGACGACCCGCTGGACTTCTCCAGCGTGCACCCCGAGTCGTACCCGCTGGTCCGGGGCATGGCCAAGGCGGCCGGGAGCGAGGTGGCGGCGCTGATCGGCAACACCGGCGTGCTCCGCTCGCTGCGGCCGGAGCAGTTCGTCACCGAGGCCTTCGGCCTGCCGACGGTGACGGACATCCTGCGCGAGCTGGAGAAGCCGGGCCGCGACCCGCGGCCCGCCTTCAAGACGGCCACCTTCAAGGAGGGCGTCGAGAAGATCGGCGACCTGGCGCCCGGGATGATCCTGGAGGGCGTGGTCACGAACGTGGCGGCGTTCGGCGCCTTCATCGACATCGGCGTCCACCAGGACGGGCTGGCCCACGTCTCGGCGCTGTCGAAGAACTTCGTCAAGGACCCGCGGGACGTGGTCAAGCCGGGCGACATCGTCCGCGTGAAGGTGCTGGACGTGGACATCCCGCGCAAGCGGATCTCGCTGACGCTGCGGCTGGAGGACGAGGCCGACCGCCAGGCGGGCGGCGCTCCCCGGCCGCGCGAGGACCGCCAGGACCGTCAGGAGCGGCGCGGCGGCGGCCGTCCCCCGCAGCAGCGGGGCGGCGGCCAGGGCCAGGGCGGTCAGGGCGGCCAGGGCCGGGGCCAGGGCGGCGGCCAGCGCCAGGGCGGGCAGCGCCAGGGCGGCAGCGGCTCCCCGGCCCCGGCCAACAGCGCGATGGCGGACGCCCTGCGCCGTGCCGGCCTCACGGGCGGTCCCGAGGAGCGCCGCAAGCGCTGAGGAGGGTGGGTCCGCAGGGACGGTCCGGGGATGGCCGAATAGGCACCCCACCTGGGCACACACCTTGCGAACTCGCGTACAAGATCTGTAGGCATGGTGGAACGCCCGTTCGCCGAGTGGCGAACGGGCTTCCGCTTCTCCCCTCAGGACCCCACTCCCAGAGGCCGCCTTGAAGGCACAGGACGCCATGCCCACGCCCACGCACGCCTACCGACGCTGCCCGCGAAAGGGTCCGAAGAGGGATCACATGCCCCACTCGCAACCCAGCCTCCGTAAACGGTGCGAGAAGATTCTCGGCCATCTGGATCTGACACATCCCTTCTCCATCGAGGGGCTGTGCAACCGGATCGCCGAGCAGCGGGGCCGCCCCATCCACCTCCACCCGCTCCCCAAGGAGGCGGCGGAATCCGGGGTCTGCGGGCTGTGGGTGGGCACCGACAGCGTCGACTTCGTCTTCTACGAGGCCCAGACCACCGCGCTGCACCGCGAGCACATCGTGCTCCACGAGCTCGGGCACATCCTGTTCGGCCACAACTCGCTGGAGGCCGAGGACAACGACGGGCAGGTCCCGGTCGTTCTCGGGCGCACCAACTACACCACCAGCCAGGAGCAGGAGGCGGAAATGCTGGCCAGCATGATCCGCATTCGCACGACGGGCCCCTGCCCGCAGTCGGCCGCCGCGCCCCGCGGCACCCTCGCCTGGCTGGAATCCGCCATGGGCTACGGGCGGGGGAACCATGGACGCCGCTGACCTCACCGCCTTCGGCGACTCGCTCGCCGTGCCCAGCGTCGTCTGCCTCTGGACGGCAGTCCTGCTGCGCGCCCCGGCCGCCCTGCGCTCCCCGCAGCAGCGCGGCCTGTGGCTCGCCGTCGCCACGGCCGCCGCCGCGATGACCTTGAACCTCCCGGACGTCGTCGCGTACGCGATGCGCGACCCGGACTACGCGCACGCCGTCGGCCTCGTCCGCAACCTGATCGGCGTGCTGTCCGCGGGCACCGTGCTCTACTTCGTCGCCGCCGCCACCCGCGGCCGGGCCCTCCAACTCGCCTCCTGGGTGGGCACGGTGGCCTGGCTGACCACGCTCGTGGTGCTGGACACGACCGCCCCCGCGCACACCGCGCACACCATCCCGCCGCAGGGTGACCCGGTCCCCTCCCTGGCGTACTGGCTGCTGCTGATCTCCGCGCACCTCCTCGCCAACACCACCTGCGTCTCCCTCTGCTGGCGCTACAGCCGCCGCACCGAGAGCCGGGGGCTGGCCGCCGGGCTGCGGCTGTTCGGCCTCGGTACCGCGCTCGCCGGCCTGTTCTGGTTCGCGTACCTGCTCAAGGCCCTGTTCGCCAGCACCTGGGCGATGCCCGCCCTGCCGCTGATGATGAACCTGCACGGACTGCTGCGGGCCGCCGCGATCCTCGTGCCCACCCTGTTCACGCTGCGCCGTACGAGCGCCGACATCGCCACCGCCTGGCGCCTGTGGCCGCTCTGGCACGACCTGGTCCAGGCCGTCCCGCACGTCGCCCTCACCAAGCCGCGGGCCGGGCGGGTCGTGGAGCTGCTGTGGCCGCCCGTCCCGCGCAACCTGCTGGTGTACCGCAAGGTGATCGAGACCCGCGACGCGATCCTGATCCTCGGCGAGTACGTCGCCCCGGGCGTTCCGGAGCTCGCCCGCAGCCATGTCACCGGGCACGGGATCCCCGAGCAGCGGCGCACCGCGGCCGCGCTGGCCTGCGTACTGAAGGAGGCGCGGCAGGCGAAGCTGGCCGGACGGCCCGGGCAGCCGGGGGAGGACGCGGCGTGGGAGCTGCCCGCCGCGATGCAGACCTCCGCCGAGGGCGGCGACCTCGACGACGAGGCCCGGTTCCTGGTCGACGTGGCCCAGGCCTACGGATCGCCGTCGACCACGGACTTCACCCCGCAGCGCCCGCACACCCCGTAAGGAAGTGACCCTCTCTTGACCACCGTTCTGATCACCGGGGCCAGTGCCGGTCTCGGCGCCGCCTTCGCCCGCGGCTTCGCGGCGAAGGGCTGCGAGCTCGTCCTGGTCGCCCGCGACAAGGACCGCCTCGAAGCCGTGGCCCGGGAGCTCGCCCGGGAGTTCGGCACGGCCAGCGAGGTGCTGCCCGCCGATCTGCTGGACCCGGCGGACTGCACGGCCGTCGCCGAGCGGCTCGCCGACCGGGACCGGCCCGTGGACATCCTGGTCAACAACGCGGGCTTCGGGCTCGCCGCACCCTTCCCGTACAGCCCCGTCGAGGACGAGGAGCGGCTGCTCGACCTGCTGGTGAAGGTCCCGCTGCGGCTCACCCACGCCATGCTGCCGGGGCTGCGCGCCCGCCGCCGGGGCGCGGTGGTGAACGTCTCCTCGGTGGCCGGACTGCTGCCGACGGGGACGTACGGGGCCGCGAAGGCCTGGGTCACCGCGTTCAGCGAGTCCCTGCGGGTGGACATGGCGCCGTACGGGGTCCGGGTCCTGGCGGTGGTCCCGGGGTTCACCCGCACCGAGTTCCAGGCGCGCGCCGGGATGGACGTCAGCTCCCTGCGCGAGGCGGTGTGGCTGGAGCCCGAGGCGGTGGTGGCCAAGGCGCTGCGGGACCTGGCGCTGCGCCGGCCGGTGAGCATCACCGGCCGGCGCTACCAGGCGTACGCGCTCGCCGTCCGGCACCTGCCGCGCGGCTTCGTGGCCGCCCGGCTCGCGCGCAAGCGGCGCGCGCCCGAGCAGTAGGGGCCCGGGCGCAGTAGCGGCCCGGGCGCCGGCGCCCCGGCAGGGGCGGCCCGGGGGCGGCGACGCCCGGGCAGGAGCGGCCCGACGCCCCCTAGAGCTCGGTGACCTTGCCGTTCGCGACCTCCAGGCGGCGGGTCACGTGCACCGCGTCCAGCATCCGGCGGTCGTGGGTGACCAGCAGCAGGGTGCCCTCGTACGCGTCCAGGGCCGACTCCAGCTGTTCGATCGCCGGGAGGTCCAGGTGGTTCGTGGGCTCGTCGAGCACCAGCAGGTTCACCCCGCGGCCCTGGAGCAGCGCCAGGGCCGCCCGGGTGCGCTCGCCGGGGGAGAGCGTGGCCGCCGGACGCAGTACGTGCGCCGCCTTCAGGCCGAACTTGGCCAGCAGGGTCCGTACTTCGGCCGGCTCCGTCTCCGGCACCGCCGCGCAGAAGGCCTCCAGCAGCGGCTCGTCCCCGAGGAAGAGCCCGCGCGCCTGGTCCACCTCGCCGACCAGTACGCCCGAACCGAGCGTGGCCGCACCGGAGTCGGGTGCCAGCCGGCCGAGGAGGACGGCGAGGAGAGTGGACTTGCCCGCGCCGTTGGCGCCGGTGATCGCCACCCGGTCCGCCCAGTCGATCTGCAGGCTGGCCGGACCGAAGGCGAAGTCCCCGCGCCGCACGGACGCCTCGTTCAGGGTGGCGACGACCGAGCCGGAGCGCGGCGCCGCCGCGATCTCCATCCGCAGCTCCCACTCCTTGCGGGGCTCGTCGACGACTTCGAGCCGCTCGATGGCGCGCTGCGTCTGGCGGGCCTTGGAGGCCTGCTTCTCGCTCGCCTCGCTGCGGAACTTCTTGCCGATCTTGTCGTTGTCCGTGGCCTTGCGGCGGGCGTTCTTGACGCCCTTGTCCATCCAGCCGCGCTGCATCTGGGCCCGGCCTTCGAGCGCCGAGCGCTTGTCCGCGTACTCGTCGTACTCCTCGCGGGCATGCGTACGGGCCCGCTCGCGCTCCTCCAGATAGGCGTCGTAGCCGCCGCCGTAGAGGTTGATCTGCTGCTGCGCCAGGTCGAGTTCGAGGACCTTGGTGACGGTCCGGGTCAGGAACTCGCGGTCGTGGCTGATCACGACGGTGCCCGCGCGCAGGCCCTTCACGAACTGCTCCAGGCGCTCCAGGCCCTCCAGGTCCAGGTCGTTCGTCGGCTCGTCGAGCAGGAAGACGTCGTAGCGGGAGAGCAGCAGCGAGGCGAGGCCCGCGCGGGCCGCCTGGCCGCCGGACAGCGCGGTCATCGGCAGGTCCAGGCCGACGGCCAGCCCGAGCTCGTCGGCGACCTCCTGGGCGCGCTCGTCGAGGTCGGCGCCGCCGAGGTTCAGCCACTGGTCCAGGGTCGTCGCGTACGCGTCGTCCGCGCCCGGGGTCCCGTCGACCAGGCCCTGGGTGGCCGCGTCCAGCGCCGCCTGGGCGGCGGCGACGCCCGTGCGCCGGGCCAGGAAGTCCCGTACGGACTCCTCGGGGCGCCGCTCCGGTTCCTGCGGGAGGTGGCCGACGGCGGCGGTGGGCGGGGAGAGCCGCAGCTCACCGGTCTCGGGCGTGTCCAGGCCGGCCAGCAGGCGCAGCAGGGTGGACTTTCCGGCGCCGTTGACGCCGACGAGGCCGATGACGTCGCCGGGGGCGACGACCAGGTCGAGATCGGCGAAGAGCGTGCGCTCACCGTGCGCGGCGGTGAGGTTCTTGGCGACGAGGGTTGCAGTCATGGTCCGACGATCCTATCCGCGCGAGGGGTCATGGCCGTAAAGGTGGGATGAGCGTCATTGCGGCCATCGGCACGCGGGTCACACCATGGGGTCATGGCGTTGCGAAACGTGCTCGTCGTCCTCTACGACGGCCTCCAGAGCCTGGACGTGACCGGGCCCGTGGAGGTGTTCGCCGCGCTCGGCCGCTTCCCGGAGCGGGCGGGGGCCGGGTACGCCATCCGCACGGCCTCCCTCGGCGGGGCGCCCGTACGGACGAGCAGCGGGCTCACGCTGGTGCCGGACGGGGACCTGGAGAGCGCGCGGCCGGGGGCGGGCACCACGCTGCTGGTGCCGGGCGGCCAGTACCGGGGGGACTTCGAGCCCCGGCTGACCGAGTGGCTCCGCGCGCACGGGGGTGGCGCGGAGCGGCTGGTGTCCGTCTGCACGGGCGGCCTGCTGCTCGCGGAGGCCGGGCTGCTGGACGGGCGGCGGGCCACGACGCACTGGTACGTCTGCGAGCGGATGGCCCGGGACTACCCGGCGGTCACCGTGGAACCGGACCCGATCTACGTACGGGACGGCCCGGTGGCCACCTCGGCGGGGGTCACGGCCGGGATCGACCTGGCGCTGGCACTGGTGGAGGAGGACCACGGGAGGGAGCTGGCGCTGCGCATCGCGCGGCACCTGGTGGTGTTCCTGCGCAGGCCCGGCAACCAGGCGCAGTTCAGCGCGCAGCTGGCGGCGCAGACCGCGCAGCGGGATCCGTTGCGGGAGGTGCAGCAGTGGATCACGGAGCATCCGGGCGCGGACCTGAGCGTGGAGGCCCTGGCGGCGCGCGCCCGGCTCTCGCCGCGGCACTTCGCCCGGGCCTTCCAGGCGGAGACGGGGGTGACGCCCGGCCGCTACGTGGAGCGCGTACGCGTCGAGCACGCGCGGCGGCTCCTGGAGGACACGGGGGACGGGGTCGCCCAGATCTCCCGCGCCTGCGGCTACGGCACTCCCGAGGCCCTCCGCCGCGCTTTCGTGAAGACCCTGGGCCAGCCCCCGGCCGAATACCGCCGCCGCTTCGGTCCCGGTCCCGCGTAGCAGACCGACCCTTCACCACCCAGGAGGAAACATGCAGATCGCCGTACTGCTCTACGACCGCTTCACCGCGCTCGACGCCATCGGGCCCTTCGACACCCTCGGACGGCTGCCCGACACGGAGGTCGTGTTCGTCTCGGAGCGGCCCGGGCCGGTGCGCACCGACAACGGGGCGCTCGCGCTCGTCGCCGACAAGGGGCTCGACGAGGTGACCCGGCCCGACATCGTCGTGGTGCCCGGCGGGCCCCACCCCGAGCTGGAGATGGAGAACCCCGCCGTCGTCGACTGGCTGCGCACCGTCGACGCGGCCACCACCTGGACCGCCTCCGTCTGCACGGGATCGCTCCTGCTGGCCGCCGCCGGGCTGCTCAAGGGGCGGCGCGCGACAAGCCACTGGCTCTACCTGGACCGGCTGCCCGCCTTCGGCGCCGAGCCCACCGGTGGGCGGGTCGTGTACGACGGGAAGTACGTCACCGCCGCCGGGGTGTCTTCCGGCATCGACATGGGCCTCGGCCTCCTCGGCCGGATCGCCGGCGACGAGTACGCCCAGACCGTCCAGCTGATGACCGAGTACGACCCGCAGCCGCCCTACGACGCCGGCTCGCCGGACAAGGCCCCGGCCGGGATCGTGGCGCGGATGCGCGCGCTCACCGCCCGCCAGGACCTCTCGTAGCGCGCCCTGCGGTCCAGCCGAACGACGGCGTGCGGCGTTCCAGGAACGCGGCGACACCCTCCGCGGTGTCGCCGCTCCCGGCCGCCTGCTCCGCCCAGTACGCGTCCCGGTCCGTCCGCCCGTTCGCGAACTCCTTGGCCGCGGCCTGCGTCAGCTGGGAGCGGCTGGTCAGGACGCGGGCGAAGTCCGCCACGCGCTTGTCCAGCTGCCCGGCGGGCAGCAGCTCGTTCAGGAAGCCGGCCCGCAGCGCGTGCTCCGCGTCGATCAACTCGGCGGAGAAGAGCAGGTACTTGGCCACAGCGGGGCCGACCAGCGCGGCCAGTCGGCGGGTCGAGGACGCGGGGTAGACGATGCCCAGCTTCGCCGGGGTCACCCCGAACGACGCACCCTCCTCCGCGAACCGCAGGTCACAGGCGGCCGCCAGCTGGCTGCCGCCGCCCACGCAGAATCCGCGGACCGCCGCGAGCGTCGGTTTCGGGAAGGCGGCCAGGGCCTCCTCCGCCACCACGGCCAGGGCCTGCGGGTCCTCGCCCCCGGCCAGCGAGGAGATGTCGGCCCCCGCGCAGAAGGTCGGTCCGGCCCCGGTCAGGACGAGGACGCGTACGGCCGGATCGGCCGCGAGCCCGTCCAGTACCTCCGGGAGCGCCCGCCACATCGCCGCCGTCATGGCGTTGCGCTTGGCGGGATGCGAGATGACGACCGTGGCGACCCCGTCGGCGACGGTGTGCAGGAGGGCTGCTTCCTGGGCTGCGTCCATGCGCCGGATGCTATCCCGGTCGGCCGATCCTATGATCAAGGGGATTCCGTCCGGGGGGTGCTGAGAGGTGGCACGACCATGGGCGCAGACCGTTCCGGGGCCGCGGCCGGGTCCGGGGCTTCGACCGAGGCCGAGGGCAAGGACAGGAAGCAGCTCAAGCGCGGCTTCGGGCTGCTGGCCGTGCTCGGGGCGCTCCTGGTGGCGGCCGGGCTGATCGGTCTGCTCTACGCCGGGTTCGCCACGCTGACCACGATGTTCCTCTTCGGCTGGCTGCTGCTGGCCGGCGGCCTGGTGGGTCTGGTCCAGGCGTTCCAGTCCCGCAAGAGCAACCATTTCTGGCTCGCCGTCGTGGTCGCCGCGATCAACATCGCCGCCGGTTTCGTCATCCTGCGCCGGCCCGGGGCGAGCGCCGAGGCGCTGACCATGTTCGCCGCGCTGTTCTTCCTCATCGGAGGGCTGTTCCGGCTGGTCGGCGGCCTGGTGGTGCGCGGGACGAACCTCTGGGTCAACCTGGTCCAGGGCGCCTTCGGGATCCTGCTGGGCTTCCTGATCCTCGCCAACTGGCCGAGCAGCAGTCTCTACGTGATCGGAACCTTCTTCTCGCTCGCCCTGCTGTTCGACGGGCTGAGCCTGGTCCTCCTGGGCATGACCGCCCGGCGCATTCTGGGCTTGGTCAGGGAAGACGAGGTTGCGGACGCCACGGCCGGGCCGGGGAGCGCTGCCGAGAAGGGTTCCGCAGAAGACCAGGAACGGTCGCACAACTGACGCTGTCATACGCCAACGATCAGAAAGCGTCCGATTGACGCTGACTTCTGGTCAGGGGTCCGGTGCGGACCGGTCCGCTCCCCACTCTTGACGCGTGGAGACGATCGAGCGCGAAGACGGGGGCCGGAAGATGGATGTCAGCGGGAGCGTCCCGCCAGCCGGGGAGGGGGAGCCGGCGGCCCCGGCCGACCCCCTCGCGTACGAGGGCGTGTGGCGGTTCACCGTGCCCGCTGTAGAAGAATCCGTTCCGCAGGCCCGCCGGGCCGTCCGCGACCTGCTGGGCCGCCAGGGCGTTCCGGCCGACCGGGACCTCGTGTACTCGCTGCTGCTGATCGTCTCCGAACTGGTGACGAACTCGGTCCGGCACGCGGCCCTGCTCTCGCCGGAGGTCGCGGTCGAGGTCGCCATCGGCCGGGACTGGGTACGGGTGGCGGTCGAGGACAACCACCCGTACCGCCCCAAGGCGCTGGAGGCGGACTTCGGCCAGACCGGCGGCCGGGGCCTGCTCCTGGTGCGCGAGGTCACGCGCGAGTCCGGCGGGGTCTGCGACGTCGAGCACACCTCGACGGGCGGCAAGGTCATCTGGGCGGCCCTGCCGCTCGCCGCACCCGCGGTCTGAGACGGCGTACGGGCTACCAGCCCGCGGCGTCCCCGGTCAGTTCGCGGATCGCCGGCCGGGCCGCGTCCAGGACGGTCATGAACCAGGCGGAGAACGGCGCCTCGGCATGCCGCTCGGCCAGCTCCTCGGCGGTCACGAACGCGGTGTCCCCGACCTCCTCCGGATCCGGCCGCAGCCGCGACTGCGCGAGTCCCACGAAAAGGTGGTTGAACTCCTGCTCCACCAGGCCCGACGCGGGGTCCGGGTGGTTGTAGCGCACGGTGCCCGCCTCCGCGAGCAGCGAGGGCGACAGGCCCAGCTCCTCGTGGGTCCGCCGGGCCGCCGCCGCGAACGGCGACTCCCCGGGGTAGGGGTGACCGCAACAGGTGTTCGACCAGACGCCGGGGGAGTGGTACTTCCCGAGGGCACGCTGCTGGAGCAGCAGACGGCCCTGCTCGTCGAAGAGGAACACCGAGAAGGCCCGGTGCAGCAGACCGGGCGCCTGATGGGCGGAGAGCTTCTCCGCCGTGCCGATGGTGTTGCCGGACTCATCGACCAGTTCGAGCATGATCGGTTCTTGAGTGCCGGTGCCGGGGGACGCGGTGTTCGCGGCGGTGGCTGGTGTGGTCGGCATACCCATCCTTCGCTTCGGACTTCGACCTTCAGTCTGCCGCACAAAAGAGGCTTGTCCCCACTTCGCCCATCCGCGCATGTCCGCCCGCGCAGCGTGGTAAGCGGCGGTGGCGGAGCACCCCTGCCCCCGGGTTTGTGGTATCTCGCCGCGATCGTCAATGATGATCGCGCCGGGGCCCGAAGCCCCGGGATATTCGGCTGGTCGGGGAGTAAACGGGTGGTGAACCCCCGCTTCCATTCATCCGATAGCCTCTGCCGACGTGCCGCCGCCCCCCACGGGGGCGCCCGTCCAGTGTTCGCTGCAAGGAGTGAGTCCGTCTGTCGACCGTCATCCTCACCGGCCTGCCGGTCCCCGGATCACCGCTCACCGACGAGCTGCGCTCCCTCGGCTTCGACGTCCGCCCGGCCGCCGGCCCTGAAGGGACCGCTGCGGTGCTGGCCGGCGTACCCGCCGACCAGCGCGTCGCCGTCGTCGACAGCGCCTTCGTCGGACACGTCCACGCCCTGCGGCTCGCGCTGACCGACCCGCGTTTCGACGCCTGCGCCGTGACCGGCGCCTTCGCCGTCCAGCCGGGCGCCCGCGCGGCCCTGGACAAGGCCGCGGCCCTCCCGGTGGAGGGCGAGGGCCCCTACGCGGACCGGCTCGCCGCCGCCGTCGAGGCCGCCGGCACCCCCGTCCAGCGGCCCGAGCTCGGCACCCTGGTCGCCGCAGTCCCCGCCTCCGACGCCGAGCGCGCCGCGGCGGACGCCGCCGTCGCCGCCGTGGACGACGAGGCCGTACGCCTGCGCACCGCCGTGAAGTCCCGCGACGGGTTCTTCACCACCTTCTTCATCAGCCCGTACTCGCGCTACATCGCCCGCTGGTGCGCGCGCCGCGGCCTGACCCCGAACCAGGTCACCACCGCCTCGCTGCTCACCGCGCTGATCGCGGCCGGCTGCGCCGCCACCGGCGAGCGGTGGGGCTACGTCGCCGCCGGTGTGCTGCTGCTCGTCTCCTTCGTCCTGGACTGCACGGACGGGCAGCTCGCCCGCTACTCGCTCCAGTACTCGACGATGGGAGCCTGGCTCGACGCGACCTTCGACCGCGCGAAGGAGTACTCCTTCTACGCGGGCCTCGCGCTCGGTGCGGCCGGGAACGGCGACGACGTGTGGGCCCTCGCCCTCGGCGCGATGATCCTGATGACCTGCCGCCACGTCGTGGACTTCGCCTTCAACGAGGCCAACCACGACGCGACCGCCAACACGAGCCCGACGGCCGCCCTGTCCGGCAAGCTCGACAGCGTCGGCTGGACGGTATGGGTCCGGCGGATGATCATCCTGCCGATCGGCGAGCGCTGGGCCATGATCGCGGTGCTGACCGCGTTCACCACCCCCCGGATCGTGTTCTACGCCCTGCTCGTCGGCTGTGCCTTCGGCGCCCTCTACACCACCGCCGGCCGGGTGCTGCGCTCGCTGACCCGCAAGGCGAGGCGCACCGACCGGGCGGCCCGGGCACTGGCCGACCTCGCCGACTCCGGCCCGCTGGCGTCGATCGGCACGGCCCTGGCCAAGGGGCGGCCCGTCGCCCCGCTGGTGATGGCCCTGACGGGCTCCGTCCTCGTCATCGGCGGGGCCGCGGTGAGGCCGTACGGCACCGGCGCACTGATCGGGGCCGCGGTGTTCTACGTCATAGCCGCCGGCGCGGCCGTCTCCCGCCCGCTCAAGGGGGCGCTGGACTGGCTCGTGCCGCCGGTGTTCCGCTGCGCCGAGTACGTGACCGTGCTGGCGCTCGCCGTGCGCGCCGACGTCCCCGGGGCCCTTCCGGCCGCATTCGGACTGGTCGCGGCGGTCGCCTACCATCACTACGACACGGTCTACCGCATCCGCGGCGGCTCGGGCGCGCCGCCCAGATGGCTGGTGTGGACGATCGGCGGGCAGGACGGCCGGGTGCTGCTGGCCGTGGTCCTGGCCGCCGTCCTGCCCCGTGACGCGTTCCCCGTCGCGCTCACGGCCCTGGCCGTGTTCGTGGCACTCGTGGTGCTCGTGGAGAGCATCCGCTTCTGGGTCTCCTCCGGGGCACCCGCCGTACATGACGAAGGAGAACCAGCATGATCGGCCTTGTACTCGCTGCCGGTGCCGGACGCCGTCTGCGTCCCTACACCGACACCCTGCCCAAGGCCCTCGTGCCCGTCGGCCCCGAAGGCGCCGAGGACAGCCTGACCGTGCTGGACCTCACCCTCGGCAACTTCGCCGAGGTCGGCCTCACCGAGGTCGCGATCGTCGTCGGCTACCGCAAGGAGGCCGTGTACGAGCGCCGGGAGGCCCTGGAGGCCAAGTACGGCGTCAAGATCACGCTGATCGACAACGACAAGGCCGAGGAGTGGAACAACGCATACTCCCTGTGGTGCGCCCGTGACGTCCTGAAGCAGGGTGTGATCCTCGCCAACGGCGACACCGTCCACCCGGTCTCCGTCGAGCGGACCCTGCTCGACGCCCGCGGCAACGGCCAGAAGATCATCCTCGCCCTCGACACGGTCAAGAGCCTGGCCGACGAGGAGATGAAGGTCGTCGTGGACGGCGCCAAGGGCGTGCAGAAGATCACGAAGCTGATGGAGCCGTCCGACGCCACCGGCGAGTACATCGGCGTCACCCTCATCGAGCCGGAGGCCGCCGCAGCCCTCGCCGAGGCGCTGCAGACCACCTTCGAGCGCGACCCCGACCTGTACTACGAGGACGGCTACCAGCAGCTCGTCAACGACGGCTTCGTCATCGACGTGGCCCCCATCGGCGACGTCAAGTGGGTCGAGATCGACAACCACGACGACCTCGCCAAGGGCCGGACGATCGCATGCCAGTACTGACGAGGCTCATCCCCTCCCCGGTCGTCGTCGACATCACCCGCGGCGCCATGGACGACCTGGCCGGCCTCCTGGCCGACCAGCGGATCTCGGCGTCCGGCAAGCTGGCGATCGCGATCAGCGGCGGCTCCGGCCAGCTGCTCCGCTCCAAGCTGGAGCCGGTACTGCCGCACGCCGACTGGTACCCGGTCGCCGACGGCACCATCGACTCCGCCGTCAAGCTGGCCGACGACATAAAGGGTCGCCGCTACGACGCCGTCGTCGGCCTGGGCGGCGGCAAGATCATCGACGTGGCGAAGTACGCCGCGGCGCGGGTCGGGCTGCCCATGGTGGCCGTCGCCACCAACCTGGCGCACGACGGCATCTGCTCGCCCGTGGCCACGCTGGACAACGACAACGGCCGCGGCTCCTACGGCGTGCCCACGCCGATCGCGATGGTCATCGACCTCGACGTGATCCGCGACGCCCCGGTGCGGTTCGTCCGCTCCGGCATCGGCGACGCCCTCTCCAACATCTCGGCCATCGCCGACTGGGAGCTCTCGCACAAGATCACCGGGGAGCCCGTGGACGGCCTGGCCGCCGCCATGGCCCGTACGGCCGGCGAAGCCGTCCTGCGCCACCCCGGCGGCTGCGGCGACGACACGTTCCTCACGGTGCTCGCCGAGGCCCTGGTGCTCACCGGCATCGCCATGTCGATCAGCGGGGACACCCGGCCGGCGTCCGGCGCCTGCCACGAGATCAGCCACGCCTTCGACCTGCTCTACCCGGGGCGCTCCGCGCTCCACGGCGAGCAGGTCGGCCTCGGCGCCGCCTTCGCGATGTTCCTGCGCGGCGCCGACGAGCAGGCCGGGCTGTTCGTGGAGTCGCTGCGCGGCCACGGACTGCCCGTGCTGCCCGCCGAGATCGGGTTCAGCGTGGACGAGTTCGTCGCGGCCGTCGAGTACGCCCCCCAGACCCGTCCGGGACGCTTCACGATCCTGGAGCACCTCAATCTGTCCGCAGCCGAGATCAGGGACGCTTACGCCGACTATGCCAAGACCATCCGTAGCTGAACTCCGGCCCGTCGTCCACCCGCCGGGCGTCAAGGACCGGCGCAGTGGCGAGCACTGGGGCGGTCGCCTGTACATGCGCGAGATCTCCCTGCGCATCACCCGCGTCCTGGTGAACACCAAGGTCACGCCCAACCAGCTGACCTACCTGATGACCCTCGCCGGCGTCCTGGCCTGTCCGGCCCTGCTGATCCCGGGCATCTGGGGCGCCGTCCTCGGCGTGGTCGCGGTCCAGATGTACCTGCTGCTCGACTGCGTCGACGGCGAGGTGGCCCGCTGGAAGAAGCAGTACTCGCTCTCCGGCGTCTACCTGGACCGCGTCGGCGCCTACCTGTGCGACGCGGCGGTCCTCGTCGGCTTCGGCCTGCGCGCCAGCGACCTGTGGGGCACCGGCCGGATCGACTGGCTGTGGGCCTTCCTGGGCACCCTCGCGGCCCTCGGCGCCATCCTGATCAAGGCCGAGACCGACCTGGTCGGCGTCGCCCGGCACCAGACCGGCAAGGAGCCCGTCGCCGAGGCCGCGGCCGAGCCGCGCTCCTCCGGCATGGCGCTCGCCCGCCGGGCCGCGTCCGCGCTCAAGTTCCACCGGCTCGTCCTCGGCATCGAGGCCTCGCTGCTCATCCTGCTGCTGGCGATCGCGGACCAGATGCGGGGCGACCTGTTCTTCACCCGGCTCGGCGTGGCCGTGCTGGCCGGCATCGCGATGCTCCAGACGGTTCTGCACCTCGTGTCGATCCTGGCCTCCAGCAGGCTCAAGTGACGACGGCGATGCGGCTGGGCGCCGTGATCATCACGATGGGCAACCGCCCGGACGAGCTCAAGGCCCTCCTCGACTCGGTGGCCCGCCAGGAGGGCGACCCGGTCGAGGTCGTCGTCGTGGGACAGGGCGTCCGGCTCACCGGGCTGGAGGGTGCGCTGCCGGGTCTGCGCACCGTCGAGCTGCCCGAGAACCTGGGCATCCCCGGCGGCCGCAACGTCGGCATCGAGGCCTTCGGCCCCGGCGGCAGCGAGGTCGACGTCCTGCTGTTCCTCGACGACGACGGGCTGCTGGAGCGCACCGACACCGCCGAGCTGTGCCGGCAGGCCTTCGCCGAGGACCCCCGGCTCGGGATCGTCAGCTTCCGGATCGCGGATCCGGAGTCCGGTGAGACCCAGCGCCGGCACGTGCCCCGGTTGCGCGCCTCGGACCCGATGCGCTCCTCCCGCGTGACCACCTTCCTGGGCGGCGCCAATGCCGTCCGCACGTCGGTGTTCCAGCAGGTCGGAGCATTGCCGGGGGAGTTCTTCTACGCGCACGAGGAGACCGATCTGGCCTGGCGGGCGCTCGACGCAGGGTGGCTGATCGACTACCGGGCGGACATGGTGCTCCTGCACCCGGCGACCGCCCCCTCCCGGCACGCCGTCTATCACCGTATGGTTGCCCGTAACCGGGTGTGGCTCGCCCGCCGTAACCTGCCCGCCCCGCTGGTCCCGGTCTACCTGGGCGTCTGGCTCCTGCTGACGCTCCTGCGCAGACCCTCGGCACCGGCGCTCAAGGCCTGGTTCGGTGGGTTCAAAGAGGGATGGACCACCCCCTGCGGTCCCCGGCGCCCCATGAAGTGGCGTACGGTCTGGCGGCTGACCCGGCTGGGCCGACCGCCTGTCATCTGACACGCTCGGGTCTGAGAACATGACGCGGTCACGGAACACACGTGATCACGCACCATGCATGTTCACGGGCCGAGCGCCCCAGGCCCGATGCCACCTTCTGCCGCATCTTGAAGACGGAAAGTTTCAACTTGTGAGTGACACAACCCAGGATGGCGCCCTCGCCACGAGCAAGCCGCCGTCCGAAGACGCGGGGCTGAGCCCCGCGGAGCTCGCCAGGAAGTACGGCCTGTCCGTCAGCGGTGCCCGGCCGACCCTGGCCCAGTACGTGCGGCAGCTCTGGGACAGGCGCCACTTCATCATGGCGTTCTCCCGGGCGAAGCTGATGGCCCAGTACAGCGAGGCGAGGCTCGGCCAGATCTGGCAGGTGGCGACCCCGCTGCTCAACGCGCTGGTGTACTACCTGATCTTCGGCCTGATCATGAACGCGGGCCGGGGCATGGAGAAGGGGGTCTACATCCCCTTCCTGGTGACGGGCATCTTCGTCTTCACCTTCACCCAGAGCTCGCTGATGGCGGGAGTCCGGGCCATCCCCGGCAACCTCGGCCTGGTCCGCGCCCTGCACTTCCCGCGCGCCTCCCTGCCGATCTCCTTCTCGATGCAGCAGCTCCAGCAGCTGCTGTACTCGATGATCGTCGTGGTGGTCGTCACGGTCGCGTTCGGCAACTACCCGAAGCTGTCCTGGCTGCTGGTCATCCCGACGCTGGCGCTCCAGTTCGTCTTCAACACCGGCCTCGCGCTGATCTTCGGGCGGATGGGCTCCAAGACCCCCGACCTCGCGCAGCTCATGCCGTTCCTCACGCGTACGTGGATGTACGCCTCGGGCGTCATGTTCTCGATCAACGGGGCGCTCAAGGAGAGGGACGTGCCCTCGTGGGTTTCGGACGTCCTCCAGTGGAACCCGGCGGCGATCTACATGGACCTGGTCCGGTACGCGCTGATCGACGACTACGGCCGGCACAACCTGCCGCCGCACGTCTGGGCCTTCGCCGTCGGCTGGGCCGTCGTGATCGGCCTCGGCGGTTTCGTGTACTTCTGGAAGGCTGAGGAGCGTTACGGCCGTGGCTGAGAACTACCGGGGCAACGTCCCCACCGTCATCGCCGACGACGTGCACATCGTCTACCGCGTCAACACCGGCAGCTCCGGCAAGGGCAGTGCCACCGCCGCGCTGAGCAAGATAATGCGCCGGGGCAAGGGCGATGCGCCGGGCGTCCGAAGGGTCCACGCCGTGCGCGGCGTCTCCTTCACGGCGTACCGCGGCGAGGCCATCGGCGTCATCGGCTCCAACGGCTCCGGCAAGTCCACCCTGCTGCGTGCCATCGCCGGTCTGCTGCCGTGCGAGTCCGGCAAGGTCTACACGGACGGCCAGCCCTCGCTGCTGGGTGTCAACGCCGCACTGATGAACGACCTCACCGGTGAGCGCAACGTGGTCCTCGGCGGTCTCGCGATGGGAATGAGCCGCGAGCAGATCCGGGAGCGCTACGACGACATCGTCGACTTCTCGGGCATCAACGACAAGGGCGATTTCATCTCCCTTCCGATGCGCACGTACTCGTCCGGTATGGCGGCGCGCCTGCGCTTTTCCATTGCCGCGGCCAAGGACCACGACGTCCTGATGATCGACGAGGCCCTGGCCACCGGTGACCGCAAGTTCCAGGTGCGTTCCGAGGAGCGCATCCGCGAACTGCGCAAGCACGCCGGTACCGTTTTCCTGGTGAGCCACAACAACAAGTCCATCCGCGACACCTGCAGCCGCGTGCTGTGGCTGGAGAAGGGTGAGCTCCTGATGGACGGGCCCACGGAGGAAGTCGTCTCGGCCTACGAGAAGGCGACCAGCGCCTGACTCCGGTCTTCGCCGGCCCCCGTCGCTCCGAGCGGCGGGGGCTTCGGCATGTCGGCCGACATTCGGTGGCGGAGTGAATACCCGAGAGGCTGCCGCGGCGTTGTACAGCGTAAGCTGGAGCAGTCCTGAATCACGCCAGAGGGGACGATTCCCCGCAGGTGAACGGCCTGGGGTACCCCGGGGAAAGTCCGGCGGCGTGTCCGAAATAGGATGTATTGGGTCGGCAGTGTAGAACGGGAGACGTGACGGCAATGGCTACGGGAATTCTCCGGCCCCCAGGCATTACGGCCGTCCCCCGCGCGGGCGGCGGGCGGTGACCCCCGGGCACGACGGTATCCGGCCACGCCGGGACGCGGCCCCCACATCCCCCGACGCCCGAGCCCACGCGTACGCCACCCTCGGCAAGGCGCGCTCGGAGAACTTCCCCGTCGCCCCGTCCTTCCTCCCGCGCGCCTGGCGCCACGGCCTCATGGCGGTGTACGGGTACGCCCGCCTGGTCGACGACATCGGCGACGGCGACCTCGCGCCCGGCGGACACGACGCCGTTCTCCTCGGCCTCGACCCGGCCGCGGCGGACGACCCGCTCACCATGCTCGACGCGTTGGAGGCCGATCTCCACCGCATCTTCGGCAGCCCGGGCGGCCCGCCCCGCCACCCCCTCCTGCAGGCGCTCCGGCCCGTGGTCCGCGCCCACGGCCTCACCCCCGAGCCCTTCCTCGGGCTCATCGAGGCCAACCGCCAGGACCAGCGCGTCACGCGCTACGAGACGTACGGCGACCTCCTCGCGTACTGCGAGCTGTCCGCGAACCCCGTCGGCCGCCTCGTGCTGTCCCTCACCGGCACCAGCACCCCCGAGCGGATCCGCCGCTCCGACGCCGTCTGCACCGCCCTGCAGATCGTCGAACACGTACAAGACGTCACGGAGGACCTCGTCCGCGACCGGATCTACCTCCCGGCCGAGGACATGCGCCGCTTCCACGTGGCCGAAACCGACCTCAAGGCCCACCGCGCCGGCGCGTCCGTGCGCTCCCTGGTCGCGTTCGAGGCGGAACGCGCCCGGGACCTCCTGGCTGAAGGCACCCCGCTCGTGGGGAGCGTGCACGGCAGACTCCGGCTGCTGCTCGCGGGCTTCGTGGGAGGAGGCCGTGCCGCCCTGCGAGCCGTCACCGCCGCCGGCTTCGACGTACTTCCCGGCCCGCCCAAGCCCACCAGGAGCGGCCTGCTCCGCGAGGTGGCCGCCGTCCTGCGCACAGCGCCGAGAAAGGGGTGAGCCCGACCGTGGAGGGTTCCGCACACACGTCCGCACCGTCCGCAGCGGTCCTGGCGGCGTACAGCTACTGCGAGGCCGTCACCGGTTCCCAGGCGCGCAACTTCGCGTACGGCATCCGGCTGCTGCCCTCCGACAAGCGGCAGGCGATGTCCGCGCTGTACGCCTTCTCCCGGCGCGTCGACGACATCGGCGACGGCACGCTCACCCCCGGGGCCAAGTTCGTCCGGCTGGAGGAGACCCGCGCCCTCCTCGGCCGGATCCGGGCCGAGGACATCGACGAGGACGACACCGACCCGGTCGCCGTCGCCCTCGCCCACGCCGCCCGCCGCTTCCCGATCCCGCTCGGCGGCCTCGACGAGCTCATCGACGGAGTCCTCATGGACGTCCGCGGCGAGACCTACGAGACCTGGGACGACCTCAAGGCCTACTGCCGCTGCGTGGCGGGAGCCATCGGGCGCCTCTCCCTCGGCGTGTTCGGCACCGTGCACACCGGCGGCCTCGGCGCCGCCGACGCGGCACGGGCCGGCGAGTACGCCGACACCCTCGGCCTCGCCCTGCAGCTCACCAACATCCTGCGCGACGTCCGTGAGGACGCCGCCAACGGACGCACCTACCTGCCGGCCGAGGACCTCGCCAAGTTCGGCTGCTCGGACGGGTTCGCGAGCGAGCGGATGCCCGCCGGGGCCGACTTCGCCGGGCTCGTCCACCACGAAGTCCGGCGCGCCCGCGCCCTGTTCGTCGAGGGCTACCGGCTGCTGCCCATGCTCGACCGGCGCAGCGGCGCCTGCGTCGCCGCCATGGCCGGCATCTACCGGCGCCTGCTCGACCGCATCGAGCGCGAGCCCGAGGCCGTGCTCCGCGGCCGCGTCTCGCTGCCCCCGCACGAGAAGGCGTACGTCGCGGTGCGCGGCCTGTCCGGCCTCGACGCCCGTACCATCTCCCGCCAGAGCACGCGGAGGCGCGCGTGATCCGGCCGACACCCCCGCCCGCCGCGTCCGCCGCGGCGGACGCAACCCCCTTCCGCGCGGCCGCGTCCCTCCAGGCGGGCACCGCAGGCCACGCCGACGGGGAGGGCTCATGAACGGCAGCGACGACCGCGCCGTCGTCATCGGCGGCGGGCTCGCCGGAGTGAGCGCCGCGCTCGAACTCGCCGACGCGGGGCTCAAGGTCACCCTGCTCGAAGGCCGCCCCCGGCTCGGCGGGCTCGCCTTCTCCTTCAAGCGCGGCGACCTCACCGTCGACAACGGCCAGCACGTCTACCTGCGCTGCTGCACCGCCTACCGGTGGTTCCTCGACCGCGTCGAGGGCGCCGCCCTCGCCCCCGTCCAGGACCGGCTCGACGTGCCCGTACTCGACGTCGCCCACCCCGCCGGCCCGCGCCTGGGCCGGCTGCGCCGCAGCGCCCTGCCCGTACCCCTGCACCTGGCGGGCTCCCTCGCCCGCTACCCGCACCTCTCGCTCGCCGAGCGGGCGAGCGTCGGCCGCGCCGCCCTCGCGCTGCGCCGGCTCGACCCCGCCGACCCGGCGCTGGACGGCCTGGACTTCGCGACCTGGCTCGGCCGCTACGGCCAGAGCCCGCGCGCCATCGAGGCCCTGTGGGACCTCGTCGGCATCGCCACCCTCAATGCCACCGCGGGCCAGTGCTCGCTGGGCCTGGCCGCCATGGTCTTCAAGACCGGCCTGCTCTCCGAGAACGGCGCCGCCGACATCGGCTGGGCCACCGTCCCGCTCGGAGACCTGCACGACACCCTCGCCCGCAAGCAGCTCGACGCGGCGGGCGTACGCACCGAACTGCGCACCCGCGTCACCCGCATCTCCCGTGCGCAGGAAGGGAACTGGCGGGTCGACACCGAGGGCGAGTCCCTCGACGCGGGCACCGTCGTCCTCGCCGTCCCGCAGCGCGAGGCGCACGCACTGTTGCCGCCCGGAGCCCTCGCCGACCCGGACAAGCTCCTCGACATCGGCACCGCGCCCATCCTCAACGTACACGTCGTCTACGACCGCAAGGTGCTCAAGCAGCCCTTCTTCGCCGCGCTCGGCTCCCCGGTCCAGTGGGTGTTCGACCGCACCGACGCCTCCGGACTTCCCGACGGCGGCCAGTACCTGGCCCTGTCCCAGTCGGCCGCGCAGGACGACATCGACGAGCCCGTCTCGGTGCTGCGCGCCAAGTACCTGCCCGAGCTGGAACGGCTGCTGCCGGCGGCGCGCGGCGCCAAGGTGCGGGACTTCTTCGTGACCCGGGAGCGGACCGCCACGTTCGCCCCCACCCCCGGCGTCGGCCGGCTGCGCCCCCGGGCGCGGACCGACACGCCGGGCCTCTACCTCGCCGGTGCGTGGACCGCCACCGGTTGGCCCGCGACCATGGAGGGCGCTGTCCGCAGCGGACTGAGCGCGGCGCACGCCGCACTCGCCGCACTCGGCCGCCACCGGGAGCACCCCCTGCAGGAGGCGGCATGACGACCACCAGCACGACCGCAGCAGCACGTACAGGACACAGAGGAGAGCCAGTGAACCCGGGGAATCCGGCTGTCGAGAACACGGACGCCGGCAACGGCGCAGCCGGAGGGGGCGCCGAGAAGGCGGACACGCTCGCGCTCCTGGAGCGCGGCCGCGCGCTGTCGACCCCCGTGCTCCGAGCCGCGGTCGACCGGCTCGCGGCGCCCATGGACACCGTCGCCGCGTACCACTTCGGCTGGATCGACGCCCAGGGCAACGCGGCGGACGGCGACGGCGGCAAGGCCGTGCGCCCCGCCCTCGCGCTGCTCTCCGCCGAGGCCGCGGGGGCCGCGGCCGAGGTCGGCATCCCGGGCGCCGTGGCCGTCGAGCTCGTCCACAACTTCTCGCTGCTCCACGACGACCTGATGGACGGCGACGAGCAGCGCCGGCACCGCGACACGGTGTGGAAGGTGCACGGCCCGGCGCTGGCGATCCTGGTCGGCGACGCGCTGTTCGCCCTCGCCAACGAGGTCCTGCTGGAACTCGGCACCGTCGAGGCCGGCCGCGCCGCGCGCCGCCTGACCACCGCCAGCCGCAAGCTCATCGACGGGCAGGCCCAGGACATCTCCTACGAGCACCGCGAGCGCGTCAGCGTCGAGGAGTGCCTGGAGATGGAGGGCAACAAGACCGGCGCCCTGCTCGCCTGCGCGGTCTCCATCGGCGCCGTGCTCGGCGGCGCGGACGACCCTACGGCCGACAAGCTGGAAGAGTACGGCTACCACCTCGGCCTCGCCTTCCAGGCCGTCGACGACCTCCTCGGCATCTGGGGCGACCCGGACGCCACCGGCAAGCAGACCTGGAGCGACCTGCGCCAGCGCAAGAAGTCCCTGCCGGTCGTCGCCGCCCTCGCGGCGGGCGGGCCCGCCTGCGAGGAACTCGCCGAGCTGCTCGCCGCCGACGCCAAGAGCAACGACTTCGAGAACTTCTCGGAGGAGGAGTTCGCGGCGCGCGCCGCGCTCATCGAGGCCGCGGGCGGGCGCGAGTGGACCGCCGAGGAGGCGCGCCGCCAGCACGCCATCGCCATCCGCGCCCTCGACGACGTGGACATGCCGCAGCGGGTGCGCGAACAGCTCGTCGCCCTCGCCGACTTCGTCGTCGTGCGCAAGAGGTGACCGCCACCCGAGCAGGGATATGACTCGCGAGTCGCCGGCCGGCGCCGCCTGACAGCAGCGCCCGGCCGACGGCATACCCCAGCACAGCAGAGGACCACTGCCACGTAAGGGGAAGCCATGACAGCGACGACCGACGGTGCCGGTACCCCCGGCGCCGATCCGGCTGACACCGCGCCCGCTCCCGGGCCCCCCGCACTGCGGGGGGCCCGGGAGGCCGCCGCGCGGGCCACCCGGTACCTGCTGGCCCGCCAGGACGCGGCCGGCTGGTGGAAGGGCGACCTGGAGACCAACGTCACCATGGACGCCGAGGACCTGCTGCTCCGGCAGTTCCTCGGGATCCGGGACGAGGCCACCACGCAGGCCGCCGCCCTCTTCATCCGGGGCGAACAGGGCACGGACGGCACCTGGGCCACCTTCCACGGCGGGCCGCCCGAACTCTCCGCCACCATCGAGGCGTACGTCGCCCTGCGGCTCGCCGGCGACGAGCCCGACGCCCCGCACATGGCCCGCGCCTCGGCCTGGATCCGGGCCCACGGGGGGATCGCCGCCGCCCGCGTCTTCACCCGGATCTGGCTGGCCCTCTTCGGCTGGTGGAGCTGGGACCACCTGCCCGAACTCCCGCCCGAGCTGGTCTTCCTGCCGCCCTGGGTGCCGCTGAACATCTACGACTTCGGCTGCTGGGCCCGCCAGACCATCGTCCCGCTGACCGTGGTCTCCGCGAAGCGGCCCGTCCGCCCGGCCCCGTTCGCCCTCGACGAGCTGCACACCGACGCGCGGCGCCCGTACCCCGCTGCCAACCGTCCTGCTCCGCTGGTCAGTTGGGAGGGCGCCTTCCAGCGGATGGACAAGGTCCTGCACGCCTACCGCAGGTTCGCACCGCGCCGGCTGCGCAAGGCCGCCATGGACACCGCCGCCCGCTGGATCATCGAGCGGCAGGAGAACGACGGCTGCTGGGGCGGGATCCAGCCGCCCGCCGTGTACTCCGTCATCGCCCTGCACCTGCTCGGGTACGACCTCGGCCACCCGGTGATGCGGGCCGGGCTGGAGTCCCTGGACCGGTTCGCGGTGTGGCGCGAGGACGGCGCCCGGATGATCGAGGCCTGCCAGTCCCCGGTCTGGGACACCTGCCTCGCCGCCATCGCCCTGGCCGACGCGGGCCTGGCGCCCGACCACCCGGCCCTGGTGAAGGCCGCCGACTGGATGCTCGGCGAGGAGATCGTCCGCACCGGCGACTGGGCCGTGCGCCGCCCCGGACTCGCCCCGGGAGGCTGGGCGTTCGAGTTCCACAACGACACCTACCCCGACATCGACGACACCGCGGAGGTGGTGCTCGCGCTGCGCCGGATCAAGCACCCGGAGCCGGCCCGGGTCGAGGCGGCCATCGCCCGCGGGGTGTCCTGGAACCTCGGGATGCAGTCGAAGAACGGCGCCTGGGGCGCCTTCGACGCCGACAACACCAGCCCCTTCCCGAACCGGCTGCCGTTCTGCGACTTCGGCGAGGTCATCGACCCGCCGTCGGCCGACGTCACCGCCCACGTGGTGGAGATGCTCGCCGTCGAGGGCAAGGCGGCCGACCCGCGGACCCGGCGCGGCATCGCCTGGCTGCTCGCCGAACAGGAGCCCACCGGCGCCTGGTTCGGCCGCTGGGGCACCAACTACGTGTACGGGACCGGATCGGTGGTCCCGGCCCTGACGGCCGCGGGCCTGGCTCCGGCGCACCCCGCGATCCGGCGGGCCGTGCGCTGGCTGGAATCCGTACAGAACGAGGACGGCGGATGGGGCGAGGACCAGCGCTCGTACAAGGACCCGGAGTGGGCCGGGAAGGGCGCTTCGACCCCCTCGCAGACGGCGTGGGCGCTGATGGCCCTGCTCTCGGCGGGGGAGCGGGACGGCAAGGCCGTCGAGCGCGGCATCGCGCACCTGGTGGAGACCCAGCGCGGGGACGGCTCCTGGGACGAGCCGTACTTCACCGGCACCGGCTTCCCGTGGGACTTCTCCATCAACTACCACCTGTACCGGCAGGTGTTCCCGCTCACCGCGCTCGGCCGCTACCTGTACGGGGAACCCTTCGCGCCCGGGGAGGCCTGATGGCCGGCGCCGCCCGGGCCGACGGCCCGGCACCGTCCGAGCAGCCCGCACCGCTGCTGGTCGCCTGCGCGCTGCGCATCGAGCAGGCGGCCCTGCGCAGCGGCGGCGGCCGCGGCGCCGCCCGACCCGAACCGGGGTACGCCCTGTTGCGCACGGGCATGGGCCCGCGCGCCGCCGAGCGGGCCGTCGGCCGGGCGCTCGCCGAGCCCGGGCTGCGCCGGGCCCCCGTCCTCGCCACCGGGTTCTGCGCCGGGCTGGTCCCCGGCATGAGCCCCGGCGACCTGGTCGTCGCCGAGGAGACCCGGGATCCGCGGGGCACCGTCGCGTGCGCCGGCACCGCCCTGCTCGCCGAGGCACTGGCCCGGGCCGCTCCGGGCCGGACCGTGCACACCGGCGCACTGACCGGATCCGACCACGTCGTCCGCGGCCAGGAGCGCGCCGAACTGCGCGCCACCGGCGCCATCGCGGTGGACATGGAGTCCGCGGCCACCCTGTGGACGGCCACCCGGGCCGCCGCAGATGGCCGGAACCGTCCGGTTGCGGCCGTCCGGGTGATCGTGGACGCTCCGGAGCATGAGCTCGTCCGCATCGGCACGCTCCGCGGAGGAATATCGGCCTTCCGCGTATTGCGTGCCGTACTGCCCGCGTTTTATGACTGGCACCGTTCTTTGCTGCTCCCCAGGAGGTGAGCCAGATGGCCATGCCGCTGCGACAGTCCATCAGGGTCGGGACGTATCTTCTCGAACAGAAGCTCCGCAAGCGTGAGAAGTTCCCGCTGATCGTCGAGCTGGAACCGCTCTACGCCTGCAATCTGGCGTGCGAGGGGTGCGGGAAGATCCAGCACCCGGCGGGCGTGCTCAAGCAGCGCATGCCGGTGGCCCAGGCGGTCGGTGCCGTCCTGGAGTCCGGCGCGCCGATGGTGTCCATCGCGGGTGGTGAGCCCTTGATGCACCCGCAGATCGACGAGATCGTCCGACAGCTGGTGGCGAAGCGGAAGTACGTGTTCCTGTGCACCAACGCGATGCTGCTGCGCAAGAAGATCGAGAAGTTCACCCCGTCCCCGTACTTCGCCTTCGCGGTGCACATCGACGGACTGCGCGAGCGCCACGACGAGTCGGTGGCCAAGGAAGGCGTATTCGACGAGGCGGTCGCCGCCATCAAGGAGGCGAAGAGGCGCGGGTTCCGGGTCACCACCAACTCCACCTTCTTCAACACCGACACCCCGCAGACGATCATCGAGGTGCTCAACTACCTCAATGACGACCTCAAGGTCGACGAAATGATGATCTCGCCCGCCTACGCCTACGAAAAGGCACCCGACCAGGAGCACTTCCTGGGCGTCGAACAGACCCGGGAACTCTTCAAGAAGACCTTCGCGGGCGGGAACCGGCGGCGCTGGCGGCTCAACCACTCCCCGCTGTTCCTCGACTTCCTGGAGGGCAAGGCGGATTTCCCGTGCACCGCCTGGGCCATTCCGAATTACACCCTCTTCGGCTGGCAGCGGCCCTGCTACCTGATGAGCGACGGGTACGTGCCCACCTACCGGGAGCTGATCGAGGAAACCGACTGGAGCAAGTACGGCCGCGGGAAGGACCCGCGCTGCGCGAACTGCATGGCGCACTGCGGCTACGAGCCCACCGCCGTCCTCGCCACCATGGGCTCCCTCAAGGAATCCCTGCGCGCCGCCCGCGAGACGATCTCGGGGAACCGGGAGAAGCAGTGACCGGCTTCGACCTCCGCGCCCTGCTGGACGAGCGGGGCGGGGAACGGTACGAGCTCCACGCGCGCCACCTCAACCACCAGCTGCCCCGGATGCTGCACACGATCGGCTTCGACAAGGTCTACGTACGGGCCGAGGGCGCGCACTTCTGGGACGCCGAGGGCAACGACTACCTGGACATGCTGGCCGGGTTCGGGGTGATGGGCCTGGGCCGGCACCACCCGGTGGTCCGCCGGGCCCTGCACGACGTCCTGGACGCGCAGCTCGCCGACCTGACCCGCTTCGACTGCCAGCCGCTGCCCGGGCTGCTGGCGGAGAAGCTGCTCTCGTACAGCCCGCACCTGGACCGGGTCTTCTTCGGCAACAGCGGCACCGAGGCGGTGGAGACGGCCCTGAAGTTCGCCCGGTACGCCACGGGACGGACGAGGGTCCTCTACTGCGACCACGCCTTCCACGGCCTGACCACGGGCTCGCTCTCGGTCAACGGGGAGGGCGGGTTCCGCGACGGCTTCGCACCGCTGCTGCCCGATACGAAGATCGCCCTCGGGGACCTGGCCGCCCTGGAGCGGGAGCTGAAGCGGGGCGACGTCGCCGCCTTCGTCGTCGAACCGGTCCAGGGCAAGGGCGTGCTCGCGGCCCCGCCCGGATTCCTGCGGGCGGCGCAGGAGCTGCTCCACCGGCACAAGGCCCTGCTGATCGCGGACGAGGTGCAGACGGGTCTCGGCCGGACCGGTGATTTCTACGCGTACCAGCACGAGCCGGGCGTGGAGCCGGACCTGGTGTGCGTGGCCAAGGCCCTTTCGGGCGGTTACGTGCCGGTGGGCGCGACCCTGGGCAAGGACTGGATCTTCAAGAAGGTCTACTCGTCCATGGACCGGGTGCTCGTGCACTCCGCCAGCTTCGGCTCCAACGCGCAGGCGATGGCGGCCGGGCTCGCGGTGCTCTCCGTCATGGAGGACGAGTCGGTGGTCGCGAACGCCCGCGCGACGGGCGACCTGCTGCGCGGGCGGCTCGCCGCGCTCGTGGACGAGTACGAGCTGCTCCACGAGGTGCGCGGGCGCGGCCTGATGATCGGGATCGAGTTCGGGCGGCCGTCCTCGCTCGGGCTGCGCAGCCGGTGGACCATGCTCCAGGCCGCCCGCAAGGGGCTCTTCGCGCAGATGGTCGTGGTGCCGCTGCTGCAGAAGCACCGGATCCTGACGCAGGTGTCGGGCGACCACCTGGAGGTCATCAAGCTGATCCCGCCGCTGATCGTGGACGAGGGGGACGTCGACCGGTTCGTCGGAGCCTTCCGCGAGGTCATGGACGAGGCGCACGGCGGGGGCGCCCTGATGTGGGACTTCGGCAGGACGCTGGTGAAGCAGGCCGTCGGCGGCGGCTGACGGCCTGCTCCTGCTCACGGCGGCCGGGCTCAGTCGAGCAGCCGGTCCCGCAGCCGGTCGAGGGTCTCGGGCGCGAGTCCGAGGCCCTCGGCGAGGTACCGGTCGACCCCGCCCCAGTGCTCGTCGATGGCGTCGAAGGCGGCCGTCAGGTACTCGGCCCGGGCGTCGAAGAGCGGCGAGAGCAACTCCATCACCTCGGGGGAGCGGGCCTCGGGCGCATCGCTGCCGCGGCGCACCCGGTAGCGGCGGTGCGGGGCGTTGGACTCCAGGTAGTCCGCCACGATCGCCTCGCGCTCGACGCCCAGCGCGAGCAGGGTGACGGCGATCGCCAGGCCGGCCCGGTCCTTGCCGGCCGCGCAGTGCATGAGCGCCGGAACGCTCTCCTCGGCGAGGGCGTGCACGACCCGGCTGTGCTCGGCGGTGCGGTTCTCGATCATCGAGCGGTACGACGTGGCCATCCGGTCGGCGGCCCTCCCCCCGCCGAGGAGTCCGCGGAGCTGTTCGATGCCGCCGTCGCGGACCATCTTCCAGAACTCCTTGCCGTCGGCCGGATCCGACAGCGGGATGTTGACGTTCCGTACGCCGGGGAGCTCGACGTCTGGCCCCTCCAGGGCGTGGTCGGCGTCGTTGCGGAAGTCGAAGACGGTGTGCAGGCCGAGCGATGCGAGGAATTCTGCATCGGTTTCGGTGGCATGTGCCAGATGTCCGCTACGGAACAGTATTCCCGGCTTGACCCTCCGGCCGTCGGTGGTCGGGAGGCCGCCCACGTCACGGAAGTTGCGCACCCCCGCGAGTTCGGGCTCCGGTACGGGCTCCGTCCGCGGGGGCCGGGGTATCTGCTGGGTCACGGGAACTCCTCCGCGTCGTCGCGATCTGTCCGAATTACACTACTTGGGGCCAACTTGCCATAACCGGAGGCGAGATCGGGCGCGGCCCCGTGAGCCAGATCATACGGTGACCGTGAGTGCCTGATCGTCGAAGCCGAATGGCCCGGCCGGGGCGGTTGTTGGCGCCGGGGAATGGACGCAGGGTGACCGGAATTCCGGCGGATTCCCGCTTCTGTGAATCCGTCAGGAAATTCGTGGCTTGTTCGGTGCGGCTCAACTCGATTACCTTCGCGATCGATCCGGATGGACCGCCGAATCCTGCCGCCGTCCGGAAACCGCACCCGACTATTCACGCGCGCGGCAGGAGCGGGGGAACCAGGTAGGCCGCTGTTCCCGATCATTCGCATCGGAGCAGCTCGGGGTGAAGCCGTTCATGTTCTGTTCATGCACGGCCGGACATCTCCAGTCCGAACCCGACAGCTCACCTCGCAGGCGACGGAGAGGAATTCGCCATGCCTGCAAAGGGTAAGCACCGACGTCCCAAGTCCCGTTCCGTGGCGCGCGGCTTCGCCGTCGCGGGCACCGGCGGTGCGGCCCTCGCGCTGCCGCTGCTGGGTGCCGCCGGCGCCCACGCGGCCGGCGCTCCGGCCGCCGCACCCGCTGCGGCTCCCGTGCAGGCCCCGCAGTTGCCGGCGGCCCTCCAGGCCGCGCCCGCCGCTGCCGAGCAGGGCTCCCCGGCCACTTCGGCCGTCTACACGGTCGTGCCGGGGGACTACCTCTCCAAGATCGCCCAGGACCGCCACCTCTCGGGCGGCTGGCAGCAGCTGTACGCCGACAACCGCGAGGCCGTCGGCGCCGACCCCTCGCTGATCCACCCCGGGCTGAAGCTGGCCCTCGGCGTGAAGGGCGGGGACGCCCCGGCTCCCGCGGAGAAGGCGGCCCCGGCCCCGGCGAAGAAGTCCTCGGACTCCGCCCCGGCCTCCGCCTCGGACGCCGAGGGCTCCGCGGCCGCCGCTCCGGCCCCCGCCGCTCCGGCCCCCGCCGCGCCCGCGCCCGCGCCCGCGCCCGCCAAGAAGAGCGCCGCCGCCAAGTCCGCCGCCGGCACGGTCAGCGCCGCCGGCTTCGTCGCCCCCGTCGGCGGTGGCGGGATCTCCACCCAGTACAAGACCCCCGGCGCCATGTGGTCCAGCGGTTACCACACCGGTGTCGACTTCATCGCGAGCTCGGGCACCACCGTCCGCGCCGTCGGCGCGGGCACCGTGGTCTCCGCCGGCTGGGGCGGCGCGTACGGCAACGAGGTCGTCATCCGTCACGCCGACGGCAAGTACTCCCAGTACGGCCACCTCTCCCAGCTCTCCGTCTCGGTCGGCCAGAGCGTCACCGGCGGCCAGACCATCGGCCTCTCCGGCTCCACCGGCAACTCGACCGGCCCGCACCTGCACTTCGAGATCCGCACCGGGCCGTCCTACGGCTCGGACATCGACCCGCTCGCCTACCTCCGCTCGAAGGGCGTGAGCATCTGACGGCTCGCCGTCGGAGAGGCAGCCGGACACGTGGGGCCGGGACCCGAGGGGGGTCCCGGCCCCACGCGCTGTTATTCCGTACCGACCGGGTGGTATAGATCACGGTCCGTCAACCCCTGCCTACGGTGGCGTAGGTCACGTGCCGGGGTGAAGGATGTGTTCTCGTGGCAGCGACGAAGACGACACTCAAGACCATCGGCTCGTACGCGGCGATCGGGGACAGCTTCACCGAGGGTGTGGGGGACCCGGGGCCCGGGGGGACCTTTCTCGGCTGGGCGGACCGGCTGGCCGTACTCCTGGCCGATCAGCGCGAGGAAAACGAATTCCGGTACGCGAACCTGGCCGTGCGGGGGCGCCTCCTCGACCAGATCGTGGCCGAACAGGTCCCCCGGGCCAAGGAGCTCGCACCCGACCTGGTGAGCTTCTGCGCGGGCGGCAACGACATCATCCGGCCCGGCAGCGACCCGGACGACGCGGCGGAGCGGTTCGAGGCGGCGGTCGCCGACCTCACCGGGGCCGTCGGCCAGGTCATGATCACCACGGGCTTCGACACCCGGGGCGTTCCGGTCCTCAAGCACCTGCGGGGCAAGATCGCGACGTACAACGCGCACGTGCGCGCCATCGCAGACCGCTACGACTGCCCGGTGCTCGACCTCTGGTCCCTGAAGTCCGTGCAGGACCGCCGGGCTTGGGACGACGACCGGCTGCACCTGTCGCCCGAGGGGCACACCCGGGTCGCGCTGCGCGCCGCCCAGGTGCTGGGGCTGGAGGTGCCGACCGACCCCGACCAGCCGTGGCCGCCGCAGCAGCCGCGCGGCTCGGTGGACGTGACCCGGGACAACATCCAGTGGGCGCGGGAGTATCTGGTGCCCTGGATCGGGCGGCGGCTGCGCGGGGAGTCCTCCGGGGACCACGTGGAGGCGAAGCGTCCGGACCTGCTGCCGCTGTAGAAGGCGGGGCGGGCGCGGGGGAAGGGGACGCAAGGGCCGCGGAGGGGGCGGGAGGAGCGGGAGCGAGGACGCAGGCGCGCGGCGGAATCCTTCGGGGCCGGTGCGCGTTGGCAAGGTGGTAGACCGGTACTCCGTACTGCCTCACGCCCATCCGCCCCACCCTCCCAGGAGGCGCTTTGACCGGCTCCCGTCCCCTGCGTCCCCGGCTGCGCGCCCTGCGGCCCGAAGCCTTCGGCGCGGATCCGTCCGGTGCCCGCCTGGAGCGGATCCGGCGCTCGCCGAACTTCGCCGACGGCGTCTTCCAGAACCCGGTCGGGGCCCGGACCAGGCCCTCCGGCTCCATGACGGAGTTCGCCAAGATCTACTTCCACAAGGAGCAGCGGACCCGGCGCAACCCGGGCGCGCCGATCCCGGTGTACCCGACGACGCTCGCCGAGCTGGCGAAGCCGCCGGTGAGCGGCTTGCGCCTGACCTGGATGGGGCACTCGGGCGTGCTCGCGGAGATCGACGGGCGGCGGGTGCTGTTCGACCCGGTGTGGGGTGAGCGGTGCTCCCCGTTCCCGTTCGCCGGGCCCAAGCGCCTGCACCCCGTCCCCGTACCGCTGGCCTCGCTGGGGCCGGTCGACGCCGTGGTGATCTCGCACGACCACTACGACCACCTCGACCTGCCGACCATCAAGGAGCTGGCCGGGACGGACACGGTCTTCGCCGTGCCGCTCGGCGTCGGCGCCCACCTGGAGCGCTGGGGGGTGTCGCCGAACCGGCTGCGCGAGCTCGACTGGAACGAGGCCACCGAGATCGCGGGGCTCTCCCTGACGGCGACCCCGGCACGGCACTTCTGCGGGCGCGGCCTGCGCAACCAGCAGAACACCCTGTGGGCCTCGTGGGTGGTCGCGGGCGACGAGCACCGGATCTTCCACAGCGGCGACACCGGGTACTTCCCCGGGTTCGCGGAGATCGGCGCCGCGCACGGCCCCTTCGACGCCACCATGATCCAGATCGGTGCGTACTCGGAGTACTGGCCCGACATCCACATGACCCCCGAGGAGGGCATGCAGGCCCACCTCGACCTCCAGGGCGGGATCCCGCACGGCACCATGCTGCCGATCCACTGGGGCACCTTCAACCTGGCGCTGCACCCGTGGGACGAGCCCGGCGAGGGCACCATGGCCGCCGCCGAGGCCACCGGGGCGGCGATCGCGCTGCCGATCCCGGGCCAGCCGTTCGAGCCGGGCGACGCGGGCGCCCCGAGCGAGCCGTGGTGGCGCCCGTTCGTGGCCTCGGCCACGCCCGTCCCGGCGACGCCGTCCCGCCCGGTCGCGACCGCCCGGCCCTCGGCCGCGGCGCACGAGGAACCGGAGGCCGTCGGCTCGTAGGGGGTTGTTTCCGCGGATGGGGGGTGCGCGTCCCGTACGGTCCTCGCGAACGTGCGCCCCCCGGCGGATTCGGGCTGCCGTACGAGCGCTCCATCGGGAGCGGGAAGCACCCCGGCGAAGTTCCCCAACTGGCTGTCAGCGGCGGGATCCTGCGGTCTAGCGTGGGTATCCGGTGATCAACACCGTGATCCACACCGGGCCCCGGAACCCTGGGGGCCCGGGCCCCACGTAGAGGACGCCGATGTCCGGACTCCGCGCCGCCCGCCACGCCCCGTCGAGACACTCCGTCACCGGTCCCGGCCGGCAGATACGGCCCCAGCTGGTCCGCGCCGCTCTGCTGCCCACGCTCGCCGCCGCGCTCAGCGGCGCCGCCGCGGTGATCTTCACGCTGCAGCTCGGCGGGGGCGCGGGGGAGCGGGACGCCCGGCTCTGGCCGGTCCTCGCGGGCTGCGCGCTGCTCGTCATCGGCGCGCTGGCCGCCGCCCTGCTCGGAGCCCAGCGCTCGGCCAAGGCCGTCCGGGACCGCTGCGAGGCACTGCGCCGCTCCAGTGTGCGCGGACGCCAGGAGCTGCGCACCGCCGCCGAGCGGCTGGAACGGGGCGAGCCGCCGGTCCGCCCGGTCCGCGGCGGACCGACGGCGCCGCCGCCCGGGACCGACCCGGACCGCGTCGACGAGTTCTGGCTGCTCTCCCAGGAGCTGCGCGGCGCCCGCGAACACGCGCACACGACCCTCGTACGGCTGGCCGGCCCGGCCGCGCCGTCCGACAGCGACCGCAAGGTCGAGGTCTTCGTCAACCTCGCGCGCCGCCTCCAGTCCCTCGTGCACCGGGAGATCTCGCTGCTCGACGAGCTGGAGGACACGGTCGAGGACCCCGACCTCCTCAAGGAGCTCTTCCACGTCGACCACCTCGCCACCCGGATCCGCCGCCACGCCGAGAACCTGGCCGTGCTCGGCGGCGCCGCCTCCCGGCGCCAGTGGACCCGGCCCATCGACCTGAGCGAGGTGCTGCGCTCCTCCGTCGCGGAGGTCGAGCAGTACACGCGGGTCAAGGTGGTGCCCCCGGCGTGCGGCACCGTACGGGGCCACGCCGTCGCCGACGTCGTGCACCTGCTGGCCGAACTGGTCGAGAACGCCACGGTGTTCTCCGCCCCCGACACCGACGTGGTGGTGCGCGCCGAGCGGGTCACCGCGGGCATCGCCGTCGAGGTGGAGGACCGCGGGCTGGGCCTGCCGGCCGCGGAGCAGCACCGGATGAACGCCCTGCTCGTCGACCCCGACCAGATCAGCGTCCGGCACCTGCTGGCGGACGGACGGATCGGCCTGTTCGTGGTGTCGGCTCTGGCCCGGCGGCACGGGATCGCCGTCGAGCTCAAGTCCAACATCTACGGCGGGGTGCTCGCGGTGCTGGTGCTGCCGCAGGAGCTGCTGGGGGCGGAGGCGCCGAGCGCCGCAGATGCGCTCGGGGGCTCCCGGGCCACGTCGTGGGGGACCGGTGACGGGGGCGCCGGCATGCCTCCGCTGGAGCCCGTACGGGTGGCGGTGCCGCAGCCGCAGCCGCAGCCGCAGCCGCAGCCGAGGCCGAGGCCGGAACCACCGCTCCGACGGGAGCCGGAGCCGGCGGCACCGACCTGGGCGGCGCCGTCCGCGCCGCACCCGCGGACGCGTGTGCGGCCGCCGGAGCCGAGGGAGGTGCCGGACGTCGAGACGACCCTGGACCTGGGCCTCGACCTGGGGCTGGACGTGATCCCGCCGGGCCGGGCGCCGGCCGTGAGCCCGGGCGCGGGACCGGCCGTACGGCCGGCCGCGAGGCCCGTCGTACGGGAGCCGGCGCATCCGGCGCCCGTGCCCGCCGCCACGCCCGTGCCCGCCGCCACGCCCGTGCCCGCCGCCACGCCCGCGCCCGCGCCCGCGCCCGCTTTCGCGCCCGCGCCGGTGGCCCCGCCGGCCATGGCGGTGGTCTCCGTACCGGCCGCCCGCACGGATCCCGACCGGCCGCCGCTGCCCCGGCGCCGGGCCCAGCACCACCTCGTCCCGCAGCTGCGGGACGCCCCCGCCCCGCGGCCGGCCGACACACCCGAACAACCCGTGCACGACCCGGGCCTGATGGCCGCCTTCCAACGGGGCTTCGGCCTCGCCCAGTCGGAGAACCAGCTATGACCCCGACCTCTCACCTCAGCAAGGAGCGCACCACCATGGGCGGCGAAGCGGCGACGAAGACCAGCCGGCTCTCGGACCTCGACTGGCTGCTCAGCGGCCTGGTCCAGCGGGTCCCCTACACGCGCAGCGCGGTCCTCCTCACCGCCGACGGCCTCGTCACGTGCGTCCACGGCCTCGACAAAGACAGCGCCGACCACCTGGCGGCCCTGGCCTCCGGGCTGTACTCGCTCGGGCGGAGCGCCGGATCCCGGTTCGGGGACGGCGCGGAGGTCCGTCAGGTGGTGGTCGAGCTCGACACCGCGCTCGTGTTCGTGTCGGCCGCCGGGGCGGGCACCTGCCTCGCGGTCCTGGCCGACCGGGAGGCCGACGCGGGCGTGCTCGGCTACGAGATGGCGATGCTGGTCAAGAGCGTCCGACCGTACCTGGCGGCCCCGCCGCGGCGGCCCGTCGGCGACCCGGAGTGATGCGCGCCCGCGCCCCGTACGGCATGGGCGCTCCGCGGGACACTCCCTGGCTCGACGATTCGGCGGGCCGGGTGATGCGCCCGTACACCGCCAGCGGCGGGCGGACCCGTCCGGCCGCCGCGCTCGACCTGCTGTCCCTGGTGACCGCGACGGGGGTACGGCCGCGCGGCCCGCTCGGCGCGGAGCACACGCTGGCGCTGCGCCTGTGCGCGGGCTCCGCGGCCGTCACCGTCGCCGAGGTGGCCGGACAGCTGCGGCTGCCGGCGGTGGTGGTGAAGGTGCTGCTGTCCGACCTGATGGAATTCGGGGCCGTCACGGCGCAGGCGCCGCGGTTCCCGGGCGGCGGATACGTCGCCGCCGACGACCAGAACCTGCTCCGGGCGGTGCTCGATGGCCTACGCCGACGACTGTGACACCCGCCTCGCCCCGGCCCTGCCCGCGACGCTGAAGATCCTGGTCGCGGGCGGGTTCGGGGCGGGCAAGACGACCTTCGTGGGCGCGGTGAGCGAGATCGAGCCGCTGTGCACGGAGGAGCTGCTCAGCGGGCTCAGCGAGGAACCCGACCCGCTCGACGGGGTGGAGGCGAAGACGTCGACGACCGTCGCGCTCGACTTCGGCCGGATCACCCTGGACGAGCGGCACGTCCTCTACCTCTTCGGGACGCCGGGGCAGCAGCGCTTCTGGTTCCTGTGGGAGGAGCTGTGCGCGGGCGCGCTCGGCGCGGTGGTGCTCGCGGACACCCGCCGGCTCGCCGACTGCTTCCCGGCGGTGGACTTCTTCGAGCGGCGCGGCATCGGGTTCATCGTCGCCGTCAACGAGTTCGACGAGGGCCACCGCTACACCGCCGCCGAGGTGCGCGAGGCGGTGGGGCTCGGGACGGAGGTGCCCGTCGTACGGTGCGACGCGCGGCTGGCCAGCTCGGGGACCGGGGCGCTGGCCGCCCTGGTCCACCACTTGCTCTTCACGGCGGCGACGGACAAGTCGTCGAAGTCATGGAATCGGGATGGGGGGAAACCGCGATGACGTACTACGAGTCGACCGGACACCTGCTGCTCACGCCGGTGGACCGGGAGGCGCCCGCGCGCGCCGTCCGGCTGCGCGAACTGGGCCTGGGGGAGCGGGCGGACACGGAGCTCGACGCCTTCGCCCGGCAGATCGCCGAGGTCCTGGCGGCCCCGTACGCGGGGGTCAACTTCGTCGGTGAGGAGCGGCAGTTCTTCGCCGGGCTGCACCACGCGCCGGACGCGCCGGCGAGCGGGTACCCGGCGCGGGTGCTGCCCCGGGACCACGGGTACTGCCCGCACGTGGTGGTGCGGCGCCGGGCGCTGGTGCTGGAGGACGTACGGGACTTCGCGCGCTTCGCGGGCAACGCGGTGGTGGACGAGAGCGGGGTCCGCTCGTACGTGGGCGCCCCGCTGATCGACCGGACGGGGGCCGTCCTGGGCACGGTCTGCGCGGTCGACGTGGAACCCCGCCGCTGGGGCCTGAAGGGCCTGGCCACGGCCAAATCGCTGGCGGCGGACCTCCTGGAGATCATCCACGCCCGGGAGGACACCCTGCGCACCGGCTGAGCGGCCGCCCGGGAGCGGTTGCCGGTGGCGGCCGCTACGGCCGCCGGCAGCGGGTCTGCCGATCGCCCGGCTCCCGGCGGCCCCCGGACGCCCCGTCGCGGCCCACCCGGAACCGGCCCGCTAGCGGGGCTGGACGAAGGCGCCGATCCGCTCGCGGAGGGAGTGCGGATCGAGGCCGTGCGCGGCGGTGTGCTCCTCCATCGTGCCGTAGCGGCGGAGCTCGGCGCGGCCGACGCCGAGGCCGAGGACCCGGTGCGGGACGTGCGTCAGGGCCTGGGCGGTGGCGGCCGTGGAGGTGCCGGCCAGGTACGGCTCGACGAGGACGACGTCGGCCCTGCCCCGGCCGACCGCCCCGCGCAGGGCCGCGTCGTCGAAGGGCCGCACGGTGGTGGCGTACAGCACGGTCACGTCCAACCCCTCCGTCGCGGCGAGCACGTTGTCCAGCAGCGGCCCGGCGGCGACGACGACGGCGGCGCCGGGGCCGCCCTCCCGCACGGTCAGGAAGCCCGCGCCGTCCACCGGGCGCGGGGCGGCGTTCGACTGCTGCGAGAGGCGTACGTAGACCTTGTCGTCCCCGGCGGCGTAGGCGTGCCGCAGCAGCGCCTCGGCCTCGTCCGGGTGCCCCGGCACGTGGACGGTCCAGCCGTGGAGGGTGTCCATCAGCGCCACGTCGCCCGGCGCCATGTGCGTGAGCCCGCCGGCCGGCCAGTCGTAGCTGGCGCTCGCGCTGACCAGCACTCCGCCCGTGCCCTGGTGCCCGAAGTCCAGCTTGACCTGCTCGAACGGCCGCTCCACCAGGAAGCTGGCGAACGTGTGCACGATCGGCCTCAGCCCGGTCAGGGCCAGCCCGCCGCCGACCCCGATCAGCAGCTGCTCCCGGATCCCGACGTTGACCACCCGATCCGGATGGCGCTGCCGGGCGGGCCGGAACCCGTCCATGGTGATCTCGGCGAGCACGAGCGCCAGCCGCGGATCCCCGTCGAGCGCGCGCGAAGTGACGGAGACGAAGCGCTCCCTCATGTTGTCCACGACCAACCCCTCTACTGCTTCTTCTCGACACGGGCGATGACGGCGTGGGGCCGGCCCGGATGCGGTGTGGTGAAGGCGGCGTGCAGCGCCGCGTGGTCCCGTCCGTCGACGGTCACCGCCGACCAGCCGGCGGCCTCGAAGCGGGAGGCGATCCCGCCGCGCCAGCCGTGGGTCGCGGAGTCGTTGTCGATCACCACGGTGTGCAGCCGCTCCAGCCCGGCGGCGCCGGCGTAGGCGATGGCCTCGTGGTTGCTGCCCTCGTCGAGCTCCGCGTCCCCGATCAGCACCCACACCGCCGGCTCGTCCAGCCCCTGCGCCCGCAGCCCGAGCGCGCTGCCGACGGCGAGCGGCAGCCCGTGCCCGAGCGAACCGCTGCCGATCTCCACTCCGGGGATCAGCGTGCGGTCCGGGTGGTGCCCGAGGGGCGAGTCGTACGATCCGAAGCCGCGCAGCCAGTCCACCGGGAAGAACCCCTTGGCGGCGAGTACGGCGTAGTACGCCATCGGCCCGTGCCCCTTGGAGAGCAGGAACCGGTCCCGCCCGGCCTCCTCGGCCGCCTCGGGCTCCACGCGCAGCACCCGGTCGTAGAGCACCCACAAAACGTCGAGCGTGGAGTGAGCGGCGGGCGCGTGCTTCTCGGCCCCGGTCATGAGCGCGATGAGCCGGCCCAGATCCTCGTAGCGGAACCCCGTGTCCGCGGTTGCCTGTGTCATGCACTGATCGTGCAACCTCAAGTCCGCTTGAGGTCAAGCCCGCCCCCGGCCCGCGACAGGTGCGCGCGACCACCCCGCGAAGTGCGGTATTGTTCTCCTGCGCGTTCGGCCAGGGGAAACCCCAGGTCAGCGGGTATCGGGACGTGGCGCAGCTTGGTAGCGCACTTGACTGGGGGTCAAGGGGTCGCAGGTTCAAATCCTGTCGTCCCGACCAGCGTTTACGCAGGTCGGAGGCCGTTCTCTCACACATGAGAGGACGGCCTTTTCCGTGCCCGGAATGCTGGTGGTCGCAGTGTGGTCGCACGCCCGCTTCGGGGCTGGTTCGCCATGGTGCTGAACGCGGTCGGGGCGGGGGAGCGGAGCCGGTTGAGGGCTTCGCGGAGGTGCTGGATGTGGTCGCGTGGTGGTCGCAGCCACGCCGCGCGGCCTGTCCACGTCCTGGTCTTCTCGGCTTTGGTCAGCGTGTGGTCGATGGTGTCGACGGCTTCGCGGGCTGCCTGTTGGGTGAGGTGGCTGTAGATGTTGGCGGTGGTCGACAGCGTGGAGTGCCGCAGCGTCTTGGAGACCACGGGGAGGGGGACGCCGGCGGTGATGGTGATGGTGGCGGCCAGGTGTCGCAGGTCGTGAACGGTCACCCGCGGTACACCGGCCTCTTTGGAGAGTTGCCGGAGCCGGTCGAGGACGGTGTGGGGTCGCATGGGTCGGCCGTCGGGTCTGCAGAAGACGAGTCCGGTGAAGGGATCGCTGGGGTCGCTGTGGCGGCGGGCCCTGGACCGGGCCCGGTGCTGGAGTGCGGTGGCGACGCGGGGTGAGATGGCGACCCAGTTCCTGCTGGTACGGGTCTTCGGGCTGGTGATGACGAGGTGGTTGTTGTCGATCGCGGAGAGCGTGCAACGTACATAGAGGACACGCTCGGCGAGGTGGACGTCGTCCCAGTGCAGACCGAGGGTCTCTCCTTTGCGCATGCCGGTGCCGATGAGGAACTCGAACAGGTCGGCCATGTCCGGATCGGCCTGATGGCAGTGCTGGAGGAAGCGGACGGCCTCGTCCGCGGTCCAGATCCGTCGCTCGGGCGACGGTGGCCGGTGAAGTGCCGGGGGACTGGCGGGATTGTGGGCGAGGCGATGCTGGCGGACCGCGTCGCCGAGTGCGCTGGAGAGGGTGGCCAGGCAGCGGTAGAGGGTGGTCTTGCCGCGGCCTGCGGCGAGCTCGCCGGTGACGAAGGCCGCGATGTGACGGTGTCCGAGCTCGTCCAGCTTGAGGATGCCGAAGGCGGGCGCGAGGTCGTTGTGGACGTAGTCCCGGTAACGCGCCATGGTGGTCGGCTTGAGCACGAGCGCCTTGGTGGCCAGCCAGGTACTCAGGTAGTCGTCGACGCTCTGGTTCGGGTCGGCGTTGAATCCGCCGGCCTCGCCCTCGAGGAATCTGCGGAGTGCGGTCTCGGCTGCGTCGTGGTTGTCGAAGCCGCCCCTGCGCACGGTCGTCCGGTGGCGGCGTGGGGTCGGGACATCGACCGCAAAGGTCCACGTCCCGTGGTCACCGTCGGTGAGCAGGTGGGGGCAGTGCGCTCCGAGCTGGTGATGCAGTGTGTCCCGGCAGCCACATCTGCGGTAGATGCGGCCGCGGTCGGCGGTGGTACGCATGCGGATCGCCTCCAGGAGGCGGAGGAAAGGGCCGACACCCTCATTCTCGTGCGACCACATGCGACCACCACGACCCATGCGCCCCCTGTGACCTGTGCTTTCTCCTTGTCTCTGCGCCAAGGGCGCGGCCGTGACAGGCAGGGCCGCTGTTCCCCGATCGCGGCGCCGACCAGGTTCCAGGAGGCGAGGACTCGGCCTGCGGCAACGTCGATCCACGGTTTCCTGAATTCAGGATTCCTTGTACTGTTGTTGTGTGCTGACCGTCGCTCCTGACATTGAGGTGCTGGCCCGTTTCGGCCGCGCGCTCGCCGATCCGATCCGCTGCCGCCTGCTGCTCGCGCTGCGCCAGGCTCCCGCGTACCCGTCCGATCTGGCCGACCAGTTCGGGATCTCCCGGACCCGGCTGTCGAACCATCTCGCCTGCCTGCGCGACTGCGGCCTGGTCGTCACCGTGCCCGACGGTCGGCGCACACGCTACGAACTTGCAGACGAACGCCTCGGCCACGCCCTGGACGACCTGCGCAGCGCCGTCGTCGCGATCGAGGCCGACAAGACGTGCCTGGATCCCGAGACGGAGGGCTGCTGCTGATGGCCTCGATTTCGCTGGGTCCGTCGCCGGCCCGCCGTGATGTGCTGGCCCGCCGAATACGCCTGCTGGTCGCAGCCACCATCACCTACAACGCCATCGAGGCGATCGTCGCGATCACCGCCGGGATGCCCGCCTCCTCCACCGCCCTGATTGGCTTCGGCCTCGATTCCGTCATCGAGGTCTCCTCCGCTACCGCGGTCGCCTGGCAGTTCTCCGCCCGCGACCACGCTGTGCGCGAGGCGCGGGAGAAGGTCACGCTGCGGATCATCTCCGTGTCCTTCTTCGCGCTTGCCGCATATGTCGCCGTCGACTCGGTCGGCGCGTTGGCCGGTTCCGGTGAGGCCGACCGCTCTGTCGCCGGTATCGCCATCGCCGTCCTGTCGCTCGCGGTGATGCCGTTCCTGTCCGCCGCCCAGCGCCGGGCCGGTCGCGAAATCGGCTCGGCCAGCGCGGTCACCGACTCCAAGCAGACCCTGCTGTGCACCTACCTCTCCGCGGTCCTCCTGGTCGGTCTGGTTCTCAATGCCGCCCTCGGCTGGTCCTGGGCCGACCCGGCCGCCGCGCTGGTCATCGCCGCTGTCGCGGTCAAGGAAGGTCGTGATGCATGGCAGGGCAAGGGCTGTTGCGCCCCCGCCCCGGCTGCTTCGCCGAGGAGCGAGGCTGGTGGGTGCGACTGCCGGCTCGGATGCGACTGCTGCACCTGACCTCACCGACAGGTCGCTGAACTGGACCGCTGTCGAGGGCGGATGACGACAATTGAACCCGCGCCCCAAGCTTGGGAATGCGGCTGTACGCACGCTGGAACGGCCCAGGAACTGGGTCACAGGGTTCGGGTCTGAGTGACACGCCACAAGCGGCGCGGTAGTTCGCCTTCCTCGAAGCCATGGACTTCGTTCAGGATCCAGTTGTCGGACAGTGCGCCGACCAGGTCGCGCGAGAAGAAGTGCACGGCGAAGCCTCCGTGTTCGTAGATGTCGTCGCCGTGCGGGGTGCCGGTGCCGTAGTGGCTGTCGCCGGTGTGTCGGGCGGTATAGATGAACACTCCGCCCGGCCGTAGCACTCGGTGGACCTCGTGGACCAGGGCGTGGATTTCTGGAGTGGACAGGGCCATGCACAGCAGCATGTGCGCGAAGACCGCGTCAACCGAGGCGTCCGGTAGCGCCAGCGGCTCGCGGACATCGTGGACGGCGGTGCTGATTCGATCTGCGACGTCCTGGATGCGGGCGGCCTCCTGTAGCTGCTGAAGGCCTGTGGCGCTGAAGTCGGTGGCTTGCACGGTGAAGCCCTCGCGGGCGAAGTGCAGGGCGTCGCGGCCGTGCCCGGCCCCCAGCTCCAGCACATCCTTGGCTCCGGCCGCATGGAAGACAGCGGCGGCGTGGACCGCAGCGGTGGAGGGCTGATCGCCGTACATGCCCGGGTGGGCCGAGTAGGTGTTCTGCCAGTGGTGCCGTTGCGCGTCGGCGAGGCCCTGGTCGTGGCGGCGGTCGGTCAGCGCCTGGCGCAGCTGGTCGAGGCTGGGGAGACCGGCACGGCCGTCCGCTGTCGGGTACACCCGGCACGCCAGTCCCGCCGGGCGCCCGGCCTCGGCGAACGGGTCGCGTCCGTCGATCAGGAAGGTCGGCGACCCTGTGAAGCCGCGCTGTTCGGCCTCAAGATGGCCGGTGACCACGCGCGTGGTCACCGTGGCACTGTGCAGGCCGACTTCGTCGAGAGCCTGCCGCAGCAGCTCGGCCGCCGACTCGGTGTGCGGACAGTCGGGTACGACGAGGATCTCGATGTCCATGCCCCCAGCATCGCGCGCCGTCCACGGCCGGCACCACCGTCCGAGGAACGACTCGGGCCCCTGCGGTGACTACCGCTGCCTATGGCTTCTGCGTAATGGCTGGCCTTAATCGGGGCCCGACCAGTCGAAGGTGATGTGCTTGCTGGACTGACGCTCCCGCTCCAATGGAAGCCGAAGGCGTCGGCACGGTCCGCCGTGGAGCGGCCCCAGGTCGCGACCCGCCCCGGCCCGGTCATCGCCGACCTCCAGGCCCTGCGCACCACCCTCCGGACCGCGCGTGCCATGGCCGGCCAAGCGGCGGACCGGGGAGAACGCCGTCGTCTGCCAGATCATTGAAAGCGTCCCCGCGGGATCCTGACCCGCGCCCTGACGCACGGGCCCGAGGGTGCCGAGCGGCTACCGATGCGGCTTGGCCCAGCATGGCGCGCATGTCGCGATGCCTGCCCCTGTCGCTCCGGACGTGGTCCGGAGTGCTGCTGGTGTGCGCGCTCTTTGCCTGTCTGACGGGGCTGGCGCGTCCGGCGATGGCGATGCCGGGCCCGATGGAGATGTCGTCGCACGTCGTGATGAGTGGGCATGCTGCGGCTCCGGCCGCCGCCGAGTCGCCGGACCACGGTCCGAGCTGCCCGATGGCCCAGGAACAGTGCGTGGCACCGAAGGGCATCCTCGCCCAGCACAGCCCGGCAGTCCCCGTGCTCGCGACGGAGTCGCATGCGACGGGCTGCGCGCCCGAATTCCTGATGACGCAGCCCAACGCTCCGCCGCCAGCGGCGGCTCCTCCTGATCTGCACCGGTTGTGCGTGTCACGGACGTGACGGTCGGCCACCCGTGAGGCGAACGCCTCGCGGGACGCCGTGTCTTCTCATGTCCGTCTCGGCACGCCCGGATATTCCGTGTGCGCGTGCCGTCGTCGCAGAACAGGAGTAACGACGCATGCTGTCGTCCGTTGCTTTGCTGATCACCGGTGCGAGTACCGGTCTGCTCGCCGGTGGTGCCTCGTGCGCAGCCGTACAGGGGGGGCTTGCTGGCCGGCGCAGTGACCCGCCGCCGCAGCCCCGTCTCGAAATCGACCGCCAAGCCGAACACCTCCCCGCCGGAGACCGCTACGCCGCTGCCGTCGGTCGGAGCCTTCCTCGCAGGGAAGCTCGCCTCCCACACCGTGCTCGGCGCCCTGCTGGGCGTCTTCGGCAACGCCCTGCAGCCCAGCCCTCGTACCCAGGCGGTGCTGCTGCTCGCAGCCGGGGCCACCATGGTGCTATTCGCCTGGACCTGATCGGGGTCAAGGCCGTGGGCCGGCTGCTGCCCAGGCCCCCGGCGTCATTCGGCCGACTGATGCGCCGCAGCGCGAAGACCGACACGGTCGCCACCCCCACCCTGGTCGGCTTCGCCACCGTCCTGGTGCCCTGCGGGGTGACCCTCTCGATGGAGCTCCTCGCCATCACCTCCGGCTCGGCGGTGGCCGGGGCTGCGGTCATGGCCGGATTCGTGGCGGGCACCGCACCGCTGTTCGCCCTGCTCGGCTATCTGTTCCGGCACAGCAGCCAGGCACTCTCGGGCAAGCTGGCCGGACTCACCGGTGTCGTGATGCTGACCGTCGCCGCCTGGACCATGCTCTCCGCGCTGCAGGCAGGCGGTTGGGTCTCCTTCGACCCACCCTCACCGGGCCGGCAGACCTCGGCGAGCGGCCCGTTCATCGTCGAAGGCGGCGACGGCAGCGGTTCCGGGGGCGGCGGCGACTCGCAGGAGCCGCCCGAGACCCCCGAGACCCCCGTACGTACGGACGCATCCGGGCGACAGATCATCACGCTGACCGTGACGGACTTCTACGTCCCCACTCAGTTCACCGCGAAGGCCGGTGTACCCACCACATTGGTGCTGCACGGCAAGGACTCGGGCGGCTGCGCCCGGGCGTTCACCATCCCCGAACTCGGGGTGCAGGAGATCGTCAAACGCGACGGTGACACCGACGTCGACCTGGGCACCCGCAAGCCGGACCCGTTCAACCCGTACGAGCGCGTCGGCATCTGGGACCTGTTCGACGTGCACGTCGTCTCCGAGCGGGTCGGCATGGCCAAACCCGATCTGGCGATCTATCGGCTGACCCTGGACCGGATCGGCCTGCCCGCCGAGCGGTGCGTGTTCGTGGACGATCACGCTGTGAACCTTTCGCCGGCCGCCGAGCTGGGCATCACGACCGTCCACGCCACAGATGAGGACGCGGCTGTGGCGGAGCTCGAGGCCCTTCTGGGAGTTAGTGCGGTCCTCGCGGCGTGCGGTAACTTGCGGCTGATCAAGGGCGGCCTGTCGGCATTGGCGCGAGCGACCGCGGCAGGGTGCCGTGACGATCTTCCAGTCGCCCCAGCCGGTACGTGACCGATCATCGACTTGCTGCTTGTGAAGGCGCTGCGCTCCTTTGCCAGGAAAGACTCGGGTTGGCGGTGGAAGATGGGTAAGGGGAGAGATAAGGGGTTCTCCATGGCTCACGCTTCCACCGTCGCTGTTCTCGGAGCAGGTGCACTGGGCGCCGCGATGGCAACGCGGCTCGGCGATACTGGCCACGAGGTAAGGCTGTGGAACCGTACGGAGGAGAGAGCCCGTGCGGTGGCGGACGGCGCTGCCGGGGTCACAGCAGTGAGCGCGGTGGGCGATGCGGTCTCCGGCGCCTCCGCCGTTATCACTGTGCTCCGTGATGGCGATGCGGTCGCGGAGGTCATGTCGGATGTCATCGACCGGCTCGACAGAGATGCCGTCTGGGTGCAGGCGAGCACGGTAGGGCCACGGAGCGCCGACGCCCTGGCCGGTCTGGCGCGTGATCACGGTGTCGCCTACCTCGACGCACCAGTTTCGGGAAGCACCGGGCCCGCTCGGCAGGGCAAACTTGTCTGGCTGGCCGCCGGCCCCGAGGACGCCCTCGCGCGGGCGCGACCCGTTCTCGACGATCTTGGCTCGTCCGTGCTGCATGTCGGGACGGGAACCGAGGGCAGCGCCGTCAAGCTTGCGGTCAACGCCTGGATGGCTGCCTCGACGGTCGCCATGAGCGATGTCCTTGCGCTGTGCGACGCTCTCGGCGTCGACCACGCGACGTTCGTCCGGGTGCTTGAGGCGGGCCCGCTCGCCATGCCGTACGAGTTGCAGAAAGTAGGCCTCATGGACAACGACTCGTATGCGCCCGGATTCGCGGTGCAACTCGCCCTGAAGGACATCGACCTGGCCGCGGCAGCTGCCGCCCCCAGCCCGCTGCTCCAGGTTGTCCGGGCCCGCCTGGAAGCAACCGTCGAAGCCGGCCACGACCACGACGACCTCGCCGCCGTCGACTACCTGCGGAAGCCGCCGCCGTAGTCCGCGTGCGGGCCGTCATTCGCTGAGGCCCGTCGAGGAAGGCACCGCATGCGCAAACTGTTGACTGATGCCGTTCATACGCTCGTCCCGCCGCGCGACGATCCTCATGGCCCCCTCCCGCCGCTGATGCTCACACTCACGGTGGTGACAGGCCTGGTCGATGCGGTGAGCTATCTGGGACTCGGCCACGTTTTCGTCGCCAACATGACCGGCAACGTCGTATTCCTCGGGTTCGCACTGGCCGGTGCCCAGGGGCTTTCGGCGCCCGCCTCCGTCACCGCTCTTGTGGCCTTCCTCGGTGGCGCGTTCGCCGGAGGCCGGCTGCACGCCTGGCTGGGCACGCATCGCGGTCGAATGCTCACCGTCGCCCTCGGGGCGCAAGTGCTGTTGGTGGCCGTGACGGTGGTCGTGGCTGCGGCCACCGACGACAAGGTGACTTCGGGTGTCCAGTACGTGCTCATCGTGCTCCTCGCGATGGGCATGGGGGTGCAGAACGCTGTCGTCCGGCGCCTCGGCGTCCCCGACCTCACCACGACCGTCCTCACCCTGACTCTCACCGGACTCGCCGCCGACTCCACGGCGGCAGGCGGTACTGGACCGCGACCCGGGCGGCGCGTCCTGTCCGTTCTGGCGATGTTCCTCGGTGCCCTCATCGGTGGCCTGCTCCTTCTGCGCGTCGGCCTCTCCACGGCTCTGGGCCTGGCACTGCTCCTGCTCGTCGCCACGGCTGCATTCACCCATCGGTTCTCGGCTTCCGACGCCGCATGGACCCGGCCTCCCGCGTCGTGACCGGCGAACGGGAGCAAGCACCATGATCAATACATCTAAGCCCGCCCGCAGCGTCGATCGAGGCCAACTGGGGGCGCCTGGTAGTGGCAGGGTGAGTGCGCGTCGGCGTATTGGTCTGGTCCGACCAGTCTCAGATGTGGGTGGCATGGCAGTGACTGTGGGCGACTTCGGGTGGGCACGGGGCCGCGGTTGTGCCTCGGCCGGTACGCCACTCGATCAGTGAGATGCCCAACGCCGCGCAGATGGCGACGATGCCGACGCCGACGGACGCTGCCACGGCCAGCCGGTAGTCGTCCTTGCTTGAGGCCAGTACCAGGTAGTACGTGCCGGGCAGCGCGGCCGTCCCCACCGCCCCGCCCAGCCGCTGTCCGGTCTGCAGCGCGCCGCCTGCGGCGCCCGCCATCCGCACTGGCACATCCCGCAGCGTCATCGTCACATTCGGGGAGATGACGAAGCCACTGCCGATACCGCCCACGAGGAGGGCGGGGACAGCGGCCCAGACGGCGACTGATGGCGGGGCGAACCTGAGCAGCAGGGCCGCTGCGGCGAGCCCGACGATGACGCCGACCAGGCCGAGCACGGTCAGCAGCCTGCCCATCCGCTCCACGAGCCGCCCGGCTACGACGGCCGCGCCCGCGGAGCCCACCGCGAACGGTGTCACAGCCAGTCCGGACTGCAGCGGTGAATAGCCCAGGCCGTTCTGGAAGAACAGGGCGAACACGATCCACACACCGCTGAATCCCATGAAGTAGAGCGTCGCCAGGCTGGCACCGGTGGCGTAGCCGCGGGTTTCGGTAATCAACCGTGGATCCAGCAGCGGTTGGCCGCCGTGCGTTGCGACTCGGCGCTCCCACCACCCGAAGCCGACCAGCAGCACTGCCCCTGCTGGGAAGAGCCACCACAGACGGCGCAGGCCGCCAGCGTCGGCCAGGACCAACGGCAGCATGACCGCCAGGACACCGCAGCCAAGCAGGGCGACACCCGGCAGATCGAGGTGTCCCCTCTTGCCCGGGGCGACGCGGGGCAGCAGTCGATGGCCGAACACGAGTGCCACGGCACCGATGGGAACGTTGACGAAGAAGATCCAGCGCCAGCCCTGGGGTCCGGTGGCCAAGGCGAGGATGAGGCCTCCGGTGATCGGACCGACCGCACTGGAGATACCGACGATGGCGCCGAACAAGCCAAAGGCACGAGCACGCTCGGCTCCGGTGAACATCTGCTGGATCAGCGCGGAATTCTGAGGAGCAAGGCAGCCGGCGGCGATTCCTTGCGCCATGCGGGCGATGACGAGCACGGTGATCGTCGGGGCCGCCCCCGCCGCGACGCTGCACAAGACAAAGGCCGCGAGCGCCCCGAGGAAGATCCGGCGCCGGCCGATCGCGTCGCCAAGACGTCCGGCCAGCACCAGCGCAAGGGCGAACGTCAGCGCATACCCGGACACCACCCATTGCACTGAGGCCGGGGAGGCGCCCAGATCCCTTTGCATCGAGGGCAGGGCGACCGCGACAATCGTCACATCGAGAAGGATCATGAAGCCCGCCACCAGGGTGACCCACAAGGCATGCCACCGGCTCGGACCTGGCCGGCCTGCTGACGTCGCCGTACCTGGTTGTCGCCTACTCGGTTTCACGGGGGCTCCTTTCGACGGAGTCACAGCCCAGCGTCCCTGGGATATCCCGCATCCCGGAGGATTCGTACGCCGCTCTCCACCGACATAACCCCGCCGCGGTCTTGACCACCTCATCGAGGACGGCAGCGAGACGGCTGTTCGCTGCGATGCGATCGAGGACGTATCGACCCGAGCTGGGCAGCGGTCAGCAACCCGTGCGCCGACTCGGCTGTGACGCCATGCGTGAACCAAGTGGTCCAACGCCCACGCGCCGAAGATCCAGCGTAGCCATAGTTATCGCGCTCGTCGGTGACAGACGCGACCGCGGGCTCTGCGTCACCCGCGACGCCGCGGGCGGTGGCGACACGGGGTTGCGCCTGCTCGCTGCGGCGCATGGCGTTCCCGACTTGCGGAGCCTCGACACCGGCCGCTCCAGTACGCTGCCCGTCGCGGTTTCTGGCCCGTGACGACTGGGACTGGTGCAGCAAGTGCGGCGGCTACGCCGTACGCCGGCTGACCGACTACTTCGAGAAGGACCTGAAGGGAAACCTGTACAGGGTCTGGAACCGCATGTCATCGGGCTCGTACTTCCCGCCTCCAGTGCGAGCGGTGGCCATTCCGAAGACGAACGGCGGTGGCACGAGGATGCTCGGTATTCCCGCTGTCGCCGACCGGGTAGCTCAGACCGTCGTAGCCCGGCATCTCATGCGAAGGGTGGAACCCATTTTCCACCCGGACAGCTACGGATATCGGCCCGGACGGTCTGCCTTGGATGCGGTAGGGAAGTGCCGGGAGCGCAGCTGGCGGCAGGACTGGGTGGTCGAGTTCGACATCGCCAAGTTCTTCGACAGCGTGCCCTGGGACCTGCTGGTCAAGGCGGTGGCCGCGCACACTGACGTCGTCTGGGTGAACTTGTATGTGCGGAGGTGGCTTACCGCCCCGCTCGTCATGCCTGACGGCTCCCTGGTGGAGCGGGAGCGCGGGACGCCTCAAGGGGCACCGGTCTCTCCCGTTCTGGCGAACCTGTTCCTGCACTATGCGTTCGACATGTGGATGGAACGGGAGTTCCCGTCCGTCTGGGTCGAGCGCTACGCAGACGACGCGGTCTCGCACTGCGTCACTGAGCGAGAGGCCCGCCAGGTGCTGGCTGCGCTCACGAACAGGATGGTCGAGGTCGGACTGCGTCTGCACCCGGACAAGACCCGGATTGTTTACTGCAAGGACGGCAACCGCCGGCGCTCCTTCGAGCACACGGCCGCCACCCTTCTTGGGTACACGTTCCGCGCCCGGAAGAACCGGAATCGGCACGGGAAGCCGTTCCTGTCGTTCGAGCCGGGGATCAGCAGGGAGGCCTTGACGAGGATCGGTCGAGAGGTGCGTTCTTGGCGCGCGTCAACACCTACCTGGTGCGTTGGATCCGCAACAAGTACAAGCGGCTCGCGGCCCAGAAGAAGGGCGTACTCGAAGATGCAGGAGATCGCCCAGCGATACCCCCGCATGTTCGTGCATTGGCGCCTCACCACGGCGGCCGCGGAGGTCTGATGATCAGAGCGACAAGAGCCGTGTAACGGGAGATCGTTACGCACGGTTCTGTGAGAGCCGAGAGGTGAGATTCCCCTCGGCTACTCGACTCTCCGGGAGGGTTGTTCGCTGCGGATCGAGGAGTCTGAGCTGCGGGTCGCGGGGGCGGGGCCGGCGTAGGCGGCGAGGTGGGCGGCGGACGAACTGCCGTCGCCGACGTCGATGAGGATCCTGGCTCCGGTCCTGACGCCGATCCCCGGCGTGGACGTCAGGACCTTGGAAAGAGGGTGCTTCTCCAGCAGTTCCTCGATCCGGGCGGCGAGGAGTTTGCGCTGGTCAAGGACTGCTGTGAGCGAGCCGGCCAGGCTGGGCACGATGAGTGCGGCCGCAGGGGCGGGTTCCGCAGCCATTATGCAGCAGAGCTCGCGCTGCGGAAGTTCCAGGAGGGCGAGGCCGGCGGGTTCAACGCCGACCCGGACGGTCGTCCAGTGGTGGCGTGGGGCGGGGAGGTCGACGGCGAAGGTCCACGTCCCGTGGTGGCCGTCGGTGAGCAAATGCGGACAGTGCGCTCCGAGCCGGTGACGGTGGGTGTCCCGGCAGCCACACCTGCGATAGATGCGGCCGCGGTCGGCGGTGGTACGCATGCGGATCGCCTCCAGGAGGCGGAGGGAAGGCCGACACCCTCATTCTCGTGCGACCGCCTGCGACCACCCCGGCTGTCACACCGACCGTGACCAGTGCGTTTCCCTTGTCGGAACGCCAAGGGACTGCAGCAGATTCCTCTGCTGCTGGTACACGGCTTGCATCACCGCTGGCCAGCCGAATAGTGCCATCTCGGCTGGCGGTGGGGCGCTGGTCGGTGACTGGCCCGGATCTTGATCCGCTGTCGATGGGCTGATCGCGCATGGGCGGCGAGGTCCTCAGGCGTGCACCGCTGGAGGGGCTGCGAGCGCGTGAGTGGTTGCCGGCATCTGGATCTCGAAGTGGACCGTTCCGAAGCCGCCGTGCTCGCCGGTCGTGCGGGCGTCGTAGACCTCGGTCGCGAGACTGCGCCAGAACGTCTCCGCGCCGGGGATGTCCACGTTCGTGTGCAGGTAGATGCTGTCGTAGCCCGGGACCCCGGCGGCGAACTCGCAGGCCATCTGCACCATGGCGCGTGCCAGGCCGTGCCGGCGGTGGTCGGGTCGCACGTACACGCGCAGCAGCTGGGCAGTGCACCCCGACGGGTAGCGCTCGGTGAGCCATCGCGGGTGCGGGGGGTGGGCGGGGCCCCGGGAGTGCAGGGCGGTCGTGCCTACGACCTCGCCGTGCAGTACCGCCACGACGAGGGTGTGGCGCGGGTGCGCGAGGTACGTGTCGTCGATGTCTACGACGTCGGAGTGCCACTGGGGCACGTATCCGTAGTCGAACTCCCGATAGAACGTGTCGAGCATGACGCTGCGCGCGCCGGGCACGTCCTCCGGTCTGGCGTGCCGCACCACATACGGACCGAGTTCTTGATACCGCATCAGATTCTCCATCACTCCACCACCTCGGGCTTCCGGAGCGGCAGGTTACCCCTCGAGACACTCTATTGGAAATGAAAACGCTTTCCGATAGTGTCCCGGTTCAGCGATGCGGAACGCCTCCTGTTGGGCGGTCCGCGGCGTACGTATGCCCGAGAGCCGTGTCGGCGGTCTGAGAGGAAGTCCTGTGGGACATCTGCTGGTTATCGAGAGCTGGGTGGGGTCGATGAGCAGGCTGCTGCCCAGGGCGATCCGCGAAGGCGGACACGAGTTCACCTTCGTCACCCGGGACCTGCACCACTACCTGCGTGCCGCCCCCGCCGACGGGCCGCACCCCCTGCTCGCCGCGCGCAACGTCATCACCGCCGACACCAATGACATCGACGTACTGCTGCCGTACCTGGAGCGGTTGCATGCGGTGCTCGGCTTCGACGGGGTGGTCTCCTCGTGCGACTACTACCTGCCGGTGGTCGCGCGCACGGCCGAGCGGCTGGGCTTGCCCGGGCCCGCTGCCAAAGCGGTCGAGGCCGCGTGCCGCAAGGACCTGACCCGCCGGGTACTGGCGGAGGCCGGAGTGCCCGGCCCCCGCTTCGCGGTGTGCGGGGACGGGGTGCAGGCGGCGGTCGCCGCCCGGGAGATCGGATATCCGCTGGTGGTCAAGCCCGTGGACCTGTGCGCCGGGATGCTGGTTCGCGAGGTCCGCGACGAGCGGGAACTGGAGGCGGCCTGCAGGGCGCTGGCCGAGTTCCCGGTCAACGCGCGGGGCCAGGACCGCAGCCCCGTCTTCCTCCTCGAGGAGCTGCTCACCGGACCCGAAGTCAGTGTCGAGACGGTCTCGTTCGGTGGCGCCACGCGGGTGGTCGGGGTCACGGACAAGAGCATCGGCGGGGCTCCGGCGTTCATCGAGACGGGTCACATGTTCCCGGCGGGCATCGAGCCGGGGCTGGAGGGGGAGGCCGTCGACACCGCTGTGGCGGCGATCAAGGCGCTCGGGCTGGACCGTGTGGTCTGCCACACCGAGATCAAGCTGACCCCCGAGGGTGCCAGAGTGGTCGAGGTGAATCCCCGCCCGGCCGGCAACCAGATCACCGAGCTGGTACGCCGGGTCACAGGCGTCGACCTCGCCGCTGCGTGTGTGGACGTGGCCCTCGGCCGCAATCCGGACATCACCCCGCGATCGACCGGCGTACGCAGCGCCGCCATTGCCTTCCTGCTGCCCGACGCCACCGGCGTCCTCACCGGCATCGAGGGCGCGGACAGCGTCCGGGAAGAGCCGGAGGTGCTGGAGCTCACCCTCGCCGGGCCGGGCCGCACCGTACGCGCCGCGACCAGCAACAACGAGTACCTCGGGCACATCATGACCGCCGACACCGAGGGCGGCGGCGCCCGCGGGACGGCCGAGCGGCTGCTCGCCCTCCTGCGCCCCACGTATGAAGAGTGTCCGGCTGAAGAGTGTCCGGCCGAGCCGTCGTCGGCGGTGTCCGCGTGAACGCGCCCGTCCTACACGAGTCCTCCGTCCGTACGGTCGACCAGCTCATGGAACGCGTCCGCACCGGCGGCTACGGTCCCGACCCGGCCCAGGAGCGCATCGCACTCGCCTTCACCACCGCCCAGGCGGTCCGCCACGAAGGCCGCAGCGGCGGCTACCGTAATGAGGTCCTCAGCCTGCGCCTCGCCGGTGCCGTCGGATCCTGCGCCGTGGAGCCGGGAGCGCTGCCCGCGACGGCGCTCGACGAATGCGTCGGCGCCACCGTGGCCGACCTGCTCGACCATCCGCTCCTGCCTGTGCGGATCGCCGCGCTCGACGCCTACCTGATGTACGTATGCCCGCACACCCCCGACCACGGAGCCCGCCCCTACGCGCTGCCCGCGGGCAGTTCCCTATACCGCTCCCGAGCCCGAGCCCGTGCGGTCGTAGATCTCCTGCCCGCTGCCGGGCCCCAGCGGCTCCTCGTCGTGGGTGTCGTCAACTCCCTGCTGGAGCGGCTGCGCGAGCGCGGGACGGCGTACACGCCCTGCGACCTCAAGGGCGGCACCACCGAATGGGGCGAGCCGGTCCGCACGGATGCCCTCGCGGAGCTGGAGCGCTGCGACGCGATCCTCGCCTCCGGCATGACCCTCGGCAACGGCACCTTCCAGCAGCTGCTCGACCACGCCACCGCCACCGGAAAACCGCTCGTCATGTTCGCGCAGACCGGCAGCGCCGTCCTGCCGCGGTTCCTCGGAGCCGGGGTGAGCGCCGTGTCCGCCGAGCCGTACCCCTTCTTCTGGCTCGACGGCGGCCCCGGAGTCATCCACCGCTACGGAGGCACCCGGTGACCACCGCACCCCTGCTGCACCGGACATCGGCCGCCGTGGCCAACCCTGACCTGCTGCCGCTCGTCGGCCGCACCCCGATCACCCGGATCCGTACCGAACTCCCTTACCCCCACCCTGGTTTCTGGGCGAAGCTGGAATGTCTCGGCGCCGGCGGCATGAAAGCCCGGGCGGCCGTCTCCATGCTGCGCGGTGCCCGGCGTCGCGGGGAACTGCTCCCCGGCGCCCCCGTGGTGGAATCGACCTCCGGCACGCTGGGCATTGGTCTCGCCTTCGCCGGACAGGCCCTCGGCCACCCGGTCGTCCTCGTCGGCGACAGCGAACTCGAACCGTCCATGCGCCAGTTGCTGCGCACGTACGGAGCCCAGCTGGAGCTCGTCGAATGCCCGGCGGCCGAAGGCGGCTGGCAGGCCGCCCGGATCGCCCGGCTGCGCGAGGTCCTGGCCCGGATGCCGGACGCGTACTGGCCCGACCAGTACAACAATCCCGACAATGCGGCGGGCTACCTGTCCATGGCCGCCGAACTGTGCAGTCAGCTGGACCACTTGGACATCTTGGTGTGCAGTGTCGGCACCGGTGGGCACAGCGCCGGACTCGCCGGCGCGCTGCGGCGCCGCTGGCCGCGCCTGAAGGTGATCGGCGTCGACTCCGTCGGCTCGGCCATCTTCGGCCAGCCCGCCCGCCCCCGCCTGATGCGCGGACTCGGCAGCAGCATCCACCCGCGCAATGTCGCCCATCGAGCTTTCGACGAAGTGCACTGGGTGGGCCCGGCCGAAGCGGTCGACGCCTGCCGCAGGCTTGCCCGTGGCAGCTTCGTCAGCGGCGGCTGGAGTACCGGCGCCGTCGCTCTGGTCTCCGCCTGGGCGGCCCGCGTGGAAGCCGGCGCGGTCGTCGCCACCGTCTTCCCCGACGGACCGCACCGCTACCTCTCCACCGTCTACGACGACGACTTCTGCCACGTCCACGGCCTTGACCGGGCCGAGCTCGCCGTCCGGCCGCTGGAGATCCCGCACCCACAGGCGGTCGAGGCCGTCGGCTGGGCCCGCTGCCGGACCGTCCTCGACCCGGTGGCACCCCGCCGTCTCCAGGTGCCCGTGCCCGCGCAAGGGGGCGCCGCGTGAAGCTCACCTGGAGCACCACGGAACTGGAACTGGCCGAGCCGCTGCGCATCTCCCGCTCGGTGATGGCCCGCCGCGACGCCGTCTGGGTCACCATCGAACACGGCGGCCTTCGAGGCTGGGGCGAGGCCGCCAGCAGCGACTACCTCGGCCTGCCCACCGGCCGGATCGTCAAGCACCTCGCCGCCTCGCGCCCGGGCATCGAACGCCTCCCCGACCCCGAGACGGCATGGGGCGAACCCGCCGCCTGGACACTGCCGGAGCTGCCGGCCGGCGTCCTCGCGGCGATCGAAGCGGCGCTGATCGATCTCGTCGGCAAGCGGGCCGGCCGGCCCGCACACCAGCTGCTCGGCTCGGACGCCGCCCCCGCCGTGGCGACCGCCCGTACAATCGGCATCGCCCCGCCCGTGGCGGCAGCCGCGCAGGCCGCCCGCCTCGCGGTGAGCGGATTCACCGTCCTCAAAGTCAAGGCCGGATCTCCCGACCCGGCGGACGATCTCGCCCGGGTGGAGGCCGTACGCACCGCAGCGCCCAAAGCCACCTTGCTGCTCGACCCCAACGGCGCTTGGACCGAGCGCCTGGCCCTCGACCTGCTGCCGCGATTCGCCGACCTCGGCGTCACCGCCGTGGAACAGCCGATCGCGCCGGGCCGCCCCGAGGTCCTCGCCCGGGTGGCCAAGGAATCCCCGGTCCCCGTCATCGCCGATGAGGACGCGGTCTCGTACGAGGACGCCGTGGCCCTGGCCGGACGGGTGCACGGCGTCAACGTCAAACTCGCCAAATGCGGCGGGGTCCGGGCAGCCCTGCGCATCCACGAAGCCCTGCGCGGCAGCGGCACCGAGCTGATGCTCGGCTGCCTCACCGCCAGCTCGCTGGGCATCGCCCCCGCCGTGCACCTGGCCGATCGGGCCCGCTGGGTGGACCTCGACGGGCACCTGCTGCTCGCAGACGACCCGTGGACCGGTATCGGCGGAGCCGACGGCACGGTACGGGCCGCGAACCGGGCCGGTCTGGGCGTCAGACGCGCCCACGTGGAGGCCGTACGGTGAGAACCCTTGCCGCGGTGCGGAGCTTCCCCCTCGCCATACGCTTGCTCCTCGTCAACCAGCTGGGCGTCAACACCGGCTTCTATCTGCTCATCCCGTACCTCGCCACGCACCTGACCGACGACCTCGGCCTGTCGGCGGCCGTCGTCGGCGTGGTGTTGGGCCTGCGCAATCTCAGCCAGCAGGGGCTGTTCCTCATCGGGGGCTCGGCCGCCGACCGGCTCGGAGCCCGCGGTGTGATCATCGCGGGCTGTGCACTGCGCACCCTGGGCTTCGCCCTGTTCGCCCTCGGCGACGCGCTGCCGCTGCTGCTCGGCGCGTCCATACTCAGCGGGCTCGCGGGGGCCCTCTTCAACCCCGCCGTACGGACCTACGTCGCCCAGGAGGCGGGCGGGCGCACAGCCGAGGCCTTCGCCCTGTTCAACGTCTTCGCGACCACCGGGGCGCTGCTCGGCCCGCTGCTCGGCAGTCTCCTCCTCCTCGTGGACTTCCGGGCCGCCGCCGTCAGCGCGGCAGCGGTGTTTGCCGTACTCACCTTCGTGCAGTTCCTGGTGCTGCCCGCCCGCGAGGTCCCCGCACCTGACACGGGGGTGCTCGGCGACTGGCGGGAGGCGACCGGTAATCGCCGGTTCCTGGCGTTCTCCCTCGCCATGGTCGGCATGTACGGCCTGCAGAACCAGCTGTACCTGCTGCTGCCCCACGCTGTGGCGCGGGCGTGGGGGTGGGACGGTTCGATCGGTCTGCTCTTCCTCGCGGGGACCATCGCGAATCTGGTCTTCCAGCTGCGCATCACCCGCAGGCTCGCGGCCCGGGCAAGCCGCGCCCGCTGGATCGCCACCGGCCTTGCGGTCATGGGACTGGGCTTCGTCCCGCCGATGCTCGTCTCGGGCGCCCGGGCCCCGCACCCGGCGTACCTGCTCCTGGTGCTGGCCGGTGCACTGCTCCTCCACCTCGGCGTGATGATCGCCCAGCCGTTCGTGATGGAGCTGATCCCCGCCTTCGGCCGCGAGAACCTGACCGGCACCTATTACGGCCTCTTCTACGCGGTGTCCGGCCTCGCCGCCGCCGTCGGCAGCGCGGCGATCGGCTGGTCCATGGACACCGCCGGACACACCGGCCTGACCTGGCTGCCGTACGCCTGCTGCCTCGCCCTCGGCCTGGCCTCGGCCGTGGCCGTCGTACGGCTGCACCGACGGCGCGCGCTGCCCCCCGACTCCGTACCGGACCCCATGCCCCCACGTGTCGACGTACGTCCTCGAAGCGAGACCAAGTGACCAGCGGCAACCTCCTCACCGACCACCCCGAGCTCTACGAAGAACGCTTCCCCGACCTGGAACACCTGGCGGCCCGCTGGGCCGAGGACGTCCTGGACCGCCACGGCGCAGGGCCCCGCGTCCTCGACGTCGGCTGCGGCACCGGCCGCGACGCCGCCTGGCTGCACCACCGGGCAGGCCGCGAGGTCACCGGCATCGACACCTCCGAGGCCATGCTGGCGCACGCCCGCAGCCGCCACCCCGGCCCCGCCTACCACCGCGCCGACATGCGCGACTTCGACCTCGGCAGCCCCTTCGACGCCGTCGTCTGCATGGACAGCGCCCTGCTCTACTGCCACACCAACGACGACCTCACCGCCTTCCTCGCCCGCTGCCGCACCCACCTCAACCCCGGTGGCCTGCTCGTCGCCGAAATGCGCAATGGGGCCTTCTTCCTCGGCGACACCGAGCTCCTCGACGGCCCGCGCACCAACACCTTCGCCTGGCGCGGCACGACGTACACCTCCCACACCACCCTGTGGATCGACCACGGCGCACAACTCCTGCGCCGTCGAAGGACCTGGACCGCCGACGACGGCTCCCGGCCGGAGGAGCAGCACTCCGCGTGGAGGCTCCTCTTCCCGCAGGAGCTGCGGTACTTCCTCACCACCGCCGGGTTCGAGGTCCTCGCGCTGTACGACGGACCCGGCCCCCGCACCGAACCCCCGTGGAGCGAGGGGGAGGCCCCGCACGGGACCACGAGTTCCGACCGCCTCCATCTCATCGCCCGGCTCATGACCCACCTCAGCAACGGAGACACCCCCGCATGAACGACGCCCGCTCCAGTCTCGCCCGCAGAGGCTTCCTGATCGCCACGGGCGCCACCGCGCTCGCCTTCACCGCCGGCTGCGGCACCGGCGCCACCACCCCGGACGCCAAGAACGCCGCACAGGGAGCCCCCAAGGCCGGCGGCAAGCTGCGCGCCGCCTTCGCCGGTGGCGGCGCCAACGAGACCCTCGACCCGCACGCAGCCAACCTGTTCGTCGACGCCGCCCGCGCCAAGGCCCTCTTCGACAAGCTCGCCGACTTCGGCGCCGACCTCGCCGCCGTCCCCAGGCTGGCCGAGCGCTGGGAGCCCAACGACGCCCTCGACACCTGGCGCATCACCCTGCGCAAGGCCGTCTTCCACGACGGCAGGCCCGTCACCGCTGAGGACGTCCTCTACAGCTACCGCAGGATCGCCGACCCCAAGGGCACCTTCCGCGCGAAGGCATCGCTGGAGCCCATCGACCTGGAGGCCAGCCGCGCCGTCGACGCGGGTACCGTCGAGTTCAAGCTGAAGCGCCCGTACGCCGAATTCCCCAACGTCCTCGCCGCGTTCGGCGCGTACATCGTCCCCAAGGACGCCACCGCCTTCGACAAGCCCATCGGCTCCGGGCCGTTCACCTTCGTCTCCTTCAAGCCGGGCAGCTCGCTCGTCGTCAAGCGCAACGACGCCTACTGGGAGGGCGCCCCGCACCTGGAAGAGCTCGAATTCGTCGTCGCCGGCGAGGAATCGGCACGCGTCAGCGCCCTGCTCGGCGGGCAGGTCGAGTACGCGCACGAACTGAACCCGGCCACAGCCCGCACCCACGAGGGCAAGGGCAAGATCGACATCATCCGCCTGCCGGGCAGCGCGATGCAGGGCTTCGTCATGAAGACCGACCGCCCGCCGTTCAACGACCCCCGGGTCCGCCAGGCCTTCTTCCTCATCGCCGACCGCAAGGAACTCGTCGACGGGGCCCTCTCCGGCGCGGGCGAGATCGGCAACGACCTGTTCGGCAAGGGCTACCAGTACTACCCCGCCGGCCTCCCGCAGCGCACCCAGGACCTCGACAAGGCCCGTGCCCTGCTCAAGGAGGCCGGGGCCGAGGGGCTCAAGGTCACCCTCGACACCGCCCCCGCCGCCACCGGCTTCGTCGAGGCCGCCGGCATCTTCAAGGAGCAGGCCGCCAAGGCCGGAGTCACCGTCGAGATCAAGGTCGGCAACAAGGACACCTACTGGAAGGACATCCTGAACAACGGTACCTTCGCCTCCTACCGCTCGGGCGCCATGCCCATCGAGTCCCACATCTCGCAGCGCCTGCTGACCGGCTCCACCACCAACGCCACCAAGTGGCAGCACAAGGACTTCGACGACCTGTACCAGCAGGCCCAGTCCACCCGCGACGTCACACAGCGCGGCGCCCTCTACGAGCGGATGCAGCGCCGGCTGTACGACGAGGGCGGCTTCCTCATCTGGGGCTTCGCCGACTGGATCATCGCCACCGCACCCAAGGTGCGCGGAGTGTCGAAGACGGCCCCCGCCAACACCCTCGACTGGGCCCGTTTCGACAAGATCTGGCTCGCGTGACGCTCCACCCGTCATGGATCGGCCGCCGCCTGCTCCTCGGCCTGGGGCAGACGGCGGCCGTCGTCCTGTTCATCTTCGCCCTCACCGAGGCGCTGCCCGGCGACGCGGCCGTCGCCCTCGCCGGGGACCAGCCCGATCCCGCCCGCATCGCCCGCATCCGCGAGACGATGGGCCTGGACCGCCCGGCCGCCGAACGCCTCGTCGACTGGGTCTCCGGCCTCCTGCACGGCGACCTCGGCACCTCCTTGGTCAGCGGACGGCCCGTCACCGGCTACCTCACCGCCGGACTCGGCCCCACCCTGCTGCTGGCCGCCGCCACGCTCTCTCTGCTGGTGCCGCTCGCCGTGGGCCTGGGCGTCCTGGCGGCCCGTCGTGAGGGCGGGCCGCTCGACCGGACGGTGAGCGCCCTGACCCTCGCCGTGCACGCCGTACCGGAATTCGCCGTCGGGGTCCTGCTCGCCACGCTCTTCGGGCTGTGGCTGGCCTGGCTGCCGCCCACCGCCGTCGGCGCCGACCCGTTCACCGAACCCGCCGTCCTGGTCCTGCCCGTCGTCGTCCTGCTGTCGCGGCCCGTGTGCACCATCAGCCGCCTCGTGCGCGCCGGGATGATCGACGCGATGGCCTCGCCGTACGTCGCCCAGGCCCGCCGCTACGGAGTGTCCGGCGCCCGAGTCACCTGGACGCACGCCCTGCCCAACGCCCTCGCCCCCGCCACCCAGCAACTGGCCCGCACATGCGACTGGCTCCTCAGCGGAGTGATCGTCGTGGAGGCGCTCTTTGTGATCCCGGGTCTCGGCACCGTACTCATCGAAGCTGTCGCCGCCCGCGACATCCCCGTTGTCCAGGGCATGGCCGTCGTCTTCGGCATCGTCACCGTCGCAGTCAACCTCGCCGCCGACCTGGTCGCCCGCCGCTTCGCACCCCGGTCCGAGGTAGCGGCGTGAAACAGAAGCCGACAAGGTACCTCCTCGCACTCGGACTGATCGTCCTGCCCGTCCTCCTCGCGCTGGCCGGACCCTTCGCGGCGGGCCCGGCCGGCCCCCGATCGGTCTCCTTCGCCTCCGGCGACGGGCACTGGCTCGGCACCGACTTCAGCGGGCGGGATGTCTGGCAACAGGTGCTCCTCGGCGGCCGCTCCGTCGTGCTCGTGGCGATCGCGGCCACCGTCCTCGCCTACCTCGTCGCCACCCCTCTGAGCCTCGCCGCGGCCCTCACCCGCCGTACCTGGCTTGAGGAGGCACTGATGCGTCCCCTGGACGTGGTCATCGCGGTCCCCTCGCTCCTGCTGGTGCTGCTCGTCGCGGCCACCCTCACCCCGGGACCCGTCGGACTGACCGTCCTGGTCGGGCTGGCCGCCGTACCCGATGCCGCCCGGGTCGTGCACGCGGCGGCCGTCGAGATCTCCTCCCGGCCGGCCGTCGAAGCCCTGCGCATGCAGGGCGAATCCTGGTGGCGCACGGCCATCGGGTACGTAGCCCGCTCCATGCGCCGCACCCTCGCCGCCGACGCCGGCATCCGGCTGACGGGCGCCCTGTACCTGGTGGCCACTGCCGCCTTCCTCGGCGTCGGCGTGCAGCCGGACGCCGCCGACTGGGCGGTGATGGTCGACCGCAACCGCACGGGCCTGTTCCTCCAGCCCTGGGCCGTGGTGGTGCCGGCGCTGCTTATCGCGGCGCTGTCCATGGGCACCAACCTGCTGTTCGACGCCGCTCTGCAGAAGAAAGGAACGACGCGATGAGCCTCGTCGCACACGTGCGCGGCCTCCGGGTGGAGATCGGCGGGCGGGCGATCGTCGACGGCGTGAGCCTCGAGGCCCACGCAGGCAAGGTCACCGCCCTCATCGGCCCTTCCGGCAGCGGCAAGACCACCACGGGCCTCGCACTCCTTGGCGAGTACCCGCGGGGCGCCAAGGTCGAAGGCACGGTACGTACACCAGGGGGCGCCGTCGGATACGTACCCCAGCACCCCGCGACCGCACTCAACCCGGCACGCCGCGTGGGAGCACTGCTGCGGGACATCGCCGTCCGCCAGGGAGGCGACCGGCGCGAGATCCGCGGGCGCGTCGAGCAGGCCCTCCGCTTGGCGCAGATCCCGGACCCAGCGGCCGTACTGCGCCGCTTCCCCCACCAGCTCTCCGGCGGCCAGCAGCAGCGGATCGTCCTGGCGCAGGCACTGCTGCTGGGCGCGCAGGTCATCGTCGCCGATGAACCCACCACCGGCCAGGACGTCCTCACCAAACAGGGCATCGTGGCGGAGCTGGCAGCCGTGGCCGCACAGGGCATCGCCGTCATCCTGCTCAGCCACGACCTAGACGTCGTACGGGAGTTGGCCGACGAGGTCGTGGTCATGCGAGAAGGCCGGGTCGTGGGCCGCGGGTGTGCGTCGTCGGTGCTCGCCGGCCCTGTGGGGGAGCCGCCGCCCCGCGCTGTACGGGCGGCCCGCCCGCGAGGGCCGGTACGCCTTGCGGCCCAAGGCCTGAGCGCGAGGCACCGCACGGCGCGGGGCGCCATCGAGGTGCTGAGCGATATCCAGGTCTCGGTCGCAGCGGGGGAGTGTCTGGCGCTCGTAGGCCGCTCCGGCAGCGGCAAGACCACGCTGGGACGCTGCCTGGCCGGGCTGCACTCCGCGTACGACGGTACGGTCCTGCTCGACGGGAGCCCGCTGCCACACAGCCTGCGCTCCCGTAGCCGCGCCCAACTGGCCGCCGTACAGTACGTGTTCCAGGACGCGAAGGCCGCCTTCGACGAACACCGGCCCGTCCTCGACCAGGTCGCCCGCAGCGCGGTGCGCCTGCGGGGGGCGGACCGGCACGACGCCCGCAGGGCGGCCGTACGGACCCTTGAGGAACTGGGCCTGACCGCGAGCCTCGCCGAACGCCGCCCCGGCGGGCTCTCGGGCGGCGAACTCCAGCGGGCCGCACTCGCCCGGGCCCTGCTGGCGCAGCCGCGGGTCCTCATCTGCGACGAGATCACCTCCGGCCTCGATCCCGCCACCCGGCACGCCATCCTCGACGTACTCGCCCGGCTCCGGGAACGCGCCGAGCTCACCCTGTTGTTCATCACGCACGAGCTCGCGGCTGCCGGGGCTCTGGCCGACCGGATCGCGGTCCTGGACGAGGGACGGGTGGTCGAGGACGGGCCGGCGGGGCGCGTGCTCACCGAGCCGCGGCATGCGTTCACCCGAGCCCTGCTGGGGGCCGCGGCACAGCCCACGTAGCCTCGGCAGTGAGATCGATGGAACCCGGATCGTAGGGATTACGTCCCATCGCCGACCGACCGATGCTCCGGTGCGGGGAGGCCATAGGATGCGTATGCGGGTACGGACGGGAATGGTTCTCGCGGCGCTGCTGCTCACGGCCGGTTGCGGCGCCGAACCGGCCCGGGCCGGCTGCGTCGACGGCGGCGAGGTGACCGTCACCGCAGCGGACAACGGCCATCGGATCTGCCTGGACAGGCACGGCACGGTCCGGGTGTCGCTGCAGGGGCGGCCCACGGGCCCGGTGAGCGTGTCCGGAGCGGCGCTGGCCCGGGAATCGGACGATCTCTTCCGGGGCGAGTCGACCGGAACGGCCGTCCTGACCTCCGCCGTCCGGAGCTGTCCGGAGCCGACTGCGGCCGGCTCGGTGAGCTGCCTCGCGATGATGACCTGGAAGGTCACCGTGGAGGTCCGCTGAGCCGGGACGGGCGGGCGGCCGCACAGCCGGGCGGGCCCGGACCGATGCCTGCGGTCCGGGCCCGCCCTTCTTCATCTTCGGGTCAGCTGACGTTGACCGCGGTGTCGTCGATCACGAAGGAGGTCTGCAGGCTGGAGTCCTCGGTGCCGGTGAACTTGATGGTCACCGTCTGCCCCGCGAACGAGGACAGGTCGAAGGTCTTCTGGACGTAGCCGGTGTTCTTGTTGAGGTTGGAGTAGCTCGCCAGGGTGGTGGAGTTGGCCGTCACCGTCAGCTTGTCGTAGGCGGTGGCGGTGGTCGTCTCCGCGGTGTCGATGTGCAGGTAGTAGCTGAGGGTGGCGTGGCAGCCGGCCGGGAGCGTCACCGACTGGGAAAGAGAGTCGGTGTGCGTGGAGCCGTAGCCGTTGAGCCATGCCTTCCAGGAGCCGGAGTGCGCGGCCTCGCCGCTGCCGTTGTCGACCACGCCGGTGGTGGCGGTCCAGGGGCTGGCGCTGCCGGTTTCGAAGCCCGCGTTCCCCAGGCGCTGCCCGGGGACGCAGCCGCCGCCGGTCGGGCTGACGGCCCAGGTGAAGGAGGCGCTGCCGACGGCGTTGGTGGTGTCCTTGGCGGTAACCGTCACGTTGTAGGTGCCCGCGGTGGTCGGCGTACCGCTGATCAGCCCGGTCGAGGTGTTTATGGACAGGCCCGGCGGGAGTCCGGTGGCGCTGTAGGTGAGGGTCTGGCCGCTGGCGGAGTCGGTGGCCTGGATCTGCAGGGAGGCGGCGGTGTCGACGGTGGTGCTCCGGCTGCCGGGGTTGGTCACCGTGACGGTGTTCCCGCCGGTGGAGCCGCCCGTGAAGGCGGCGGTGCCGTTGGGGGTGCCGAGGCCGGTCGGGCCGTCGTAGCCGGACTTGGCGGTGCAGAGGTAGCTGCTGCCGCAGGAGCCGTTGGCGCCGCTGGTCACGTCGTTGAGTGAGGAGGTGTGGGCGTACGGGTACGAGGACGGGTAGCTGCCCGCGGCCGGGGTTCCGGCGAGGGCGTAGACGGCGGCGATGATCGGCGCGGAGGCGCTGGTGCCGCCGTAGACGTTCCAGCCGCTGGCCTGGTAGCTGTCGTAGACGGCGAGGCCGGTGGCCGGGTCGGCGACCGCGGAGACGTCGGAGACGGTGCGCTTGGCGCAGCCGCTGTCGGTCTGCCAGGACGGCTTGGTGGTGTAGGAGGAGCAGCCGGAGCCCGCGCCGTTGCCGCCGGAGCTGGTGCCCCAGACGGATTCGGACCAGCCGCGCGTGGTGCCGCCGGCCCGGGTCAGCGAGGTGCCGCCGACGGAGGTGACGTACTGGGAGGCCGCCGGGTACTCGACTCCGTAGCCGCTGTCGCCGGAGCTGACGGTGATCGCGACGCCGGGGTGGTTGAAGTACGAGGCGTCGGAGCTCGGGTCGGTGGAGTCCTCGCCGCCGCCGTAGCTGTTGGAGACGTACTTGGCCCCCATGGTCACGGCGCGGTTGACGGCGGCGCCCAGGTCGGCCATGGACGGCTGGTTCGCCTCGACGAGCAGGATGTGGCACTGCGGGCAGACGGCGCTGACCATGTCCACGTCGAGGGAGATCTCGCCCGCCCAGCCGGAGTCCGCCTTGGGGTAGTTGGTGCCGCCGTTCTGGTCGACCTTCCTGAAGCAGCCGTTGGCGGTGGTACAGGCCGGGAGGCCGTACTGGGAGCGGTATGTCGCCAGGTCGGCCTCGGCGTTCGGGTCGTCGTAGGCGTCGATGATGGCGACCGTCGCGCCGGCGCCGGCCGAGGCCGACAGGGCGTACGCGCTCTGCAGGTCGGTGGGTCCGTAGCCGGACGGGAGCAGGTTGGGCGCGAGGCTGAGCTGCTGCTTGAGGTCGGTACGGGCCAGCGCGTGGCAGGCCATGAAGCCGGGTTTCGTCGGCTCCGAGCAGAGCCGCTGGGTGTGCGCGGCGGAGGCGGCGGGCGTGGCGGGCGCCGTCGAGGCAGCGGACGGTGAGGCGACGGCGAGTAAGCCGCCGGATATCACGGCCGCCGTCGAGAGCACGGCGGTCGCGGCGCGGCGCGTCAGGCTTCTGGCGCGGCTGGTGGGACTCGATTGCAATGAACTGCCCTCCATGGGGGGTCGGATCCCCGCGGCGTGGGATTGGCCTCCAGGACATGCCAGGTCCATGACATATCGATGGGGAGGAACGCCGCGGGGCTACGCGTGGCACGGGTTCATTGATCTGAGTGACTGCCACCACGTTCAGTGGTGGCCACCGCAGAACGTAGTGAGAAGCAGGCCCAAGGGGATACCCGCGAAGGGCAAAGGATTGCTTTCGGTCAGTGATCTACGGGTATACCGTGTGCTGCCATGGAGTTGGACGACAGTGCGGTCAACAACCTTGTTGCGCTGGGCCTTTCCCGCTACGAGGCGCGGGTCTACCTCACCCTGGTGAGGCGGGAGTCGTACACTGCGGCGGAAGTGGCGCGCGCCGCGGACGTCCCCCGCCAGCGCGTGTACGACGTTCTCGAGGCGCTGGTGCGGCGGCGTCTCGCCATCCCGCGTCCGGGGCGGGTGGCCGCCTTCTCCGCCGTGTCCCCCGAGTTGGCGCTAGCCCGGCTGATGGCCCTTCAGCGGGAGTCACTGGAAAGGCTGGACCAGGCGGCGGCCGTGCTGGCGACGGCGCTGACTCCGGTCTGGTCGGCCGGGCAGACGCATACGGATCCGCTCGACTACATCGAGGTGCTGCGCGACCCCAAGGCGATCGCCGAACGGTTCGCGAGTATCCAGGAGCAGGCCACGCACGAGCTGCTGAGCTTCTGCAAGCCGCCCTTCGTCGCCCCCGCGGCCAACGACGAAGGCATCGAGGCTGTCCGCAGGCTTCGCCGCGCCGGGGGATCGGCCCGCGCCGTCTACGCCCACGATGCCCTCGGCGACGGGGGGGTGCTGGAGAACGTGCGCCGGTTCGGCGAGGCCGGCGAGGAGGCCCGCTTCACTCGGGAGCTCCCGTTGAAGCTGATCATCGCCGACGCCTCGCTGGTCCTGTGCGACATGCCCGACCCGATGGCCGACACCCGGGCAACCACAGCGCTGTTCATCGAACACCCGGCACTCGCAGGCTGTTTGAGGCTGTCATTCCTGTCGGTGTGGGACCAGGCCGAGGCGGCGTCCGACGCACGCCACCCCTGACACCTCTCGCGCGGATCGGTTCGGTGGACTACCGGCTGCTGCTGTACGGCAGCAAGGCCATCTCGCGGGCGTTCTTGATCGCCTGGGCGAGGCGGCTCTGCTGCTGGGCGGTGACGCGAGTGACGCGGCGGCTGCGGATCTTGCCGCGGTCGGAGATGAACTTCCGCAGCAGGTCGGTGTCCTTGTAGTCGATGTAGGTGATCTTCGCGGCGTCCAGCGGGTTGGGGCGGGACTTCAGCGGCTTGTGGGGGGCTTGGCGGCGGGCCATGAGGGTTCCTTGGGGTTGTCGTGTCGTCAGGAGACGGGGTCGAGGAGGGAGTCGAAGGCGGCCGGGAGGCTCTTCCATGCCTCCCGTCCCGCCGCGTATTCGGCGTCGGTGAGCAGGCAGGACTCGAGGAGCCGTTCGAGGCCGTGCCGGTCGAGGCCGGGTGAGGTGAAGACGAGGTGCTGGCAGCAGTCGCCGTGTTCGGGATGCCAGTCGAGCGAGGCTGCCGCCCTGCGCATCGGCGGCACCATTTCCCAGGCGGCGTCCGGTAGGGACGCCAGCCAGGGGCCGGCGTTCTCCACGCACAGGGCGCCGCCCGCGGCGTCCCAGGCCAGCAGGGTGTCGGGTCGGTCGGCGAGCCAGAACCGGCCGCGGCTGCGGGCCGCGGCGCAGCAGAGGTCTTCCAGCGCCTGGTAGAGGCGCTCGGGGTGGAAGGGGCGGCGGCGGTGCCAGACGAAGGTGGTCACTCCGGCCTCGTCGGCCTCCTGGGGCAGCAGGGCGCAGGCCGGGTGCTGGGCGGCGGCCGCTGTTTCCAGGTCGAAGCCAGCGAAGGCCAGCTGGGCGAGCTCTCCGGATCCGGCCGGGACCCGGCGGGCGGTCGGATGGAGCTGGGCGAGGAGGGCGCGGTCCTCGTCGTCGGCGTCTTCGCTATCGACGAGTGCGAGTACGGGGGCGTACTCGAGCTGCCGCGCCCAGGTGTCTCCGACCGTTCGCTGGTCGGAGGCGGCCGCGGCGAGGCCCACCTCTGCCAGGTCGTCTCCGTTGACGAGGTACGGCAGTACGAGTGCGGGGTCGACCGCGGTGATGACGCCGGTGAGGTCGAGTACGTCTCCACCGTGTGCGACGACGACCTCGGCCATCGCCTTGGGCTCGACGGAGTCCCAGAGCTCGACGACGGCCAGCCGTGTCATCCCGCTGTCGGCCAGCCGTTCCAGCTCGGGGACCAGGTCCTCGCGCAGGGCGCAGCAGGCGCAGTCGTTGACGAGGGGTGCCTCGCCGCGGGACAGCTCGCCGGAGGCGTCGCGTACCAGGCGCTGCACCGTGCCGGCCGGTGCGGTGGCCAGGTCGTGGTGGAGGGCGACGCTTCCGGGCACGGTGCGCAGCAGCCGATCCACGACCTCTCTGCGGGCGTCGGCGTGGAGCCCGCCGACGAGGACGACGGGCAGGGTCACGGCTTGCTCCCGTAGCGGCGCTCGAAGCGCTCGACGCGGCCGGCGGTGTCCAGGACGCGGGCGGTGCCGGTGTAGAAGGGGTGGCTCCGCGAGGAGATCTCCACGTCGATCACGGGGTAGGTGTTGCCGTCCTCCCACTCCACCGTCTTCTCGCTGGTGGCGGTGGAGCGGGTGAGGAAGGCGAAGTCGGCGGCCTTGTCGCGGAAGACGACGGGGCCGTAGGCGGGGTGGATTCCGGGCTTCATGGGATGGCTCTCTCGGTTGTCGGGTCTTGGTCAGCGCTCTTCGCGGAAGTCGACGTGCCGGCGCACCACCGGGTCGAACTTGCGCAGCACCATGCGGTCCGGGTCGTTCCGGCGGTTCTTGCGGGTGACGTAGGTGAAGCCGGTCCCCGCGGTGGAGCGGAGCTTGATGACCGGGCGTACTTCGTTGCGTGCCATGCCGCTACTATACGGGAATGGAAATCGTTTCCAATAGCCTTCCCGTTCAGAGAGAGGCAGGCAACACGCCATGTCCGCCCACTGCCAACTGACCGGCGCCCAGCCCGGCTTCGGCAACAACATCTCCCACTCGCACCGGCGCACCTCCCGCCGCTTCGACCCCAACATCCAGCGCAAGCGCTACTGGCTGGCGAGCGAAGGGCGCCACGTCCGCCTGACCCTGAGCGCGAAGGCGATCAAGACCGTCGACGTGATCGGCGTCGAGGCGGCGGTGGCCCGGATCCGCGCCCGAGGGGTGAGGGTCTGATGGCGAAGAAGAGCAAGATCGCGCAGAACGAGAACCGCAAGGCGACCGTCGAGCGGTACGCGGCCCGGCGCGCCGAGCTGAAGGAGGTCCTGCGACGCCCGCACTCGACGGAGGCCGAGCGCCGCGCGGCCATGGCGGAGCTGCGCAAGCAGCCCCGCGACGCCAGCGCGACCCGGGTCCGTAACCGGGACGCCGTCGACGGCCGCCCTCGAGGCCACCTCCGGAAGTTCGGTCTCTCCCGCGTCCGGATGCGCGAGCAGGCACACGCCGGCCTCCTGCCCGGAGTCACCAAGTCCTCCTGGTAGCGCCTGCGTACCTGGTGCGCGCACGGGCCCACATCTCCGGCGGGATGTGGGCCCGCACGCCACCGCCTCGCCCGCCTGCCGCCGCTGCACCCCGATCCGCTCCTCGGCCGTCGCTGGGCTTGCGATGACAATGCCCGCCCAGCGCGAAGCTGGGCGGGCATTGTGGGACCGATACCGGGCTGGGCAGTGCCGTGGCTGCGACCACTGCCCAGCCCGGAGTCTTCATGCCTGCTGCAGCACCGGTTCCAGGCGCTCGTGCTCGCAGGCGTCGTCGATGCCGTAGGTGTCCCAGGCCGGGAACGGATCGCCCGGCGGGAGGGATTCCCCATCCGCCATCAGGCAGGCGCCCAGGGCCGCATGGAGGGATTCGGCGCGAAGTCCAGTACCGATGAAGACCAGTTCCTGGCCCTGGGGGGCGTCCGCGTCGCGGGCGCCGGAGGGCTCGAAGCGGGCCACGGCGCCGGCCTGTGACCACAGGCCGGTGATGTGCGGGCGGCTGGCAAGCCAGAAGAAGCCCTTGGAGCGCAGGACTTGTCCGTAGGTTCCGCTGTCGAGGCCCTTGGTGACGAAGGTCCACAGTCGGCCCGGATGGAACGGCAGTTCGGAGCGGAAGACGGTGGACGAGATCCCGTACTCCTCGGTCTCCGGGACGTGGTCGCCGTTGAGCTCCATGACCCAGCCCGGGGCCTGCTGGGCTCGCTCCAGGTCGAACAGTCCGGTGCCCAGGACTTCGCGCAGTTCGACGCGCCCGCGGGTGGCGGAAACGATCCTGGCGGAGGGGTTGAGGCGGGTGAGGGCGGCCCACAGCCGGTCGGCGCTCCGCTTGCCGACGAGGTCGAGCTTGTTGAGCACGATGACGTCGGCGAACTCGATCTGGTCCATCAGCAGGTCGCTGACCGTGCGCTCGTCGTCCTCGTACTGGTCGAGCCCGCGCTCGGCGAGGCCGTCCCCGCCGGTGAGTTCCGGCAGGAAGTTCTTCGCGTCGACCACGGTGACCATGGTGTCGAGCCGGGTGAGATCGCCCAGGGTGGCGCCGTCATCGCGCGGGAACGCGAAGGTGGCCGCGACCGGCATGGGCTCGGAGATGCCGCTCGACTCGATGAGCAGATAGTCGAAGCGGCCCTCGCGGGCGAGGCGGTCGACTTCTTCCAGCAGGTCATCGCGCAAGGTGCAGCAGATGCACCCGTTGGTCATCTCGACCAGACGTTCCTCGGTGCGCGACAGGGCAGCCTCACCGCCGCGCACCAGTGTGGCGTCGATGTTGATCTCGCTCATGTCGTTGACGATGACCGCGACGCGCAGGCCCTCGCGGTTGCTCAGGATGTGGTTGAGCAGGGTGGTCTTGCCCGCGCCCAGGAAGCCGGACAAGACGGTGACGGGCAGTCGGTTGTGCGTCACGTCGGTCAGCCCTCGGGCCGCAGCAGACCGCGCTCGTAGGCCTTCAGCAGCCGCTGCGGCACGAGGTAGACGGAGCCGTCCACGGTGAAGGGCACCAGCGTCGGGGTGGTCGCCTTCCACTGGGCGCGGCGGTGACGGGTGTTGCTGCGGGACATCTTCCGCTTGGGAACGGCCATGGCGATCTCCTGGGTGGGTGCGGGGCGGGCGATTCCAGACAGTACTCTAAATGAACACGATTTTCATGTCGATAAGATGCGGGCTCGTGCAGTGCCCAAGCCCACCCCTGGAGGACCCATGCATCACCCCAAGCGCGGCGCCGTCGGGCTCGCCTCCGTCGCCATAGCCCTCGCGCCGGTAACTGCCTGCGGCTCCGGCTCAGCGGCCGACAGCGGCGCCCCCGGCGAGGGCGGCAAGCTGAAGGTCGTCGCCACCACCACACAGGTCGCAGACTTCGTCCGCACCATCGGCGGCGACCGTGTCGCGGTCACCCAGCTGGTGAAGCCCAACGCCTCGCCCCACGAGTACGAGCCCACCCCCGCCGCCATCCAGGCGATAGGCCAGGCCGAACTGCTGGTCAAGAACGGTGTCGGTCTCGAAGACGCGTGGCTCGCCAAGACGGTCCAGACCTCCGCCTTCCACGGGCAGACCGTCGACACCAGCGCGGACGTCACGCTCCGCCACGGCGAAGACGAGGAAACCGGCAAGCCAGCCGACGACCCGCACATCTGGCACAACCCGCAGAACGCCAAGACCATGTGCGCCGCCATCGAGAAGGCCCTGGCCAAGGCCGACCCGGCCCACACGGCCGACTACGAGCAGCGCTTCACGGACTACGCGGCAAAGCTCGACGCCCTCGACAAGGACATCGAGCGCCAGATCAACTCCCTCCCGGAGGACGGCCGCAAGCTCGTCACCAACCACGACGCCTTCGGCTACTACATCGACCGCTACCACCTCACCTTCGTCGGCTCGGTCATCCCCGACTTCAGCGACCAGGCGGAGCTGTCCGGCACCCAGCTGGACAACCTGGTGAAGAAGATCAAGGACGAGAAGGTGAAGGCCGTCTTCGGCGAGTCCTCGCTGCCGCCCAAGACCGCGCAGACCATCGCCGACGAGGCCGGAGTGAAGGTCGTCGCGGGCGACGGCTCGCTGTACGGGGACTCGCTCGGGCCCGAGGGCTCCGCCGGCGACAGCTACCTCAAGAGCGAGGCGTTCAACACCAAGACCATCGTGGACGCCCTGAAGTGAGCGCCCTCACCCTGCCCTCACCGCGTACGGAAGCCGGTCCCGGCCCGCTGCCGGCGATCGCATTCGACCACGCCTGCCTGTGCTACGGCTCCACCACCGTGCTCGACGACGTGCACGGCACCGTCCTCCCCGGCCAGGCCGTCGCGCTCATCGGCCCCAACGGCGCCGGCAAGTCCACCCTCATCAAGTCCGCACTCGGCCTGGTACGGGTGGGCTCCGGGGCGGTCTCCGTGTACGGACAGCGCCCGGCCGCCGCCCGCTCCCGTACCGCCTACGTTCCCCAGGCTGACACCCTCGACCCCGAATTCCCCGTCACCGTGGGCCAGGTGGTCCTCATGGGCCGCTATCGGGCCGTCGGCTGGCTGCGCCGGCCCGGCCGGCGGGACCGGGCCGTCGCCGCTGACGCGCTGGAGCTCGTAGGCCTCGCCGACCGGGCCAACGACCGCTTCGGCACCCTCTCGGGCGGGCAGCGGCAGCGCGTCCTGCTGGCCCGCGCCATCGCCCAGCAGGCCGATGTACTGCTGCTGGACGAGCCGTTCAACGGCGTGGACGCGGTCAGCCGGGATGCCCTGCTGGGCGCGCTGCGCGAACTGCTCTCGGGCGGCGCCGCCGTCCTGGTCTCCACCCACGACCTGACGGTCGCGCGCGACCTGTGCGAGCAGGTGTGCCTCCTCAACGGGCGGCAATTCGCCTTCGGCCCGCTGGAGCAGACCCTCACCGCAGACAACCTGCGGTGCTGCTACGGGTCGCACGCCTTCGAGGTGGACGGCTCCGCGATCGTGGCCGGGGCGTGAGCGGGGTGGGGGCTCTCCTGGTGGAGCCGTTCCACGTGCCGTACATGGCGCGGGCACTGACCGAGCTGGTGATCCTGGGCGTCCTGGGCGGAGTGGTGGGCGTGTTCGTCCTCGTACGCCGCCTCGCCTACGTCGCCGACGCACTCACCCACACCGTCTTCCCCGGCGTCGTGGTCGGCTTCGCCGCCGGAGCGGCGGACGGGGTCTTCTGGGGCGCGCTGACCGCCGGACTGATCACCGCCGTACTCCTGACACTGCTCACCCGGGCCCCGCGCATCAGCGAGGACTCGGCCCTGACCGTCCTCCTCACGGCCTTCTTCGGTCTCGGAGTGGTCATGGTCTCCCGGCAGCACGGCTACCGGCACGACCTGACGGCCTTCCTCTTCGGCCAGGTCCTGACGGTGACCTGGACGGAGGTGGTGCAGAGCGCGCTGGTTGCCGTCGGCTGCCTCGCCGCGCTGGCGGTCCTCGGCCCCCACCTGGCGCTGCGCGCCTTCGACCCGGAGGGAGCCCGGGCCATGGGCTACCGTATTGGGCTCCTGGACCTGGCCCTGAACGTCGTCATCGCACTGGTGGTGGTCGCAGCCGTCCGGTCGGTGGGGACGGTGCTGGTCATCGCACTGGTCATCACCCCTGCCGCCTTCGGCCGCGTCCTGTCGCACCGCATCCCCGTGATCGCCGCCGTCGGAGCGACCTTCGGCGGGCTCTGCGGCTGGCTCGGCCTCGCGGCGAGCTACCAGGCATCCGTCTTCCACGGCCTCCAACTGGCGGCCGGACCCGCCATCGTCCTGCTGATGACCACCGCTTACGCGGCTCTGCTCGCCGGAGCCGCACTCCTGCGAAGGGCCCGACGCGCATGAGCTGGCTCGACTCCTACACCCACAGGGCTCTCTTGGAGGCGGCCATGGTGGGCGCCCTGTGCGGGGCGATCGGGCTGCACGTGGTCCTGCGCCGGATGAGCTTCTTCGCGATGGCCATGACCCACGCGACCTTCCCCGGCGTCGTCCTGGCCGCCGTACTGGGCATCGACATCTACCTCGGCGGCGCCGCCATGGGCCTGCTCGTCTGCCTGTGCGTCCTCGCCCTGTCCCGCCGACGCGACCACCAAGCGCAAGGTGCCACCACCGCGACCGGCATCGTCCTGGCCACCGGCTTCGCCCTCGGCGTGGCCCTGCTCTCCGCCACCAACGGCTTCAACAGAAACCTCGAAGCCTTCATGACCGGCTCGATCGTCACCGTCACCGGCCAGGACCTGGCCACCACGGCATGCGTGGGCGCCGTAGTGCTCCTGGTCCTCGGCGTGCTGCACAAGGAGTTGCTGTACGGGGCGTTCGACCCCGAGGGGCAGCGCGCGGCCGGCTACCCGGTGGCCGCCCTCGACCTGCTGATGCTGCTCCTGGTCGAAGCGGTGATCGTCGTCACCGCCCCGGCCGTCGGCGTCATGCTGGCCATGGCCCTGATCGTCGGCCCCGCCGCCACCGCCCGCCTGTGGACCGACCGCATCCGTACGACGATCCTCATCTCGGTGGGCACCGGCACCGGCTCCTGCGCGCTCGGCCTGGAACTGTCCACGCGGTGGAACCTGGCAGCGGGCGGCACCATCGCCCTGGTCATCGCCGTGGCCTTCCTCGTCTCGCTCCTCGTCGCACCGAACGGCGGTGTGCGTCGGGTCGCCGTCGCGTGAGGTCCAGTGGAGGGCGTGAGGGTCGAGAGTCCTTGGTTCAGTTGGGCTTGCCAATTGTGCTGCGGGCCGCGAGGCGGAAGTCCTTGACTGCTTGGTAGAGGGTTCGCTCTCGTTCGGCGGCAAGGGCGGTGTCTTCGGCCTTGCGGGTGGTGTTCCCCGCGCGGGCGTTCTCGGCCATCCGTCGCATGACGTGTGAGAGGTCGCTGGAGGCGTTGGTAACACGCTCCGCGACTTCCGCGAGGGATGCAGGCCCTTCCAGGATGACGACTTCGCCGGCACGGTGGACCTCGCGGGCCAGGGTGATGAAGCGGCCCATCTTCTCGTCGATGTCGGGCAGGCCGGGTGGGTCTGAACGCAGCGAGTCGAGGACGGCGTCCATGGCGATGTCGCGGTCGTGGAGAGCGCTGAGGTAGCCGGCGTATGCGTCGCGGCGATGCTGGCGGCTCTATTGGGCGTGCTGGGACCGTGCCTGAGCACGGCCGTTCACGATTGCGGCTCCGAGGGTGGCGGCGGAACCGACGGCGGCGCCCAGCAGTGCGGCGAGTCCTGAGTCCATGGGCCCCAGTCTGCCGCTTGTTGTACATCCTGTTCGCCGGGGTTTCGTGCCCTTCTCGTGGTGGGAGGGCTGGCTGTTGTATCCCTCGCCGGTAGCGGGGGCCCGTCTCACGTCGTGACGTGTGGGCTGAGTGCTGGTTCTTCGAAACCAAGTGGACGTCCGGGCCCTGGCCGGGAAGGTGTCGGAGCATGCGCTGGTGAGGGGGCTCTTTAGACCACAGGCTTCTCAACCCTCGTCGAACCCTTGGCCTGGTCGTCTTCGCGCTCCTGTACGCCGGCGTCGTCCTTCCTGACCATCTGGTCGCGCCACCCGGACCGCCGCAAAGCGGCGCACCGCGCCCTCGACATGCTGCTGAAGGCTCGCCGCGGTCTGCGGCGTATCGGGCGGTGAGGCGTGGTGGGAGCCAGGTGGGCCCATGGTTCCTGCGTCAGGCGCAGCTGTACACCACGAACTCGGACCCGCGACTCCCTCGCGCAGCTCACCGGCTGCACGACATTGCACGGCAGCTCGACGACGAGCGTGCACACCGCGTGCCCGTTGACCCGGAAGCCCTGACCAGGCAGGTAGAGAACCTTGCGGCCGGGGAGCCCGGTAGGCCCGAGGGCCGTGACTGGCACGGCTCCTGGCGAGGCGTGAGGTCATCCGCGACCTGCCAGGCCGAGCCGAGGCAAGAGCGGCACGCTGATCCCGAGCGTCTTCCCCCTGGTGGCGGGCTGTGGCGGCGGGCGGATTCCAGGGCCAGGTGGCGCCCCTTGGGCTGGGGGTCAAGGGGTCGCAGGTTCAAATCCTGTCGTCCCGACCATGCTTTTAGCTGGTCGGAGGCCGTTCTCTCATCCGTGAGAGGGCGGCCTTTCGTGTGTCCGGGGCCATGGTGGTCGCAGTGTGGTCGCACGTCCAGTCTGCGGCCGGGAGGCCGTGGCGCTGAAGGCCAGCGGCACGGGGGAGCGGAGCCGGCGGAGGGCTTCGCGGAGCCGTTGGATGTGGTCGCGTGGTGGTCGCAGCCACGCCGGGCGGCTGGTGTCGGCGCCGGCCTTCTCGGCTCCGGTGAGGGTGCGGTCGATGGTGTCGACGGCTTCGCGGGCTGCTTGCTGGGTGAGGTGGCTGTAGATGTTGGCGGTCGTCGACAGGGTGGAGTGCCGCAGCGTTTTGGAGACCACGGTCAGGGGAACGCCGGCGGTGATGGTGATGGTGGCGGCCAGGTGCCGCAGGTCGTGGACCGTGATCCTGGGGACGCCCGCTTCGGCGGAGAGCCGGTGCAGTCGGTCCAGAACCCGCTGTGGTCCGAGAGGACGGCCGTCGGGCTGGCAGAAGACGAGTCCGGCGAACGGATCGTCAGGGTCGCCGCGTGTTCGGGGCATCGTCTTGGCGTGATGCCGGAGGGCGGTGGCGACGCGGGGTGAGATGGCGACCCAGCCGCGGCTGGATCGGGTCTTCGGTGTGGTGATGACGAGGTGGTTGTTGTCGATGGCTAAGAGGGTGCAGCGGACGTAGAAGACGCCCTGGTCGAGGTGGACGTCGTCCCAGTGGAGGCCGAGGGCTTCGCCCTTGCGTAGGCCGGTGCCGATGAGGAACTCGAACAGGTCGGCCATCTCGGGGTCGGCGTGGTGGCAGTGGGCGAGGAAGCGGGCGGCTTCCTCCGCCGTCCAGATGCGACGCTCCGGCGACGGAGGACGGCGCAGGACCGGGGGACGGGCCGGGTTGTGGGCCAGACGGTGTTGGCGCACGGAGTCGCCGAGGGCGCTGGAGAGGGTGGCCAGGCACCGGTAGAGGGTGGTCTCGCCGCGGCCGGCGGCGAGCTGGCAGGTGGTGAAGGCCGAGATGTGTCGGTGAGCAAGCTGGTCGAGCTTGAGGGTGCCGAAGGCCGGGATGAGGTCGTTGCGGACATAGTCGCGGTACCGGGCCATGGTGGTCGGCTTCAGTACCAGGGCCTTCGCTTCCAGCCAGGCCCCCAGGTAGGCGGTGACCGTCTGGTTCGGGTCCGCGTTGTATCCGCCGGCCTCGCCCTCGAGGAAGCGGCTCAGGGCCTGCTCGGCCGCATCCTGGCTGAGGAAGCCGCCCCGGCGCACCGTGGTGCGGCGGTGGTCCGGGGCGGGGACATCGACGGCGAAGCTCCAGGTGCCGTGCTCGCTGTCGGCGACCAGGTGGGGGCAGTGTGTGCCGGGCTGATGGCGATGGTTGTCTCTGCAGCCACGGCGGCGGTAGACACGGCCGCGGCCGACGCTGATACGCATGGTCATCGCCTCCGGGAGGCGGAGGGAAGTGGGTACCTCCAGCCTGCGACCACACGCGACCACCACGCCTCTCACGAGCGTCTGACCAGCCGGTTTCCCTTGATACCGCGCCAAGGACTGCGGCCCCGGAGACCACCGGCAGATTCTTCGTCTCATGGTGAACGGCAGCCGCGAGCCGTTGACCAGCGGAGACGCGGTTTACGGCTCTGAGGGGACTGGACGTTCCAGCGGAGTGCCCTCTTTGAGGAATCGGGTGACCGCGTCCATGCGGTCGGAGAACCCGACTGGTGTGTGGTCCGCCAGGAGATCAAGGTGGTCGGCGGGCCACGTCTGGGGGTTGCCCTTCAGCAAGACGAGGCGCTGATCGAAGGCATAGTCCGCGCGTTCGATGCGTTGCACGAGCGATAGTGCGTGTTCCAGTCCCTGCTCCGAGCCGCCGACGGCCTGTACCAGGACCGTTCGCTTGGGGAGGTTGATGCGCGCGGTGGGGCGTACCTTGGCGCCGCGGGGGAGCTCCACAGTGGGGCGCCGGTCGTAGGCGATGCGGGCATCGTCTAGGTACGCGTAGAGCTGCCGAACGAGTTTGCTGTCCCGCTCAGGAGCCGCGAGCCATCGCAGGCCGTCGGTGGTCAGCATGGCGCTGCTGAGGTCCGAGACGAGCGTCGCCGCCTGTTCCAGAGGTCGGCGGCCCACGATCCGTCCGTCAACTTCGCTGAGGCGGAACGCATTGAGAGTCTCGGTCCAGGCCGTCGCTGCCCGGGTAGGCCCCCAGACGTCGACTCCTGCATCGGCCAGGCGGGTCACCATGGTGCCTCCGTCGCTGGCCAAGGCGTCGTCTCCGGATACGCGCAGAAGGACGGTAACGCCGTCTCCGTCAGCGAAGTATGAGCGTCCGGTGAGCGCGACGGTTCCAAGGCGACCTGCCGGTGCGATGTGCCAGCAGCGCAAGTCCTCGGTGAGGCGCGGATCGAGGGGGGAGGCGCTCATGGATATTCCTCGAATCCCTCTAGCGTCGGGGGCGGCATGGGCGGCGCGGGCGGAACCCAAACGTAGCCCGTGGCGATGTCCATCTTGCATTCCTGGACGAAGTCCCTCACCACGCGGTCGTACTCTTCGTCCATAGAGGTGAGGGTCGCATCGGCGATCGGATCTGGCCCATGGCGGATGTCATCTGGGGCGTAGACGTCCCTGTTGCCCCGCCGCTCGCTCCACTTGTGTTTGTGCGTGCGGTTGATGAAGTGCTCGCCCGTTTCACGGTCTAGGTGTGTTCCCCGTACGTCGAGGCGGCGCAGGATCGTGCCACTTCCGGGATGGAGGAGCATCAGGCTGTACTCCCACGGCTTGTCGAGGCCTATGCGGAAGCGGAGCTCGAGGCGGCAGGAGAGGTCGGTCCAGACCGGAGTGTTTGCCTCGACGTGAATAGGGGCGGACAGCCGGCGCGGTGCATTCTTCTGCTTCCACCGGAATGGAAGGTGGAGGGCACCTCCGACCTTGCCCCCAAGGATCTTGTCCGCCAGGGCGTCGATCATCACGTCGTCAGGGTCCATCCACTCCCCCCTCAGCGTTGAGATGACGAACATAGAGCCGCTGCCGTCCGTTTCATAGAGGGCCGATCAACGTCTTGCTTCGGTGGCTTGCTCATGCGGTGCGGCTACTTGCCCCGCTCGCCATTCCTGGGGCGCGACGATGAGAGTGCTGAATGGCTGCCCTGCTTGCAGGCAGGCCGACCGCTCTGGTCGCACCAGGTACCGTCGCCGCAACCTGGTCTCGGCCGAAGTGGTGACGGCAGATGGTGGGCTCGTCGTGGCGAGCGAGCAGGAGCACGAGGACCTCTTCTGGGCACTGCGCGGCGGCGGTGGCAATTTCGGCGAGGTGATCCCCCTCGAATTCCGGCTCAGCCCGTCAAGGACATCTACGGCGGGCCGATCCGCTTCGAGCTGGACAGCGCCGACATGGTCCTGTGCTCCTTCCGGGCCTTCATCGCCGACGCGCCGGAGCAGCTCGGCGGCTTCCCGGCCTTCCAGATCGCCCCGATGCTGCCGTTCATCCCCGAGGCCGGCGCGGCGAGCCCTTCACACTGATCGTGTCGTGCTGGGCGGGGCCGCCGGAGGAGAGCGAGCGGGCGCTGCAACCCTTCCACGACCTCGCCCCGGTGGTCGCGGAACACGTCGGCGTCATGCCGTATCCCGCGCTCAACAGCACCTTCGACGCGCTCGTGCCGCGGTCTCCAGCACTACTGGAAGGCCAACTTCGTGACGGAGCTGAGCGACGCCGCGATCGAGGCGCACCTGGTGCACGGCCCGCGCCTGCCCGCCGTGAACTCGACGGTCCACATCTACCCGATCAACGGCGCCTGCCACCGGTTCGCCCCGGAGGCGACGGCCTTCGCCTACTGGGATGCCTCCTTCGCCACCGTCGTCGCTGGCATGTGGCCGGAACCCCGCGACAACGAGGCCAACACCGCCTGGTCCGCGACTACTACGAGGCCACCGCTCGCACTCCGAGGAGGGCGGCCTCGCGGGTCCGCTCGATCGTCGGCATCTCACCGGTACCCGCGTCCGGGTTCCCGCTCGAAGGGGAGATGTGGGAGCTGTTCGTCGGGGCCGTGGAGGATTCCGGCAACCGCCCCGGCGCCGCCCTGGCCCTCCGCATGCGAGGAACCTCTTCGGCTGGGGTGACATCCGTCCCTGCTGAGGCGGGGGGCGGATCCGGCCGCGGCGGACGTGCGGCCCGCATTTGCTCTCGTCTTGACTGGTGCTCGCGGCCGAGCTGCGAGCGGGTGGGGTCCCGGGCATGCTGGTTCGAGGCGGTAGGTGTCGGGCCCGCCGGGCCCTGGCCGTCCGGGATGAGGGTGAACGCCGGTGTGGGGCGAAGGGGAAGCGTACGAGCCGTACATCGGGCGGTGGAGCCGGCAGGTGGCGGTGGAGTGCGTCCGCCGGCTGGGCGTTGCGGAGGGCAGTGACTGGCGGGACATCGGTTGCGGGACGGGTGCCGTCACGCGGGCGGTCCTGGACGTGGCCCGTCCCCGGCGGGTGGTGGGAGTCGAGCCGTCGGACGGCTACGTCCGGTACGCCCGGCAGTACGTCACGGATTCCCGGGTCCCGTTCGTACGCGGCGATGCGATGAGGCTGCCGTTTCTGAAGTCAGGCCATAGCCCCCTCGCCGGCTCCGTCGGCGGTGGACGGGCCGGATTCTGGTGGGGCACCGGCTGGTCTGCCTCTCGGGGGGGCCGTAGGCCGGGCGCCCGTGTGGCTGCGTCAGTGCGTGTGGCGAGGTCGCGGTCGCACGGGGGCGGCCCGTGGAGACAGTCCTACGGGGCTGGTGTGGAGCATGAGCGGGGTCGGGTCAGCCCTGTGCCTTGATGTGGTCGATGACGGTGGTGAAGGCTTCGATGGGTGAGAAGTCCACGTATTCGCAGTCCTCGAGTGCCACGGGGGCGTGCCCGGGCGGCCAGTAGAAGGCCTGGCCCGCTTCGTAGGTCTCCTCCCCGTCCTTCGTCACCATCTTCAGCCTCCCTTTGAGCATGTAGCCCCAGTGAGGGCAGGCGCAAAGGCCGTCAGGCAGGCCGGTCAGGGCCGGCCTCATATCGGCGCCCTGCGGGAACCGGACGAAGGCCACGGACAGGTCCTCTCCGATTGCTTGCGTACGGAGTTCGACGCCTCCGCCTTCGATCACGACCGGTGTGTCATCCCGCGTCGTCGCGGTCATGGCCGTCTCCATTCCCTGGGGTTACGGGGAGCCACCTCCCTCCAGGCTCGCCCCGGCGGCCGGATCGTGCCACGTGGGCGCGGTGGGCCGGTCCGGGCGGCGGTCGGCCCAGGGGCGGGCGCGTTCAAGCTGGGCTGCGAGGCGCAGGAGGGTCGCCTCGTCGCCGGCACGGCCGAGGAAGTGGACGCCGATGGGCAGGCCGCTGCCGGACCAGTACAGGGGTACGGACATGGCGGGGCCGCCGGTGATGTTGGCGACGACGGCGGGGAACGCGACGAAGGGAGCGCTCCGCTCGGCGGCGCGCAGTGGTTCGTCCTCCGTGGAGGTCATCTCGCCCAGGAGGAGCGGTGGTTGCGCCAGGGTCGGAGTGAGCCAGGTGTCGAAGCGGCTGAGGAACCGGGCGGCGGTGCGGGCGAAGTGCTGGAGTGTGGTGACGGCGAGGAGGTAGTCGCCGCCGGTGAGGCGCAGGCCGTGTTCCCAGTACGCCCGGGTGAGGGGTTCGAGCTCGTCGGGGCGGGGTTCGCGGCCGAGTTCGCGGATCCAGTAGGCGAGGATCCAGGACAGGCCGGCGCCGTAGACGGCGCCGATGGCGTCGCCGACGTCCGGGGTGAGGCCTGGCAGGTCGGCTTCGACGAGTTCGTGGCCCAGTCCGGCGAGGAGCCCGAGGGCGTCGTCCAGGGCCGCGAGACAGTCGGCGTGCACGCGGTGGCCGTCCGCCGGGCGCCTGCTGAACGCGATGCGTAGTCGCCCCGGTTCGTGGTGGACCTCGTCGGCGAACGGCCCCGGCGTCTGGGGGGCCGGGTAGGGGTCGCCCGCCTCGGGCCCGGCGACGGCGTCCAGGAGTGCGGCGGAATCCCGTACGGAGCGGGTCAGGGCGTGTTCGCAGGCCCAGCCGCCGAAGGCGTCGCCGTAGGCGGCGCCGAGCGGCACCCGGGCCCGGTTGGGTTTGAGGCCGAACAGCCCGCAGCAGGAGGCGGGGAACCGGATGGAGCCGCCGACGTCGTTGCCGTGAGCCGCGGGGACCATCCGGGCCGCGACGGCGGCCGCGGATCCCCCGCTGGAGCCGCCGGTGGTCCGACTGCGGTCCCACGGATTGCGGGTCGGCCCGTAGAGGACGGACTCGCAGGTCGGGCTCATGCCGAACTCCGGTGTGCTGGTCTTGCCGAGGATGACGAGCCCGGCGGCGCGCAGCCTTCGTACGAGCTCCTGGTCGTGCGGGGAGACGTGGTCGCGCAGGAAGACCGATCCCTCGTGGAAGGGCACGCCCTCCTGCTCGGTGATGAGGTCCTTGAGCAGGTAGGGGACCCCGGTGAACGGGCCGTCCGGGAGACCGGCCCCGACCCGTTCCAGGGCCTGCTCGAACACCTGCGTGACGACGGCGTTGAGCTGCGGGTCGAGGGCTTCGATGCGGGTGACGGCCGCCGTGACGAGGTCCTCGGCGGTGGCTTCTCCGGTACGGACGAGCTGCGCCTGGGCGGTGGCGTCGAGCGCGGTCAGCGCTTCCACGTCTCCGGGGCTGAGGGCCGTCATGGCCTTGGGCCGATGGCGCGGGCCGCTGCCGCCAGCGCCGCCTCGGCTTCCCTTACGGTCCGGCGGACGATCTCGCCGGCGGGCAGGATCTCCTGAACGAGGGCAGTCGACTGGCCGGTCAAGGGGAGGTACTCCTCGCCACCGCCGGCCCGGATCGCGGCCATCACGCGAGGCACGATCTCCGCGGGGTCCACCTGTTCAGGGTGCTCGCGCAGCGCGTCCACCAAGGGGGTGCGAAGGCAGCGCGGCACCCCGGCACTGCCGGGGAGGTTGAACGGCGGCAGGATCCGCTCACTGCCCACGGCCTTCACCGCGTCCGACGCGGCGGACTCCACGATCCGGCTCTTCCACCCCTGCGACACGCTCATCTCCTGCGACGCGAGGAAGCGCGTCCCCATCAACACCCCCTGCGCCCCCAGTGCCAGCGCCGCGGCCAGGCCACGGCCGTCGGCGATCCCGCCGGCCGCGAGGACGGGTACCTCACCCGCCATGTCGACGACATCGGGGACCATCACCATCGTGCCGACATCCCCGCCCTGCCCGCCGGCCTCGCCGCCCTGCGCGACGATCACATCCGCTCCGGCCCGCAGAGCCTCGTCGGCCTGCCGCCGGCTGGAGACCTGCTGGATCCAGAGGATGCCGGCATCGTGCGCCCGGGCGATCAGGCCGGGCGGCACCGCCAGGTGGAAGGAGATCGCTGCCGGGCGCTCCTCGATCGTGGCCTGGAACGCTTCCTCGTCGAAGGGGCGGCTCGTGTGATTGATCGCGAACGGCCGGTCCGTCAGCCGCCGCAGCCGAGCCCACTGCTCCCTCAGTTCCGGGAGGGGCCGCACCGCCGTGCCGAGGCCGCCGAGGCCGCCGGCTCCGCACACTGCCGCCGCGAGATCGACCTCGTCCCAGGGGCCGAAGGGCGCGCAGACGATCGGGGCATCGATACCGAGAAGGCGGCATACAGGGGTGGTCAGCATCAGGACCTCCAGGGAGCTCGCGAGGATCATGCTGCGAGCGGCCGTGGCACGGGCTTCTCCGTCCCATCATCGCGTACGCCGCGCTCCCGGGCCTCGTGAAGGAACCCGTCATGCTCGGCCGGAAGGATCGGGAGCAGCCGCCGGGCGCCGTCCCCACGGGCCGGGCGCCCGGGATCCGACCGCGGCCCGGATCATGACCTTGGGGTTCAGCAGTACCGAGGGGGGCGCTGCCCGCATCGCGAACGCCGCGAGCCGACGGGAGATGTCCGGTTCGGACACGGCTGCCGCGCGGATCGCCCGCTGGAGCCAGCTGGGTGGCCGGGCGAGTGCTTCCCGCCGGCCCAGGGCGTCGTACGTGTCGATGAACCTGTGTGCCCGGCGGTAGTCGCGCAGCGCGCGGTGCAGGTCCCGGCCCTGGGCCAAAGGCTCGGCGGTCGCGTCGGCCAGCCACGCGGCACTGCGGAACGCCCAGCCGCAGCCCACGGCCGGAACCGGGTCCGAGGCCCGGCGAAGTGGAACCGGCGCGGCTCGCCGATCACGCAGAGCGTGCCGACGACCGGGCCGCCGTGCTCGCCTACGCACCCCTCGCGGCACAACGGGCATCCACGCTGGGGGCTCACACGGAGGCCGCGGCACACCTCCGCCGCGCACTCGAAGTGTTCCCGGGCAGCCCGGACGCGGACCGGGCCGGGCTCCTGGAGGAACTCGGCCGGCAGTGTCATCTCGCCGACGACCTCGACGGCGCCCTGCGCGCCCGGCAGGAGGCCGTCGAGGCGTGGCGGGAGGTCGGCGACGACCGTCGGCGGGGCGGGGCGCTGGTCGGGCTGGCGATCACCGCGGCGCACCTGGCCCGGGAGATCACGCTCGGCGAGAAGGCCTGCGACGAGGCACTCGCACTGCTGGCGGGGCAGCCACCGGGACCCGAGTACGCGCTCGCCTGCGCCATCCGCGGCAAGCTCTCCGCAATGGCGTTCCGCAACGCCGACGCGGTCGCGTGGGGCGAGCGGCTCCTCGCGATGGCCGGCGAGGGCACCGGACCGCTGGAACGGGCGCTCGCGCTGCTGCCCATCGGCATCGGCCGCGCCCAGGACGGCGACGTGTCCGGCCTCGACCTGATCGCGGAGAGCGTCCGCCTGGCGCGCGAAGCATCCGCAAACGATCAGGCCGGCCTCGGCTACTTCTGGCTCCAGCTGATCTGCGTGACCCGCCGCTGGTACCGGGAGGCCGAGCGGTGGTACGCGGAGGCCCTCTCCTTCACCGAAGAACACGGCCAGGAGGTGTGGCGCCAGTGGCTGCGTGCCTTCCGGTCGAGGGCGCTCCTCGACCGGGCCGGTGGGACGAGGCCGAGGCGCTCGCCTCGGAGGTGCTGCGCACGGCTGGCGTGGACGACGGGCGCAGGATGATAGCCATGGTGGTGCTGGGCCGGCTGCGCTCCCGCCGAGGTGACTCCGATCCCCGCCCCCTGCTGGCCCGGGTCCGTTCGGTCATGGTCACCGCCGAGCCGGTCGTCGGCTGGATCATCGGATCCACTCCGGCGCTGGCGGAAGCCGCGGCGTACACCGGCGACCTCGATCAGGTACGCGCGGTGGCCACCCCGGCCCTGGCCACCGCCGAGGAGCAGGGCGAGCCATGGCTGCTTGGCGAGCTGGCCTACTTGCTCTCGCGCGCCGACCGACCGGGCGAGGTCCAGGCGCGGGCAGCAGAACCGTACCGGCTCCAGCTGTCGGGCCGCCCGCGCGAGTCGGCAGAGCGTTGGCAGGAGATCGGCTGCCCCTACGAGGCCGCGCTCGCGCTCGCCGACACCACCGACGAAGGGATGCTGCGCGAGGCACTTGCGGCCTTCGACCGCCTGGGAGCCCGCCCGATGCGCGACATCACAGCCCGCCGCCTGCGCCGGCTCGGCGTGCGCGACATCCCCAGGCGCCCGTCCCGCGGTGCCGGCCCAGACGGGCTGAGTACCCGCGAGCGGGAGGTGCTCACCCTCTTGGCCGACGGACTCCGCAACGCAGAGATCGCCGACGAGCTGATCTTGTCGCGGCGCACCGTGGAGCACCACGTCGCCGCCGTGTTGCGCAAGCTCGGAGTGGCGAACCGGTCGGAAGCCGCTCGATACGCCCGGCGAAACGACGTGACCGCTCGCCGACCCGTCGTGCCCCCATCGCCCCTGACACCGTGATCGTCTTCTACCGGAACGCCAACGTCACCCCCGTCGCAGCCTGACATGCCGTCACGCGTGAGGCCCCGGCGACCTCTCGGTGGCCGAGGGGTTTCGTCCGTTCACTGCTCCGAGTGGGTCCGGTCGGTCAAGGCCCACGGTGTCCTTGCGAAGGCGCCGTGGGAGAGGGGGTGACCCCGGGCCCAGCCCCGGCAAGGGCCGCAGCGGCAACACCATCAGGTCGGCCACGTCGGTCCCCGGTGCTGATCCCGAATGCGGCGAAGCCCTGTGCCGGGACCCACTCTGCCGCGCGGGCTGCGTCCTGCTGCGGCATCAGCGGGTCAGGAGCGGTGCCATGAGGTCGTGGGCGAAGTCGGCGACGGGCCGTGGGTCGCGCCCGGTCAGTTGGCGCACGGAGTCGGTGGTGTCGGCATTGATGCCTTCCCTGAGCATCTGGAAGATGCCCATCACCCCCTCGGCGAGCCACGGAGGCAGGCCCGCCCCGAGCATGCCGGCCAGGGCCGCCTCGTCGGGTACGGCGACATACTCGACCGTCCGTCCGAGGGCGGCGGAGAGCTGGCGGGCGACCTCGGTGAAGGTGATGGCCTCCGGGCCGGTGATCAGGTGGGTCTCTCCGTCCCCGCTCTGCCCGCCGAGCACCGCGACCGCGCAGGCGGCCACGTCCCGGGGGTCGATCATGGCGACGCAGGCGTCGTCCGCAGGCAGGAAGATCCGCCCGGCCTGCCCGATCGTCGGCAGTGAACCGAGTAGGTTCGACATCAGGAAGCCGGACCGGAGAATCATGAACGGGATCCCCGCCGAGCGCAGGCGGTGCTCGATGCGGCCGTGCTGATCGGCGAACGTCTGCGCCGCCCCGACCTCGGCGCCGACCGTGGACAGCAGGACGATCTGTCGGACACCGGCCGTCGCTGCGGTCTCGATCGCGTTTGCCGCGTTCTCGACCTGCCGCGGGTCGTTGGCGCAGCTCAGGAAGGCCTGCTCGGCGCCCGCGAAGGCGGCACGGAGCGAATCGCGATCGGTGAAGTCCCCCTGCGCAAGGTCGGCGCCGGGGCCGAGTACGGCAGTGGCTCGTTCCAGGTTGCGGGTGAGCGCGCGGTAGGGGATGCCGCGCCGGCCCAGTTCGCTCACCACGTGTCGTCCGACGTTCCCGGTCGCGCCGGTCACCACAACGGTCGTCATCTCGTCGCGTCCTCACGCCGGTACGGGGCTTTCCACCCACGTTGTGCGCCATGACCGTCCTGAGGCCCTCAGGACACGCGGGTTCACCCGTCAGGACCCCTGGGCGGGCTACCCCGCCGGAATGGGAGGCCTGGTGCTGCTCCAGGCTGCCTCGGGCATTCCGGTCTGGTTCGGGTCGCGCTGAATCGGCCGGCTTCGCCCTCGAGGAAGCGGCGCAAGGACATCCAGCCACGGAAGGATCTCGTCCTATGGTGCGGTCGGCCAATCCGGGGGGACCATGGAACCCGAAGCGCCCACAGACGCAGGAGCCAGGCAGGGCCGGCGTCAGCGGACGGCCCGCGCGATGCCGGCAGGCGGAAGGAGAGCCTGCGATGAGCGCAGCCGAGGCACGTCGGGCCGATGCCGGTCGGCCGGAGGAGGGTGCGCCGGAGCCGAGCGGGCTGATGGACCTCCTCGGTGTCGCCGCCGTGCTGCTGAACGCTGATGGGCGGATCGTCCTGTGGAGCCCGCAGGCCGAGGACCTCTACGGCTACTCCGCCGAGGAGGCGCTCGGGCAGTACGCGGCGCCACTGCTCGTCCATGAACAGCACTGGGAACTGATGAGCAAGCTGTTCGCCCATGTCATGGGGACAGGCGAGAGCTGGGCCGGAGCGTTCCCCGTTCGGCACAAGGACGGCAGCACTCGACTGGTCGAGTTCCGCAACATGCGCCTGCTGGACGACCGCGGCAACTTCTACGCCCTCGGGCTCGCCGCCGACGAGACGACGTTGCGCGAGCTGGAGCGGGATGTCGCCCTGTCCACGCGGCTGATCTCACAATCCCCCATCGGGCTGGCGATCCTTGACACCGATCTGCGGTACGTGGCGGTCAACCCGGCCCTGGAGCGGATGCACGGCATATCCGTGAAGGACCACCTCGGCCGGCACTACCGCGAGATCATGACCGCCGCGAAGTTCGGGGTGGCCGAGGCCGCGATGAGGGAAGTTCTGAAGACCGGGATTCCGATGGTTGACCAATCCACCATCGTCGGCCGCACACCCGGCGACCCGGATCAGCACGCCTGGTCGATCTCCCTGTACCGGCTGGAGGACCCCCAGGGCCGGGTCCTCGGCGTGGCCGACCTGGTGGTCGACGTCACCGACCGGTATCAGGCGGCCATGGAGGCCGCAGAGGCCCGGCGGCGCCTGGCCCTGATCGCCGACGGCTCCGCCCGGATCGGCACCACCCTGGACGTGGAACAGACCGCCCGCGAGCTGGCCGAAGTCGTCGTTCCCGAGCTCGCCGACGTCGTCGCGGTCGACGTGCTCAACTCCGTCCTGGACGAACACCGCCCAGGCCCTGCTCCCCGAGACGGCCCGGAGCTCTTTCGCGCGCTCGCGCTGAAGGCCGCCTACCCCACGGAAGCGTTCCAGGCCGCCGACCCGCCCGGCGAGATCGCCGCCTACGCCGCCGACCGCGTGGCCACCGAGACCGTACGCACCGGGCAGCCACAGCTCATCGCCCACGCCGACGACACCGACCTGGCACGCATCGCCCGGGACAGCCACGCCGCCGGCCTTCTGGCCCGCGCCGGCGTGCACTCCTACATGTCGGTCCCGCTCACCGCACGCGGCCACGTCCTCGGCTTCCTGGGCCTCACTCGGGCCCGCAACCCGGCGCCCTTCGGCGAGGACGACCTCTCCCTCGCTGCCGAACTCGCTGCCCGCGCCGCCGTGTGCATCGACAACGCCCGTACGCACCAGAGCGTGCGCAACGCCGCCGAAACCCTGCAGCGCAGCCTGCTCCCCAGCCACCCGCCGCACCTTCCCGGACTGCAGATCGCCTCCCGGTACCGGCCCGCGCAGGCCACGTACGAGATCGGCGGCGACTGGTACGACGTCTTCCCCCTCGACCGCGACAGGACCGCACTCGTCGTGGGCGACGTCATGGGCAGCGGCATCGACGCCGCCGCCGCCATGGGCCGCCTACGCACCGCCACCAGCGCCTTCGCCGACCTCAACCTCGACCCCGACCAGCTCCTCCAGCACCTCGACAAGATCACCTCGGGGCTGGAGCACTACATCGCCACCTGCGTCTACGCCGTCTACGACCCCCACCGTGCCGAATGCCACATCGCCAACGCCGGCCACCTACCGCCCGCCCTCGTACGCAGCGGCAAGCACCCCGAACTCCTCGACCTGCCCACCGGCACCCCGCTCGGAGTCGGCGGAGCCCTCTTCGAGACCACCACCTTCGGCCTCGGCATCGGCGACCAGCTGGTCCTGTACACCGACGGACTGGTCGAAACCCGCCACCATCCCATCGATGAACGACTCGAAACCCTCCTCGCCCTGCTCGACGTGCCCGACGATTCCCTGGAAGAGACCTGCGACCGGCTCCTACGCGAACTCCGGCGTCCCGACGACCCAGATGACGTCGCCCTGCTCATCTGCCGTACGCAACCCTTCACACGTGGTGCTGATCCCCCACAGAGCTGATCCCGGAGCCACCACCTTGCGGCTGGTGATGCCCAGCTCGCCCGGACATCGCTCCACTTGCGCACCACGCAGACACTCGGCGGCCAGCACCCCGACGACACACGTCGGCACGGAGATCTAACGGTCCTACTGGCGGGGGAGCCGGGCCTTGATCAAGTACTCGGCTTCCTCGGACAGTCGCGCACGCCGGCCTTCTTCGTCGGCGATCTCGATCTCCCCCCGCAGGGCCAACTCCGTGCGCAGTACGGTCGTTCCCGGGACAGGTACCCGCTGACCTGGCTTCTCCGTGAACGGCTGCAGCTCTGCTGCCAGGGCCTTCGCATCGTCCGATGCGCTCCGGCGCAGCGAAAGGAAGACCCGGGCCAGCCAGTCCGCGGGGATCTGCACCATGAAGTCGGTCAAGCAGGTGTAACGACCAGCCCAGGTGGTCCGTGTCGCTCGACCGCCCGAGCGGCCCAAGGGTGTCGGCCACCGGCACCCGGGACGCAGCCCTCGCGGCACTGAACGAGGCGTGCAGCGTGACACCGGTGTGGGCGACGCTCCACTGGCCTTCGGGTGGGGACCCGGCCCGCATCGTGCGCGCCAGCGACCTCGCGGGGCAGGCGGTGGTCGCCGTGCTCGCCGGACAAGCCGTCGACCTGTTCACCGGCGACATGCGACCGCAGCTGCGTGCCTGCCTGGCGCCGGGCTGCGTGCTCTACTTCGTGAAGCAGCACCCCCGCCGCGAATGGTGCTCGGCCGGCTGCGGCAACCGTGCCCGTGTCGCCCGCCACTACCAGCGCCACCGGGGCACCAAGACCGCCCCCGAGTCCTGAGCGGAGGCTCTCCGATGAAGGTCGACGTGCTGACCGAGGCCGTGATCGCCGCCCCGTCCGACAAGGTCGCCGCCTACGCGGCCGACCCCACGCACGCACCGAGTGGTACGCGAACATCACCTCCGTCGACTGGCGGACGCCGCCGCCGTTGGCTGTCGGCTCCAGGGTCGCGTTCGTCGCCCGCTTCATCGGCAGGCGGCTGGCCTACACATACGAGATCACCGCGTACGAGCCCGGGCGCCGACTGGTGATGCGGACGGACGAAGGACCCTTCCCCACGGAGACCACCTACACCTGGGAGCCGTACGGGGAAGGCTCGAACCGCACGCGCATGACGCTGCGCAACCGGGGCGAGCCCAGTGGGTTCGCCTCCTTCGGCGCCACCGTGATGGCGGCGGCCATGCGCCGCGCCCAGCACAAGGACCTGGCGGCACTCAAGGCGCTGCTGGAGCAGTGAGTACGGATCTCACTTGGGCGGCAGCGTGTCCGCGAACGCCACTGCCGTCGTGAGCCAGTGGTCCAGCACCGCATCCTCCGCCAAGGCCCGGCCGCTGACCGTCACCCAGCCGCGCATCGGGCGACCGGTGAAGTCCATGGGCCGGGCCTCCGGGCGGGCGAGAGCCTGTTCGGTCCCGTCCGGACCCACACGGGCGATGACCTCGTCGCCGGACACGCCCACGGTCATGTTGCCGTGCAGCAGGAACGCGAGACCGCCGAACATCCGTTTCTCGGTGACGGCGGGCTGCTCACCGAGCCGCTCCCGGATCCGCTGGGCCAGTCCTTCGTCGTACGTCATGCACCCACTGTCCTGCGCGGTACGGGTGCCCGCGCGCCGGGCACCGCCGCGATGTGCCGGTGCGGGCGGTGCTCGGCCCCGCCGAGCAGGATGATCCACGGGGTAGGGTTTCCGGAGGCAGGGTGGTCATCGACCTCCCTGCCGTTCCACGTCGCGGCCGCCGGTGATGCCAGCCGCCCGGAGGCATCCGGAGGTGCCTCGGCGGCGCCTCCGCCCCCTGCCGCGCACCCCGTTCTGTCAACGAGGTGCCCCAGCCCGACAGGCCCTGACCCCTGCTCGCTTCCCCGATGTCCGCCGTCGCGCGCATCGTTCGCCGAAGTCCTGGCCTCGAACATCGGGGGCACGGCCACCCTCGTCGGTGACCCGCCGAACATCATCATCGCCAGCCGGGCCGGGCTCACCTTCAACGACTTCCTGGTGCACCTCGCCCCGCTGTGCGTCGTGCTCGTGGGCGTACTGGTGCTTCTGTGCCGGGTGATGTTCGCGAAGCACTTCGTCTACGACGAGAAGCGCGCGGCTGAGCTCATGGACCTTCGCGAACGCGAGGCGATCACCGAACCTCGGCTCCTGGCTCAAGGCCTCGGCGTCCTCGCGCTCGTCGTGGCGGGCTTCGTCCTGCACCCGGTGCTGCACTACGAGCCGAGCGTCGTGGCCCTGCTCGGCGCGGGCCTGCTCATCGCGATCTCCAAGGTCGAGACGGGGGAGATCCTCGGCGAGGTGGAGTGGCCCACCCTCGCCTTCTTCGCAGGGTTGTTCGTCATGGTCGGGGCGCTGATCGAGACCGGTGTCATCGGAAGCCTGGCAGGCTCCCTCGCGGATGCGATCGGCGGTGACGCACTCGGCGGATCCATGATGCTCCTGGGTGGATCCGCGGTCCTCTCGGGGATCATTGACAACATCCCTTACGTGGCCACGATGGCTCCGATCACCAGCGAGCTGGTCGGCGAAATGGGTGGCGACCCCGACCACGTGATGTGGTGGGCGCTCGCGCTGGGCGCCGACCTCGGAGGCAACGCCACCGCCATCGGAGCTTCCGCCAACGTCGTGGTGCTCGGCATCGCCGAACGCAACCGCCACCCCATCAGCTTCTGGGCATTCACCAAGTACGGCCTCGTGGTCACGATGGCGACCGTCGCCCTCTGCGCCCTCTACCTGTGGTTGCGCTACTTCGCCCTCGCCGGGTGAGCATCGTCATCGGCTCGTGGGCAGCCCGGCTGTTGGACCGCTAAGGCTTAGGCGACACCCGACTTGAAAATCAGGTGCCGGAGTTGTCGACGAACCCCACGACATCGAGGTATTCGATTTTGGGCGGGACGCCATAAATCCCCGTCACCTTGCCGACGAGCTCCTCCGTGAAGAAGGTGCGGCCTTTTTCCTCGTCATCCCACACGTAGAAGTTCCTTGCCCGAACACCGTCTTCGTCGAGCATGAAACTCTTGAAGCGAAGGCCGGCCATGCCTTCGAACGGTGCCCGGAGTTCGCCGGCAATCCTTGCGAGAGTTGCACGATCGAACTTGTCGGTCTGCGTAAAAGTCACGAGCACGCCGATCATCGGGCCTCCTGTCGATCCAGTGATGCTAGCGGCGGAGCCTAGTACACGCGGCCGGAAATTCTGGGCGTTAGGCCGCGAGTGGGAGGTGCGGCTCGCGGTCCGCTATTCGGGCCAGGAGCGCGTCGCTCGTCCACACCGCCGGAAGCGGTCTCCACGATCAGCAGCCCCTGGCCGTGGACGAGGTCCCTGATCCGCCGCAAGAGCCTGCAGGGGTCGCCGCCGATGCCGATGTTCCCGTCGATGAGCAGGGCCGTTCCCCACGTGCCCTCACCGGGAATCGGATCGAACACCGAACAGTGCAGTGCGGCGCCACCCCGGCGCACCGTGGTGATCACGGCGGACGGCGACACGTCGATCCCGAGTGTGTAGTGCCCGCGGTGGAGCAGCGCCTCGACCAGCCGGCCGGCCCCGCCCCCGATGTCCAGTACGCGGCCCTTGCAACGGCGCAGCACGGCGTGATCACCGGCGTCCGCTCGCGCGCACCGCCTCTCGAGACATCCAGGGGACAGCACCAACCGTCCGCATCGCGCAGTGACAGATCACCCCGCCGGGTGTGCATTGCCTCTGCGTAGGGGCCGTTGTTCCAGGCCCTCAGCGGTACGGAGCGGCCCAGAACCAGAGGTGCTCACACAGGCTCCCTATGAGCGACAGGGGCCGCCGCAGTCCGGGGCGGGCGGCGGCCATCCTCCATGCATCGCCACAAACGCCGGGATGGGCGGGGCAGTGGCGGCCGATTCCATCGAACGGCCCTCTCCGGATTCCTGGCGCTGGATCCCTGGAGCCGCCGCGGTGGGTCACCGGGGCCGACGGTCCCGGCCCAGGGCGAACGTGACGAGGATCCCGGCGAGCGCGCCGGCCCTCGTCTACGAGGACGACGAGGGGAGACGGGCGGCTCAGCCCGCTGCGGGGGCCAGGGCCGGGTCGGAGAAGAACGCCGAAGGAGCGGTCACCCCGGCGATCACCCGGGCGAACCCGTCCATCGTCTCTTGCCGCTGCGCGATGGCGCCGAACATCTGCTGCATCTGCGGGGTCGGCGGGTCCAGCTGGGCGAACTCGGCGGTGAACTCGTACATCTCCTGTACCCGCGCGTCGCGGGCCTCTTGGTAGTCCCGCATGGCCTCCGCGAAGGGGCGTTGTCCGGTGAGGGTCTCGTCGACGGCCCGGGCGCACAGCTCCGCGTCCTGGAAGGCGTCCTGGATGCCCTGCGCGGTGATGAAGTCCTTGAGGTAGCCGGCGTCCCCGACCAAGGCCCAGCCCGGTCCGTACGGTCTGCGGAAGTAGTTCGGGACGGCAGTCCCGACGAGCCGCTCGACACGGGTGGCCGAGGCGGTCCGTTCGGCGAGGGAGGGAGCCAGAGCGATGGTGGCCAGGTACTCCGCCTCGGCGTCGGCCCGGTGCGCCTCGGCTTCGCGCATCGGCCAGCCGCAGATGAGCAGGGTCAGGCCGTCGTTGGTGGGCCAGCCCGCGAGCGCCCGGTCGGGCCGAAGGAAGGCCTCGAAGTGCTCGAACCCGAGCCCTGACCAGTAGGTGTAATAGCTGGCCTGCAGTTTCGGCTTCTCGGCGTACGAGGCGGCTCCGGCGGTCCGCGCGACGAACGAGTGGGCTCCGTCCGCGCCGACCACCACCTGGGCGTGCTCCGTCACCTGGGGGCCGTCGTGTTCGCGGCCCGTGATCCCGGTCACGGTGCCGTCCGTACCCCCGCCGTCGGTCACCAACTCCTCAACGGAGAAGGCCTCACGTACCTCGACGCCCGCTTCCGAGGCCGCATCCACGAGGATCTTGTCCAGGACGGTGCGGCGCGGTGCGTACGAGCCGGAGAACCCGCACCCGGCCGGTGAGCCCGCCAGGGTGAGCGGTCCGAGGTCGAACGAGTAGGTGGTGATCTCCGGCAGACCGCCGGCGGTCACTCGGCTCAGCAGGCCCCAGCGGTCCAGGGCCGCCAGGCCCGGCGGGTGGATCAGGTGCGTGGAGACGGTGTCGCTCGGGAAACGGGCGCGGTCCACCAGAAGGACCCGGTGGCCCCGGCGGGCCAGCAGCATCGCGGTCGGTGCACCCGCGCAGCGGGCCCCGACGACGATGGCGTCGTAGGTCTTGTTCGTCATGGCCTCACCTGCCGGTCGCTGTTCTTCCACGCTATCCGCGGACCTAGGGCGGCGCCCCCGGAGAAGGGGCCCGCGGTCCCGGCCGACTGTGCGGACGGGGCCGGATTCGTCTGGCGGCCGCGCGTCCGGGGGGCTCCCGGCCGTGAATCATGTGTCACCGGACGATCACCATCCGTGCCGAGCGTCCCGTGGGGCGGCCTCTCCGTCCGTCGCCGGAGATGGTGGAGGTGCGTAAGCTTGATGTGAGGGCCTGCCGGTGCCAGAGGGCTCTCTCCGCCGGGGCAGTGGGGTGTTACGCAACGGCGGTCCGAGCCCGTCGATGGCCGGTGCCGACACGCTCGCGACCAGCGCGGGCGAGCCTGGTCGGGCACGCGGAGCCTTCGGAGGAGGCTGTTTTCATGACGACCACGGTCAGTCGCGCCGATGTCGAAGCGGACATCAAGGAAACCCTGGGCCTGGTGCCGCACTTCTTCCAGAGCATTCCGACCGAGCTGCTGGGCCCGGAGTGGGAGATCTTCAAGCGGATCGAACTCGGCGAGACGCTGATCCCGAACAAGTACAAGGAGTTGATCGGCGTCGGGCTGCACGCCGAGACCAAGTGCCGGTACTGCAGCCTGTTCCACGCCGAGGCGGCCAAGCTCTTCGGTGCCACGGACGAGGAGATCCAGGAAGCCGTGCACTACGCGAAGGCGAGTCTGGGCTGGAGTGCCTACATCAACGGCATGCAGGAGGACTACGACCAGTTCGCCTCCGAGCTGGGCCAGGTCGTCGAGTACGTACGCTCCAAGGGCTGACTGATGCTGCTGGAGAGGCTGCGCCCGGCGGTACTCCGCGGCACGTTCCACGTGTACGAACTGTCCGCACTGGTCACGGCGGCCCGCTACGTCGTGGAGTCCGCTCCGGCCGACGTACCGGCCGAGTCGCTGGACCATCTCCGTCAGCTGCTCGACGATTACGACCGGCAGGTGCAAGACCTGCCGGCCGCGGCCGCCCAGCCGACACGAGGCGGCCCCGCGGCAACGTGAACGGCAGAGATGCCACCATGTCCCGCTGCCCCGTCCATCCCCGTCCATCCCGGTGCCGGGAGTCAGCGGCACAGGACGGGGACTCGCTGGACGGCGTTGTTGCCGAAGCCGCCACGGTTCCATGGCTGTTCGAGGGGCTGGGTGCGGCCCGAGGCGTCCGTGGCCCGGACCGTCAGGGTGTGACTGCCCGGGGTGGCCGTCCACTCCGTGTGCCAGGCCTGCCAGGCCGCCGGATGCGGCCCGGGCGGCTTGACCTCGGTGTCGGCCCACGTCAGCCCTCCGTCAGGACTGAACCCGACCCGTACGACCGGCCCGTGCCCCGACCAGGCACGGCCTTCCAGCCGTACGGGCCCTGGGTGCACGACGCGGGTGCGGGACATGAAGTCCGGGAATCCGGGCGGTACGAGCAGGGCGCGCGGCGCGATCCGGGTGACTGGTTCGCCGGGCTCCTCCGGGGTCTGCCGGTAACGGTAGGCGACCGTCTGCTGGAAGCCGGTGAACGGGCGATCGACGAGAGTGATGTCGCGCAGCCATTTCACGTGGGCCATGCCGTACCAGCCGGGGACGACCAGACGGACCGGGTACCCGTGCTGCGGGGGCAGTGGCGTGCCGTTCATGGCGTAGGCGATCAGTACGTCCTCGCCGACGGGCAGTGGAAGACTGCGCTGGTAGTCCTGCTCGACGCCCCGCTCCACGCCGTGGTCGGCGCCGGTGAACACGGCTTCGACGGCATCAGGCCCTACCCCGGCCGCGTCGAGCACCGCCTGCAGAGGCACGCCCGTCCATCGGCGCTGCCCACGGCCTCGACCAGCCAGGGCTGGCTGACGGGCCTGGGCGAGAGCCGGGCCGGCCGTTGCCCGCGCACTCCATGGTGACCCGGGTCGTGACGGCCGGGAGCGCGCGGAGGGCGGCCAGGCCCAGCCTGAGCGGCGTGCGGACCGTCCCGCCGACGGTCAGCCGCCACTCGTCGTCGTTCGCCACGGGGATGTCGTAGTGGACCAGCACGTAGTGCAGCCCCGCCGGTGTGACCTCGTAGCGCAGCGCCTCCAGCGGCATCCCGTGGTTGCGCGCAGCGAGCGCCAGCTCCTCCGCGCCGATGCCTTCACCGGCATCCGCCACGCGACCGGGGCTGCTGACATCGCTCAGGGACGGCGGTTCCATGCCCCCATGGTCGCGCGAGGCACTCCGCCCGGCACGTCACGGGGCCCCGCGGGAGAGTGGGCGTATGACGTACGACGAAGGTCTGGCCCAGCGGATCAGGGAGCAGCTCCGCGAGCGGCCGGACATCACCGAGAAGCGGATGTTCGGCGGCCTGTCCTTCCTTCTGTGCGGGCACATGAGCGTGGGCGTGGTCGGCGACGAGCTCATCGCCCGGGTGGGTCCGGACCGGGCCGAGGAGGCGCTCGCCCGGCCGGAGGCCCGGCCCATGGACTTCACCGGGCGCCCGATGCGCGGCTGGGTGACGGTCGGAGGCCCTGCCCTCGCGGAGGAGTCCGTCCTGCGGCACTGGGTGACGACGGCGGTGGCCTTCGCCTGCCCACGCTTCCCCGGAAGTAGCGCAGCCGACGGGTGCACGCGCCTGCTTACCCGAGGTTTCGCGAGCTCCGGGTGCGAGCCAGTGAAGGCGGTTGCCGAGACCGGCCACATCGAAGGCGGCGGTGATGGATGCGCTTGCGGACTGGGAGCCCGGCTGGCACGCTGGGGGTCAAGGGGTCGCAGGTTCAAATCCTGTCGTCCCGACCAGCGTTTACGCAGGTCGGAGGCCGTTCTCTCATTCATGAGAGGGCGGCCTTTCGTGCGTCCGGAGCCATGGTGGTCGCACGTCCGGTCTGTGGCCGGTCGGCCGTGGCACTGAAGCCGGGTACTGCGGGGGAGCGGTGTCGGCGGAGGGCTTCGCGGATCCGGTGGATGTGGTCGCGTGGTGGTCGCAGCCACGGTGTCCGGCCCGTTTCGTGGCCGGCGTTCTCGGCTCCGGTGAGGGTGTGGTCGACGGCTTCGCGGGCTGCCTGTTGGGTGAGGTGGGTGCAGAGGTTGGCGGTCGTCGAGAGGGTGGAGTGCCGCAGCGTCTTGGAGACGACGGTGAGGGGGACGCCGGCGGTGATGGTGATCGTGGCGGCCATGTGTCACAGGTCGTGGACCGTGACCCTGGGGACACCGGCTTCGGCGGAGAGACGGCGAAGTCGGTCCAGAACCTGATGAGGTCCGAGCGGTCGGCCGTCGGGTCGACAGAACACGAGTCCGGCGAACGGATCGTCAGGATCGCCGCGGGTTCGAGGCATTGTTTGCGCGCGGTGCCGTAGGGCTGTGGCGACACGGGGTGAGATGGCGACCCAGCCGCGGCTCGACCGGGTCTTCGGTGAGGTGATGACGAGGTGGTTGTTGTCGATGGCTGAGAGGGTGCAGCGCACGTAGAAGACGCCCTGGTCGAGGTGGACGTCGTCCCAGTGGAGGCCGAGGGCTTCGCCTCTGCGCAGGCCGGTGCCGATGAGGAACTCGAACAGGTCGGCCATCTCGGGATCGGCATGGTGGCAGTAGGTGAGGAAGCGGGCGGCTTCCTCCGCCGTCCAGATGCGACGCTCCGGCGATGGTGGTCGGTGTAGGAGCGGGGGACGGGCCGGGTTGTGGGCCAGACGGTGTTGGCGCACGGAGTCGCCGAGGGCGCTGGAGAGGGTGGCCAGGCACCGGTAGAGGGTGGTCTCGCCGCGGCCGGCGGCGAGCTGGCAGGTGACGTAGGCCGAGATGTGTCGGTGGGCAAGCTGGTCGAGCTTGAGGGTGCCGAAGGCCGGGATGAGGTCGTTGCGGACGTAGTCGCGATAGCGGGCCATGGTGGTCGGCTTCAGCACGAGGGCCTTCGCCGCCAGCCACGCGTTCAGATAGGCGGTGACCGTCTGGTTCGGGTCCGCGTTGTATCCGCCGGCCTCGCCCTCGAGGAAGCGGCTCAGGGCCTGCTCGGCCGTGTCCTGCGTGGGGAAGCCGCCCCGGCGCACCGTGGTGCGGCGCCGGTCCGGGGTGGGGACATCGACGGCGAAGCTCCAGGTGCCGTGCTCGCCGTCGGTGACCAGGTGGGGGCAGTGTGTGCCGAGCTGGCGGCGGTGGTTGTCCCTGCAGCCACAGCGGCGGTAGATACGGCCGCGGCCGACGCTGGTACGCATGGGTATCGCCTCCGGGAGGCGGAGGGAAGTGGGTACCTCCAGCCTGCGACCACAGGCGACCACCACGCCTCTCACGAGCGTCTGACCAGCCGGTTTCCCTTGTTGCCGCGCCAAGGGCCCCACTCAGGAGAGCGTCAGCAGATTCTTCGTCTGCTGGTGGTACACGATCAGCGCCTCCGATGACCAGGCAAAACGTACGTCGATCGCCGGAGTGTTCACAGCTTGGTCCGCAACTGGCCCGGATCTTGGTTGGCTTGGGCGGAGGACTGGAGCGCCGGGTCCGGGCTGCACTTGATGGCGAGGCCGTCGTCGCTGGGGCGCCACCGCGTTCGATACTCCCGTACGTCGCAGAAGCGCTGCCATGGCGGACAGATCGACTGATCCGGGGCAGCGATAGCCAGTCGTGGCACGAGGAGGCCGCGAAAGTCGGCCGGCGCACGCTCGCGGAGGTTGACGCGACGACTGCCGGGCGTTCGGGGACTCCGTCCCGGGCGAAGCTCGAACGGGAGCCCGAACGATGGGCAGGCAGGGGCAGCCCGGATCACAGTTCCGTTGCGTAGATGCGCTCGAAGACTCGGGTTCTCCTGCGATCTGCGAGGTCGGCGGCCTCGGAGAGATCGCAGATCCCGGCCTGCGCAGCTGGTGGGATCGTCCACTGTGAACGACTCCTTCCGCCCGTCAGACTGCCCAACATGACTGACACCGCGCCGCCCGCTGACACCACACCCGACCAGGACAAGTGGCTGAGCCCGGGCGTCAAAGGCATCGGCTCGGCCAGTTTCCTCGCAGACGTCGGCCACGAGATCCCGACCGCGCTGCTGCCCTCCCTGCTGACCTCCACGCTCGGCGCTCCCGCCGCTGCACTGGGGGCGATCGAGGGTATTTCCGACGCGCTGGCGGGGGCGGCCAGGTTCGGTGGCGGCGTCCTCGCCGACGACCCGGCGCGACGTCGGAAGGTCGCCGTCGGCGGGTACGCGACGACCGCAGTACTGGGCGCGGCAACCGCAGGCGCCACTGCGGTGTGGCAGGTGGGACTTCTCCGTGCCGCCGCCTGGACCGCACGCGGGCTTCGGGTGCCTGCCCGCAACGCCCTGCTGGCGGACATCGTCCCGGCCAGGGCGTACGGACGGGCGTACGGGTTCGAGCGGATGATGGACAACCTCGGCGCGATCTTCGGCCCCCTCCTCGCGCTGGGTCTGGTCGCCTGGGTAGGCGTCCAGTGGGCGATCGGCCTCTCCGTCATTCCCGGTCTGCTGGCCGCCGGCGCAATCGTCTACGCCATCCGCAAGACCCCTCGCCCGACCAGCCGGGACAAGGTGCCCCTCAGGATCCGCGTCAAGCCCGTCCTCCACGGTGATCTCGGCAGGCTGCTGGGCGCGGTCGCCGCGTTCGAGGTCGGCAACGTCGCCGCCACCCTGCTGATCCTGCGCGCCTCGGACCTGCTGACCCCCGAACACGGCACCAAGACCGCGACCACCATCGCGCTCGGCCTCTACACCGCCTACAACGTGGCCGCCACCATCGCCTCCGTGCCCGCCGGGCGGCTTTCCGACAGGCTCGGCGTCCGGGGCCCTGTTCTCGTCCTCGCCGCAGGGGTCGCCGCCTTCGCCTTCTCCTACGGCCTGTTCGCTGTCGACGCCACGGCCATTGCCTTCCTTGCGGTGCCGTTCGTCCTGGCCGGCGTCGGGATCGGCGCAGTCGAGACCGCCCAGCACTCCGCCGTCGCGGCCCTCGCACCCAAGGACCTGCGCGGCTCCGCCTTCGGCATGCTCGCCACCGTCCAGTCCCTCGGCAACCTCGCAGCCAGCACCATCGCCGGCATCCTCTGGACCACCATTTCCCCGACCGCGGCCTTCACCTACCTCACCGTCTGGATGGTGCTGGCCCTGGCCGGGCTGCTGACCTCTGCCCGCCGCCGATAGCAGCCGGGGCCGCGGCCTGGCTCGACGGGAGAGGACTCGGCCTGGCTCTTGCGGCTCGTCACGAGATGAGCTCGCGTTCCCTTGCCGCCGCTCTCGAGCGTCTGCTGTTGGCAGTGGCGTGAGCGACCGCGGCCTTCTGGGAGTCGACCGGCTCCCAGAAGGCCTGCGTGGCATCAGCGCAGACGGAGGCGGCGCAGCGCCATCACGGTGCCGTCGGGGTGTAAGGAGACGGGGCCGCGCCACTTTGAGTCCCAGGGGTCGGCGGGCCAGGAGGAGCGGAGTGCGTGCGCCTCGTGGCGGTACTGCTCGACCCTGCCTTCTCGTAGGTGCTCGAAGAGGTCCTCGGCGAGGCCGGAGAAGGCCTCGACCCGGATCCCGTTGAGGCGGAAGACGTGATCGGTGCCCACGAAGTTCTTGCCGTGGATGGTGTGGGTGACGTCTTGGACGATGCCGGTGCCGGCGTGGGTGAAGGTCTCGAAGTGCCGCTTGCCCTGGCGCTTGGTGAGGTAGCGCGCTGTCGGTTCACCGCCGCCGGTGAACGCCATCAGACCGGCGGCATCAGCCTGGGCGAGAACGCGGCCGAACCAGCCGTGCTCCTCCGGCTGGAGGTGGTATCCGGGCAGGACGACCGGCTTCTCGTCCGGCTCGGTGGGCACGTGGATGCCGGGGACGATGGCGCGGTCCTCGACCGAAGGGTCGAGGGTCACGGTCGTCGGCAGCCGCAGGGTGCCGTCGCCGGGGGCCTGGAGCAGGTAGACGGTGATGTTCTCGCTCTTCTTGGGGAGCGTCGTACCGAAGACCAGGGACGGAGTCTCGTTGTACGGGCCGATGTGGATGCCCTCCACATCGGCGGAGGCGGTGGCGAGCTGCTTGTGTACCTGGGACACGTTGCCGTGGGTGCCCTTGCAGGTCACCGGGATGACCCGGGACGGCTCACCCGGTTTCCAGACCTCCAGGAAGAAGTTCGGTCGCCTTGGGGCGCTGCTGCGCCCGGCCTCCTTGCCGGTCAGCTCCCAGCCGGCCCGCATGGCTATCTCGGCGTCGATGACCGAGACCGAGTGATCCGGATACTGCGCGGCGAGCACGCGCTGGGCGAGCGCGAGGGCGAAGCCGATGCTCAGCTCGCCCGACTGGGTGGCAGCGTAGTGGCGCCGCGGGTTGCGGCCCTCTGTCGAAAGGGCCATGTAGCGGCCGTCGTTACCGGTCAGGGCTTGGCAGTACTTCAGGCTTGCCCAGTGCTCGGCGAGGCCTCGTCCGGCGCCTTGCCGGGCGAGGACGTTGGCCCGGCCCAGGGTGTGGAGGACGTCCCAAGGGGTGAGCTGGAGCGACAGGCCGAGCGGCTTCAGGGGCAAGGGGCGGAGTTCCGGTTTGCGGCGCAGGGGCGCCTGGTTCTTCTCCTGCTTGGCCTTGTCGTCCGCGGCCGCCGCTTTCGCGACGCTGCCCGCAAGTTCCGTTGTCGACTGGACGGATACGTGCCACGGTTGCGCGAGATCCCTCAGTACGTCTGCTCGCTTCAAGCTGCTTCCCCCTACGGCTCGTACGGGTGTTACAGGCCAACGTCGCAAGCTACGTGGGGGAGTAGGGGCGCATGAAGGGCGTACGCGCGCACGTGATCAGGGTGGCCCGCGCGCGAGGCGGGGCCACCCAGTCAGGCCTTGGCAGGCTCCAGTTCGGCTTCTGTGCTGTTCCCGTCGCCGAGTGCGGCGAGGTAGCGCTCGGCGTCGAGGGCCGCGGCGCACCCGGTGCCGGCTGCGGTGATGGCCTGGCGGTACGTGTGGTCGACCACGTCGCCGGCGGCGAAGACGCCGGGGATGTTCGTACGGGCCGACGGCGAGGCGGTCTGGATGTAGCCCTCGTCGTCGAGGTCGAGCTGGCCGGTGAACAGCTCGGTGCGCGGGTCGTGCCCGATCGCGATGAACAGGCCGGTGACGTCCAGGTCGCGGGTCTTGCCGGTGAAGGTGTCGCGCAGGACGATGCTCGCCAGCATGCCGTCCTTCTCCTTGATCTCGGCGATCTCACTGTCGAAAGCGAAGGAGATCTTGTCGTCGGTGAAGGCCCGATCCTGCATGACCTTGGAGGCACGCAGGGCGGAGCGGCGGTGGACGACTGTGACCGAGCGGGCGAAGCGGGTGAGGAAGGTGGCTTCCTCCATAGCGGTGTCGCCGCCACCGACCACGACGATGTCGCGGTCGCGGAAGAAGAACCCGTCGCAGGTCGCGCACCAGGACACGCCCCGGCCGGAGAGCTCGTCTTCCTTGGGCAGGCCGAGCTTGCGGTAGCCGGATCCGGTCGCGATGATCACCGTCTTCGCGCGGTGGACGGTGCCTTCGGAGTCGGTGACTTCCTTGATGGTGCCGGTGAGGTCGACGGAGACGATGTCGTCGTCGATCATCTCGGCGCCGAACTTCTCCGCTTGGGCCCGCATGTTGGTCATGAGGTCCGGGCCGTCGACGCCGTCCGGGAAGCCGGGGAAGTTCTCGACCTCGGTCGTCGTCGTCAGCGAGCCGCCGACGAAGATCGAGCTGCCGAACAGCAGGGGCTTCAGCTGTGCGCGGGCGGTGTAGAGGGCCGCGGTGTATCCAGCGGGGCCCGAGCCGATGATGATGACGTTGCGTATGCCGTCAGCGTCGGTGGTGGTCGCGTCGGTCACGGGTCAGCCCTGCTTCTTGGCGTCGATCTCGGCGATCAGGCCCTCGATGAGGCCCTTGATCTCGTCGCGGATGGGGCGGACGGCCTCGACGCCCTGGCCTGCCGGGTCCTCGAGCTGCCAGTCGAGGTAGGTCTTGCCGGGGAAGTACGGGCAGGCGTCGCCGCAGCCCATGGTGATGATGTAGTCGGACGCCTTGGCGGCCTCGGGGGTGAGGACCTTCGGCTTCTGGTCGGAGATGTCGATGCCCAGCTCGGCCATGGCGGCGACGGCCGAGGGGTTGATCTGCTCGCCGGGCATGGAACCGGCGGAGCGGACCTCGACGCGGTCGCCGGCGAGGTGGCGCAGGAACCCGGCCGCCATCTGGGAGCGGCCCGCGTTGTGGATGCAGACGAACAGGACGGAGGCGGCAGGAGCGGAGGACATCTGTTCTTCCTTGGGGTGAGGCGACTGCGGTGGGGATGTGCGGGGGCTTCAGGGGGCGAGCTGAGTGAGCAGCTCGCTGATGTGGGCGTCGATGGCGTCACGGATGTCGCGTACGACGGCGATCGGGGCGCCGTCGGGGTCGGCGACGGGCCAGTCGAGGTAGAGGCGGCCGGGCACGACGGGACAGGCGTCGCCACAGCCCATCGTGATCACGATGTCGGCGGCCTCGACGACTTCCGAGGTCAAGGGCTTGGGATAGGCCTCGGCCAGGTCCGTGCCCGCCTCGGTGAGGGCCTGGGCGATGTGCGGCTCCACCTCGTCGGCGGGGTGGGTGCCCGCTGAGGAGACGGTGACGCGTTCGCCCGCCCGGTGTGCGAGGAGGGCGGCGGCCATCTGGGAGCGGCCGGCGTTGTGGCTGCACACGAACAGGACTCGCGTCGGGCCGCTCGTCAGCCCTTGGGTGTGGGCGAGGGCGTCCAGGCGCTCGGCGGTCAGCCGTTCCGCCAGCACGACCAGGTGCGTACGGATCCGGGCGTGCTCGGCGAGACGCGCGTACGAGTCGGCAAGCAGGCCCAGCACGGTTTCCGGCGCGAAGTGGCCGGCGTACCGGGAGGCGAGACGGGCAGCCCCCGCAGCCAGGCGTTCGTCCGGCAGGAGGGGCGAGGAGGGCGAGGGCATGGCGATCCCGTTCAAAGGAGCCAATAAGGTCAGCTCGGGCTGGTGTCAGCCCCAGCTGATGTGACAGTATCAGCACATGATGACGTCAGTCGACACTGATCTGATCCGGGTTCTGGCCGACCCGCTCAGGCTCCAGATCGTGACCCTGCTCGCGCGCGAGACGCTGTGCACCACCCACCTCGTGGAGGAGACGGGTGCCAAGCAGACAAACCTCTCCAACCACCTGAAGGTGCTGCGCGAGGCTGGGGTCGTGGAGACGGAGCCCTGCGGAAGGTACATCTACTACCGCCTGCGCCCGGAAGTCATCGAAGCCCTCGCCGGTCAGTTCGCCGACCTCGCCACGACCGCGCGCGCCACCGCCGAAGCGAACCTCAAGCGGTCCTGCCCATAGCCCGCTCTGCCTCACCTGCCCGAGGAGAACCCGTCTTGACCGCCACCGAGCCCGTCGCCGCCCCCACGGCGGAGAGCGACATAGCCGCCGACGAGCCCCAGCCCGCACCCGGCGCGACCCCGCCCCGCACCCCGCTGATCGCCCGCGCCGCCGCCGAGCTGGTCGGCACCGCGGCTCTGGTCGCGATCGTCGTCGGCTCCGGCATCCAGGCCACCGAGCTCACCCAGGACGTGGCTCTCCAGCTGCTGGCCAACTCCACCGCCACCGTGTTCGGGCTCGGCGTACTCATCGCCCTGCTCGGTCCGGTCTCCGGCGCGCACTTCAACCCCGCCGTCACCCTGGCCGAGTGGTGGACCGCCCGCCGCGGCGGCGCCGGAGTCACCGCCCGCGAGCTTGCCGTGTACGTGCCCTCGCAGATCGTCGGCGCGATCGCGGGCGCGATCCTCGCGGACGCGATGTTCGGCGAGCCCCTGGTGAAATGGTCCACCCACGACCGCTCCGCCGGGAACCTCCTCCTCGGCGAGGTCGTCGCGACGGCCGGCCTGATCCTGCTGATCTTCGGCCTGGCCCGCACCGACCGGCTCCGCTTCGCGCCCGTCGCCGTCGCCTCGTACATCGGCGCCGCGTACTGGTTCACCTCCTCCACCTCCTTCGCCAACCCAGCCGTCACCATCGGCCGCGCCTTCACCGACACCTTCGCGGGCATCGCCCCCGGCTCGGTGGCCGGCTTCGTCGGCATGCAGCTCGTCGGTGCCGTGGTGGGCCTGGCGCTCGTGGCGGTCATCTTCATGCGCCCGCAGACCGAGCAGGGTCAGCCCGCGGCATGACGTGCAGCACGGGTGTGGTGGTGATCGGCGGCGGCCAAGCAGGGCTCGCCGCCGGCTACCACCTGCGCCGCCTGGGCATCGAGCATGTCGTCCTCGATGCCCAGGTGGCACCTGGCGGGGCCTGGCAGCACACCTGGGACTCCCTCCATCTGTTCTCGCCGGCCGCATACTCCTCGCTGCCCGGTCGGCTGATGCCCGCCCAGCCCGGCCAGACGTATCCGGACGCGCAGCATGTCGTGGAGTACCTCGCCGACTACGAGAAGCGTTACGAGCTGCCGGTCCAGCGCGGCGTGTGGGTCGACGCGGTCCATCGCGACGGCCCTTGTCTGCGGGTGGAGAGCGACGCGGGCGACTGGCGGGCCCGCGCGGTCATCAGCGCGACAGGCACCTGGACCCGCCCGTTCATCCCCGCGATCCCCGGTCGCCGGGAGTTCTCCGGACGCCAGCTCCACACGGTGCAGTACAAGAGCCCGGTCGAGTTCGCCGGCCAGCGGGTGCTCGTGGTGGGCGGCGGCAACTCCGGTGCCCAGATCGCCGCCGACCTCGCCTCTGTGGCCGATCTGAGCTGGGTCACCCAGCGTCCGCCCCGCTACCTGGCCGACGACATCGACGGCAGGGTCCTGTTCTACGCCGCCACCGTCCGCCGCCGCGCCCTGGACGCCGGACGCACCGACACCGGTGGCGTGGCCTCCCTCGGCGACATCGTCGCCGTACCGCCTGTACGGGCTGCCCGCGACGCCGGGCTCCTCCCCGCCACGCCCATGTTCAGGCGCCTCACCACGACGGGTGTCGAATGGGTCGACGGCACCCGGGCCGAAGCCGACGCGATCATCTGGTGCACCGGCTTCCGCCCCGCCCTCGCCCACTTCGCCGCCTTGCGCCTGCGTGGCACCCGAGGCCACATCGCCACCGAAGGCACTCGCGCCGTCGGCGAGCCCCGGCTTCACCTGCTCGGCTACGGCGACTGGACAGGCCCCGCCTCGGCAACCCTCATCGGCGTGGGTCGCACGTCGCGTGACGCAGCTCGTGAGATCGCCGGTCTGCTCGGCTGATCAGGGCAGCATGTCCGGGCTCCTGACTTCCGCGGCGACGGCCACAGTCAGGATGGCGGGGCGCGCGGCAGGCAGCCTCTCCTGGCCGCCCAGCGCAGGAGCCCAAGGGGCAGGAGACTGAGAGAGTACGGGACGCAGCCGGCGGGAGACGACCATGGCCAGGCATCACGAATTTCATGCCGATCGGGCCGGGCATTCGATCACGTTGGCCGTCCACGGCGATCACCCGCACGTGATCGAGCTACTGGTCGATGGCAAGGAACTCGGCCGTCGAACCGCCCGCACGGGCAGCTGGATCCTGGATGCCGAACTGGCCATCGATCCCCCCACGCCGATCCGGGTACGGGTCCATCTCCCGCATACGGCCAGTACGCCCCGCTGCACGCTGGAGATGGACGGTATTGAAGAGGCCATGGCGCAGCGGGCTGATGTCTGAACCGGCGCGGCCCGTGAGATCGCCGACCTGGTTGGGAAGCACGGGCTCGCAGCCGTCATCGGCGGGCCGGTGTCAGCAGGTGTCGGTCAGGGTGAGCTGGCGGTGATGGAAGTCGAAGTGCTGGGCCGGGTAGTGGTAGAGGTCCGTGACGGTCATGAAGTCGCGGAAGAAGGGATCCCACCGGACGGGGTAGTGCATCCCCAGGGTGAAGGCAGCCTCCGGCGCTGCGTCGAGGTGGCGGTGCAGACCGGCGATGACCCCGTCGAGCTTTGCGCCCATCCGCCGGTGGCCGTAGACCCTGACGGCTGCGACCGGCCCCAGGTAGTTGATGACATCGAATGGCCTGGTCGCGCTGTTCAGGAGCCGGGAGAAGGCTCGGCTGACGCCATGCGGCAGCTGTCCGAAGATCCGCATCAGGGCCAGCAGTGGCCGGATGAGGATGTAGCCGAAGAGCATGTGGAAGAGCAGTTGCTCGTTGGTCCAGCGGGTCCCTCGGGTGGGCAGGCTCAGGTCCGCCGGCTTGGCGGCGTCGAGAAGCTGATGGAACTCGACGCGGGCCCGGTCCAGCTCGTCATGGATCAGCTGGCGGTCCACCAGCGGCTCACCCGACATGGGCTCACCTGTCCCTCGCGTCGCAGGCTGTCCGGAGGACAGCCGTCCTCTGATGATGCCCCTCAGGGTCGGCGGGCGGCCGGACACTGCCGCGCACCTTTGGTTGTACGCGCCCAAGAGTGCAGGGTGTTCACCCCAACCGGGTCACCCGTTGCCAGTCCGGCCGGGCAAGTCAGACGACGGTGGGGCTTCGGCGTTCGACGAGGACGACGTCGCGCCAGGCTCCGTTGTGGCGGCCGATGCGCTCGCGGGTGCCGATGATCCGGAAGCCCGCCCGCTGATGGACGGCGAGGCTCGCGGTGTTCTCGGGGAAGATCCCTGACTGGATCGTCCAGATGCCTGTCGCCTCCGTGGAATTGACCAGAGCCTTCAGCAGGGCGGAGGCCACACCGCGTCCCCGCGCTCCCGGGTGGACGTAGACGGAGTGCTCCACGACGCCCGCATACGCGCAGCGGTCCGACACCGCGCTGGCCGCAACCCAGCCGAGGACTTTGCCGTCGGTGTCCACGGCGACGAAGCGGTGCTCGGGCAGCTTCGCGGCGTCGAAGGAATCCCATGCCGGCGCGGTGGTCTCGAAGGTGGCGTTGCCCTCGTCAATCCCCGCCTGGTAGATCGCCAGGACCTCATCCGCGTGCGCTTCGGCCAGCGGCGCGATCGTGATGCTCATGCGGCAGCCGCGCGGGTCAGCAGCTGTCCCATGGCGGCGAGCACCGAGGGCTCCACCCGGTAGTACACCCAGGTGCCACGCCGTTCGGAGGACAGCAGCCCTGCCTCCCGCAGCTTCTTCAGGTGATGGGAGACCGTCGGCTGGGACACGCCGACGTCGGAGATGTCGCACACGCATGCCTCGCCGCCCTCGTGCGAGGCGACCAGCGAGAACAGCCTCAGGCGGACCGGGTCGCCCAGGGCCTTGAACATGACGGCGGGCCGCTCGGCCTCCTCGGCCGTCAGCGGGCGCTCCGACAGGGGCGGGCAGCACGCCGCCACGGCCTCCGGCTCCAGCAGCGGCAACACCTTCGTAGTCATGCCCCCATCATCCGAGAAATTTCGACGGATGTCTATGTTGACGAACGTCGATCCAGGGTCCACTCTGGAGGCGTCAGGACATCGACAGACGTCGAATCAACTGGGGAGCCCGCCGTGAACGCATCCACCGAAGCCCTGCCCGTCGTCGTGATCGGCGCCGGCCCGATCGGACTCGCCGCGGCTGCACGGCTCATCGAGCGGGACATCGAGCCCCTGGTCCTCGAGGCCGGACCGGCCGCCGCGTCCGCCGTGCGCGACTGGTCGCACGTACGCCTCTTCTCCACCTGGTCCGAGGTCGTCGACCCCGAGGCCGAGAAGCTCCTCGCCCCCACTGGCTGGGTGAAGCCGGACGGTGCCGCTTACCCGTCCGGTGGCGACTGGGCCGAGCTCTACCTGCAGCCCCTGGCTGACATCCTCGGCGACCGTGTCCGCTACGACGCCACCGTCACCGGTGTCTCCCGCTCAGGCCGCGACCGCATCGTCGACGCCGACCGCGAGTCCCAGCCCTTCGTCGTTCACCTCACCGGCCCTGACGGCCGTGAGGAGAGGATCTTCGCCCGCGCCGTGATCGACGCCTCCGGCACCTGGTCCACCCCCAGCCCGGCCGGCGGCAGCGGCCTGCATGCACTCGGCGAGAAGAGTGCCGCAGAGCAGATCACGTATCGCGTCCCCGACCTCAAGGACCCGGCCGTCCGTGCCCGGTACGCCGGCAAGCGCACCGCCGTCATCGGCTCCGGCGCCTCCGCCTTCACCGCGCTCGCCTACCTCGCCGACCTCGCCAAGAACGAAGAGGACGGCACCGGGACGCATGCGACCTGGATCCTCCGTCGCGGCATCAGCGGCGCCACCTTCGGCGGCGCCGCCGCCGACCAGCTGCCCGCTCGGGGCGCCCTCGGCCTCGCCGCCAAGGCCGCAGTGGACGGCGGCTACGCCGACGCGGTCACGGGCTTCCGCACCGACGCCATCGAGAAGACCGAGGACGGTCGCCTGGTCCTGGTGGGCGAGGACGGCCGCCGCCTGGACCCGGTCGACGAGGTCATCGTCCTCACCGGCTTCCGCCCCGACCTCACCTTCCTCGACGAGCTGCGCCTCGGCCTCGACGAGCGACTCCAGGCCCCGGTCGAGCTCGCCCCGCTGATCGACCCCAACCAGCACTCCTGCGGCACTGTCTACCCGCACGGCGCGGGCGAGCTCTCCCACCCGGAGAAGGACCTCTACCTGGTGGGAATGAAGTCCTACGGCCGCGCCCCCACCTTCCTCGCCATGACCGGCTACGAGCAGGTCCGCTCCATCGCCGCCCACCTCGCCGGCGACCATGCAGCCGCCGAGCGCGTCGAACTCACCCTCCCGGAGACCGGCGTCTGCGGCGGCGCGGGCCTCTTCGACCAGCCCGAAGCCGCCGAAGAGACCGGCGGCGGCTGCTGCGCCGCCCCGGCCACCCTCACCATCGGCGCCCCCGCCTCCTCCGGCGGCTGCTGACCACCGTGCCCAACACCCAGGCCGACGTGGCCGTGACCGGAACGGGGGCCCGGCCACGGCCACGCGCCGTACTCCCAGCCCTGTGCGCCACGCAGATCACCAGCTGGGGCATCCTCTACTACGCCTTCCCCGTACTCCTCCCTCGCCTCACGGCCGACACCGGCTGGTCCGCCAACGCGACCACCGGCGCGTTCTCCCTCGCCCTGCTCGTCTCCGCCCTGGTGGGAATCCCTGTCGGCCGGATACTCGACCGCCGAGGTCCCCGAGCGGTGATGACCGCCGGATCCGGCATCGGCGTACTCGCCGTCCTGACCATCGCCGCCGCTCCCAACCTGCCCGTCTTCTTCCTCGGCTGGATCCTGGCCGGAATCGCCATGGCGGCCACCTTCTACCCGCCCGCCTTCGCGGCGATCACCCGCTGGTGGGGACCTGGCAGGGTCCGGGCGCTGACCATCGTCGCCCTGGCGGGCGGCCTGGCCTCCACGGTCTTCGCCCCCCTCACCGCCACCCTCGCGGAACACCTCAGCTGGCGGCAGACCTATGCCGTGCTCGCCCTCATCCTGGCCGCGATCACCATCCCGGCCCACGCCCTGGCCCTGCGAGCCCCCTGGCCCCCGGCGCCTCCGGCCCTGCCCACCACCGACCGCACCCCGATAGCAAAGACCCGTCCCTTCCTCGTCCTGGCGACGGCCTTCACCCTCTCCAGCTTCGCCATGTACGCCGTCGTCATTGGCCTGATCCCGCTCCTCACCGGGCGCGGCGCCGGCACCACAACCGCCGCTTGGGCCCTGGGACTCGGCGGCGCGGGCCAGACACTCGGCCGCACCCTCTACACGGGCCTGGCCGCCCGCACCACAGTCACCGCCCGCACGGTCACCCTCATAGCCCTCGGCGGCGCCACCACGGCGGCGCTCGCCCTCATCCCAGGTCCGCTGCCTCTGCTGGTCGTCCTCGCGGTCCTGGCAGGAGTCGTCCGCGGCAACCTCACCCTCCTGCAAGCCACCGCCGTCACCGACCGGTGGGGCACCACCCACTACGGCCGCCTCTCCGGACTCCTCGGCGCCCCTGCACACATCGCAGCCGCCCTCGCCCCCTGGGCTGGCGCCGCCCTGGCGGCCCCTCTCGGCGGCTACCCCCTGCTCTTCGGGCTGCTCGCGGTGCTCTCCGGTGTGGCCGCGTGCCTCGCAGTGTGGGGACGGAGTGACGCGACATCAGCTCCGGGAGTCAAGAGGGCATGATGCGAGCATCGATTCCCACGTCGTCCAGCTGGGTCTCGCCCTCAATCGGGAATACCGTTCGAAGGAGTCGGTGGAAGATGCAGCTTCCGGTTCTGTTCCGTGACTGGTCCGGGAGAATCCCGGCGCATCCTGCGGATGGCGACCGACGGCATCCTGCCGAACGTCTTCGCGGGCCAACTGCGGCGGCTACGCCGTACGCAGGCTGACCGACACCCAGCTCTCCTACTGTACCGATCGACCCGGACGCCCTGATCAAGCAGCTGGAAGAGCTTGCGGACTGGGGGCCCGGCGGGCACGAGGACTGCGACTGGGACGGTTCCTGGCGTTGGCGTGAGGTCATTCGCGACCTGCGACGCCGAGCCGAACGGAAGCGGCGGCACACCGCTTCCTGAGCCGCTTTCCCCCTCGTGGCCGTCTGTGATGTCTGGCGGGCCCGAGGGTCATGTGGTGCCCCTTGGGGACCAGTTGGGGACCAGCGCCTACGTCGATGGGCGCACAGCATGTACGGATGTGCACGCTGTGCGCCCTGAGATTGTGCTGTATGTCAGGATTTTTCCTCCGACCCATCTGGGGGTCAAGGGGTCGCAGGTTCAAATCCTGTCGTCCCGACCATGCTTTATGCAGGTCGGAGGCCGTTCTCTCATCCATGAGAGGACGGCCTTTTCCGTGCCCGGAGTACTGGTGGTCGCATTGTGGTCGCACGCCGGGTTCGGGGATGCTCCGCCGTGGTGCTGAACACGGGCGGGGCGGGGGAGCGGAGCCGGTTGAGGGCATCGCGGAGGTTCTGGAGGTGGTCGCGTGGTGGTCGCAGCCGTTCCAGCCAGGTCCGTCGATTGTCTCGTTTCTGGGCCAGGGTGAGGGTGTGGTCGATGGTGTCGACGGCTTCGCGGGCGGCTTGTTGAGTGAGGTGGCTGTAAAGGTTCGCGGTGGTCGACAGGGTGGAGTGCCGCAGGGTCTTGGAGACGACGGTGAGCGGGACTCCGGCGGTGATGGTGATGGTCGCGGCCAGGTGCCGCAGGTCGTGAACGGTGATGCGGGGAACGCCGGCTTCGTCTGACAGCTTTCGGAGCCGGTCGAGTACGCCCTGAGGGCGGAGTGGCCGGCCGTCGGGCTGGCAGAAGACCAGCCCGGTGAACGGATCGCCCGGGTCGCCGCGGGTGCGGGGAGCTGCTGGTTCCCGGTGCCGGAGGGCGGTGGCGACGCGGGGTGAGACGGCCACCCAGCCGCGGCTCGAGCGGGTTTTCGGCGTGGTGATGACCAGCCGGTTGTTGTCGATCGCGGACAGGGTGCAGCGGACGTAGAGGACCCGTTCGGGCAGGCGGACGTCATGCCAGTGGAGGCCGAGGGCTTCGCCTTTGCGCATGCCGGTGCCGATGAGGAACTCGAACAGGTCGGCCATGTCCGGGTCGGCCTGGTGGCAGTGCTGGAGGAAGCGGACGGCCTCGTCCGCGGTCCAGATCCGTCGCTCGGGCGATGGCGGCCGGTGCAGGGCTGGGGGACTGGCGGGGTTGTGGGGGAGGCGATGCTGGCGGACCGCGTCGCCGAGAGCGCTGGAGAGTGTGGCCAGGCAACGGTAGAGGGCGGTCTTGCCGCGGCCTGCGGCGAGCTCGCCGGTGACGAAGGCGGCGATGTGACGGTGGGCGAGTTGGTCGAGCTTGAGGGTGCCGAACGCGGGGACCAGGTCGTTGCGCACGTAGTCGCGGTAGCGGGCCATCGTCGTCGGCTTCAGTACCAGCGCCTTCGCCGCCAGCCATGTGTCCAGGTAGGCGGTGACGGTCTGGTTCGGGTCCACGTCGAACCCGCCCACCTCACCCTCACGGAACCGCCGCAAGGCCTCTTCGGCCGCATCCTGACTGGCGAAGCCGCCCCGGCGCACCGTCGACCGACGGTGGCCCGGGGCGGGGACGTCGACGGCGAAACCCCAGGTCCCGTGGGTGCTGTCGGCAAGCAGATGAGGACAGCGGGCACCTATCTGGTGACGGTGGGTGTCTCTGCAGCCGCAGCGGCGGTAGATGCGGCCTCGGGTGGCGCTGGTACGCATGGCGATCGCCTCCGAGAGGCGGAGAAGGGCCTGACATCCTCAGCGTGCGACCAGACACGACCACCACGCCCGTCAGAGAGGCCGTGACCAGCGAATTTCCCTTGTCTGTGCGCCAAGGGCCCCGCAGATTCTTCGTGTGCTGGTGGTACACGCCTCGCGTGGCCGCTGACCAGCGGAAACGGCCACGATTCGACCAAGCTGCAGGCGGCTGGTCCGCGTATGGCCCGGATCTTGGTCGGTACGGAGGGGACCTCTGACCGACGGCCCTTGGCTCGAATGGCCGTTCCCGTCGACCGTGGCGCCCTCCGTCGAGCGGCGGTCAGCGCAGATGGGGGCTAGTCCCACTCGAAACCTTACGAGCGCTGCGGGGTGTCGCCGCCCGCCTCCGTACCGTGCTGGCAGCTCCCGGCGAACGACCGCTCGCCGCGGATGCCCAGCGGAGCGGCCGCACGGGGCCGAGAAGGGCTGACCGCCCTCGCACGATTGCAGGACTGCTTCCGGTGAGCCTGGGCCTGCCGATTGTCAGTGCTGCGTGGGACTCTTTGGGTACACGACAGGGCGACGAGCAGAATGCTGAGGTGCAATGCCATGGCTGTGCGTGTTCGCCATTCAGGTCCCCCTGCGCCGTCCGGTTGCCGATGGTGCGGTGTGGAGAAAAGCCTCCATGGCCGGCGCTGGGTCTCGTCCGTCGGCGTGCACTCGTGGGAAGAACCGACCCGTGAGCAACGACTGAGCCGAATGAAGGCTCGCCGTGCACTACGCAGCCCGGCTCAGCCACCCTCCGGCCAGTAGGCCAGCCCTGCCTCGTGGGCCACCTTGATCACGTCCTGGAAGACCTGCACCAATGCGGCCGGCACATCGGCAGGCTCGCGCAGCCGGCGCGCCAGCTCGATGACCATGTACTCCTTCCTGTTCGGTGCGTCTTCGGAGTGCTCGCGCAGCATGCTGTGCAGTGCCTTGCTGAACTTGCCGCCCGACCTGAGGGCCGTGACATCCTGGACGGTCCACTGCAGTGCGTCCTTGCGGGGCCAGAGGGCGTTCATGGTGTCCGCCCACTGATCGTCGCCGAAGACGTCCTCCAACTCGTTCGGGTCACCCAGGAACAGGCAGTCTGCTTCGGTGAAGCCCTGCTTGTTCAGGTGGCTGATGTTGAACTGCTTCTGCTTGTCGCGCATGGTGTCGGCGTCGACGAGGAACACGACGGTGCGCCGGTGCTCCTTCAGGAACTTGGCGAAGCTCAGAGCACCGTCGTTGCCCTGGCAATTCCACAGCGCGATACCCGCAGACTGCATGGGATACCCGAAGGCACGCTTGAACAGAATGGGCAGCGCCGCGTACTCCGTGGGGCCCTCCACTCCGACGAAACACCGTTCGTGCAGCAGGACGCTGTTGCGGAAGCCCAGGGAGAGGGCCATGTTCGACATGAACCGACGGGTCTCGTCGTCGGTGTCCTCCGCGCCCAGCGACTGCACGTAGGCGCGCCCGTTCCGGCTGCGGAGGTGCACGATGTCCTGGATGTCGACGCCGTCGATCAGATTCAGCGAGTGGGTCGCCACGATCACGGTGGACTGTTCGGCAGACGCCGACACCTTGATCATTTCCATGATGCGGCGCTGGTGATCGTAGTCCAGGTGAGTGTCGGGCTCGTCGTAGGCGATGATCACCCCGCCGACGCTGTCCTCATGGTGCTCCGACAGCAGCTCCTGACTGGCCTCCCACAGCGCCAGGGACACACGCCGGGACCGGCCGGATCCCGCTGCCGGCAGCGAAACGGCACTCTGCCCCGGAGCCGTTGCGGTCAACGACAGCCCATGCACGGCTGGCCGGAACTGCACACCCGGATCCACGGTGAACGCATCGAGGGCGCACCGCTCCTCCACGAGCTTCTGCAGCCGCGCGACATCGCCCTTGAGGAGCACGGAGAACTCCTCCTCCAGGTCGCTGATCTTCTGCCGGGTCTCCTCACGCTGCGTGTACTCACGCAGCTTCGCCGTCAGGATGCTGCGCACCACCGCTTCCGGAGACTCGGCGGCGTCGCCCTTGAAGTACAGCAACTGCGGCAGTGCCGCGGCCACAGAATCGGGTGCTCCCACCCAGTCGGGGACCATCTCCGTTCCGGCGGCGTGCGCCTCGAGCGCCTCCACCCAACTGGCCTTCACGTTCGGCTGGTCCGTGCCCAACCGGACACCCAGCTCGGCAGCCAGCTCGCGCAGCTCGGTAACCTTCTGCCCGGGGATGTCACGCAGCTGCGCATTGCGGGGCGCGTCCGTCAGCCACTCCAGACGGCTGCCCTCGCCCTCCACATGACGACGACGCACCCGCAGTGATTCCCGGATACCCAGCGACTTCTGCTCTGCCGAGGACGGAACGAACCGGCCCTCCACCGTGACCGTACGGTGCTCTCCTCCCTCCTCGCGCGGCAGTGCCGCACGGGCCGGCTCTCCGACGGCGAAATCCGAGATGTCGCTGTCGTCCATGGCCCGCTCACCGAGGAGGAACGCGATCGCGTCGAGGGTCGCCGTCTTCCCGCAGTCGTTGTGCCCTGTCAAGATCGTCTGCTTGTGAATCGGGATGCCCCGGACGTCGCCCAGCGAGCGGAAATTGGTGACGCTGAGTTCGACGAGACGCACGGTGCTCCCTTGCAGTACGGCCAAACGCCCGCGGGGGACAGCCAGAGCCAGCCCCGTGAGACCCACCCGCTTCGACGTGTGGGAAAACTCTAGCGCCCACTGCGACACGGGAGCGGGGGGAGAGCCCAACGTTGCAGCCGTGGGGGGAAACAGGGCGCGAACGGGCGGGACCCTGCAGCCGTCGTTGGCGGGAGGCATCGGGCTCCTGGAGTGACGCCCCGGTTCCCCGCACCAGCGGCTTCCGTGCCCTCGGCCTCCTGGAGGCGAGGTGGACCAGACCGGCGCGCCGCCCGATGGAGGGCGTGGACGCCGTTGGGGGCGCTGGGGGAGGGGCGGACCTGTTGCGTTGCCTGCAGGCCCTTCTCCGGGAGCGTGGCGAACCCACTCCCCCGGCCGATGTCAGTACCCGTTCTTACGATAGGCCGCATGTCCTACGCATCGGCTCGTGATCTCCCCTCATTCCTCGAACTGGACCGGCAACTTAAGCCGCTGCGTCTGCTCGGCAAGACCGGTCGGCAACAAGCAGCGTCGATCAAGACGAAGATGCGTGAGCTGGCGGACACTGTCGATGCCTTCTACCAACTGCTCGGCGACAAGCACTGGATCTTCCACGACCGGCTCTCCCTCACGGCGGTTCGTACTATCCACGCTTCCGCAGGCGGTGACGCAGACCGGGCCGAGCAACTGCTGATCGAGCACTACCATGACCCCGAACACCTGGCGCTCATGCTTCTTCCCCTGCGGAAACTGCCCGCCATGCGCCGCAGACTGGATCTCGTCGACAAGGCCCGCCAGGACTACTTCGACGGCCGCTTCTACTCCACCGTCCATGTCCTGCTCAGCGTCATGGACGGCTTCGTCAACGAGTTCGAGACTGTCCGGCGAGGCCTCCACGCCCGCAAGCCTGAAGAGCTCCACGCCTGGGACAGCGTTGTCGGCCACCACCTCGGTCTTGCCCACGCCCACAAGACGTTCACCAAGGGCCGCAGCGCTACCCAGGAGGAACCCGTTTTTGAGCTGTACCGCAACGGCATCGTGCACGGCAGCATCCTCAACTACGACAACATCACCGTGGCGACCAAGGCCTTCAACCGGCTCCTCGCCGTCGCCGACTGGGCCGTCGCACGCGACAAGGAGGAGCGGCACCAGGCCGAGGAGCCTGTCACATGGTCCAGCGTGGGCCGGCAGCTCAAAGAGACGCTCGGCGCTATCAGAGAACAGGCCGAAGCGGATCGAGCCAATAAGCAGTGGAAACCGACCGAATACCGGCCCGGCAGTGAGGACTTCACCGGCCATCCTCTCTACCAGCAAACCCATGAGCTGCTGACCTGCTGGAAGCGGCGCAACTACGGATCCCTCAGCGGCCTGATGACCCACGACCTGCACAACAAGTACGGGAAGTCCGTGCGCAGCGAGATCCGCCGGGCCTTCGAGCCGTTTCCGCTTGACGACTTCGAGATCTGCGCGGTGCGTCATGACATGGCAGCGGCAGGCACAGTGCTGGTGGTCTTGGCCCACTCGGGTGGAAAGCGCGTCAGCGCCGAGCTGCGATGGGTCAGGGAGAACGCCCAGGCCCGTCCATGTCCCGAACCGATGCCGGGGCAGTGGCGTCTGGTCTTCCAACCCCGCGTCTTCCTGGACCGGGCCACCTCGCTGCCAGCGGAGTGACCGCCCAGGTGCCTCAGGAGTGCTGGTTGGGGTCGATCTACATCGCCGACCCGACCAGGGTTCTGCACAGCGTGCAGAACCAGCAGCGCATCGCGCGGCGCCGGGCCACCCTGACGGCCGCTCCGCTTCTGCAACGGCCTGGAGCGCGCTTGCTGCTCGGTGGTGGTAGCCACCCGGCGGTGCCCCGCCAGCCCCGCCAGACGGTCAGGGGAATAGCCAGAGCCTGTCCACCCAGGCGATCTGGATGAAGCGCCCCTTCTCTGCGAGCCAGGGGTAGGGGGTGCGGAACCGCGTTAGGTTCTCCATCGATACCACCGGTGCGTTGAGTTGCCCCGCGACGTTGAGTACGGCATGCGAGGACGTCGAGGAAACGGCGATTACGTTCCCTTGGGCGATGGCCTGGTCCAGTAGGTCCCGTTCGTGGTGCTCGACCGCCTCGGATACATCCGTGCCGATGACCGTGACAATGCGCCGGTCCGGGAAGCGCTGTCCGATCGCTGCGAGTGCGGAGGTGAGCAGCCTGTAGCTTGGCGGTCGCCGTGATGCAGGGGTGCGCCCTGCCGTCATGACTCCTCTGCCGTCGACGACGAGAGCCGCAGTAGCCGGCCTGGGTTCTTCCACCTGTGGTTCGGCGTCCGCCTGGGCCCCACCGGCCTTCCTCGCGTTGCTGTCGGAAGCCGGCTCTGTGATCCGTCGGAGCAGCCGTTCCAGCTCACGGTCGAGGCCCTGCTCGATGGGCGTTCCGTCGGGTCCGAAGCAGTCGAGTTCCTCGTTGAGGATCTCGCGGCCCCCGTGCCGCAGAACGGCTCGGACCTTGAGGATTCCATCGCGGTCGTACCGGTAGTCGACGTCGAAGAGATTGGCTGAGGGATCGGCCGCGGGCTGGGGTACGGGCAGTTCGAGCCGTGCGAGCGGGAACGTGCGCTCGTCATCGGCGGCACGGGCGCTGTCGCCCTCGACGATTTCAAGGACGACTCTTGATGCACCGCGAACGGCGGGCATTGCACTGCGGCTGCCGCGTGCGGGCAGGGTGGAGTAGCGCGGGATCAGCGTGGCGAATCCGCGACGGTCGCCAGCCTGGAAGGCGAGCCCCAGATCATGGCTGGCGGCCACCGAGATGGTGGTCCCCGGGACCAGGCCGTCGATCTCGGCTGCTGTGATCGCGGCTCCGCGGGCGACTGCCGTCATGGGGTTGCATAGACGCGCGTCGACGACATCCCGGACCAGTGCCGCCTCGACCTCGCGCCGGACCATCGGGATCTGCGAAGTTCCACCGATCATCAGCACGGCGTCGAGCGCGCCGGGGGAGAGCCCCACGTCGTTGAGGCACTCCTCCAACGGCACCAGAGCTCGCCGTACAAGAGGTTCGACGGCCTGCTCGAACTCCTCGCAGTGGATGACCACCGCGCGGCCGCCGCCGGGTGGCTCGAACAGGACCTCCGTGGTCCCTGGCTGGGACAGTGCGATCTTGGTGAGCTCCACATGACGCCGCCAGCGAAGGGCTTCGGCGCGCGTGAGGTGCTCAGGCCTCGTACCGAGCTTGGGCAGCACGAGCCTCACCAGCGCCTCGTCGAATTCGAGTCCGCCGAGGGCCGTGATCCCTCGTGAGGCGATCTCGTCGAAAATGCCGTCGTAGTGCTCGAGAACCGTGATGTCGATGGTGCCGCCGCCCCAGTCGAAGACGAGGAAGCATCCTTCGCCGGGGTAGTCGTGGGCGTAGCTGATGGCTGCCGCGGTGGGCTCGTTGATGAGAGCCTTCACCTTGATGCCGGCCAGGCGGGCCGCGGCCCGGGTTCGGTAGCGGGCCGCGCCGGTCGCATTGGCGGGGACAGTGACGACGGCCTCGTCCATCTCCCGAAGATTACGGCGGACCCCGGCCCGCATCTGGTCGAACAGGGAAGCCGCTACCGTCGTACTCCGATAGGGCTCGTCGCCCAGCCAGACGTTGTGTTCTTCCGGCACTGACAGGCGCGCGCCCTCGTCTTCTTCGGAGGAGGCCCTCGGCCTGGAAGCGAGCATGCGCTTGACCGCGTCCTGTGGTGTAGCCGTACTGCACTTCGCGGCCCATCCGAAGCACAGCGTTCGCTGCACGTCGCGAATGGAGACCACTGAGGGGAACAGCTCGTCGAAGCCAGGGCGGTTCCACTCGGCGGGCAGGCCCCCGCTGTCCACCCGGATCACCTCAGTGCCGTGCCCCGTCCAGCGGGCGACGACCGAGTTGCTGGTGCCGAAGTCGATCCCGAACGTCATCCTCTGCCCTTCGACTCGCCAGTGTCATCTGCCGGCAGCTGCCGTACGGCGCCACGCTGGACAACGCGGCCGGTCACCGTCTCGACGTACGCCGGCGACAGAACCTCGTAGCTGGCCGCGTGGTTGTGCTCCTGCGAGTCGACGACGTCGAACGGCGTCAGGTTGGTTGGCGTCGTCAGGCGAGTGAGTCCCGCCCGCTTCATCTCGGCGTCGACGCGCAGGCGCACAGCTTCGATGTCGTCGGTGCCCCATGCGGTGCGATCGATGAGCGCGAGTTGCGCGAGCTGCTGATCGCGGACGCGAGTGGCGTCGAGCACAGCGGTCCTCAGGGTGTCGTCCACCGCTGCCTGGACAGCTTGACGCACCAGTGTGCCCACCTTGTCGGCGGTGGACATGGCCACGCGGATGGCGTCGTCGAGCTCTTCGGTGAGCTTGCGGGACAGCTCCTGTGATGCTTTCAGTCCGGCCTTGGAGGCTGCCTTGTCCACCTGAGAGGCCAACTTCACGGTCAACTTCTCGAAGAGCGCGCCGGGGTCGGCGAGCGCTTCGCCCACCACGGGAGTATGTCCGTCGTGTTCCTCCACAACGTCAAGGTCCCGATTCCTGACGGTCTGCTGCGTGGCCGTGTCCGTCCTGGCGTCGGATCCGGCTTGTCGGCCCGACGACCGGGGCTGTTGACCCTGCGCCTTCGGCTGGTCCCGGGCGACACCGGGCCTGGAACGGGAACGCACTCCCTGGAACTCGGGGATGGAGTTGAGGGGTTGCCTCTTGTTTCTGCTGCCCATCAGTGGTCTTCCCTCATGATTCTGCTGCGGCTGACGATGTCCCGAGCCGCTTCGGACGCGGTCCAGTTCCGTTCTTCGGACGTACTTGGGTCCGTGCGGCGTTCCAAGGGGCGTATCCGCGGTTGGAGAACAGGTGAGTGGACGCGCGGGATCCGCAGGAACTGTTCGTCCAGGGGAAGCTCGTACAGAATCTCAGCCTCCCTGCCCATTCGCCCGGCCATCTCGCGTCGCTGGACTCGGTCCTTGGCGTTGTTGATGTACTCCAACTGCTCGGCGGGGACTTGACCGCGGAGATTTCGCCAGCCGTGGCGCCACTCGGACGAACCGTGCTCGACGGAGAGGGCCAGATACGGGTTGAGGACGTCGTGAGGTCTCGACTTCTGACGCAGTGCCTGCAGCAGATCGCTGAGTACGATCATGCGTCGGCGAGCCTGAGGGTCCACGCCTCCGCGACGCCGAGTACCGCGCATGAGTACCTCTTCCAGGAGCCCGACAGCCCGGTCCAGTCTGTCCCGGTCTCCCGGACGAGCAGTCAGGAAGTAGACATACGCCAACACCGCGCGTGCTTCCCGGTCCGCTTTGCCGGCTCCTGCTCCCTCTTTCTCGTTGCGTAGAGCGATCGCCTGCTCCACCACGCTGCGCAGGACGTCCGGTGCAATGTCGGGTTCAGCTGCCATGGCCCAATGAGCCTCGTCGAGTAGCCGGTACAGGCGTCGCGTGCCGGCCCAGTAGTGGAACTTGGACGAGCCGGACACCAGGCGATCACTCGGGAGACAGTCCTCCAGTAGGAAGAACAGTCCCGGTTCATGTCCCAGCTCTGGTCCCACGGCAGCTCCGCGGCGTACGGCCTGAAGCGAGCGGACTAGCCGGGACAGATCCGGTGGGAAATGCGTGTCGCCGAGTGGCCCTACCTGGTCGAGCGCATTGACGTCACCGGTGAGCAGCGCCGCACGCAGACTCCACTCGTCGTGCCGCCCATCGACCGGAAGGACGTCGGCCCCCTCCGCTACGGCGCGCCGTCGCAGCTCACTCGTCCATGCGAGGGCTTTGACGTCGGAGGCGCCGAGTGCGCCCGGCGACACGCGGGCCGTTACATAGCGGGAGCGGTCGTCGTGGTCCGGCCAGCTGGCCAGGTCGGCCCGTGCATCGAGCTTCCCGGAGTCGATGAGGTCGTCTACAACGGCCAGTGGGAGCGTATGCACGAGGCGGCGCCACGCACCTTTGGAGAGGACGGCACGGGTACCCGCCTCGTGAGCCTCGAGGAGCAGCTGCCATGAGTCCAGCTCGGAGGGATCCACCGGGGGAGCGGGAAGGCGGCCGGTGAGAATTGCTTCGGCCCGCAGCGATTCGTCGTCGCTGAAGACAGGCATCCCTGCCGTTGTGAGATCGGCAAGATGGGCGAGGGCGCCGAGGGGCGGGAATGCGACGGAGATGCTTTCCCGTACGGCTTTGGCGACGTACTCCATCGGATCGCTCAAGCCGCCGGCTCGCATGAGTACGTCGTGGAACATGTCCGCGGCCCCGGCCTCTCCGCCAACACGATCCAGGATGGTGACGAGGCGCGCGGGCAGCACCAGCGGTGTCGGCGGGGCATCCGGTGTAGCACCTGCCACGCCGAGATCGCCGGGATTGACTGCTCTGCGACGAGCCCGAAGAGCAGGTATCTCGCCTCTCTCCCGGGCGAGCCGTCGCTGTCGGCGCTTCTCCTGCTCAATCTGGCGAAGCTCCTCGGTACTGGCCTCGTCAACAGACTCCAACGACATTTGATGTGTCTCCCCGGCGAATACGACCTGTAACCAGCCCCATGTCACAGGTGTTTCGATTCGGATCGTATGCCAGGTTGGAGGGCCCGGCATAGCCATTCCAAAAGGTGGTCACCGAAGGGTTTTGGGGCTGCCTGCCCATGTCGGTGGGAGGCCGATTGCGTACAGCCTCTGGGGGCCACGGAAACATCGGGAACTGCCAGCTCGATCCGTGTACCCCGCCCGCAGGCAAGCTGACTGCGGGCGGGGTGAGGTCTGCTCACTCCTCAGCGGGCCACTCGTACAGTGTGGAGTCCACATCCGTGTCCCGGATGCCCTTGAGTCTGACGTCCGTCGGGGGCTCGACTTCGAAGCGGTTCACAGGGTCGGTCACGAGGCGGAGGGTGGGGGTGCCGGTGCCCTCCTCCAGATGCGAGGCGATGACCAGGGTGTAGTTTTCCCCTTCGGATAGTGCCCGCACGAATTCGGCACGAGTAAGGGTCAGTTCTGGCGGGACGGCGCCGCCGTGGGCCTTGATCTCGTAGTAGCGCCCGGCCGAGTCAAAGACATCCGCCCCAAGTCCCGAAACGCCGCGCTGGTCTTCCAGTTCGATGCCCTGCTCCCGCAGGATCTGACGGAGGGCTCGGATCACGAGCCGCTCTTTGTCCGGGTCCCGGTAGCCGAGCGGTGCGGACTGCTCTCGCGGCGAGGCGCCGCCGGGCCGGGGTTGGGGGAGTGAGGACGGCCGCCGTTTGCTTCCGCCGGGTCGTGCGGAGCTCGATCGGGACGACGTACCCGGATGCAGTGACGGAGTACCGGTCTGGGTGACTTTACGGGGCCGCTTGTCGAATTCGGTCTCACCCACGAGGCGGCGCACGGGTGCCAACTGTTCCGGCTGCGGAGGTGGCGGCGGTGGCGGCGGTGCGCTCGGCAGGGGTGTGGGCGGAGCGTCGGGAGCGGGGCGCGGCGCAGGTACGCCGCCCGCGGGTCGTGGCGGCGCGGGGCGTGATGCGGGGGCGGGCGGCACCGGACGGGAGGGCGGTTTCTCCTGCTCCCGCCGGCGCAGTTGCTCGTCCAGCCGCTGACGGTCTTCTTGGTCCTGCTGCTCGGTCGAGCTGAGGGCGTCCTCGCGGACGGTCTCCACCAGGCCCTCCTCCCATACATCCCGCCATCGGTGCCCAACGCGGGTCCGCTCCGTAGCGAAATGGGAAGCGATCGCTGCTCCCGCACCGCCCTTGGCGCTCAGTGCCTCGACGGACCGGATGAAGATGGTGGCTTGTTCGCGGTCGATCTGCGCGTCGATGGGGAGCTCGATCGGCTCGTGCCCGCCGCTTGGTTCGAGCCGGATCCGCAGCCCGGGATGGAGCCGTACCTCCAGGCCGGCCAGCCAAGTCCAGCCGGTGAAGTTCTCGGCCACCTCGGGCTCGTCGCGGACAAGGAGGTCTTGGAGGGCGACGACGGCTCGGCGGAAGTCCTCAGTGAGAGTGCCGTCCGGCGACAGGTCCTGTCCGCCGACGACTTGCGCGCCGACGACGTCCAGCGGAGTGACCCGTAGCAGGCCGAGCAGCGAGGCGAACTGCTGGACGTCCCCTCCAGGTTTCCAAAGAGGCAGCTGTTCCGCGAGGGCGCGTTCGAGGCCGGAGTGGTCCACAGCGAAGACCGGCCTGGTCTTGGTCCACCCGGCCGTGGTCCACAGCGGCAGGGGGCGCAACTTGTTCCGCAGCCCGAGTTGGACCTGCCCGTCATCGGAGGCGACGCGGTCCCGTAGGCGGCGTAGGGCATTGAGCATCACCTGCTGCTGCCGGACGTCAGGCGCGCTGCCGGCCTGTGCGATCTCCTTCAGCACGTCGGCAAGGTCCTCGGCACCGGGCTCACTGATGCCTAGCACCAGCCACAGCGGGTCAAGATCCGACCCGGTGAGCGCGAAGGGGCGGAACCCGCGCAAGACGGCGGTACCCCGGAAGCATGCGCCCGACATCATCCAGCCTTGGTCGGTAAGTACTAGTTCTTCCCCCATGAACCCGTAGCGGATCTGCTTCTCGACCTCCGCGCGCGGGGTGTCGACCGAGCGTTCAGTCAGGCGTCTTGCCAGAGCCCGGTACACGAGCAACGCCTCGGCCCTGAGGCCGTCGCCAATCTCGTCGTTCCCCTGAGTCCGTTCACGGAGCTCGCGAAGCCGCTCCATGAGTCGGGGGACGTCCGGATCGCCCGATACGCCGAGGGCCGTGAGAACGTCTACTCGGGTCGCCAGGGGCTTGATGGATGGCGGAGTGAAGATAGCCTGGGTCGTCGTGCCCGTAGAGGGCTTCGGCGTCCGGAGTGCGGAGCTGGAGTTCAGATGGTGTACGCAGGCCACCGTCGGCATCCTCCAGCCAGGCAATGTCCCGCAGCCGCCACACCCACATGGCCGACGTCTCGCCCTTCACGACCCACTTGCGGTCTGCCCATGCCATCGAAACCCGCGCCTGGTCCGGACTGGTGACCGGACCGGCAAGCGTACGCAGCAGGGCGGCCGTGCGTCGGCGGCGCTCCTCCACGTTTCGCTCGGCGACGATGTTCGCCACGACGGAGACCAGATCGGCGCTGATCAGGTCATCCAGGGTGAAGTTGGCATCCTTCTCGCTCATTGCGCGCCAGCGATCCGGGCTGCTCCACATACAGTCACGTGCCAGGCCGAGGCGCGAGTCCGCCGAGTACCGCTTGAAGTAGGAGTGGTGGTAGTGACTGCGTGGTACCGGTGTAAGCCGGGGCGTGTCCGCCACGCCGAGCAGTCTGAGGAAGGCCGTCCTGCTCAGGCCGTTGCTCTGCGCGGCGGAGAGCAGAGATCGCGCATAGGAGCGGTGAACCCAGACGAGCCCGGGTGTCTTGCGGGCTGCTACTGCGAACCGATCTCCTCAGCCTCTCCGGCATCGGGCAGGTGTCCGCCTGACTCACCGAGCCGAGCGACGAGCCTCAGCACGGCAGCCGTGTCGTCCCGTCGGACCAGCCATCCCTGCCTCCGCAGCCAGTCGACCACCCTCTTCGACCACTGGTCCTCCTCCCAGTAAGCAGAGTGCAGATCGAGCACGACACCCAGGTGGTCCAGCACCCCCGTGGTCTCGCCAGTTCCCTCCGCGAACGCGTGCTGGTCGGCTGATGGGCGCAGCGGACGTCCGTCGGCCGTGACCACGCACGGCTTGCGCGTCAACGCGTAGGCATGGCCGGCTTCCAGGACGACCGCGGCGAGCCGGATGATCCGTGTGACATCACGGTCTGCCTCGTCGAAGAGGCCGAGCGCATCAGTGACACGAACCTCTGGGAGCAGGTCCGCCGCTCCCGCCGAGCGCCAGTCCGCGAGCACCCGACGCCAGCGGCCGGCCCGGTCGCGGGAGGTAGCGGGAAAGGCGTACTGGGCGCCGGACAGCCGGGTGATGTCTGCATCGTCAAGCACGCCCGACAAGGCGGCCTCTTCAGCAGCGAACTCGGCCAGGGGTGCCGCGGGCCCGCCGTCCGCGACCGGCAAGGTGAGCTCCGAGGCGAGCGACTGCCTGGCGCGTGAATGGAGCGCCGCCCGCATCGTGTCCTGCAGCCGGTCTGGTGAGGTGGCCCCGGCTGTGGAGGGCAGGGGGATGAGGTGCCAGGCAGCCGGGTCCACCCGTCCGAGTACGTCGCGGACAGCGGCCTCCCATAGGTCGGCGACCAGCGGGACGAGCTGCTGGTTCAGGCGACTGTCGGCGAAGCCTTCGCGGCTGGCGACCGGGTCGAACTGGGCGTGGACGCGGGCAGCCGCGTTCAGCGGTGCGACGGGCAGGCCGGCATGGACGCAGCCGTGCCCCTGGGGTTGCAGGGGGAGCGCCACGGCGACTGGCATCGTCGTGCCAACGGCCTTGTGGTGGCGTTCCCAGCCGGGGCACGGCGAGACCTGTGCTTCGTACACCCGCCAGACCGCGCCGTCACTCGCAGTGGCGTGTCGCACCAGCACGTCGGTATTCGCGCCGCCGACCGGGACCCGGTCTCGTGCCGCTTCTTCCCAGAAAAGGGCCAGTACAGTGGTGCGCTCGCCGTCCGAGACTTCGAGTCGTTTGAGGTGCCGCAGGAAGAGCAGCGAGGCATCGCTCCAGCTCTCGAACCATTCGAAGAGATCGGAGGCGGGCAGCGCGTCCGACTCCAGAGGGATACGGAAGACCGTCCATTGGGGTCCAGAGATCTCTTCTGGTAGCTCCGGCGGAGCGACTGGTTCCAGGGCGAGATCGGCGAACCGTACGTGGAAGGGATGGCAGTGGACTTCCCAGGTCGTTGCGAGTGCCCTGAGCGTTGACAGCCCGATGCCAAAACGCCCCGTGCTCTGAGCGTCGGCGGTCTTGCCACTGAGCCATGGCATACCGAGGAGTAGGACATCGCCCATGCGCACGCTGACGCCGTCGTGGGCGATCAGCAGCGCGTCTGGATGCCACAGGAGCCGCAACTGGCTGGCCCTCGCATCGTTGGCGTTCTGTACGAACTCGGAGAGCACCTGGAGCGGGTCTGACGATAGGGTCTCGGCGCCCCGCTGGGCGCCCTCGGCCATTCTGCGGAAGACCCCCGGTCCTTCGCGCAGCCCCTGGTCGAGTAGGCGTACTACGTGTGCTGCCTCCTCGGTACCGGACACCTCCAGCTCCGGATCCACGCGCGGATCGTCCAAAAGCCTGCGCACCGCCGACGTGAGCGCCTCATGGTCCACGCTCGTCCCCCCTTTGTGCCGTATGACAGGCGATAATCCTCAGGCGTGTCGTGGCCCCTCCGATCAGCAACCTTCGTGATTCCGCCAACGTCCGGCTGCCTCCCCGAGGTGTCCCCGCCCGGGCCGTTGCCCGCGCTGGGGCGAGCTCATCCGGTGACCAGCGTGTGAGCCCCTGTCCACCATGGGCTTGAACGCGGCGGAAACTCTTCGGCTCCCCCTGCTGATTGTCAGACCCAACTGCTAGAGCGTGTCTCTTCTAGCTAGGGGGGCCAGTTGATCGGTGTCGGCGATCACCCGCAGGGAGCGGCGCGGCGACTACTGCACGCAGGCCCGACCCAAAAACCCGCGCCTGCGGTGGTCTACCGCCATCGAGCGACGGGACGGCTCCACCACGATGGACCAGCCCGGCCCGCGCCACCTGTCGCATCACGGTTTCAGGTCGCCCGCGAGAGCAAGAAGCGTCACAATTGAGCCGAGTGGGAGTCCGGCTCGGCTGGGGGAGCGGGCTTCAACCCCAGGGAGTGCGCGGCCCGCCCAATCCGTCCGAACCTCCCGAGTGGCGCCTTGGGGTGACGACTGGTTGGGGACCAGTTGGGGACCAGTGCCGCTGCATGCAGGCGCACGGCACGCGCATTGATGCACGTTCCCCGCCCTCAAATAGCGCCACATGTCCTGATTGTAGGCCTGGCGCAGCCATCTGGGGGTCAAGGGGTCGCAGGTTCAAATCCTGTCGTCCCGACTAGAGGTTCGCCTCGTAGTCGCAGATGAGGGCCTTGTTTCACTTCGGTGAGACAAGGCCCTTTTCTCGTTCCTCTGGCTCGTCGTGTCACAAATCGTCACAGACGCTGTCGATCACGCACCGGACAGCAGCTCGCCCAGCTTGTCCGAACCGGCCCTGAGGCTCTGCGGGTCGGGGTGGACACACACCCGCTTGGTGAACAGGTCGCTGTGCCCGGCCCAGGCAGAGAACGTATGTATGAGGCTGTCGCCTCACCCTAGCTGAAGCTAGGGACATAGGTAGGCGCCCTTGACGTGTCAGAACGCGTACTCAGCTTGGATAAACCGGTCGGTGCAGCACTGCACCTTGCTGAGTCAATCGTGTCGTGTTTTGGCAATCAGATTCGTGATGCCGTGAGTCCAGGTCAACCAGTCGCCAAAATAGTTCCTGGTCGCAATGAGCTCGGCCAACTTTTCTATCTCAAATCAGAACGAATCGAAGCGTTGCACCTTTCCCCAGATGGCACGCTCCATAGCGCCCTCAATTGAGACGGGCGCTTGCGTGACTGCGTCTTCGATGAGCTGCTCCCATGTCGCGCCACCAGTTCGGCGAATACGGGGATACGCGAACGCCGAGCCCTTGTTGTGGCCGTGACATTCGATGATGTTTAAAGGAACTGGCGAGTCGAAAGACGTCGCCGTGGGTTTTCTTATACCACGGGATATAAGCCGGTTCAGTAAGGTAGATGACAAACAGGGAGTAGGGGCTGGGTCTCATCACCATGCCGAGGCTGGGACAAATCGAGAAGTGCAACTGCAGGACTGTCAGCAGGGGTTGGATGGGCGGCGAGCCTCGATAGGCCGTCGAGGAACATTTCTTCTGCGACGTGGGCATGCAACCGCTGTAGCAACTACAGGTCGTCGACGAACTCACCCTGACGTATCTTCAGCACGGCCCAAGGGATTTTCAACAAGCTTGAGATACTGCAGGCCCGTCTGTGTGATTTCCGCGTACTCTCGAAGCCTGAACTTGTCACCCGCCTTTTCGAGATCGGTTTCAAAAGAGGATGCGTTGTCGTTAAGGGGTCTCAGGTAATTTAGATGTTCGAGGCGTACAAGCTCGCGGCGTAGCGACAGGTGATTTTCTACTTCGTCATCCTCCGTGAACCGCAACTTCTTCAGATGCTCAACCTCCCACCTGGTCAGTAGAGATCGAATGGCAAAGTTCAGTGCGTCCACCTCGGCTGTGAGTTGCTCAAATTGCTTCTCAACCTTGCGAAACTTGGCTCCCAGGAGACCGAAACGCAGTTCTTCAACGTTGGCCGGATAGGCCAATATCGTGAAGAGCGTGATCACGCCAGCAAGAGCTAGTAGCTGGGATGAGTTGAAGGTGATCTTCTGTATCAGACTCAGAATGAGAAACACCATCAACAGGATCGTGAGCAAGAAGGCCGCAAGAAGAAAATAGCGGTTCATTGGACCGCTCTTTATGGCCGACCACACATTTGCTCGACGAGTCACGGCCTCAGGCTCAACCTTAGGTGAACTCTCCAAAGATGCATGGTCACTCATGTAGATCATCTCTCTTCGCTCCTAGATTTGCGAAGAGCCCGCAAAGCGTTGATACGTCGCTACGTTTTCAGTATGTCACCGAAAGCATGGCTCGCAACCCCCACAACCAGCAGCTTCGGCCACCTAGAAGGGCGCAGTTCTGTTGAGGCATCAAATGACTTCGAGCCCCCTTCCCTCCCTTCGCCGTCATGCTGCCGCGGCTCCCCTGCGCGTCAAGGGCTTCGCGAGCCGCCTCCGTACCTCCGCCGGCCCGTGACCCGAGAGGGAAGACCGCAAGAGAACGTCAATTAAGGAGGGAAGGAAAAGTAGTGTCACCGCAGACCTGGAGGAGACTTGAGAGCTTGTCATGCTGCCGACTCCTCGTATTGGTCAAAATCGATGACGTCAAGCCCGGGGATCCGTGCAAAGTGTTTGACGTTGCTTGTGACAACGGGAATACCGTACTCCAAGGCGGTGGCAGCGATCAGGGTGTCCATGTCTCCCACGAGAACAGCTCCATAGGGGTGCCGTAGCGCCCGGCGCAAGTCAGCGAACCGATCCAGGATGTCGTAGGTGAGGGCGAGCGGAGGCGCTACCTGTAAGAGCTTCCGTAGCTGCTGATGGAGAACGTCGTGGTTGTTCATTTCCTTGAAGTACTCGGCAACCTCTCCATATACCAGAATGCTTGTAACCGCCTCGCCCTGTACCACCCAAGGGGCAATCGCGGAAACGGAATATCTGCGTCCTAGGAGGTAGGCAGCTAAAGGGCCGCTATCGAGAAGGTATTGCTGCGTCATAGGTCTTTGTCTTCAAGGGGTGGACTCGAAACTCTCCGATCGCGAAGGTTCTTGAGCCCCCTCATAACCTCATCAGCATCGCGATCGGACCATGCACCGGCAAGTTCAAGCGCTCTCTTCACGGCCTTGGCGTGCATGAGAGTCGGCGGGAACTCTGGCTGTTCCTTCGCGTCTGGCGAAGAATAGAAAACGATGTCCTGCCCCTTCCCCTCTCCAGGAATGGCGACAAGGGCCTGCTTGCCAGATGGTGTGATGAATGAGCTGGGAGTCGACATAGCCCCTGTGGTGGCGGGAACGGTGTCGGCGGTGCGCACCGACGTGGATCTCCGCAGAAGGCGGGCAGATGGGCCGCCGGTCGGGGGTCTCGCGGGCGCGAGCGGCGGCCTGCCGTTGCAGGCCCTCGAACGACAAGGCACCTGCCTCCACGTCCCCGGCGAGGACTTCGGCGTCGAAGACCAGGCCGCCGGGCAGCCGGCAGGTGGCACTCGCCGACCCCCCGCGTCATCCCTCCGGTCGGCCCACTCGCCCCCTGGCATTGAGGCACCCGTGAGCCGTCCCCTGTTCTGGAGATCGGCCACCCCCGTGTTCCAGGCATGCGGGCGAGTGCCTGCCGGCGCCGAGCGGCACGCCCTGCGCCGCCTGACTGCGCTGGACGCGGTCAACTGCCCGGCCTGGGGCCCGGACAATGACCATTCCGAGGGCCACGGCCCGGCGCCGACGGGCCCTGGAGCGGCTCGGGGCCGCCCCGTCCCCGTTCGATGGTGCTCATGGACGTTGTCTCCCGAACAGTCCGTTGCCGGTGGCGACCACGGTATTGATCTTCTTCGTCGCTGCTCCCTGACTCCCCGCCCCCGCCCAGCGGGGACCCGTTGGGGGCCACCGCCCCTGTCGATGGGCGCAGGCGTTCGGAGCCGTGGTCGTGGTAGTCACGCCGCACGGCCTGGGCCGGCGGTCGGGCGGAGTGCCGCAGGGTGCTCCGGCCGAGCTGCGGGCGGGTGGGGTCCCGGGCATGCTGGTTCGAGGCGGCAGGCGTCGGGCCCGCCGGGCCCAGGCCGCCCGGGATGAGGGTGAACGCCGGTGTGGGGCGAAGGGGAAGCGTACGAGCCGTACATCGGGCGGTGGAGCCGGCAGGTGGCGGTGGAGTGCCTCCGCCGGCTGGACGTTGCGGAGGGCGGTGACTGGCGGGACATCGGCTGCGGGACGGGTGCCGTCACGCGGGCGGTCCTGGACGTGGCCGGCCCGCGGCGTGTGGTGGGAGTCGAGCCGTCGGACGGCTACGTCCGGTACGCCCGGCAGCACGTCACGGATTCCCGGGCCCGGTTCGTACGCGGCGATGCGATGAGGCTGCCGTTCCCGGACGGCCGGGCGTCGGCGGCGGTCAGCGGCCTGGTCCTCAACTTCGTCCCTGCTCCTGAGCGGGCGGTCGCCGAGATGGCCCGCGTCGTTCGCCCCGGCGGCACGGTCGCCGCGTACCTCTGGGACTACACCCAGGGGGGCATGGAGCTCATCCGCCACTTCTGGAGAGCCGCCGTCTCCCTGGACGAGGGCAGCCGGGAGCTGGACGAGGCGCTCCGGTTCCCCCTGTGCGCGCCCGGGCCGTTGGAAGAACTGCTGCGGGCGGCCGGCCTGGCGGACGTGGAGGTCGACGAGATCGTCATCCCGACGCGCTTCAGGGACTTCGACGACTACTGGGCTCCGTTCCTGGGCGGGCAGGGGCCCGCCCCGTCGTACCTCGCTTCACTGCCGCGGAAGCGGCAGGACGCGTTGCGTGAGCGTCTGCGAGCAGACGTACCCACCGAGGCCGACGGCTCGATCGCCCTCACCGCACGCGCCTGGAACGGCCGGGGGAAGACGTCCGAGAACTGACGTCGGGCCGTAGACCCTCGCCGGCCGTACGCCGCAGGCTGGTGTGGAGCATGGGCGGGTCGGGCGTGGGCGGGGCGGGTCAGCCCTGTGCCCTGATGTGGTCGATGACGGCGGTGAAGGCTCCGGTGGGTGAGAAGTCCACGTATTCGCAGTCCTCAAGTGCCACGGGGGCGTGCCCGGGCGGCCAGTAGAAGGCCTGGCCCGCTTCGTAGATCTCCTCCCCGTCCTTCGTCACCATCTTCAACCGCCCTTTGAGCATGTAGCCCCAGTGAGGGCAGGCGCAGAGGCCGTCGGGCAGGCCGGTCAGGGCCGGCCTCATGTCGGTGCCCTGCGGAAACCGGACGAAGCCGACGGACAGGTCTTCTCCGATCGCTCGTGTGCGGACCTCGACGCCTCCGCCTTCGATCACGACCGGTGTGTCATCCCGCGTCGTCGCCGTCATGGCCGTCTCCATTCCCTGGGCTACGGGGAGCCTCCTTCCTCCAGGCTGGCCCCGGCGGCCGGATCGTGCCACGTGGGCGTGGTGGGTCGGTCCGGGCGGCGGTCGGACCAAGGGCGGGCGTGTTCGAGCTGGGCCGCGAGGCGCAGCAGGGTTGCCTCGTCGCCGACGCGGCCGAGGAAGTGGACGCCGATGGGCAGGCCGCTGCCGGACCAGTACAGGGGTACGGACATGGCCGGGGCGCCGGTGATGTTGGCGACGACGGCGGGGAAGGCGACGAAGGGGGCGCTCCGCTCGGCGGCGCGCAGTGGTTCGTCCTCTGTGGAGGTCATCTCGCCCAGGAGGATTGGTGGTTGGGCCACGGTCGGGGTGAGCCAGGTGTCGTAGCGGCTGAGGAAGCGGGCGGTGGTTCGGGCGAAGTGCTGGAGTGTGGTGACGGCGAGGAGGTAGTCGCCGCCGGTGAGGCGCAGGCCGCGCTCCCAGTACGCCCGGGTGAGGGGTTCGAGCTCGTCGGGGCCGGGTTCGCGGCCGAGTTCGCGGATCCAGTAGGCGAGGATCCAGGACAGGCCGGCGCCGTAGACGGCGCCGATGGCGTCGCCGACGTCCGGGGTGAGGCCTGGCAGGTCGGCTTCGACGAGTTCGTGGCCCAGTCCGGCGAGGAGCCCGAGGGCGTCGTCCAGGGCCGCGAGACAGTCGGCGTGCACGCGGTGGCCGTCCGCCGGGCGCCTGCTGAACGCGATGCGTAGTCGCCCCGGTTCGTGGTGGACCTCGTCGGCGAACGGCCCCGGCGTCTGGGGGGCCGGGTAGGGGTCGCCCGCCTCGGGCCCGGCGACGGCGTCCAGGAGTGCGGCGGAATCCCGTACCGAGCGGGTCAGGGCGTGTTCGCAGGCCCAGCCGCCGAAGGCGTCCCCGTAGGCGGCGCCGAGCGGCACCCGGGCGCGGTTGGGTTTGAGGCCGAACAGCCCGCAGCAGGAGGCGGGGAACCGGATGGAGCCGCCGACGTCGTTGCCGTGAGCCGCGGGGACCATCCGGGCCGCGACGGCGGCCGCGGATCCACCGCTGGAGCCGCCGGTGGTCCGACTGCGGTCCCACGGATTGCGGGTCGGCCCGTAGAGGACGGACTCGCAGGTCGGGCTCATGCCGAACTCCGGTGTGCTGGTCTTGCCGAGGATGACGAGTCCGGCGGCGCGCAGCCTTCGTACGAGCTCCTGGTCGTGCGGTGAGACGTGGTCGCGCAGGAAGACCGATCCCTCGTGGAAGGGCACGCCCCGCTGCTCGGTGATGAGGTCTTTGAGCAGGTAGGGGACCCCGGTGAACGGGCCGTCCGGGAGACCGGCCCCGACCCGTTCCAGGGCCTGCTCGAACACCTGCGTGACGACGGCGTTGAGCTGCGGGTCGAGGGCTTCGATGCGGGTGACGGCCGCCGTGACGAGGTCCTCGGCGGTGGCTTCTCCGGTACGGACGAGCTGCGCCTGGGCGGTGGCGTCGAGCGCGGTCAGCGCTTCCACGTCTCCGGGGCTGAGGGCCGTCATGGCCTTGGGCCGATGGCGCGGGCCGCTGCCGCCAGCGCCGCCTCGGCTTCCCTTACGGTCCGGCGGACGATCTCGCCGGCGGGCAGGATCTCCTGAACGAGGGCGGTCGACTGGCCGGTGAAGGGAAGGTACTCCTCTCCGCCGCCGGCAAGGATCGCGGCCATCACCCGGGGCACGGTCTCTGCGGGGTCCACCCGTTCGGGGTGCTCGCGCAGGGTGTCCACCAGGGGGGTGCGAAGGCAGCGCGGCACCCCGGCACTGCGGGGGAGGTTGAACGGCGGCAGGATCCGCTCGCTGCCCAGGGCCTTCACCGCGTCCGAGGCGGCGGACTCGATGATCCGGGTCTTCCACGCCCGCGAGACGCTCATCTCCTCTGACGCGAGGAAGCGCGTCCCCATCAGCACGCCTTGCGCGCCCAGGGTGAGCGCCGCGGCCAGGCCGCGGCCGTCGGCGATCCCGCCGGCCGCGAGGACGGGTACCCCGCCCGCCATGTCGACCACATCGGGGACCATCACCATCGTGCCGACGTCCCCGCCCTGCCCGCCGGCCTCGCCGCCCTGCGCGACGATCACATCCGCTCCGGCCCGGAGGGCCTCGTCGGCCTGACCGCGGCTGGAGACCTGCTGGATCCAGAGGATCCCGGCATCGTGGGCCCGGGTGATCAGGTCGGGCGGCACCGCCAAGTGGAAGGAGATCGCTGCCGGCCGCTCCTCGATCGTGGCCTGGAACGCTTCCTCGTCGAGGGGGCGGCTCGTGTGGTTGATCGCGAACGGCCGGTCCGTCAGCCGGCGCAGCCGGGCCCACTGCTCCCTCAGTTCCGGGAGGGGCCGCACCGCCGTGCCGAGGCTGCCGAGCCCACCGGCTGCGCACACTGCGGCCGCGAGATCGACCTCGTCCCAGGGGCCGAAGGGCGCGCAGACGATCGGGGCGTCGATACCGAGAAGGCGGCATACGGGGGTGGTCAGCATCGGGACCTCCAGCGGGCTCGCGACACTCCTGCGGCGAGCGGCCATGGCACGTGCTTTCTCAGTCCCATCATTGCCCATGACGCCGTCCCGGGCCTCGTGAAAGGGCAGCCGGGGGCCGTCCCCACAGTCTGGGCGCCCGGGATCCGACCGTGGCCCGGATCATGACCTTGGGGTTCAGCAGTACCGATGGGGGCGCTGCCCGCATCGCGAACGCCGCGAGCCGACGGGAGATGTCCGGGTCGGACACGGCTGCCGTGCGGATGGCCCGCTGGAGGGAGCCGGGTGGCCTGGCGAGCGCGTCCCGCCGGCCCACGGAGTCGTACGTGTCGATGAACCGGTGCGCCCGTCGGTAGCCGCGCAGCGCGCGGTGCAGGTCCCGGCCCCGGGCCAGGGGCTCGGCGGTCGCCTCGGCCAGCCACGCGGCACTGCGGAACGCCCAGCCGCAGCCCACGGCCGGAACCGGGTCCGACGTGGTGGCGGCATCGCCGATCAGGGCCAGCCCGGGCCGCGGTACCGGGTCTCGGCGTATGCACGGGTAGTCGGTGGTGCCGATGAGGTTCGACACCTGCCGGGCGCCGACGAGGGAGGGCCCGTCCGGCAGGCACCCGACGAACCGGTCGAACGCGCTCTGCCGCTCGGCGGTGAACTCGGGCAGCCGGTCCTTCGCGGGGAAGACACCCACCTGCGTGAGCCCGTCGTCGACACGGATGCAGACGGCGACGTCCCGGCCCACGGGCCACACCTGGCCGTCGCCGGGGCCGTTCATCGTCGCGCCCTCGTAGTACGTCCAGAACAGGAAGCGCTCGTTCGGGGCGTGGTCCTCGGGCACCTCCGCGAGTCGGGCGACGGTGGAGTGGTGGCCGTCCGCGCCGACGACCAGGCGGGCACGGAGTTCGGTGCGCTCGGCCTCGCCGTTCGCGGTGACCACACCGCGTACACCGCCGTCGTCGTCCTGGAGGAGGCCGACGACGCGGTTGTCCCGGCATGACGTCCACCCCCGGGGTCGCACCGGCGATCTCCCGCAGCAGCGGGTCCAGCTTGCTGCGGCGCAGGCTGATCGCCGGCGGAACCGCACTGTCCGGCCGGGGGACGATCCACCCGTGCTCCGTCCACACACCGAGCCCGGTCGTCACGGCTGCGCCGTGCGTGACCATGGGCTGCCAGAAATCCAGTCGCTGCAGGACGTCGTGCGTGCCGCCGAGCACGAAGTGGCCGCACAGCGTCTTGTGCGCCCGGGGGTTGCGATGGCGTTCGACGAGCGCCACGCGGAGCCCGGCGCGGCCGTAGGCCGTGGCCGCCGTGCAGCCCGCGATGCTCGCCCCGACAATGATCACGTCGTAGTCGTCCATGACTGCCTCCGCCGCTGCGTTCCGTTGCTTCGGTCATGACGCAGCATGCGCAGCCGGGCCGGCCGCCGACATCGGTAGTCGATACCCAATCTTGTGGCGGCAGCCTGCCTACCATGGACAAGGTGACGGTGGGACCCTGCACGCTTGAGGAGCGGGACGGCGAGATCGCGTCGCTGACCCGCTGGTGGCGCGAGGCCTGCGCCGGCACCGGACGGCTCGTCCTCGTCGGCGGTGACGCGGGCGCGGGCAAGACCGTCCTGGTCGAGGAGTTCGGCCGGAGGCTGGGTGCGGTGCGCCTGCTCCGCGGCTGCTGCGAACCCCTCACCCCACCGCTTGCGCTCGGTCCGCTGCGCGACATGGCCCACGGTCTGTCGCCGCCGCTGCGCCGGCACCTCACCGGACCGGCCGATCCGGTGGAGGCACGCCGCCTGATGCTGGAGGAGTTGCGGGGCGGCGGCGACCCCGCCCTCGTGGTGCTCGACGACGCGCACTGGGCCGACGAGGCCACGCTGGACCTGCTGCGCTTCCTGGGCCGCCGCATCGAGGCCTGCCCCGCCATGCTCGTCGTGGTCTACCGGCAGGACGAAGTGGGGGCACGCCACCCCCTGCGCGTCCTGGCCGGCGACCTCGCGGCCCTTCCCGTCGTGCGCCGGCTGACCGTGCCGATGCTGTCCGAGGCGGCCGTGGCACGCCTCGCGGCGGGAACGGACGTCGACCCGGCCGAGCTGTACCGCCGCACGGGCGGCAACGCGTTCTTCGTGACCCAGGTGCTGGGGGACGGCGGGGCCACCGTTCCCCCCACGGTCCGGGACGCGGTGCTCGCTCGCGCCGCCCGCCTGGAGCCGGGTGCGCGGGAGGCGCTCGACGCCCTCGCCTGTCTCGGGACGCGGGCGGCCCCATGGCTGGTCGAGGCGGTTTCGGGCCGGGCGGCCGACGACCTCGACGCATGCGTGGACGGCGGGCTGGTCGCCGCCGATGACGGTGCGGTCACTTTCCGGCACGAGCTCGTCCGTGTCGCGGTCGTGGAGGCGATCCCGCCGGGACGCGCGGCGGCCCTGCACCGGCGCGCACTGGCCGTACTCGGCGCGCGGCCGCCCGGCGAAGTGGAACCGGCGCGGCTCGCCGATCACGCGGAGCGTGCCGACGACCGGGCCGCCGTGCTCGCCTACGCGCCCCTCGCGGCACAACGGGCCTCCACCCAAGGGGCTCACACGGAGGCCGCGGCACACCTTCGCCGCGCGCTCGACGCGTTGCCGGGCGGGCCGGACGCGCACCGGGCCGGACTCCTGGAGGAACTCGGCCGGCAGTGTCATCTCGCCGACGACCTCGAAGGCGCCCTGCGCGCGCGGCAGGAGGCCGTCGAGGCGTGGCGCGAGGTCGGCGACGACCGCCGGCGGGGCGGGGCGCTGGTCGGGCTGGCGATCACCGCGGCGCACCTGGCCCGGGAGATCCCGCTCGGCGAGAAGGCCTGCGACGAGGCACTCGCGCTGCTGGCGGTGCAGCCGCCGGGGCCCGAGTACGCACTCGCCTGCGCCATCCGCGCGAAGCTCTCCGGAATGGCGTTCCGCAACGCCGACGCGGTCATGTGGGGCAATCGGCTCCTCGCGATGACCGGCGAGGGCACCGGACCGCTGGAACGGGCGCTCGCGCTCTTGTCGATCGGCATCGGCCGTGCCCAGGACGGCGACGTGGCCGGCCTCGACCAGATCGGGGAGAGCGTCCGACTGGCGCGCGGGACGTCCGCACACGACCTGGCCGGGCTCGGCTACTTCTGGCTCCAGCTGATCTGTGTGACCCGTCGCTGGTACCGGGAGGCTGGGCGGTGGTACGGGGAGGCGCTTTCCTTCACCGACGATCACGGTCAGGAGGTGTGGCGCCAGTGGCTGCGTGCCTTCCGGTCGCGGGCACTGCTCGAACAGGGCCGGTGGGACGAGGCCGAGGCCCTGGCCTCGGAGGTGTTGCGCACGGCGCACGTGGACGACGGGCGGAGGATGCTCGCCATGGTGGTCCTGGGCCGGCTGCGCTCGCGCCGTGGCGACGGCGATCCCCGCCCCCTGCTGACCCGGGTGCGTTCGGTCATGGCCACCGCCGAGCCGGTCGTCGGCTGGATCATCGGATCCACTCCGGCGCTGGCGGAAGCCGCGGTGTACACCGGGGACCTCGATCAGGTGGACACGGTGGTCACCCCGGCCCTGGCCGCCGCCGCGGCGCAGGGCGAGCCGTGGTTTCTCGGCGAGCTGGCCTACTGGCTCTCGCGTGCCGACGGACCGGCGGCAGTCCCGGCGCGGGCCGCAGAACCGTACCGGCTCCAGCTGTCGGGCCGCCCGCGCGAGGCGGCAGAGCGCTGGCAGGAGATCGGCTGCCCCTACGAGGCCGCGCTCGCGCACGCCGACACCGACGACGAGGGGATGCTGCGCGAGGCACTCGCGGCCTTCGACCGCCTGGGAGCCCGCCCGATGCGGGACATCACAGCACGCCGCCTGCGCCGGATCGGGGCGCGCGACATCCCCCGACGCCCATCCCGCGCTGCCGGCCCGGACGGGCTGAGCACCCGCGAGCAGGAGGTGCTCACCCTGTTGGCCGAGGGACTCCGCAATGCCGAGATCGCCGACGAGCTGTTCCTGTCCCGGCGCACCGTCGAGCACCACGTCGCCGCCGTGCTGCGCAAACTCGGCACGTCGAACCGTTCGGAAGCCGCTCGATACGCCCGGCGAAACGAGCCGGCCGTGCGCCGGCCCGCCATGCCCCCGTTGCCCCGGACATCGTGACCGAGCAGCTGGGTGAGCTGCGCCGACGTGCGAATGAGCAGGTCAGAGGCCGTATCGAAAGCATCCTCGAACCGTTTCCGGGCTGTGACGGGGAGCGGGCGGGGCGGGGCGGGCCGACCGTCCGGCCGAGGCGGATGTGATTGGTGAGCCTGAGGCGGGGCAGTCGCAGAGTCTCGGCAGCCGTTCGGTCAAGGAGGTGCACGGTGTCCTGTTCGGCTCTGCCCCAGGGTGAGCTGCCTGGCGGCCTGATCGCTTTGCGGGGCGTCTATCGGCCGCAGGCCGATACCCGTCTGCTGGCAGCGGCGCTCGAACAAGAGGAACTGGGGCCCAGGACGGACGTGCTGGAGATCGGCACGGGTACGGGAGCCCTGGCCCTGCAGGCCGCGGGCAGGGGCGCGCGGGCCACGGCCGTCGACGTCTCCTGGTCGGCGGTGGTCACGGCGCGCCTGAACGCCCTGCGCCGACGGCTCCCCCTGCGGGTGCTGCACGGCGACTTCGTCGCCCGCACCACGGGGCGCCGCTTCGACCTGGTGGTCAGCAATCCCCCGTACGTTCCCGCCCCGGAGGCCCGGCTGCCGTCGCGGGGGCCGGAGCGCGCCTGGGACGCCGGTCCCGACGGGCGCATGGTCATCGACCGCATCTGCTCGGCGGCCCCGGCCTTGCTGAGGCCCGGGGGCGTCCTGCTCATGGTGCATTCGGGGATGTGCGGGGCCGAGGAGACGGTCGACCGGCTGACGCGGGCGCCGCAGCTGACCGCGGAGGTCATGGCGAGGGCCTACGTGCCGTGGGGTCCCGTACTGCGGTCGCGGCGGGCCTGGTTGGAGCGGCGGGGGCTGGCGGCGGGGGCCGAGGAGCAGGAGGAACTGGTGATCATTCGTGCCCGGCACCGCTGACCGCGCCCCGAACGCGCCGGACGCGCCGGACGCGCCGGACGCCCCGAACGCGGCGTCCGCCGCGATGCCCGCGCGGCGGGTGTTCGTGGATCCGCAGGGCCCCGTCCTCGTCGAGGGCCCGGTTGAGATCGTCCTGGACGACGGGACCGTGGCCCGGTCCGACCGTTTCGTCGTCGCCCTGTGCACCTGTCGCCGCAGCCGGACGTACCCCTGGTGCGACACGAGCCACCGCCGCCGCGAGCGCACCGCCCCGCCTCCCGAGGAGAGGAAACCGCGATGACCCCTCCGGGGCCGAGCACGAAGGCGCCCACGACCACCGCCCGCCCCCGCCTGGCCGCCGGACGGGGCGAGCTGTCCTCCGCGCTGGCGCAGGCCCTGCGCTCCGGCCGCCCCCCGGCGTACGACCCGGGGGCGATCCTGCGGGCCGACCCGTGGGGAGAGGACCTCCAGCTCGCGCTCTACCTCCTGTACGAGCTGCACTACCGGGGCTTCGACGGCGTGGACGAGGAGCGGGAGTGGGATCCGGACCTGCTGCGACTGCGCCGGGCCCTGGAAGACCGCTTCCTCCACGCCTTGCGGACCGAGCTGTCCGGCGCCCCGCGCTCGGTCGAGGACGCGTTCGCCCCGCTCCTCGTGGAGCCCGTCGACCTCTCCGGCAGCCTCAACCATTACCTGGAGACCGAGGGCGAGTCCTGGCAGCTGCGCGAGTACGCGGCCCTGCGCTCCCTCTACCACCTCAAGGAGGCCGACCCGCACGCCTGGGTCATCCCCCGGCTCACCGGCCGCGCCAAGGCCGCGATGGTGGCCGTCGAGTACGACGAGTTCGGCGCCGGCCGCGCCGACCGCATCCACGCGAGGCTCTTCGCGGACCTCATGGCCGACCTGGATCTGGATCCGGGGTACGGCCGCTACCTGGACCGCGCTCCGGCGCCCGTGCTCGCGACCGTGAACCTGATGTCCCTCTTCGGGCTGCACCGCGCCCTGCGCGGCGCTCTCGTCGGGCACTTCGCGTGCGTCGAGATCACCTCGTCGCCCGGGTCCAGGCGCCTGGCCAAGGCCATGCGGCGCTGCGGAGCGGGACCCGCCGCCGAGCACTTCTACGCCGAGCACGTGGAGGCCGACGCCGTCCACGAGCAGGTCGTACGCCACGAGGTCGTCGGCGGGCTCCTCGCCGACGAGCCCGGCCTGGAGGCGGACATCGCCTTCGGCTGCGTGGCGACCGGATTCCTGGAGGACCGCTTCGCGGCCCATGTCCGCGGGGCCTGGGACCAGGGGCACAGCGCGCTGCGCACACCCCTGCCCGAGCCGTGACGGTGGGTCCGCAACCGCGCCGGCGTGATTGGCGGGGCGGCCAGTGGGCAGCCGCGGTGTGACGGGTGAGCCTGCCCGGCTTGCCGCGGCCCGGTCGAGGAAGGGCTCTTCCATGTCGCGCAAACTGATCGCCCCGGCCCGTGGAGTCGACCGCGTCGGCGCGGTCCCGCCCTTGGCCGCCCGGCGGATGACGGTGGGCGTGGAGGAGGAGTTCCTGCTCGTGGACCCGCGCACGGGAGTGCCGGTGGCCCGCGGTCCGCTCGTCGTGGAAGCCGCACGTGCGGTACTGGGCGAACGCGCACAGCCCGAGTTCTTCGCCGCGCAGGTCGAGGTGTGCACCCGCCCCACGGCCGACATGGCCGAGCTGAGGTGCGAGCTGGCCCTGCTGCGGCAGGTGATGGCGGAGGCCGGGGCGGGTGAAGGATGCCTGCTGGCCGCGACCGGCACCCCGGTGATCCCTCCCGGGCGGCCGCCGACGGTGACCCCGGACGCGCGGTACGGGCGGATGGCCGCCCGCTGGCCGTCCCTGGTGGGCACGTACGACGGGATGGTGTGCGGCTGCCACATCCACGTGGGGGTGCCCGGGCGCGGCCAGGCACTCGCCCTGGCCAACCACATGCGTCCCTGGCTGCCGGGCCTGCAGGCGCTCGCCGCCAACTCGCCCTTCTCCCTGGGCCGTGACACCGGCTGGATGAGCCGGCGGTCCGTGGAGCACTCACGCTGGCCCGGAGTGGGGCCGGCCCCCCTGCTCGACGAAACCGGCTACGAACGCCTCGCCGACCACCTGGTGCGGACCGGCACGCTGCTGGACCGCCGGATGATCTACTGGTACGCGCGCCCCTCCGAGCACGTACCGACGCTGGAGATCCGGCTCTGCGACGTGAACGCCGACCTCGACGTGGTCGTGCTGCTCGCGACCCTCGTGCGGGGACTGGCCACCGCCCTGCTGCCCGAGATCGCCGAGGGGCGGCCCGCTCCTCGCCTCCCCGAGTCGCGCCTGCGTGCCGCGCACCGGCTTGCCGCACGGCAGGGGCTGCAGGGGGAGGGGCTCGATCCCGTGAGCGGGGAGTGCATACCGGCCGCGGCGGCGGTCGCGCTGCTGCTGGCGCGGGCCGGCCCCGGACTGGCAGCCGTCGGCGACCGCGATCTCGCGGAGGAACTGTTCGACCGGGTGCGGCGCTCCGGGGGCGGGGCCGCCCGCCAGCGTGCGGCGTACGTGCGCCGGGGCCGCCTGAGCGACGTGGTCGGCGACCTGGTGCGCACGACGCTCACCGCCCCGGCGTGACGCCGAAAACCACCGCCGGGCAGGGGACGTTTCAACGGGGCGGAAGCGGTAAGGCGCCCCGCATGGTGAGATTCGGGTACACGATGATGACCGAGCAGGCCGGCCCCCGGGAGCTGGTCGACCACGTGGTGGGCGCCGAGCGGGCGGGGTTCGACTTCTCCGTCATCTCCGACCACTCCTTCCCGTGGCTGGCGGCCCAGGGACACGCGCCCTACGCGTGGAGCGTCCTGGGCGCCGCCGCGCAGGCCACCACCCGGATCCCGCTCATGACGTACGTGACGTGCCCGACGTTCCGCTACCACCCCGCGGTGATCGCCCAGAAGGCGGCCACGATGCAGCTCCTGTCCCAGGGCCGCTTCCGGCTGGGCCTGGGCTCGGGCGAGAACCTCAACGAGCACATCGTCGGCGCGGGCTGGCCCGCCGCCCACGTCCGCCTGGAGATGCTTGAAGAGGCCGTGGGGATCATCCGCTCCCTGTTCGCGGGCGGCTACGTCAGCCACCACGGCGCCCACTTCGACGTCGAGAACGCCAGACTCTGGGACCTCCCCGAAGAACCGCCCCCGATCGGGATCGCCGTCTCCGGGGACCGCTCCTGCGAGATCGCGGGCCGCCACGGCGACCTGCTCATCGCCACCGAACCGAAGCAGGAGCTGCTGACCGCGTTCGACGCGTACGGAGGCTCCGGCAAACCGCGCGTGGGCCAGGTCCCGGTCTGCTACGACCCCGACCGCGACGCGGCCGTGGCGCGGGCGCACGAGCAGTTCCGCTGGGCGCTCGGCGGCTGGAAGGTCAACGCCGAACTCCCCGGCCCCGCGGGTTTCGAGCAGGCCTCGCAGCACACCCGGCCCGAGGACGTCGCGGAGGCCATCCCCTGCGGAGACGACGTGGACGCCTTCGTCGACGCGGTGCGCCCCTACGCCGACGCCGGATTCACCGAGATCGCCCTGATCCAGATCGGCGGCGACCGGCAGGAACCCTTCCTGGACTGGTCCGCCACGAAGCTGCTGCCGGCCCTGCGGGAGCTGTGAACAGGGCCGGCACGGTCAGAAGGGCAGGTCAGAAGGACACGGACTGCGCGTCCACGGCGAGCATCAGGGCCGAGTCCGCGTGGAGCGTGATGCGCACCGGCGCGAAGGCGGTGGCGTCCACCGGCGACTCGCCGGTGCCGGGGTTGCGGGCGTAGCGGGGGTGGGGGCCCGCGCTGATCTGCCAGCGTATGCGGTGGCCGACGGCGAAGCGGTGGGCGGTGGAGCTCATCGGCACGATGATCTGCGAAGGCTCGCGTCCGTCCGTCCGCAGGCGGCCCAGCCCGTCGCAGATGTTGACGGAGCGGCCCTGGGCGTCCACCTCGCACAGGCGGGTGAAGACGTCGGCGTGACCGGTGTCCGTTGAGATGCTCAGACGTGCCCAGACCGGTCCCAGGACGTCCAGGGGCTCGGTCAGCGGCGGGCTGGTGAAGGTGAGGACGTCGTCCCGGGCCTCCAGGGCGGTGTTGTCGCGCGGACCGGCGGTACGGGACAGGACGGCGCCCCCGAGGGAGGGGGTCGGGTCCTCCGGGTCGTGGCGGAACGAGGCCAGGGGCGCGGAGTCCGGGGGAGCCTGCCGGGTGAGATGCCCCTGGGCGGTCGGGAACCACGGGCCGACCTCCGCGGCAGGAGGCCAGTCGCCGAGGTTCCGCCAGGCGTTCTCGCCGCCCACGTGCACCCGCACCCTGGTGGGACGGAGCCCGGAGGTCTCGCCGTCGAGGTGGGCGCGCAGCCAGGCGAGGCTCTCGGCGAACACTTCGGGCCAGCCCTGCTGCAGGGCTGAGGTGTGGGTCCAGGGGCCGACGAGCAGGGCGGTCTCGCAGCCGGCCGCACGCAGCCGGTCGTACTGCTCCAGGGTCTGGTCGGCCAGCGCGTCGTGCCATCCGGTGATCAGCGCCGTGGGCACGCGCAGCCGCTCCGCCGACTGTGCCAGCGATGCGCCGTGCCAGTAGGCGTCCTCGGCGTCCGGGTGTGTCATCACCTCGTCCAGCCACGGCACTTCGCTCCCGAGGGCCGACTCGTGCGCCCGGCGCAGCGGCTTCGCGGTGGTGATGTCGCGCAGCCGGCGCTGCAGGCGCAGCGTCGCCTTGACGAACGCCCCCATGCCCTGGTGCTGGTAGGTCATGCCCACGCCGACGGCGAGGGCGGTTTCCAGGTGCAGCGCACCGCCCCGGTGGAACAGGGCGTGGGGATCGTGCAGGCTCACCTGCGCCACCATCGCCTTCAGTTCCGGCGGCGGGTCCTGGGCGAGGGCCCATTGGGTGTAGGCCAGGTAACTGGGGCCGAGGGTTCCAAGCGTCCCGTTGAACCAGGGCTGTTCGCGGAGCCAGGACACCGTGGCCCGCCCGTCGGCGGCCTCGTTGCGCCACAGGTCGAACGCGCCGCCCGAACCGCCGGTGCCGCGGCAGCTCTGCAGGACCACGTGGAAGCCCTGTTCGGCGAAGAGCAGGCCGTACATGGGGGACCACGGCAGGCCCCGCCCGTACGGCGAGCGCACCAGGAGGGTGGGGAAGTCGCCCTCGGCGCGCGGGAAGTAGTGGTCCGTGATCAGCGGGCTGCCGTCGGCGGCCGGCACCACCAGCCCGGGCTCCCACCCGGCCTCGTGCCGTTTGGCCGGGAGGCGGCGCCATGCCGCCCTCATCATCCGTGCGGCCGGCGGCGGTTTTCCGGCAGGCGGTGCCCAGGTCGGCCTCGACACAGGACCGTGCGTGGGTGACGTCATCGTGCCCCTCCTTGATTTCCGTACAGTGTACGAGAATAGCCGCATGCTTGACTGGCCCGCACAGGGCCGCCGGCCAAGGAGAGGAGCGTGGACCGTGCCCCGCGAAGGAAGGGCCGGTGCCCCGGGCGTCGACCCCCAGGAGCTCTGGCTGGGCCCTGACCAGCCCCGAAGGGGCCGCAAGCCCGCCTACAGCCGAGAGGCGATCACCGCGGCCGCCGTCGCGCTGGCGGACGCGGAGGGGATCGAAGCGGTCACCATGCGGAAGGTCGCCGCGCAGGTCGGAGCCGGCGTCATGTCGCTCTACAGCTACGCCCCCGACAAGGAGGCGCTGCTGAACCTGATGGTCGACCACGTCAGCGGCGAACTGCCGACCGCGTACCCGCTCACCGGCGACTGGCGCGCCGACCTGAAGACCATCGCGCACCTCCAGCGCGCGCACATGCTGCGGCACCCCTGGCTCCCCGCGGCCCTGACCACCCGCCGCGTCCCCGGGCCCCACACCCTCGCCTTCCTGGAACGCGCACTCGCCGCCCTGCGGCCCGCCGGACTGGACGGCGCGGCGAAGCTGGAGGTCTTCGCCCAGCTCACGTCGTTCGTGGCCGGGCACGTCGCGCACGAGTTCGCGCAGGCCGCGCTGACGCAGTCCCCGGACCGGGCCGCAGCCGAAGCCCGCTACCTCGCCGCCGTCGCCGCGGACGGCCGACACCCGGAACTCGCCGAAGCCCTCTCCACCCCCGGGCGCCCCCTCACCCCTGACGCCACCTTCACCCGGTTCCTGAACCGCCTGGTCGACGGCCTCGACACGGACTGATCTCGATCCCGACCTGTCGGCCGTTCAGGCGGCGGGCGGCCGAGGGCCGTTGGGGACGGACCCGCGGTGGCCCTGCTGCTGACGCGCCCGCCATCCACCACGAGCGTCGCCGCGGAGTTCGGCGCGCGGGGCGCCGGGACCCCGGTTCCAGTGCGGAGCGTTGTCGGGGTGTCACGCCGTGTCGCTGACGAAAATCTTCACTCGGTGAAAGTGGAGGGGGTGCCTCCCATTACATTCCTCCCCGGAGCAAGCGGAAAGATGGGTGGATTCGGACCGGTTTGGGCATCGGGGGTCACGTACCGCCCTTCTTTGTTACGCGATCTTGTGGAGAACCCGTGGCGATACGCCGAATCAATCGGAAAGCCCCTCGGGTGAATGGCCATATCGCTTGAACGGGGAGGTCAACACGGTTCGCCCGGTCAGCTGTTCGCGTGCTTACATCTGGCCTCGGAAGTGGTCGGAACCGCCTTGTCGGGGAACGGCCGCGCCATGTGAGAAACAATCAGACGACTGAAGGGTGCGCACATCATGCGTAACGACATCGAGACCCGTGAGATCGCCGACGACGAACTGGACGCGGTTTCCGGCGGTGTCAGCATCTCCGGTGGGCTGCTCGGCGGTGTGACCGGCGATGTGTTCCACGTCCTGAACACGGTGACCTCGCTCCAGACGGTCCAGGGCGTGCAGGCCCTGCCCGGCCAGGTCGAGGGCATCGTCGGCGTTCGCGCCGGTGTCGCCGGCCTCTGAGCCGAGCCGGTACATCAGGGCGCGTGAACCCCGGGACGTACGCGTTCCGGGGTTCACCGGTGCCCATGGCCGTGCCCGTGCGATCGCCCGTGCGCGTGCCCGTGTCGTGAAATGCATTCGAAGGACAGGTCGCTGGTCGTGCAGTTCCGTCAAAAGGCGCTCTCCAGGCTGCAATCGCCCGAAGAACTCGATCTGCCCGTACGGTTCGCGCGCCCGCAGGGGCGATTCGTTCTCGCCGTCACCGCACTCGTCATGGCCGCAGCGAGTTTCTGGGCATTCACCGGATCCGTTTCCTCCAAGCTGAGCGCCCCGGGCATCCTCACGCGCGCGCAAGGCAGTTATCTGCTCCAGAGCCCGTACTCGGGACAGGTCACCGCCGTGCTCGCCAAGGAGGGCCAGGCGCTCACCCCCGGCACGCCCCTGCTCCAGCTCGCCACCGAGCAGGGCGACCGGACCGTGCGCGTCGTGGCCGGGGGGCGGGTGACGAGCCTGGCCGCCAAGACCGGTGCCGTCGTGACGACCGGTGCGGACCTTGCCGTCCTGGAGCGCGTCAGCGGCGCGGACGACCCGCTGGTCGCCGTGCTCTACGTGTCCGGCGGCGCCGGCGGTGCGGAGCTCCGCGCCGGAGCCGCAGTCGACCTGGACGTCCAGTCCGCCCCCCGGCAGCAGTTCGGCGCATTGCGCGGCCGCATCAAGGAAGTCGGGCGTACGCCCCAGACGCAGGAGCAGATCGCCGGCTTCCTCGGCGACGCGCGCCTCGCCGCCCAGTTCGCCCGCCAGGGCAATCCCGTCGCGGTGCTCGTACAGCTCGAACGTTCCTCCGCGACCACCTCCGGCTACCGGTGGTCCACCGCCGACGGGCCCCCGTACCCCCTCGACTCCACGACGCCGGTCACCGGAGCCGTCCACCTCCCCGCACAGCGCCCCGTCGATTGGCTGCTCCCGTGACCACCGTGCCGCAGGCCCGCCGAGCCCCCTCCCGCGGCCGACCGCGCCGCCCGCCGCGGCCCGTACGCACCCCCACCGTGCTCCAGATGGAGGCGGTGGAGTGCGGGGCCGCCGCGCTGGCCATGGTGCTCGGCCACCACGGCCGTTTCGTACCCCTCGAAGAGCTGCGCATCGCCTGCGGCGTCTCGCGGGACGGCTCCCGCGCCGGGAACCTGCTCAAGGCCGCCCGCGGCCACGGGCTGACCGCCAAGGGCATGCAGATGGACCTGGCCGCACTCGCCCGGCTCGACCCGCCGGCCATCCTCTTCTGGGAGTTCAACCACTACGTCGTCTACGAGGGCACGGGCCGGCGCCTCGGCCGCCGGGGCGCCTACCTCAACGACCCCGCGAAGGGGCGGCGGTTCGTCCCCATGGAGGAGTTCGACACGGCCTTCACCGGCATCGCGCTCGTCTTCGAACCCGGCCCCCGCTTCCGCCGCACCGGCCGCAGGCAAGGCGCCATGAGCGCCCTGCCGGCCCGTCTGCGCGGCACCTCGGGCACCATGCTCGCCGCCGTGCTCGCCAGCCTCCTGCTGGTGGCCGTCGGCGCTGCCGTGCCCGCGCTGAGCCGTACGTACATCGACATGTTCCTCATCGGCGAGCAGACCTCCCTGCTGGGCGTGCTGTTCGCGGCGATGGCGGGGGCCCTGGTGCTCACGGCCGTACTCACCTGGCTGCAGCAGGCCAATCTGCTGCGCGGACGCGTCATCTCCTCCACGCTCGGCAGCGCCCGCTTCCTGCGCCACCTGCTCCGACTCCCGGTCGCCTTCTTCACCCAGCGCAACCCGGCCGACCTCGTCCAGCGCCTCCAGTCCAACGACGCGGTCGCCGAGACCCTCGCCCGGGACCTGGCCGCCGCAGGCGTGGACGCCGTGGTCGTCGTGCTCTACGCGGTCCTGCTGTGGACGTACGATCCGCAACTCACCGCCGTCGGGGTGCTCATCGCCCTGCTCAACCTCGTGGCCCTGCGGATCGTGGTGCGGCTGAGGGCCACCGGCACGCAGAAGCTGCGCGCCGAGAGCGCCCGGCTCACCAACACCTCGTACAGCGGCCTCCAGCTCATCGAGACGATGAAGGCCACCGGCGGGGAGAACGCCTTCTTCCGCCGCTGGGCCGGCCAGCACGCCGTCACCCTCGACGTGCAGCAGCGGCTCGGCGTCCCCAGCGCCTGGCTGGCCGTCGTCGCGCCCACGCTCGCGGCGCTCAACAGCGCACTGATCCTGATGATCGGCGGCCTGCGTGCGGTGGAGGGGCACCTCACGGTCGGCCTGCTGGTCGCCTTCCAGGCCCTCGTGACCAGCTTCACCGCACCGATCACCCGCCTGGGCGGCGTGGCCGGACGGATCCAGGACTTCGCCGCCGACGTCGCCCGCCTCAAGGACGTCGAGGACTTCCCCGTCGACCCGCTGTACGTGCGGCACGCGCGCGGCGAGAGCCCCGCCGCCGCCCGCCGCCTCAAGGGCCACCTGGTGCTGGACGGCATCACCTTCGGCTACAGCCCGCTGGACGCCCCCCTGCTGAAGGACGTCTCGCTCGCGGTCGGCCCCGGACAGCAGATCGCGCTCGTCGGCGGCTCCGGGAGCGGCAAGTCCACCGTCTCCCGGCTGATTTCCGGCCTCTACACCCCGTGGCAGGGAGCCATCCGCATCGACGGGATGCGGCTGGAGGACATCCCGCGCGGCGCGCTGGCCGCCTCCGTCTCCTTCGTGGACCAGGACGTCTTCCTCTTCGAGGGCACCGTCCGCGACAACGTCGCACTGTGGGACCCCTCCATCCCGGACGAGGCCGTCGTCGCCGCCCTCCAGGACGCCGCCGTGTACGAGGTGGTGGCGCGCCGGGCCGGCGGCATCCACGGCCGCGTCGAGCAGGACGGGCGCAATTTCTCCGGCGGCCAGCGCCAGCGCCTGGAGATCGCCCGCGCCCTGGTGCGCCGCCCCAGCGTCATGATCCTGGACGAGGTGACCAGCGCCCTCGACGCGGCGACCGAGCGGATCGTCATCGACAACCTGCGGCGCCGCGGCTGCGCCTGCGTGGTGATCGCCCACCGGCTGAGCACCGTCCGCGACAGTGACGAGATCGTCGTCCTCGACCGGGGCACGGTCGTGGAGCGCGGCCGGCACGAGCAACTGCTCGCCGCGCGCGGCGCGTACGCGGCACTGGTCAGGGAGCACTGACGTGGCGACCCCGCAACAGGCCCCTCAGCCCCACCTCGTGTCGGATCCCGTCGTCGCGGCCCTCGGCGGGCTGGGCTCGGCCGTCGACTGCACGGGCCTGCGCAGCCTGTCCCTGGAGGGGCCGCTCGTATTGTGGCTCGTCGTCCAGGGCGAGCTGGACCTGTTCGCCGTCGACGCCGCGCAGGCGGGCCACTGGCACTTCCTCGGCCGGCTGGAGTCGGGCGCGCTGCTCCTCGGCCCGGCCGAAGGGCCCGCGCACACGCTGACCGGGCGCCCGCTGCAAGGCTGCGTACTGCGCCGCATCGAGCTGCGCGAGCTGCACCGGCCCGCGCCCGGCGGAGCCTGGGGCGGACACGGCGAGTACAGCGCCTACGGCGAGTACGGCGAGTACGGCGGGCACGGCGCGTACGGCGACCCGTGGCAGGCGGCGTCCAGCCCCCTGGAGGACGCCTTCGCCCGCGGCATCGGCCGCGGGCTGCGCGTGCTGTACCAGGCGCCGCTGGAGGGCGGCGCCGACACCGCCGGCAGCGGCGGGGCCGACGAGGACATCCTGTGGATGCAGATCCCGCCGGGGAGCGTGCAGTACGGCGCCGTGTACGAGTCGTACGAGTCGTACGAGGGCGCGGGCACGGCCGGCACCCTCCTCGTCGACGAAGCCCTGTGGCAGGGCATGGTCGACCAGCAGTACCGGCTGCTCTCCGCCCTGGACCGCCGCATCGAGGAGGACGAACGCGCCCACGCGGACCGCACCGCGGCCGGCATCGAGGCCGGAGAGGCCGCCCGTACCCAGGCGGACCGCGCCCTGCTCGCCTCCATCGGCCGCCCCGGCCGGGGCGGCCGCCGCGCCGCCGGCGACGACGCGACCTTCGCCGCGTGCCGTCTGGTGGCCGCAGCGGCCGGCATCGCCCTCACCGAGCCCACGGGCGCGGACGCCGCCCCCGACTCCGCCGCCTCCGTGCGGACGGACCCGGTCGAACGCATCGCCCTCGCCTCCCGCATCCGCACCCGACCCGTCAAGCTCGCCGGCCGCTGGTGGCGGGAGTACGGCGGCCCGCTGGTCGGCCGGCGCGCCGACGACGGCGCACCCGTCGCACTGCTCTGGCGGCGCGGCCGGTACGAGGCCGTCGACCCGGCCACAGGCGTCCGCGAACGCATCCGCCAGGGCAACGCGGCCGCCTTCGCACCGCACGCCGTGATGTTCTACCGCCCGCTCCCTGACCGGAAGCCGGGCATGCTGCACCTGATGCGGTTCAGCGTGCGCGGCAGCGGCCAGGACCTGCGCAGCCTGGTCCTGGGCGGGCTCGGAGCCGTCGGCCTCGGCGCGCTCGTCCCCGTCGCCACCGGCCGGGTGCTCGGCACGTACGTACCGCACGCCGAGGACAGCCTCATCGTGCAGACCGCGCTGGCGCTCATCGCGACCAGCGTGGTCTCGGCCGCCCTCATGCTGTTCCAGAACGTCTCCGTCCTGCGGATGGAAGGCCGTATCGAGGCCACCTTGCAACCGGCCGTCTGGGACCGGCTGCTGCGCCTGCCGGTGACCTTCTTCGCCGGCCGCTCCACCGGGGAGCTCGCCGCCGCGGCCATGGGCATCAGCTCCATCCGCAGCGTGCTGTCCGGCATCGTCCCGGTGTCGCTGCAGGCCGGCACCGTCGGCGCGATGAACCTCGTGCTGCTGCTCGTCTACAGCGTGCCGCTGGCGCTGGCGGCGCTCGCCATGCTGGTGGGCGTGGCCGTCGTCTTCCTCGGCCTGGGGCTCTGGCAGCTCCGCTACCAGCGGCAGCTGATCCGGCTCGGCAACAAGCTCGACAACCAGGCGTTCCAGACCCTGCGCGGACTGCCCAAGCTGCGCGTGGCCGCGGCCGAGAGCTTCGCGTACGCCGCCTGGGCACGGGAGTTCGCCCGTACCCGCGAGCTGCACCAGCGCATCGGCCGGATCAAGAACGTCCTCACCGTGCTCAACGCGGTCTACCTGCCGCTCTGCACGCTCGTGATGTTCATGCTGCTGGCCGGACCGGCCCGGGGCAGCATGTCCGCGGCGGAATTCCTCACCTTCAGCACCGCGGTGACGATGATGCTGTCCTCCGCCACCCAGCTGACCGGCGCCCTGCTCTCGGCGGCCGCCGTCCAGCCGATGTTCGAGCAGGTCAAGCCGCTCCTCCAGGCGGCCCCGGAGGTACGTTCCGCCGGAATCCGGCCGGGCCGGCTCAGCGGCGCCGTCGAGGTGCAGAACCTCTCGTACCGGTACGCCGACGACGGCCCGCTCGTCCTGGACGACGTGTCGTTCGAGGTGCGGCCGGGGGAGTTCGTCGCGGTCGTCGGGGCCAGCGGCTGCGGCAAGTCGACCCTGCTGCGCATGCTCATCGGCTTCGACCGGCCGACCTCGGGCAGCGTGCGGTACGACGGCCAGGACCTGGCCGCGCTCGACCAGGCGGCCGTACGCCGCCAGTGCGGGGTCGTCCTCCAGAACGCGCAGCCGTTCTCCGGGTCGATCCTCGACTGCATCCGCGGCTCCGGTGCGTACTCCCTCGAAGAGGCGGCGGAGGCAGCCGCGCTGGCGGGCCTCGCCGAGGACATCAAGGCCATGCCGATGGGCCTGCACACCGTGCTGTCCGACGGTGGCGGCACCGTCTCGGGCGGCCAGCGCCAGCGGCTGATGATCGCCCAGGCCCTCATCGGCAAGCCGCGCATCCTCTTCCTGGACGAGGCCACCAGCGCGCTGGACAACGAGGCCCAGCGGGTGGTCATCGAATCCACCCGCGCCCTGCGCGCCACCCGGATCGTGATCGCCCACCGGCTGTCCACCGTCATGGACGCCGACCGGGTGATCGTCATGGCGGACGGCCGGATCGCCCAGCAGGGCCCGCCCGCCGACCTGCTCGCCGATCCGGCGGGCCCGTTCCACGAACTGGTCCGACGCCAGGTCGGGTGAGCCCGGAGGAGACCGTCAGCGTCGGGCCGGGGCCGGGGCCGGGGTCTGCGTGCCCGCCTCGTGGTCCGCACGGCCCGACGCGCTCCCGGCCACGGGCGCGCTCCCGGCCACGGGCGCGCTCCCGGCCACGGCAGGCAGCGCGAAGACGCGGAGGAAGAGCTGCGAGAGCGGGCCGATGGCCAGGGCGTACGCCACCGTGCCCAGGCCGGCCGTGCCGCCCAGCAGGACTCCGGCCGCCAGGACCGTCAGCTCGATCCCGGTACGGACCAGCCGCAGCGAGCGCCCGGTCCGCCGGTGCAGCCCGGTCATGAGGCCGTCGCGAGGGCCGGGCCCGAAGCACGCGGCGATGTACAGGCCGGTCGCGACCCCGTTGAGGACGATGCCCGCGGTCAGCAGTGCGGCCTGGGCGACCGTGCCGTGCACGTCCGGCAGCACCGCGAGGGTGGCGTCCATGGTCAGGCCGACGGCGAACACGTTGGAGACGGTCCCGAGCCCGGGCCGCTGCCGCAGCGGCACCCACAGCAGCAGGACCAGCGCCCCGACGGCCACCGAGACCGTGCCGATGCTCCACCCGGTGCGCTCGGCGAGCCCCTGGTGGAAGACGTCCCACGGGTCCAGCCCCAGCCCGGCGCGGACCAGGAACGCCGAGCTCGCGCCGTAGAGCGCGAGCCCGACGTAGAGCTGCAGGAGCCGGCGGGGCAGACGCCGCGCGGGGCGGACGGGGGCGAGGGACACCGGTGGAGCCTTTCGGGGGAGCCAAAGACCGACAGGTCTTACCGTGTGGCATCCCCTGACTGGCCCAACAGGGCCAATCCGAACCAAGTGGCCTTACTTTCGCCGATCCGTACCGGTGGGACCTCCGCCCGTCCCGCCTCGTGAGACCTGGCACATTTTGGTCCCGTTTAGTCCGAATTGGTGAATGCTGGTTCCCGGTCCACACCGACCCACCAGCGCCACCGGCACCGGGAGAGACGAGAGACATGCGACGCGTACACCGCCCGACGATCAACCGGCGGACAGCCCTGCCCCTCGTCGGCGGAGCCGCCGTCCTCGGCTTCGGCGGCCTCTATCTCACCGGTCTGGCGGTGGCGGGCGACGCCATCGCCGACGGCACCCACGTACGGGGCGTCGACATCGGCGGCATGAGCCGTACGGAGGCCAAGACCGCGCTCGACCGCGCTCTCGGCCCCGCCGCGGCCGCCCCGATCGAGCTGCGGATCGGCGACCTCGCCGAGAAGGCCGCCCCCGCCGCCTTCGGGCTGTCGCTGGACACCGCCGCCACCGTCGACCGCGCCGCGAAGGCCGGAGCCGACCCCTTCACCGTGATCGGCCGCCTGCTCACCCCGGCCGAGAACCGGGACGTGGAGCCCGTGGTCCGTACGGACGGCCCGACGAGCACCGCCGAGGTCGACCGGATCACCGCCGCCGGCCGGGAGGCCCGCGACGGCCACATCACGTTCGAGGGGGGCACGGCCCGGGCCACCGCCCCCGTCACCGGTGTCGCCGTACGGGCCGACCAGGCGGCCGACACCGTACGCGCCGCCTACCTGCGCCCGCAGGGCGGGCCGGTCGCCCTCCCCGTGGAGCAGAAGCCGCCCGCCGTGGGGCAGCAGGAGACCGCGCGGGCCCTGAAGGAGTTCGCGCAGCCCGCGATGTCCGGCCCGGTCACGCTCAAGGTGGCCGGAAAGACGGTCACCCTCACCCCCGCCGTGCTCGGCCGGCACCTGTCGGTCTCGCCCGACGCGCAGGGCCGGCTCGTCCCCAAGCTCGACGCCAAGGGGCTGCTGGCCGAGCCCGCGGTCGCCCGGCAGGTCGCAGCGGCCACCAGCCCCTCCCGCGGGGCCACCTTCAGCGTGGACTCCGCCGGCCGCGCAGTCGTCGCCCGGGACGGGCGCACCGGGGTGCAGGTCACCGAGAAGGCCTTCGCCGACGCCGTCGTCCCGCTGCTGACGCGCACCGGCGCCGCCCGTACGGGAGAGGTCGCCGTGACGACGGTCCACCCGCGCCTGACCGCCGAGAACGCCCAGAGCCTCGGCGTCAAGGAGCAGATGTCCTCGTTCACGGTCAAGTTCCCGGCCGCGCCGTACCGCACCACCAACATCGGGCGGGCCGTCGAGCTGATCAACGGCTCCGTCGTGCTGCCGGGCGAGACGTGGAGCTTCAACAAGACGGTCGGCGAGCGGACCAAGGAGAACGGCTTCGTCGACGGCATCATGATCAACGACGGCCAGTTCGTGAAGTCCCCCGGCGGCGGTGTCTCGGCGGTCGCGACGACCATGTACAACGCCATGTTCTTCGCGGGCGTCCACCCGGTGGAGCACGGGGCCCACTCGTTCTATATCGAGCGCTACCCCGAGGGCCGCGAGGCCACCGTCGCCTGGGGCACCCTCGACCTGCGCTGGAGGAACGACTCCGGCCACGCGATCTACGTGAAGGCCGAGTCCACCGACACCTCGGTGACCATCAGCCTGCTCGGCACGAAGAAGTACGAGGAGATACGCGCGACCCAGGGCCCGCGGACGAACACCACCCCGCCGGCCAAGCGCACGGGCTCCGGTCCGACCTGCGAGGTACAGACCCCCCTGGAGGGCTTCGACGTGGCCGTCGACCGCGTCTTCGTCCAGGGCGGGAAGGAGGTCAAGCGGGAGACGTACAAGACGCACTACACCCCGCGCGACGAGGTCACCTGCGAACCGCAGGCCTCGCAGACCCCCGCGGCCCCGAGCCCCTCGGCGGCCCCGACGGGCCCGGCCGCCACGCAGCCGGGCCGCGCCTGACGCCCGGGGGCCGTCCGGGCTACAGCTCCTGGACGAACCCGGCGGGCGGGCGTGAGCGCCAGGAGTGGGCGGGACAGTGCACCACCGACCTCAGGTTCCGGTCCCAGTGGGCCCGGTGGCGCCGGGTGGAGCGGGGCGCGCACGGCACGGCGGCCGTGCGCGCCAGCATGAGCAGGGCGGCCGTGAGGGCCGCCAGTTCTATGTGGTCGGGGGTGCCCCGGACCACCCTGATCCGGTGCCGGCGTATCACCAGGTCACCGGCAGGGTCTTGGGCCCCCGGATCAGCGCCCCGGACTGCCATTCGAGCTGCTCGGGCGGCACGGCCAGGGCCAGGCGCGGATAGCGTTCGATCAGCGTGGTGATGATGATCTCGGACTCCATACGGGCCAGCATCGAGCCGACGCAGTGGTGGGGCCCGTTCCCGAAGGCCATGTGGGCGATGGGCCCGCGGTCGAAGTCCAGCGCGTCCGGGTTCGGGAAGACCTCGGGATCGCGGTTGGCCGCGAGGTACGAGGAGTACACCGTGTCCCCGGCCTTGACCGTGACGCCGGCGATGTCCACGTCCCGCGTGGCGATCCGCGGCAGGCCGACCCCGCTGCGGTGCGGGATGAACCGCAGCAGCTCGTCGACGGCCTGGGGGATCATCTCGGGCTCCCTGCGCAGCCGTTCGTGGTGCTCCGGATGGGTGAGCAGGGCGTACACCATGTTCGCGCTGTTGTTGCGGACGGCGTGCGCACCGCTCACGAGGATCGCGGTGGCGATGGAGACCGCCTCCGGCTCGGTGATCTCACCGGCGTCGGCGGCCCCGGCGAGGACTCCGGCGAGGTCGTCGCTCTGCTTCTCCCGCCGCATGGCGAGCAGGGCGACCACGCATTCGCGCACCGTCTTCAGGGCGTCGGTGCTCTTGTCGGGGGCCGGGCCCGGGGTCATGATCACGTTCGCCCAGGAGGTCATGTCCTTGCGCATGTCCTGGGGCATCCCCAGCAGGTCGGCGACGGCCGCGAGCGGGAACGGGCCGTGCAGGTGCTCGACGAGGTCCGCCGGCGAGCCGTGCCGCTCCATCTCGTCCAGCAGGCCGTCGGCCGTCTGCTGCACGGTCGGCCGAAGCTTCTGCATGCTCTTGCCGGTGAACGCCCGGGCGACCACGCGGCGCATGTCGTTCAGGCGCGGCGGATCGGCGTAGTTCATCGACGCCTGCTGCGAGGCGATCGCGTGCGGGGAGGAGGCGGTGATCGTCCGGCCGACCAGCTCGGAGCGGCTGAAGCGCGGGTCGGTGGTCGCCGCCTTCACATCGGCGTAGCGCGCCATCAGCCAGGCGGTGCCCTGGCCGAACGGCAGCCGGATCCGGGTGGCCCGTTTGTCCCGCAGGCGGTCGTGCAGGAACGGGTCGAAGTCCAGCGCCTCGAAGTCGTCCAGGTTCCAGCAGTGCACCGGTTCGCCCGTGGCCGGGTCCAGCTCCGGGGCCCTCTCCGGGTCCATCTCCGGGTCCGGCCTGAGGGCGGTTTGCGGGTCTGACGTCATGGTTCATCTCCCTGCGTGGATGTCACCCCCCAAGGCGCGATTCCGCGGGAAATCGGCACAGCCATCCCTTCCCTGTCGTCACACGCTCCGCTGCCTCCACGGCGCAGCGTCACCGGATTGGCTCATGTCACCAACGCCGTAGTCCCGCGCGCGCTTCCGGCGCAGGTCGATGAGGCTGTGTCAGACACGAAAGGAGAGCCACCCATGGCGACTCTGTGCAGGCCAACGGTGTGCGTGCCCGAGCACGTGATCACGATGGAGCAGACCCTCGATCTGTGCCGGTCCGTGCACGCGGACCATCCGCAGCTCGACCTCGCGCTGCGCCTGATCCGCAACACCGGCGTCGCGAAGCGGCACATCGTGCGCCCCATCGAGGAGACCCTCAAGCACCCCGGTTTCGAATCGCGCAACGCCGTGTACGAGACCGAGGCCAAGGCGCGGGTCCCCGCTGTGGTGCGGCAGGCGCTGGAGGACGCGCAGCTGCGCGCCCAGGACATCGACATGATCATCTACGTGTCGTGCACGGGCTTCATGATGCCCTCGCTGACCGCGTGGATGATCAACTCGATGGGCTTCCGGACGGACACCAAGCAGCTCCCCATCGCCCAGCTGGGCTGCGCGGCGGGCGGTGCGGCGGTCAACCGGGCCCACGACTTCTGCACCGCCTACCCCGAGGCGAACGCGCTGATCGTGTCCTGCGAGTTCTGCTCGCTCTGCTACCAGCCCAGCGACCTGGAGGTCGGCAACCTGCTCTCCAACGGCCTGTTCGGCGACGGAGTGGGCGCGGCCGTTGTCCGCGGCAGGGGCGGAACCGGCATGGAACTGCACCGCAACAGCTCGTACATCATCCCCCAGACGGAGGACTGGATCATGTACGACGTCAAGTCCACCGGGTTCCACTTCAAGCTCGACCGGCGGGTCCCGGGGACCATGGAACCGCTCGCGCCGTCCCTCAAGGACCTGGCCAAGCTCCATGGGTGGGACGCCGCCGCACTGGATTTCTACATCATCCACGCAGGCGGGCCGCGCATCCTGGACGACCTCAGCAAGTACCTCGGTGTGGCACCCGAGGCATTCCGCTTCAGTCGGGCCACACTGACCGAGTACGGCAACATCGCCAGCGCCGTCGTCCTGGACGCACTGCGCCGACTGTTCGACGAGAACGGCACCGCTGACGCCGCGCGGGGCCTGCTGGCTGGCTTCGGCCCCGGCATCACCGCAGAGATCTCACTGGGCAGCTGGACCTCGGATCGAGGGACCGGGTGAGGGAGGAATCCGAACAATGCTGAAGGACGGCCCCGCAACCGCAAGGCCACCCATCACGCACTGGCCCACCCCGGCACTGGACGGGGTCGACTTCGACCCCGTCCTCGCCGAGCTGATGCGGGCGGGTCCGATCACCCGGATCCGCATGCCCAACGGAAGCGGGTGGGCCTGGCTCGTCTGCCGGTACGACGACGTGCGCATGGTGGCCAACGATCCCCGGTTCAGCCGCAAGCTGGTCGCGGAACACGATGTCACCCGGCTGGCCCCGCACTTCATCCCCGCGCCGGGCGCGGTCGGGTTCGAGGACCCGCCCGACCACACCCGGCTGCGGCGGACCGTCGCCGCGGCCTTCACCACCCCCGGGGTGGAGCGCCTGCGCACCCGCGCGAAGGAGATGCTCGACGCCCTCGTCGACGGGATCCTGCGCGACGGCCCGCCCGCGGACCTGACCGAGCGCCTGCTGGCGCCCTTCCCGCTCGCCGTCGTGTGCGAGCTGATGGGCGTCCCGGAGGAAGACCGGCCCATGGTCCACGAATGGACCACGCTGATCCTCTCCTCCGCCCAGGGCGCCGAACGCAGCGAGCAGGCGAAGAACGACATGTGCGCCTACCTGGGCGGGCGCATGCGCTCCGGGGAAGTGGCCGGCGGCGACAGCGTCATCGGGCTCCTCGTCAAGGCCGTCGAGGCCGGCGAGGTCACCGCGGAGGAGGCGACCGGCATCGCCCTGCTCATCCAGATCGGGGGCGAGGCCGTCACCAACAACGTGGGCAACATGGTCTACATCCTGCTCACCCGGCCGGACCTGATGGACCGGATGCGCAGCGAGCCCGGCCTGCGGCCCTCGGCCATCAACGAGCTGCTGCGCTACATCCCGCACCGCAACGCGGTCGGGCTCTCGAGGATCGCCCTGGAGGACGTCGCCGTGGCGGGCCAGCTCATCCGGAAGGGCGAGGCGATCTACGTCTCGTACCTCGCGGCCAACCGCGACCCGGAGGTCTTCCCCGATCCCGAGGAGCTCCACCTGGAGCGCAGCCCCAACCCGCACGTCTCCTTCGGGTACGGACCGCACTTCTGTCCCGGGAACATGCTGGCCCGCCTCGAATCCGAGCTGATGGTGGACGCCCTGCTCGACCGCTTCCCGGACGTGCGCTTCAGCGTCCCCGTCGGCGAGCTGCGCTGGCGGCCCGGGGCCCTCATCCGCGGGCCCGAAGGTCTGCCCGTGACCTGGTCATGACCGCGCACGTCGCCCGCGACGGGCTGCTCGTGCCACCGGGTCACGGCCGCAAGCTGCACACCGAGGCCCAGCAGGTCACGTTCAAGGTCACCGGGGAGCACTCCACGGTGGCCTCCAGCTTCGAGGTCGTCGTACCGCCCGGGTTCGACGTCGGGGCGCACCTGCACACCCGCAGCGAGGAGCTTTTCTACGTCCTGGAGGGTGAACTCGACGTCATGGCCTTCGAGCCGCGCGTCCGTTCCGGGGACGACTGGAGACACTGGGAGTCGCTCGACGGACGCCAGGTCGTCCGTGCCACGCCCGGAACCGTCATCGTGGTTCCGCCCGGTTGTCCGCACGCCTTCGCGAACCCCACCGGCGAACCGGCCCGGATGTTCTTCCAGGCCTCCCCGCCGCCCGACCACGAGCGGTACTTCGAGGAGCTCCTCGAACTGCTCGACACGAGCGCCACCCCGGACCCTGCCGCGATCCACGCACTCCGGAAGCGCTACGACATCGAACAGCTCACGCCGCTGCGCCACGAGCTGTCCTGACCAGCACGGCACCGAACCACACACGCACACCACGCTCGGGAGAATTCATGCTGCGTACGCGCCGCAAGCTTCGCACCGCCACGTACACCCTCGCGACCCTGGTCGCCGCCAGTGCCTCGCTCGCCGCGGGTCCGGCACGGGCCGCCGAACCCCTGCCGTCGCACTGGTGCTACGTCAACGGGGTCGAGGCGAAGCCCGGATCGCAGGTCAACGGCACCCCGGCCGATGACACCATCCTCTGCGAGAACGACGTCGAGAACGTGATCATCTACGGCGGCGGCGGCAACGACAACATCCGCGTCAAGGGCATGCTGATCGACTCCCAGGTGCTCGGCGGCGAGGGCGACGACACGCTCCAGGTCAACAACCTCTCCCCGCGCAGCGGCAGCTCCACGGTGCGCGGCGGTGCGGGCAACGACACCATCATCACCGCGCTCGTCGTGGGCACGGCGGAGCACGGGGCCAGCGTCTACGGCGACCACGGCGACGACAAGATCACCACGGGCAGCGTGATGGGCCAGCCCGGCGAGTACGAGCGCGGCGGCGGCCAGGTCTTCGGCAACGACGGCAGCGACCTCATCCGTACGGGCAACGTCGACCTCGGCGGCCGGGTGCTCGGCGGCAGCGAGAACGACATCATCGAGCCCAAGTCGGTGGGCGCCGAGTCCGCGGGCATCGTCCAGGGCGGTCCCGGCAACGACACGGTCCGCGGCCTCAACGACACCGTCCTGACCATCGGACCGGGCTACGGCCAGGTCGACGGCGGGATCGGGACCAACTCCTGCCGGGTGAAGCACTTCTCGACCGGAGACCGGGTCCGCAGCTCGCTGGCGAACTGCCTGAATGCCGAAGCCGCCCCCGCGGCGCCGACCGCGCCCGCGGCTCCCGCCGCTCCGGCCAAGCAGGCGCCCGCCGCTCCGGCCAAGCCGGCGGCTCCGGCCAAGCCGGTGGCCCCCGCGTCCCCCGGCGGCCACTCACCGCGCTGACGGGCGGCGGCCTCCGGGCGCGCCGTGCCGGCGTTCCACGGTCAGGCCGCCGGGCAGCATGAGCAGGGTCAGCACCGCGCCGACGGCGAAGATCGCCGCCGATGCCGTGAAGACCGTGTGGTAACTCTCCAGGGCAGCCCGCGCCGCCAGTTCCGGCGTGGGCTGCCGGCCCGCGAGCGAGCGGGCGACGGCTCCGGCGGCAAGGGTGCTCATGAGCGCGGTGCCGACGGAGCCGCCCGTCTGTCGCATGGCGTTGACCGTCGCCGAGCCCACGCCCGCGTCCCGCGGGTCGATGCCGGCCGTGCCGAGGTTCATGGCGGCCGCCGTGATCAGGCCCATGCCCAGCCCCGTCGCCACCTGGCCCGGCAGCACGTCGAAGACGTACGGGCCGGTCGCCGTCAGGTTCGTCATCCAGGCCATCCCGCACGCCGAGAGCAGCATCCCGGCGACGATGCGCGGGCGCCCGCCGATCCGGCCGAGCAGCCCCATGTTGCTGCCGATCGCGCCGATCATGGTGCAGCCGGACATCGGCATGAAGGCCACGCCGGTGCGGGCCGGGCTGTAGCCGCGGGTGTGCTGGAGGTAGTACGTCAGGAACAGGAACACCCCGAACATGCCGACCCCGGTGATGAACACGGCGATCAGCGCCGCGCCGCGGACCCGGTCGAGCACGATCCGCAGCGGCAGCAGCGGGTGCGGGCTGCGGCGCTGCCACCACACGAAGGCGGCGAGCAGCAGGGCGGCCATGACCAGGAAGCCCAGGGTGTGGACGGACTGCCAGCCGTGGGAGCCGGCCGTGGCGAGCCCGTAGACCAGGCAGAACAGCCCGGACGAGGCGAGCACCGTGCCCGGCAGGTCCAGCCGGGGCGGGGTGGACGGCGCCGGGCGCCCCAGCAGCAGCACACCGCCGGTGACGGCGACGGCGGCGAACAGCAGGTTCACGTACATCGTCGAGCGCCAGCTCAGGTGCTCGGTGAGGAACCCGCCCAGCAGCAGCCCCACGGCGCCCCCGGACGCGGCGAGCGACCCGAACACGCCGAAGGCCTTGGCGCGCTCGGCCGGCGCGGAGAACGTGGTGGTCAGCAGCGAGAGCGCGGCCGGGGCCAGCAGCGCGGCGAACACCCCTTGCAGGGCGCGGGCCGTGACGAGGGTCCCGAAGGTGGCCGCCGCGCCGCCGAGCGCGGAGGCCGCCGCGAAGCCGATCTGCCCGATGAGGAAGGCCCGGCGCCGCCCGAACTTGTCGGCCAGCCGCCCGCCGAGCAGCAGGAGACTGCCGAAGGTGATCGCGTACGCGGTCACCACCCACTGCCGCTGGGCGTCGGAGAACCCGAGGCCGGCCTGGGCGGAGGGCAGGGCGATGTTCACGATGGTGGCGTCGAGGACGACCATGAGCTGGGCCAGGCCGATGATGGCGAGGATCCACCAGCGGCGCGGATCGGGCGGCGCCGCGGTGTCGGGGACGGCGGAAGTGGTGCTGGTACCGGGACGGGTCGGCTCTGCGGACATGGTGTGGCTCTCCATGGGTTCCGCTCGTTCTCGCTGGCGAGAGGGCTTACGCGTGTGCGTGGACTGTCTGCTTCGACGATGCGTGAGACGGCCCCGTCACCCGCGCGCCACGCCATGGCGCCGTCCGGATGGACCAGTGCAGCGTGCGTTTCTCCTACCGTTTCCCCTTCCCCTTCCCCTTCTTCTTGTGCGGGGTGTCGGCGGGGCGGCCCGCGTGGAGTTCCAGCGGGCCCGTGCCCTCGCCGCGGGCGCGCAGGCAGGCCTCGATCTGGCGGCGCAGGGAGGGCTTGACCAGGGCGCGCAGCTCCCCGGCGGGCACGGTCCGCCAGCGCAGCAGCTCGAAAGGGGCGAGCCGGATCCGGGCCAGGGCGGCGGCGTCCAGCACCCCGCCGTCGTAGAGGAAGCGGACGCGGGCCGGATAGCCGGGCTTGTGGGCCCAGTTGACACCGAGCAGCCGGCCCGGTGCGAGGTCGAGGCCGAGTTCCTCGCGCACCTCCCGGCGGGCGGCGGCGCGCGGGGTCTCGCCCAGGTCGCTGTCGATCCCGCCGCCCGGCAGGTTCCAGCGCCCGGACTTTCCGTACGAGGGCTCCACCAGCAGGATCCGACCCGCGGAGTCGGTGAACAGCACGCTGGCCGCGGTGATCGCCTTGGGACGGGACGCCCGGTGGCTCGCGGCGTCGAAGGATCCCGCGTGTTCCAGGGCCGTACGCCGCTCCGCGTCCAGGCCGGCCGGGGAGCCGGGCTGCGGCACGCCGTCGACGAGGTGCGCGAGGGAGCCGGCGTACAGGGCGGCCAGAGCGGCGCGCAGCCGGGGCGCGAGCCGGGCGGGCAGCGCCTCGTACGCCTCGTCCGGCGCGAGCCAGCGGGCCGGGGCGGCCTCGTGCTCCGGAAGGGAGAGCGCACCGGCCTGCTCCGGCGAGAGCGGCCCGACCAGGTGGACGTGGGCGATGAGGGAGCGGCCGAGGGAGCCGGGGCGCCGCGAGTCCACGGCGAGCAGCCGGCCGACCGGCACGGACAGGCCCAGCTCCGCTTCCAGTTGCCGGGCCAGCGCCTCCTCCGGAGTCTCGGTGTCCTCGACCGTGCCGCCCGGAAGGTCCCCGTCCGGCCGGTTCGAGGGCGCCAGTACGAGCACCCGTCCGGCGGAGTCCAGCACGATCGCGGTGGCGGCGACGAGCGGGGACGGCCGGGCGGCGTAGTACAGGCGCACCTCGTCGGGGGAGGGTTCGCCGGAGGGCGCGCCGGGCGGTCGGCCGTACTGCCGGGCGGGCGGGCGGTCGGACGGGCGGTCGGGCACTGCGGACTCCCAGGGTCTGGTCGTGCCACCGTACGGGGCGGATCAGCGCCCCGCCCGGGCCCGCCGCGCCCGCCGGTCAGGCCCGGGCGAGGAGCAACCCGCCCATCGTGACCATGGTCGCGGCGACGAGCCCGTCCAGCACCCGCCAGGCCGAGGGGCGCGCCAGCAGTCCGCTCAGCAGCCGGGCGCCGTAGCCGAGGGTGCCGAACCAGATCAGGCTGGCCAGTCCGGCCCCGATGCCGAAGGCCCACCGGAGGTCCCCGCGGTCGGCGGCGAGGGAGCCGAGCAGCAGGACCGTGTCCAAGTAGACGTGCGGGTTGAGCCAGGTCATGGCCAGGCAGGTCAGCACGGCCCGGCGGCGGGACCCGGCGGTGGCCCCCTCGGTGCTCAGGGCGGCGCCGGGGGTGGGCCGCAGCACCCGGCGGGCGGCGAGGAATCCGTAAGCGATCAGGAACCCGCCGCCGGCGAGGGCGACCGCGGTCAGGGCGGCCGGCCAGGCGGTGACGAAAGCGCCGACGCCGGCGACCCCGAGGGCGATGAGGAGCGCGTCGGAGACGGCGCAGATCGCGACCACGGCGAGGACGGCGTGCCGGCGCACCCCCTGCCGCAGGACGAAGGCGTTCTGCGCGCCGATGGCGACGATGAGGGAGAGTCCGGTGCCGAAGCCTGCGAGTGCCGCCGCGATGATGCCGTGTGTCATGTCGTCGACCGTAGGCAGCGGCGTGGTTTCAGTACAGCTAAAGATTTTTACGTACCCTTAGCGTTCGTGATGGAAGAACTTCCCCTGGACCAGGTACGGACCCTGCTCGCCGTGGTCGACGAGGGCACCTTCGACGCGGCGGCCGCGGCCCTGCACGTGACCCCGTCCGCCGTGAGCCAGCGGGTCAAAGCGCTGGAGCAGCGGACCGGGCGGGTGCTGCTGATGCGCACGAAGCCGGTACGGGCGACCGAGTCCGGGCAGGTGGTGGTCCGGTTCGCCCGGCAGCTGGCCCGGCTGGAACGGGACGCGCGCGCCGAGCTCGGCATGGCGCAGGAGTCGGGCGGCCCGGTGCGGCTGCCGATCGCCGTCAACGCGGACTCCCTGGCGACCTGGTTCCTGCCGGCGCTCACGCGGGTGCCGCAGGATCCGCCGGTCTTCTTCGAACTGCACCGGGAGGACGAGGGGCATACGACGGCCCTGCTGCGGGAGGGCCAGGTGATGGCGGCGGTCACCTCCTCGCCGGACCCGGTGGCGGGGTGCACCGTACGCGGGCTGGGGCTCGCGCGGTACCTGCCGGTGGCGAGCCCCGGGTTCGCGGCCCGGTACCTGGCCGGGGGAGTCGAACAGGGCCTTCGCGAGGCCCCGGTGATCGTCTTCGACCGGCGCGACGAGCTCCAGGACGTCTTCGTACGGTCGCTGACCGGGGATCAGGACTCCGGGGCGGGGCCCCTGCGCCACCACGTGCCGACCTCGGAGGGATTCTGCGACGCGGTGGCCGCCGGGCTGGGCTGGGGCCTGGTGCCGGAGCCCCAGTCGGAGCCGCTGCTGCGCGCGGGCAGGCTGGAGCTGCTGGTGCAGCGGCGGCCCATGGACGTGCCGCTGTACTGGCAGCAGTGGAAGCTCGACTCGCCGGCGCTGTCGGCCGTGGCGGAGGTGGTCGCGGCCGAGGCGGCCGAGGCCCTCCGCCAGGAGGGGACGGTCCGTCAGGACGGGAGCCCCCGCCCGGACGGAACCCGGCCCCCGGCGGGTCGGGGCCGGACCTGATCCCCGCAGCCACACCCTAAGCTGCGGGTATGGAGTCCTACACGATCGGCCAGGCCGCCCGGTTGCTCGGCGTGAGCGTCGACACGGCCCGGCGCTGGGCCGACGCCGAGCGGTTCCCCACCCGCCGGGAGGGCACGCGGCGGATGGTGGACGGGCCGGACCTGGCCGCGTTCTGCGTACGGGCCGCGCAGGAGGCCGCCGAGGGCGAGGAAGCCCCCCATACCTCGGCGCGCAACGCCTTCCCCGGCATCGTCACCGCCGTGAAGCTCGGCACGGTCGACGCCCAGGTCGAGATCCAGGCCGGCCCGCACCGCATCGTGTCGCTCCTGACCCGGGAAGCGGTGGAGGAGCTCGGCCTGGAGGTCGGCGCGCGGGCCGTGGCCCGGGTGAAGTCGACGAGCGTGTTCATCGACCGGGTCTGACGGGGCCGATCGGCGGCGGTGGCAGACTGGCCGCTGATCCGCCGAAGGGAAGTCCCCCGTTGTCCATGTTCAGCAACCTGCGCCGGGCCGTGCGTCGCGGCTACCGGCGGGCCGTTGACCTCAGCCACCCGTCCCGCTCCCCGCTCGGAAGCGCGGTGGTCAACTGCGTCGTCTACGTCGAAGGCGCACGCCAGGACGGCTGCGCCGAGGTGGAGGAGGCGCTGCGGCGGGTCCGCAAGACGGGCGACGGGTTCGTCTGGATCGGCCTCCACGAACCGACGAGGGAGGAGCTCGCCGGGCTCGCCGAGCTGTTCGGCCTGCACCCGCTCGCCGTCGAGGACGCGGTGACCGCGCACCAGCGCCCCAAGGTGGAGCGGTTCGACGACATCCTCTTCTCCGTCTTCAAGACCGTGCGCTACGTGGAGCACGAGGAGCTCACCGCGACGAGCGAGGTCGTGGAGACCGGCGAGCTGATGGCGTTCACCGGCGACGACTTCGTCATCACCATTCGGCACGGCGGCCACGGCACGCTGGGCCCGGTCCGCGAGAGCCTGGAAGCGGCGCCGGGCCAACTGGCCAAAGGGCCGGCCTCGGTTCTGCACGCCATCGCCGACCACGTCGTCGACGACTACGTGGCCGTCACGGACGCGGTGCAGAACGACATCGACGCCGTCGAGACCGCCGTGTTCAGCGAGTACGGCGGCCGGGGCGACGCGGGCCGGATCTACCAGCTCAAGCGCGAACTGCTGGAGCTGCGCCGGGCGGTGGCCCCGCTGAGCCGCCCGCTCCAGCACCTGGCCACGCAGCCGATACCGGTGATCCCGGCGGAGGTCCGCGCGTACTTCCGGGACGTCTCCGACCATCTGACCCGGGCCACCGATCAGATCAACGCGTACGACGCGCTGCTCGACTCCATCCTCCAGGCCCACCTCGCGCAGGTGACCGTCGCGCAGAACGAGGACATGCGCAAGATCACGGCGTGGGCGGCCATCGTCGCCGTGCCCACCATGGTCTGCGGGGTCTACGGCATGAACTTCGACGACATGCCCGAGCTGCACTGGACGTACGGCTACCCGATCACGGTCGCCGTGATGGCCCTCGCCTGTTTCGTCATCCACCGCGGCTTCCGCCGCAACGGCTGGCTCTGACGTCCGGCGGTCAGACAACACGCATGGCGTGCACGGGTATTGAGCTGTCGCAACCTCTGGTAGTAAAGTTTCCTAACGAAGTCGCTCAAGCCTCAACTTCCCCCTGGAGGACTTGTGTTCGCCCCCCACCGCAAGAAGATCGCCATCAGCGCCCTCCTCGGCGGCGCGCTCCTCGCCGTACCGGTGACCGCCCACGCGACGGCGGCGCCCGCGCCCGCATCCGCGTCCCCCGCCGCGGCATCGGTGAAGGCCGTCGGCCTCGACGACCCGGCGAAGAAGGACATCGCCATGCAGATCGTCTCCAGTGCGGAGAACTCCTCCCTGGACTGGAAGGCGCAGTACAAGTACATCGAGGACATAGACGACGAACGCGGCTACACGGCCGGGATCATCGGCTTCTGCTCCGGCACGGGCGACATGCTCGACCTCGTCGAGTACTACACCGACGTCAAGCCGGGCAACGTGCTCGCCAAGTACCTTCCGGCCCTCCGGAAGGTCAACGGCACCGACTCGCACCAGGGCCTCGACCCGAACTTCACCAAGGACTGGGCGAAGGCGGCCCAGGACGGCGAGTTCAAGAAGGCCCAGGACCACGAGCGCGACCGGGTCTACTTCAACCCCGCCGTCAAGCAGGGCAAGTCCGACGGCGTCGGCGCGCTCGGCCAGTTCATGTACTACGACGCCATCGTCATGCACGGTGACGGCGGCGACTCCACGAGCTTCCGCAACATCCGCAAGCGGGCCCTGTCCAAGGCCAAGCCCCCGGCCCAGGGCGGGAACGAGACCACCTGGCTGAACGCCTTCCTCGACGCCCGGGTCTGGGCGATGAAGCAGGAGGAGGCGCACAGCGACACGAGCCGTGTCGACACCGCGCAGCGGGTGTTCCTCAAGAAGGGCAACCTGAACCTCAACACCCCGCTCGACTGGAAGGTCTACGGGGACTCGTTCCACATCGGCTGACCGGTCGCCGAGTTCACGGTGCGTTCAGGGCGAGTTCGCGGCGTCCCGGGCCGGCCCCTGGTCCGGAGCGGGGCGCCGTTCGCGTCCGTGACAGTGGCTGACAGGGTCGCGGAGCCGTAACGATGTGGGGGCGGATGGGCGTGTTCCGCCGGGGGAGGGGGCGCACGGGGGTTGCCGCCGGACGGCTCACGAGGCTCTCGCGCATCACGAAATGGTCCCTCACACCCCTGTTTCGTCACGCCGTGTGACCCCGTACGACCAGTGGGTTCCAAGTGGCCCGAGGAGCCCGTGAATTTGGCCGGTGAACCCTGGAAAAGCGGTAATTCAGCCGTGTTGTGAACTGGCTTGACCGCCACATAAGCGGGGCATAAGTTCTGCCTCGGCTTGCTCCAGCAGGACGGGCCGACGAACCGTCCTCAGGGGGGACTCATGAACTACTACACCGACGTCCTGAAGAAGTACACCGTCTTCTCCGGCCGCGCCCGCCGCCAGGAGTACTGGATGTTCTTCCTGTTCAACATGGCCGCCGCGATCATCCTCGCCATCGTCGACGGTGCGCTCGGCACCTACCCGCTGCTCTACGCGATCTACGCCCTCGCGGTGTTCCTCCCGAGCCTCGCGGTCGCCGTCCGCCGCCTGCACGACACCGGCAAGTCCGGCTGGTGGCTGTTCATCGGCCTCGTCCCGCTGATCGGCGGCATCTGGCTCATCGTCCTCATGGCGACCGAGGGCCAGCCGCAGCCGAACGAGTACGGCCCGAACCCCAAGGCCGTCCACGCCTGACCAGGCCGTACGCCTGAGCGCCGCGGAGCGCCGCCCCTGGCTGGAAACAGCCGTGGGGCGGCGCTCCCGCCGTTTGCGGGGCCCGGCCGGGCCCCGGCCGGCCGAGGGTGACGCGCGTCTCCCCGAGACTCGGGCAGGGGGCTGTCCGGACCGGTCCGATCACGAGATATCTTGATGTCGAGCAATGTTGCAGACGAGAGACGCAGACTGTGGAGCGGAGCATCCGGTGACTGACTCGACCATCATCTACACGCACACTGACGAGGCCCCGGCCCTCGCGACGTATTCCTTCCTGCCTGTGATCCAGGCCTACGCGTCGACGGCCGGTGTGAATGTCGAGACCCGTGACATCTCCCTGGCCGGTCGGATCATCGCCAGCTTCCCCGAGTACCTGGAGGAGGGCCAGCGCATCGCCGACGCCCTCGCCGAGCTCGGCGAGCTGGCGAAGACGCCGGAAGCGAACATCATCAAGCTGCCCAACATCTCGGCCTCGATCCCGCAGCTGAAGGCCGCGGTCGCCGAGCTCCAGGGCCAGGGCTACGCGCTCCCGGACTACCCGGACGACCCGAAGACCGACGAGGAGCGCGAGATCCGCGCCCGCTACGACAAGGTCAAGGGCAGCGCCGTCAACCCGGTCCTGCGCGAGGGCAACTCCGACCGCCGCGCCCCCGCCTCGGTCAAGAACTACGCCAAGGCCCACCCGCACCGCATGGGCGCCTGGACCCCCGAGTCGAAGACGAACGTCGCCACCATGGGCGCCGATGACTTCCGCTCCACCGAGAAGTCCGCGGTCGTCACCGAGCCCGGCACGCTCCGCATCGAGCACGTCGCCGCCGACGGCACCGCCACCGTCCTGCGCGAGTCCGTACCGGTCCTGGCCGGCGAGGTCGTGGACGCGTCCGTCCTGCACGTCGACGCGCTGCGCACCTTCCTGAACGACCAGATCGAGCGCGCCAAGGCCGAGGACGTCCTGTTCTCCGTGCACCTCAAGGCCACGATGATGAAGGTCTCCGACCCGATCATCTTCGGCCACGTGGTCCGCGCCTTCTTCCCGAAGACCTTCGCCCGCTACGGCGAGACCCTGGCCGCCGCCGGCCTGTCCCCGAACGACGGCCTCGGCACCATCCTGAACGGCCTGGGCGCCCTGCCCGACGCCGACGCGATCAAGGCCTCCTTCGACGCCGAGATCGCCGAGGGCCCGGCCCTCGCGATGGTCGACTCGGACAAGGGCATCACCAACCTGCACGTCCCGTCCGACGTCATCGTCGACGCCTCCATGCCGGCCATGATCCGCACCTCCGGCCACATGTGGGGCCCGGACGGCAACGAGGCCGACACCCTGGCCGTCCTCCCGGACAGCAGCTACGCGGGCGTCTACCAGGTCGTCATCGACGACTGCCGCGCCCACGGCGCCTTCGACCCGTCCACCATGGGCTCGGTGCCGAACGTCGGCCTCATGGCCCAGAAGGCCGAGGAGTACGGCAGCCACGACAAGACCTTCGAGATCGCGGCCGCGGGCACCGTCCGCGTCGTCGACTCCGAGGGCAAGGTCGTCCTGGAGCAGCAGGTCGCCAAGGGCGACATCTTCCGCGCCTGCCAGACCAAGGACGCGCCGATCCAGGACTGGGTCAAGCTCGCCGTCACCCGCGCCCGCGCCACCGGCGTCCCGGCCGTCTTCTGGCTGGACGAGGGCCGCGCGCACGACGCCCAGCTGATCGCCAAGGTCAAGACCTACCTCGCCGAGCACGACACCGAGGGCCTGACCATCGAGATCCTCTCCCCGGTCGAGGCCACCAAGTACTCCCTGGAGCGCATCCGCCGCGGCGAGGACACCATCTCGGTGACCGGCAACGTGCTGCGCGACTACCTGACCGACCTCTTCCCGATCCTGGAGCTGGGCACCAGCGCCAAGATGCTGTCGGTCGTCCCGCTCATGAACGGCGGCGGCCTCTTCGAGACCGGCGCCGGCGGCTCCGCCCCGAAGCACGTCCAGCAGCTGGTCAAGGAGAACTACCTGCGCTGGGACTCCCTCGGCGAGTTCCTCGCGCTGGCCGTCTCCTTCGAGCACCTCGCGACCACCACCGGCAACGCCCGCGCCCAGGTGCTGGCCGACACCCTGGACCGCGCGACCGGCACCTTCCTCAACGAGGACAAGTCGCCGAGCCGCAAGCTGGGCGGCATCGACAACCGCGGCAGCCACTTCTACCTCGCCCTGTACTGGGCGCAGGAGCTGTCGCGCCAGACCGCCGACCCGAAGCTGGCCGCGGCGTTCGACCCGCTCGCCAAGACGCTGGCCGAGTCCGAGGAGAAGATCGTCGGCGAGCTCATCGCCGTCCAGGGCTCCCCGGCCGACATCGGCGGGTACTACCAGCCCGACGCCGCGAAGGCCTCGGCGGTCATGCGGCCGTCGGCGACCTTCAACCAGGCGATCGCGACCCTCGCCTGAGGTCCGTTTGTCTTGATCGGTTCCGCCCCGGCCGGCAGCAGCCGACCGGGGCGGAACCGTACTCCGACGCCTGAAGGCGCCGGAAACCCGGTTGCGGGGCGGCTCCGCCGACGGCTAGGAAGTCCTGGTGATTCAGGGAACCCTGGTCGGGCTCCGCGCCCGGCACGCCGATGACGTAGCCGTGCTCCACGCCGGGCTGTACGAGGACGTGGCGACGCGCTCGCGCGCCGAAGCCGGTCCCTGGCGCCCGATAACCCCGAGCACCGGCCATTCCCCGTACGAGCCCTCCGCCCCGTCCGAAACCGCGTCGTTCTTCTCGGTGGTCGAGGCCGCCTCCGGATCGCTCGCGGGCGACGCCGCGCTGTGGGGCATCGACCTGCACAACCGCAACGGCCACCTGGGGATCTCCCTGCTGCCCGGCTCCCGCGGCCGGGGCCTGGGCGCGGAGGTCGTCCAGCTGCTGTGCCACTACGGGTTCACCGTGCGCGGGCTGCACCGGCTCCAGGTGGAGACCCTCGCCGACAACGCCGCGATGATCGGCGCCGCGACCCGCGCGGGCTTCACCCTGGAAGGCACCCTCCGGCGCTCCGCCTGGGTGGCCGGGGCCTTCGTCGACGAGGTGATCCTCGGGCTGCCGGTGGAGGAGTGGAAGCGGGGGGCCTGACCGCGCCGGTGACCGCCGGCGTGCCCTGGCGCCCCTGTGGCGGGTGCGTTAGCGTGCCGCCGGGGATCTGAGGGGGAGTTGGGGTGGCGCGTCGCAAGAACACGTTCCTCGCCCGGGCGGCCGCCGTGCTCGCCGCCCTCGCGGCCAAGGCGATCGGCGCGCGCCCCCGGCCGGGCGAGGTGTGGCTGGCCATGGTGCCGCTGCGCGAGGACCCGGGGCGGCAGCTGCGGCACTACTGCGTGGTGCTGGAGACCGGCTCGGGCTCGGCCCGGGTCGCCCAGATCACCAGTAAGGACAAGGACGGCCGGCGCGACCACATCCGGATCCCGAACCACGGATGGGACGAGTACTCGGGCCGCTCCCACTGGGTGGAGATCGGCCGCGAGCCCCGTGTGGTGCCCTACCGCAGGTTCCTCAAGTCCCGCCCGCAGGGCCCCTGCCCGGACGCCGTCTGGTCCGAGCTCCAGGCCCGCCGCCCGGCGGCCGTCCCGTCTGCCGCGGCCGCGGGCACGCCCCTGCTGAAGCGGATCCTGGGCAAGCACCGGGGCTGACGGGACCGCTCGCGCGCCGGGCCCCGTCAGAGCCTGTGGACGCGTTCCGACTCGAAGGACAAGGGGGAGCGGCCCGCGGCCAGGATGCGCAGCCCCGGGGCCGCCGTGAGCAGGCGCCGCAGCCAGGCGAGCGCCTCCGGCGCGAGGTGCTCGGTGCCGTCCAGGACGAGGAGCATGTCCCGCTCCGCCAGCCACGAGAGCGGGTCGGTCGTGCCGTACGGCAGGAGCGGCATGCCCGGGACGCAGCCCAGCGCGGCCGTCAGCTCGCGCACGCCGAAGGGCCGGCCCATGGTGACGACGGCCGCGCCGTCGCAGAAATTGGACGCCAGCCGCTCGGCGATCTCCCGCACCAGCCGGCTCCTCGGTTCCCTGAACCGCCCCGTGACCGTCAGGACCCGCCCCCGCCGGACGGCGGTCAGCAGCCGCGACAGCTCGTCGGATGTCGCCGGCAGCGTGCCGGCCCGGCCCGAATCCCTCATCGGCACGATGCCCCCCATTGCATGCGTGTCCCATGCGCGGCCAAGGGTTCTTTCGAGCCGCGTAGCGATGATTATGCGCCAATTCTGCCGGAAGGCCAGGGGAATGTCTGATTCCATATAAGTTGTACATGCGACGCGCTTTTGTCCATTCGCCCAGGTGGGGGGCGACGGCGCGCGGGAACGGACGCCCTGTGCTCGGATGTCGGTCATGGGCCACGACCACGGAGCTCCCTCGGCAGCCGCCGGGACCGTCAGCGGGACGTTCCGCGCCCGACTGCTCTGGACCATCGCCATCAGCGCCTCGATCACCCTGATCCAGGTCGTCGGCTCCGTGCTCTCCGGCAGCCTCGCCCTCCTCGCCGACGCCGCGCACAGCCTCACCGACGCCGTCGGGGTCTCCCTCGCGCTCGGCGCGGTCACCCTCGCCCAGCGTGCCCCGACCCCCCGCCGCACCTTCGGGTTCTACCGGGTCGAGATCTTCTCGGCCGTCCTGAACGCCCTGCTCCTCCTCGGCGTCTTCGTCTGGGTCCTCTACACCGCCGTCCGCCGCTTCAGCGAACCCGTCGAGGTCAAGGGCGGGCTGATGTTCGGCATCGCCGTACTGGGCCTGGCCGCCAACGGCGTCGGCCTGTGGCTGCTGCGCGACGCCAAGCAGCACAGCCTCAACCTGCGCGGCGCCTATCTGGAGGTGCTCGGCGACGCCCTCGGCTCCGTCGCCGTCATCATCGGCGGCCTGGTCATCGTGCTCACCGGCTGGGAGGCCGCCGACCCCGTCGCCTCCATCGTCATCGGCCTGCTCATCGTCCCGCGCGCGTACGGCCTGCTGAGCGAGGCCGCCCACGTCCTGCTGGAGGCCACCCCGCAGGACATGGACCTGGCCGACGTACGGCGCCACCTCCTGGAGGAGCCCGGCGTACTGGCCGTGCACGATCTGCACGCCTGGACCGTCACCTCCGGCATGCCCGTCCTCACCGCGCACGTCGTGGTCGCCGCCGGGACCTTGCGCGGAGAGGACCACGGGAAGCTGCTCGCCCGGCTCCAGGCCTGCGTGGGCGACCACTTCGACGTGGCCCACTCCACCCTCCAGCTGGAACCGGAAGGGCACACCGAGGACGAACGGGCCCTGCACGCGTGATCCGCAGGCGCCGTCACCCCCACCCGGCCCGGTGCGGAGCCCGGGGCAGCGCGCCCGGCACGGCAGCCACCACCGCCTCCGTCCGCCGCGCGTGGTGGCGTTCCAGGTCCTCCTCCCGGTACCGCCGGGTCTGCGCGTGCCAGGTGGCGATCGCGGCCATCCACTGCTTGAGCTCGTCCGCGTACCGGTCCATCGCCGCCCGCGCCGCCGCGTCCAGCCCGAAGTCCCGGTACATCGCGGGGAACTCGTTCGCCAGCACATGCTCGAACTGCTTCATCCGCGCGGTCATCAGGTCGTTCACGACCCCGAGCGCCGTCGGGTAGTCGCAGCCGAAGAAGGCCTCCGTGACGACCAGCATGTTGAGCAGCTCGCCCTCGTACTCCACCTCCTTCTGGTACGAGTACACGTCGTTCATCATCCCCGAGTAGTCGAAGGCGGCCGCCTCCAGCGACTGCAGCGCCGCACTCCCGTACACGGCGTCCGGTACGACGTCCATGTGCGCCATCCGGGCCAGCGAGGCCGTCATGGGGGAGCCGAAGGTCGCCCGGCGCATCTCCAGATAGTCCACCGGGTCCGGCACCCGGTGGGCCGCCTGGTTCTCCACCTCCCACAGCCAGCCGTCGAGCACCGAGTCCATCGCCGCCCGGAACATGCGCCGCCCGGCCGGAGCCATCGGGGTGATGGTGCGCAGCCAGACGTCGGCGAGCCCCCGTTCCACCGCGTTCACCGGGGCCGGGGCGGGCGCCCCGGGCTCCAGCGGCATGAGCGCGCGCAGCCGGGCGTCCTGGGCCCTGGCCCCGGCCAGGTCGCGCGTGGCGCCGAAGCGGAGCGGATAGAGGTCGTCCGCGTACGTGCCCCAGCTCAGCCAGGCCGCGCTGACGTCCAGGTCCTCGGCCGGGGCCCCCGGGTCGATGCCCGCCGAGCACAGCGCGAAGTCGAAGTCGACGGCCTTCTCCTCCCACCACAGGCCCTCGTCGAACATCCCCATCGCGCGGTTCCACTCCACCAGCCGCCCGCGGGCGCCCTCCAGGTGCGGGTTGAGCCGCGTCGGATACGGCAGGTGGAAGTCCGGGATCACCGACGGGCCCACCCGGCGCGGGGCGCGGGTGTGCCGTCGGCGCCTGTCCGCGCCGCCGGTGATCCCCAGCAGCGCCTTGAGGCCGGAAGCCGCGCCGCCCAGCCCCGGGGGGCCGGAGGGCAGCCCGGCCCGCCGGTTCATGTAGCGGCTGGAGCGCAGGTGCCACTCGTGGCCGCCGGACTGCCAGTCCTGGAGCCCGCGCGCGTACGTGAGCACCGCGAGGACCTGCTCCGGGGTCAGGCCGGTCCGTACGAACATCGGGGGCAGCTCGGCGAAGAAGGTGTGCTCGAACTGCTGGAGCCGCGAGGTCAGCAGCCGGTTCAGCTGGTCGGCCGCCTCCTGGGTGGTGCACCCGAAGAACGTCTCCAGCACCAGCACCCCGTTGCTGAGTTCGCCCTCCTGGCCCACCTCGCGCTCGTAGGAGAACAGGTCGTTGCGGAAGTGCACCGAGTCCGCGAAACAGTCGCGCAGCACGCGCAGCGGCCGCTCGCCGGAGACGGCTGCGGGTACCTCGGCGCCCACCGCGTGCTCGATGAGCCCCGCCGACCAGGGCGCTCCGCCGACCTTGCGGCGCTGTTCCACGTACTCGACCGGATTGGCGACCCGGCCGATGCTGATGTTGTCGAGCTCCCACAGGGACTCCACGAGCAGGTTGCGGGTGCTGAGCGAGAAGCGGGCGATCCAGTCCGGCGAATGCCCGGGGACGGTACGGGCCCACAGGTCGGCGAGCCCCGCCTCCACCGGGTTGCCGGGCTCCGGGCTCCGTGCCTGCGCCCCGCGTGCGGGCGCGGCCTCGGGCATGAACAGGGCCAGGCGGTCCAGCGCGGTGCGCCCGCCCTCCCGGTCGCCGCGCCGTTTGAAGAACTCCAGGAACCAGTCGTCGAAGAAGAACACCCACACGTACCAGTCGGTGACCAGCGAGAGCATCGGGCCATCGCATTCGGGATGGGTGTAGGCGCACAGCAGCGCGTAGTCGTGGGCCTCCAGATCGGCCTGGTCCCAGACGCCGGAGCCCTCCAGCATGCCCATGCCGCGGGCCCAGTCGAGGGCGTGGGTGCGGGCGCGGGCCAGGTGGGGGTTGAGGCGGGCGGGATGCGGGACGTAGAACTCGGGCAGTTCGAAGGGCTGCGCGCTCCCCGTGCTGCTGCTCATCCGGTCGCCGCCCTCAGTCCTCGAAGCGGGAGATCTCTACGTTCTCCAGCACCCCGACGGCGTCGGGAACCAGGATCGCCGCCGAGTAGTAGGCGGTGACCAGGTAGGAGACGATCGCCTGCTCGTTGATGCTCATGAAGCGGACGGACAGCCCCGGCTGGTACTCGTCCGGCAGGCCCAGCTGGTGCAGTCCGATGACCCCCTCGTTGTCCTCGCCGGTGCGCATGACGAGGATCGAGCTGGTCCGCTCCTTCGTGATCGGGATCTTGTTGCAGGGCAGCAGCGGCACCCCCCGCCAGGCGGGCGCCATGTGCCCCTGGAACTCGACGGAGGCCGGGTACAGGCCGCGCCGGCTGCACTCGCGGCCGAACGCGGCGATCGTGCGCGGGTGCGCGAGGAAGTACTGGGAGCCGCGTCGCCGGCTGAGCAGGTCGTCCATGTCGTCGGGGGTCGGCGGTCCGGTGCGGGCGTAGATCCGCTGCTCGTACTCGGCGTTGTGCAGCAGTCCGAACTCCGGGTGGTTGACCAGCTCGCTCTCCTGGCGCTCCCGGAGTGCCTCGATCGTCAGGCGCAGCTGCTGCTCCGACTGGTTCATCGGCTGGTTGTAGAGGTCGGCCACGCGGGTGTGCACGCGCAGCACGGTCTGGGCGACGCTCAGCTCGTACTCGCGGGGGCTCAGGTCGTAGTCGACGTACGTGCCGGGCAGCATGACCTCGCCGGTGTGGCCGGCCGACAGGTCCACGGCCTCGCTGCCCTTGCGGCCGACCCGCTCCGCCTCCAGGTAGGCCTCGGCGTGGCGGCGCAGGGCGGGGGAGCGGTTGAGGGCCTCGTCCCAGTTGCCGCGGTTGTACGTCATGGTCACCACGTCGGTCTGGGCCCGGGCGGTGAACTCCCAGCGGGCGTCCGGCAGCGGGTGGTGGCCGAAGTGGTCGCCGTCACTGAGGACGCCGAGGCTCGCCTCCTCCCCGTACGCGCTCTCGCCGAGCCGCTCGATGCGGCCGTGGGCGATCAGGTAGATCTTGTCGACGGGCTCGCCGCGGCGGACGATCACGTCGCCTTTGCGGAACTCCTCCTTGACGAACCGGTCCGCGATCGACTTGACGACGGCGTCGTCGGGGAAGTGTCGCAGCATGCCGAGCTCGCGCAGCATGGGCGGGATGACCCGCAGTTCGGATCCGGTCTTGACGAAGCTGATGCGCCCGTCGCCGAGGGTGTAGCTGACCGTGCGGTTGACCCGGTACGTGCCGCCGCTGGTCTGGACCCACGGCAGGATCTTCAGCAGCCAGCGGGAGCTGATGCCCTGCATCTGCGGGGCGGACTTGGTGGTGGTGGCCAGGTTCCGCGCCGCGTCGGTACTGAGGCTCTGGCGGGCTGAGCCGGTCTGTGGTGCGGCGGCGCCGGCTTCGGTCGTCGGGTCGACAGACATGACGGAACGTCCTCTCGGTCGGTCTTCCTCGGTCGGGCTTCCTCGGCCGGCCGGTCTTCCTTGGCCGGCCGGTCTTCCTGGCTCCGGATGCGGCGTCGGTGACGGTCGCGTTCGTCGTGCAGGGGGTCGATCGGAAGGAGTGGCCCCGCTTGTCCGTGATCCGCTGTGCTCCCGCACGCCACGGCCACCCGGTGTGACCGGGGGCCACCGTGTGCACACGTCTTAGTTAGGGGCAGGGCGGCCCCACCGGATACACGGGCCCCTGCCCCACCCTGTTGAATCTCCGACCGTGTTGAAACGCGGGACACACGTACGAGTTGGGCGGTTCTGGATGGCGAAGCGTGACCCCAACGGACGACTCCGCACCCTCCTCACCGAAGCCCGCTGGAGCGGGCAGGACTTCGCACGGGCCGTCAACGGCGTCGCAGCCGAGGCCGGCCTCACCCTGAGCTACGACCGGACCTCCGTCTCCCACTGGCTCGCGGGCACCAAGCCGCCCGCGCACGTCGTCGCCCTCGCCGCCGAAGCCCTGAGCCGGCGCACCCGGCGCCGGATCGACGCCGCCGACACCGGGCTCGCCCGGCCGTCCGCGGCGCCACGGGAGCGGGAGCGCTCCGCGGGCGGCACCGGCCCGCTCCCCCCGCTCGACGCGCAACTTCCGTACAGCGGGCCTGACTTCGGTGTCGGCGCGTTCGGCGAGATCCCCGTGTACTCCTCGGCCTGGCGCCCGACGCAGGGACAGCAGGCCGCCGCGGAGACGGGCGCGCACACCGGGGCACGGATCGGGCAGGACCACGTACGGGCCGCCGAGGCGGTGCTCCCCGTCTTCCGCAACGCCGACATGATGTTCGGCAGCGGCCTCGCCCGGCCCGCCCTGACCGCGTACCTCGCCACCACCGTCGCCCCCTGGCTGCGCGCCGACGCGCCGCCCTCCGTGCGCCACCGGCTGCTGGGCGCCACCTCCCGGCTGGCCTACACCGCCGGATTCCTGTGCTTCGACGGCAACCAGCACGGGGTGGCCCAGGCCTACTACCGGGCGGCGCTGCGGCTGGGCCGGGAAGCGGGCGATCCGCAGTGCCACGCCCCCGTGCTGCGGGCGATGAGCGTGCAGGCCCACCACCTCGGCCACCGCACCCAGGCGCTGGAGTTGGCCCAGGCGGCCGCGCGGGAGGTGGGGCGGCTGCCGACGCTCCAAGCGGCCTTCGTCACCGGGCAGTTGGCGGTGGCGGAGGCCGGCTGCGGGGACCGGAGGGCCGCGATCTCCCATCTGGCGGGCGCGCAGCGGCTGTTGGAGCGTTCGGAGGGGCAGAGCGCGCCGATCGGCGACTACCACCAGGCCGCCCTGTGCCACCAGGAGGCGGAGGCACTGGCAGCGCTGGGCGACGGCCGGGGCGCCATCGCCGCGCTCGGCGCCTCGCTGCGCCACCGGCCGCCGGCGGAGCGCCGGGCCCGGGCCGTCACGGCGGCCCGGCTCGCCGAACTCCACCTGGGCCAAGGGCATCTGGAGCGGGCCTGTGCCGCCTGGCACGAGGTGCTGGACGCCGTACCGCAGCTGGAATCGGCCCGGGTGACCGACGCGCTGCGCCGGATGCGGGGGCGGCTGCGGGCGGTCCGCGCCAGCGGGGTCGTACGGCCGCTGCTGGAGCGGGTGGCGGCGGGTACCTAGTTCGTTCGTACATCCGTTCAGAGCTTCAACCGCGCGGGATTTTCAACAGGGCCGCCGCCGGCACGGCTACCGGGACGCCCGGCCCGCGACGCACTGTCGTGCCATGCAGAAGCATCCGCCCGCTGCCTACCCCGACCATCCGCCCCACCTGCCGGACCCGTCCGACCTGTCCCGCGCACCCGACCCGTCCGTACCACCGGCCCCTCCCGTCCCGTCCCGTGCGGCGCTGCTGGCCCGGCTGCGCGGGGGTCCGGGCGGACCCGGCACGAGCACCCTGCGCGTCAGGCCCGCCCTCCCGGCCCCGGCGGCCGTACCCGCTCCGAGCCCCGCCCCCGTCCCGGCCGCGCCGTCCGCAGCCCCGTCGGCCGGCCCGTCCGCCGCCCCCGCGGCGCCCGGCGCTTCCCGGGGGAATCCCGCCGTCCCCGAGCTGTACTGCCCGCCCCCGCAGCGCGACGACCCGGCCCTCGCGGAGGCGGTCGAGGACCGGCTCATCGCCTGGGCCGAGGAGACCGGGATCTACGCCGGCCGGCCGGCCGACGTACGGGCGCTCTCGATGGGCCGGTACACCATGCTGACGTACGCCCACGTCGAGGACCCGGACCGGCTGCTCGCCCCCGCCAAGTGCACCCTCGCCCAGTGGGCCACCGACGACTACTACTGCGACGACGAGAGCGCCGGCGCCGTCCCCCTCCGGATCGCCACCCACCTGTCCCAGGCCCTGGCCGCCATCGACCCGGCCCACCTCCCGGCCGCCTACGCGCCCCTGCTGGAGCGGGCCATGTGCGCCGACCCGGTCCTCGTCGCGCTGCGCTCCAGCACCGAGCACCTGTCCCGGTACGCCACCCGCTCCCAGCTCACCCGCTACCGGCACGAGATGGCCGCGCTGTTCTCCGGATACACCGCCGAAGCGGGCTGGCGGGTCTCCGGACGCACCCCGCCCGTCTGGGAGTTCCTCTCCGTCCGCCAGGACAACAGCTTCATCCCGACGATGGTGATGCTCGACCCGGCGGGCGGCTACGAGCTCCCGGTCGAGGCCTACGCCGACCCGCGCGTGCGGGGCGCGGTCCTCAAGGCGGCGTCCGCCAGCGTCATCGTCAACGACCTCTACTCCATGCACCGCGAGGACGAGAGCGCCGCCGTCAACTACAACCTGCCCGCCCTGATCGAGGCCGAGGAGGGCTGCTCGCGCGCCGAGGCGGTGCGCCGCTCCGCCGACCTCCACGACGAGCTCGTCCACGCCTTCGAGGAGGAGTCGGCGCTCCTCGCCGCGGCCGGATTCCCGCCGCTGGTCCGCTTCCTGGCCGACGTATGGGCCTGGCTCGGCGGAAACCTCGAATGGCACCGCACCACCGCCCGCTACCACCGGGCGGGCCCGGCCACGGCCCTGGACGGCACCCGCACACCCGGCCCGACGCACGGAGGGACCACGGCATGACCACCCCCGAAGCCCCCACCCCCGAGGCCGAAGCAGCGGCCCGGCAGGCCGCCCTCAGCACAGCGGCCGCCCGCAACCTCGCCACCACCACCAAGTCCGTCCCGCAGATGCAGGGCATCAGCTCCCGCTGGCTGACGCGCGTCCTGCCCTGGGTCGACGTCAGCGCCGGCACCTACCGCGTCAACCGGCGCCTGAGCCACGCCGTGGGCCGGGGCAGGGTCTCCTTCGTCCAGAGCGGCGCCGACGACGTGCGGATCCTCGCGCCCACCCTGAGCGAACTCCCCACCCTCAAGGGCTTCCCGGACCAGGAGGTCTTCGAGGACCTCGCCGGGCGCTTCGTCACACGCGACCTGCGCGCCGGCGACACCCTCGTCGAGGAGGGCGCGCCCGTCGAAGAGGTCTTCATCATCGCCCACGGCCGCTTGGAGAAGCGGGCCCGGGGCAAGTACGGGGCGACGGACGTCCTCGGCGTCGTCGCCGACGGCGACCAGCTCGGCGAGGACGCCCTCGGCAGTCCCGAACCGCGCTGGGACTACTCCGTACGGGCCGCGACCGCCGGCACGGTGATGGTGCTGCGCTGGCGCGCCTTCCAGGAGGTCCTGGAGCGCTCCGCCGCCCTGCGCACCCACCTGGAGCGGTACGTGGAGAACGGCCGCCGCCCGGTCAACCGGCGGGGCGAGGCCGACATCGAGCTCGCCTCCGGCCACGCGGGGGAGGCCCTGCTCCCCGGCACGTTCGTCGACTACGACCTCAGCCCGCGCGAGTACGAACTCTCCCTCGCCCAGACCGTCCTGCAGATCCACACCCGCGTCGCCGACCTCTACAACGACCCGATGAACCAGTTCGAGCAGCAACTGCGGCTGACGGTGGCGGCGTTGCGCGAGCGGCAGGAGTGGGAGCTGGTCAACAACAGGGAGTTCGGGCTGCTCCACAACGCCGCGTACGACCAGCGCGTCACCACCTGGTCCGGGCCGCCGACCCCGGACGACCTCGACGAGCTGGTCACCATGCGCCGCGGCACCAAGGTGCTGCTCGCCCACCCCAAGGCCATCGCCGCCTTCTTCCGCGAGTGCAACAAGCGCGGGCTGGTCCTCGACAACGCCGAGGTGCAGGGGAAGTCCGTCCCCGCCTGGCGCGGCATCCCCCTGCTGCCCTGCGGCAAGATCCCGGTCGTCGGCGGCCACACCAGCTCGATCCTCGCGCTGCGCACCGGGGAGGAGCAGGAGGGCGTCATCGGCCTGCGCCCGACCGCGATCCCCGAGGAGTACGAACCCGGCCTGAACGTCCGCTACATGGGCATCGACCAGCGGTCGATCATGTCCTACCTGGTCAGCGCCTACTACTCGGCGGCCGTCCTCGTCCCCGACGCCCTCGGGATCCTGGAGAACGTGGACATCGCGGCCCCGCGCTCCTGACGGTTGTCCGGGGGGCGCCGATCGGCTGTACTGCTCTGCAGTCCCCGTACCCCGGGGCACCGTGCAGGGGAGGGCACCCACGATGAGTTCACACCGCCGCCGTCCGGGCGTCCGGGGCCGGCCGCTACTGACTCTGGCGGCCGCCTCCCTGCTCGCCGGGGTCTGCGCCGCCGCCGGCATCGCCTGGGACCCGTTCACCGCAGACGCCCGCCAAGGCGCCGCGTCCGCACCCGTGATCGGCACGCCCTGGTCCGCCGGGCCCGACACGGGCTCGGCGAGCCCGGCAGCCGGCGCCACCGGCCAGGCTCCCACCGCGCCCGGCGGGAGCCCGGGCGGTACGGGCCGGGGCACGGGAAGCACCCCGGGCGCCGGGGACGCCGGAGGCGGGCGGCCCGCCGGCGCCCTGCCGTTCGACCTGCCCGGGCCGGCCGCCCTGCGCACCGGTGACGCGGGCGGGAAGCTGGTGTTCGCGCACTACTTCACCCCGTACCCCCTCTCGCTGGACAACGCGAGCGCGGACGCCGACTACTACACCCGCAACTACCTGAACCCGGCCGGGGAGAACGGCAAGCACGAGCGGTACGGCGGCCTGCTGCGCGACCGGCCGCTGCCCGTCCCGCCCCGGGACGGCAACTGGGAACTCGCCAACCTGGAGCAGGAGGTGCGCACCGCACGGGCCGCGGGCCTCGACGGGTTCACGCTCGACATGCTCTCCCTGTCCGGGCAGAACCGGGACCGCGCCCATCTCCTCATGGAGGCCGCCCACGCCGTCGACCCCGCCTTCAAGATCATGCTGATGCCGGACATGACCTCGCTGAACACCGACGACCCCGGCGTGCTCGCCGACGCCGTCGCGGCCCTGGGCAAAGCCCCCGCCGCGCACCGCCTCGGCGACGGCCGTCTCGTCGTCTCCCCCTTCAAGGCCGAGGCCAAGAGCGTCGCCTGGTGGACACGGGTCCTCGACATCCTTCGGACCCGGCACGGCATCCGCACCGCCTTCGTCCCGACGTTCCTCGACTCCGACGCCAACAGCGCCACGTTCGCGCCGATCAGTCACGGCTTCTCCGAGTGGGGCAGCCGCAGCTACGTCGGCCAGGAGAGCGCCACCCGCGACGTGCAGCGGGCCCACGGCATGGGCAAGATCTGGATGCAGCCCGTGTCGGTCCAGGACGCCCGCCCCAACCAGGGCGTCTACGACGAGGCCGGCAACACCGCCACCCTGCGCTCCACCTGGACGCACGCCATCGACGACGGCGCCGACTGGGTGCAGCTCACGACCTGGAACGACTACTCCGAGGGCAGCCAGTTCGCGCCCTCGCTGCACAACGGGTACGCCTACCTGGACCTCAGCTCCTACTACCTGACCAAGTTCAAGACGGGCCGCTGGCCGAAGATCGTCCGCGACACGCTGTACGTCTCCGCCCGCACCCAGTTCGCCGCGGCCGACCCCACCGGCGCCCAGACGCTGGTGATGTCCGTGCGCAAGGGCAGCGCCGCGCCCCGCGACTCGGTGGAGGTGCTCAGCTTCCTGACCGCCCCGGCGACCGTCCGTACGGTGGTGGGCGCGGCCCAGGACGCGCACGAGGCCCCGGCCGGCATCCACTCCGAACTGCTCCCGCTGCGCCCGGGCACCAGCTCGGCAGCGGTCGTACGCGACGGGAAGGCCGGCGCGGAGGTGAAACTGCCCTACCCGGCGGACCGCACGGTGCAGGTCCAGGACCTGCAGTACTACGCCGTCACCAGCGGGCGGGACTAGGGAGCGTCGGCGAAGCGGCGCCGGCCCCCGAAGGCGGGGCAGCCCCCTGGGCAGCCCCCGCCGCCCGGACGGTACGTTGACGAAGGGACCCGGGGTCGGCTGCATACCGGCCACCTTCACGGCATTGGCCCTTCCGGGCCGTTCGGGGCGGCATGCATCATCCGGGCAACCGCACACCACCCCTCGGAGGACCCGTGACCGACCCGACCGCCCCCGCCGCGCCGTTGCGCTCAGCCGCCCCCGCCGTGTTCCCCGGGGGACCCGGGCTGTTCCGGCTGGATCCGGAGACCGCGCACCTCAACCACGGGTCCTTCGGCGCCGTTCCGCTGCCCGTGCAGGAGGCCCAGGCCGCGCTCCGGGCGGAGCTCCACGCCGACCCCGACGCCTTCTTCATCGGCGCCGCGGACCGGATCGCCGGGGCCCGCGCCCGTGTCGCACGGCACTTCGGCGCCGATCCCGACGGCATCGCCTTCATCGGCAACGCCACCGAGGGCGCCAACCTCGCCCTCGACGCCGTCCCGTTCGCCGACGGCGACGAGATCCTGGTCACGGACCACGGCTACGGCACGGTCGTCGCCGCGGCCGCCCGCCGGGCCCGGATCGACACCGTCGCCCTGGACCCCTCCCTGCCCGACGAGGACGCCGTACGCGAGACGGTGCTGGCCGGGCTGACCCCCCGTACCAAGGTGGCGCTGCTCGACCACATCAGCTCGCCCACCGCCCGGCTCATCGCCTCGCCCCGGCTGCTCGCCGACCTGGCCGCCCGCGGGGTCACCACCATCGTCGACGGGGCGCACGTCCCCGGCATGGTCGCGGACCCGCTCGCCGGGGGCGCCGACTTCTGGTTCGGCAACCTGCACAAATGGGCGTACGCCCCCTCCGGCAGCGCCGTCCTCGCCGTCGCCCCCGGACACCGCGGCCGGGTCCGGGCGCTGGTGCCCTCCTGGGAGGACGGGGACGGGTTCCCCCGCTCCGTCGAGAACCGGGCCACCGCCGACTACACCGGCTGGCTCGCCGCCCCCGAGGGCCTGGACCTCCTCGAGCGGCTCGACGCCGCGAAGGTACGGGCCCACAACGCCGCCCTCGCCGCCCACGGCGCGGCCCTGCTCGGCGAGATCCCCGGGCTCACCCCGCTCCCGTACACCGAGGGCCTCGCGATGCGCTCCCTGCGGCTGCCGCCCGGCACCGCCGAGACCCCGGAGGCCGCCCGCGCCCTGCGCGAGCGGATCGCGGCGGAGCAGGGCATCCGGGTGCTGGTCTGGCCCTGGCCGGGCGGCGGCGGCATCCGCGTCTGCGGGCAGGTCTACAACCGCCCCGAGGAGTACGAGCGCCTCGCCGCCGTGCTCCCCGGATACGTGGGCTGACGGGCTCAGCCGCGCCGGAGCAGGTACGTGTCCATGATCCAGCCCTTGCGGGCGCGGGCCTCGGTGCGGAGCTCCTCGATCCGGTCGGCGACCTCCGCCAGCTTCCCCGAGACCAGGATCTCGTCCGGGGTGCCGACGTAGGCCCCCCAGTAGATGAAGAGGTCCTGGTCGAGGTGGGCCGTGAACGCGTGCCGCGCGTCCAGCATCACCACCACGTCGTCCACGTCCTGCGGCCAGCCCTCGGCCAGCCGCCGACCGGTGGTGATCTGGACGGGCCGGCCCACCCGGTTCAGGTTGGTCCGGTGCCGGGCCAGCAGTGCGGAGATGCTGCTGATGCCGGGCACGACCTCGTGCTCGAACGCCACCCGGCCCCGCTCCAGCACCTCGTCGAGGATGGCGAGGGTGGAGTCGTACAGCGAGGGGTCGCCCCAGACCAGGAACGCGCCGGTCTCCCCGTCCGCCAGGTCCTCGGCGACGAACCGCTCGAAGATCTCGGCCCGCGCACTGCGCCAGCCGTCCACGGTCGGGGCGTATTCGGCCGGGGTCCGGTCCCGGTCCGGGTCGCGGCCCTCCACCAGCCGGTGGCCGGGGCGGGCGTGCGCGTCGAGCATCGCCCGCCGCAGCCCGGTCAGATCCGCCTTCTCCTCGCCCTTCTCCAGGATGAGGAATGCGTCCGCCGCGCCGATCGCCCTGACCGCCTGGAGGGTCAGGTGGTCCGGGTCGCCCGCGCCTATGCCGATCACTGAGAACTTCTTCACGCCGCTATTCTGCCCGTCATGCGTGCCGCCCTGTTCGTCACCTGCCTCAACGACGCGCTGTACCCGCGGACCGGCGTCGCCGTCGTGCGCCTGCTGGAGCGGCTAGGCGTCGGCGTGGACTTCCCGGCCGCCCAGAGCTGTTGCGGGCAACCGCAGTACAACACCGGCTACCGGCGCGAGAGCGAGCCCCTGCTGCGGCGCACCGCCGAGGCCTTCGCGGGACACCCGTACGTGGTCACCCCGTCGGGCTCCTGCGCCGCGATGGTCCGCACCCACTACCCGCGCATCGGCCGGCAGGCGGAGCGGGAGGGGCGGGGATCCGAGCTGGCGGCGCTGGCCGAGGACCTCGTACCGCGCGTCCACGAGCTGACCGAGTTCCTGGTGGACGTCCTGGGGGTGATCGACGTGGGCGCGTACTTCCCGCACACCGTCACCTATCACCCCTCGTGCCACGGCCTGCGGGGGCTCGGGCTGGGGGACCGTCCGCGGCGGCTGCTCGCCGCCGTCAAGGGCCTGGACCTCGTCGAGCTGCCCGGCGCGGAGGAGTGCTGCGGCTTCGGCGGCACCTTCGCGGTGAAGAACCCGGACGTGTCGGCGGCCATGGGCGCCGACAAGACCGACAGCGCGGTGGGGACGGGCGCGGCCGTGCTGTGCGGGGCGGACAACTCCTGCCTGGCCCACCTCGACGGGATCCTGCGCCGCCGGGGAGACGCGATGCGGACGCTGCACCTCGCCGAGATCCTGGCCTCGACGGAGGAGGAACCGCTTTGACGACGGGCACTTTCATGGGGATGCCGGCGTTTCCGGACGCGGCGCGCGAGGCCGTCGGAGACCGGGTGCTGCGCGCCAACCTCCGGCACGCCACCCACACCATCCGCGACAAACGGGCCCGGGCGGTCGCCGAGCTCGCCGACTGGGACCGGCTCCGCGCGGCGGGGAAGGCCGTCAAGGATCACACCCTGCGCCACCTGGACCGCTACCTGCTCCAACTGGAGGAGTCGGTGACGGCCGCGGGCGGCACCGTCCACTGGGCCGCCGACGCGGACGAGGCCAACCGGATCGTCACCGCGCTGGTGCTGGCCACCGGAGAGCGGGAGGTGGTCAAGGTCAAATCCATGGCCACCCAGGAGATCGGCCTCAACGAGGCCCTCGAAGCGGCCGGGATCGCCGCGTACGAGACGGACCTGGCCGAGCTCATCGTCCAGCTCGGCCACGACCGGCCCTCCCACATCCTGGTCCCGGCCATCCACCGCAACCGCGCCGAGATCCGGGACGTCTTCGCGGCGGAGATGGGCCACTGGGGCCGCCCCGCCCCGGAGGGGCTCGGCGACGACCCGCGCGAGCTCGCCGAGGCCGCCCGCCTCCACCTGCGCGAGAAGTTCCTGCGCGCCAAGGTCGGGATCTCCGGTGCCAACTTCATGGTCGCCGAGACGGGCACGCTGGTCGTCTTTGAGTCCGAGGGCAACGGCCGCATGTGCTTGACGCTGCCCGAGACCCTGATCTCGGTGGTGGGCATCGAGAAGGTGGTGCCCACCTTCCGGGACCTGGAGATCTTCCTCCAGACGCTGCCGCGCTCCTCGACGGCCGAGCGGATGAACCCGTACACCACGATGTGGACCGGGCTGGGTCCTTCGAGAGGGGCGGACGGCGACGGCCCCTCCGCCTTCCACCTCGTCCTGCTCGACAACGGCCGCAGCGACACCCTCGCCGACCCGGTCGGCCGCCAGGCCCTGCGCTGCATCCGCTGCTCCGCCTGCCTCAACGTCTGCCCGGTGTACGAACGCGCCGGCGGCCACGCGTACGGATCCGTCTACCCCGGCCCGATCGGCGCCATCCTGAGCCCCCAACTGCGGGGCACCGGGAGTGACATCGACGCCTCGCTGCCGTACGCGTCCACCCTGTGCGGAGCCTGCTACGAGGTCTGCCCGGTCGCCATCGACATCCCGGAGGTCCTGGTCCACCTGCGCGAGCGGGTGGTCCAGGGCGGCCCGGCGACCCGCGAGGGCGTCCGCGTACGGATCCGCCCGGCGCGGGGGCACACCGCCGAGCGCGCCGCCATGCGGGCCGCCCGGCTGCTCCTGGACCACCCCGGCGCGCTGCGCGCCGGGGAGCGGCTGCTGGCCCGGGCCCGGCGGCTGCGGCCGCGCCGGCTGCCGGGGCCCGGGCGGGCGTGGACGGACAGCCGCGAGCTGCCGGAGCTCCCGGCGGAGTCGTTCCGGGACTGGTGGGCACGGGAGCGGGGAGCAGCGGGAGGGACGGCATGAGCAGCAGGGACCGCATCCTGGGCCGGATCCGGCGTGCGACGGCGGGGTACGGGGGCGCACCCGACCCGGCCGTCCCCCGCGACTACCTCCGCGTCCACGGCGCCCGCACCCCGGCCGAGACGGCCGACCTCCTCGCCGCGAACCTCGCCGAGTACCGGGCGCGGGTGCACCGGACGGACGGCGCCGGGATCGCCCCGCTGCTCGCCCGGCTGCTGGCCGAGCGCGGCGCCCGTACGGTCCTCGTCCCGCAGGGCCTGCCCCCGTACTGGCTCGCCGAGGCGGAAGCCGTCCGCGTCGACGACCTGCCGGGGGCGAACCCGTACGAACTCGACGCGGTGGACAGCGTGGTGACCGGGTGCGCCCTGGCGATCGCCGAGACCGGCACGATCGTCCTCGACGCCGGGCCGGGCCAGGGCCGGCGACGCATCACCCTGGTCCCGGACCACCACGTCTGCGTGGTCGAGGTCCCGGGCCAGGTGGTGGACTCGGTCCCGCAGGCCCTGCCCCTGCTGGACCCCGCGCGGCCGCTGACCTGGATCTCCGGGCCCTCCGCGACCAGCGACATCGAACTCGACCGGGTGGAGGGTGTGCACGGCCCGCGCACCCTGGAGGTGGTCCTGCTGGCCGGACCAGCACAATGAGTGCCATGTCCGCATACATCGCGCTCACCACTCTCGTCGTCCGCGACTACGACGAGGCCATCGACTTCTACACCCGCGCCCTCGGCTTCACCCTCGTCGAGGACACCGCGCGCCCCGACGGCTCCCGCTGGGTGGTGGTCCGCCCGGACGGCGCCACCGAGGCGGCCCTGCTGCTGGCCCTCGCCAAGGACGACGCGCAGCGCTCCCGGGTCGGGGACCAGACGGGCGGCCGGGTCGGCTTCTTCCTGTACACCGACGACTTCAAGCGGGACCACACCCGGATGACGGCGGAGGGCGTCCGCTTCCTGGAGGAGCCGCGCCACGAGGCGTACGGCTCGGTGGCGGTCTTCGAGGACCTCTACGGCAACCGCTGGGACCTCCTGGAGCCCGCGTAGGCCCTCTCCGGACCGGCTGCACCCCCCGCTGCTTCAGGCGGGGTCCTGCCGGTCCGGCCCGCGCGCGAGCCGGGGGGAGTGGGCCGCAGCGTCGACCGCCGGCCCCTCTTCCACCCGAAGGGCCAACTCCCCGGCCCAGCGGACCAGCCCCTCCACGTCGATCCCGTGCGGAGACCGGCCCCGGGCGGAGGCCGTCTCCGGTCCGGCCTGGGCGAGTGCGTCGGCGCCCCGGCGCAGCAGGCGGGCCCCGCCGACGGCGTTCCCGCGCGCGGCGTGCGTGAGCCCGACCGCCAGCTGCGCGAGGGCCCGCCACAGCGGGGCCTCGGCCTCGGGCCCGGACTTCCAGGCGTCCTCGAACACCTCGTGCGCGTGGAACGGCATCCCGGCGTCCAGCAGCCGCTGCGCCTCGGCCACCGTCTCGGCGGGCGTCCGTACGACCCCCTCGGGCTGCCGCTCCACGCCGGGCTCCCCGTACGCCAGCGGCCGCCCCAGCCCGTCCCGGGGCCGCGCGCTGCGCGCCCGCCCCTCATCGTCCCGATCCCGTGCGTTCACCCCGCCATCCTGCCCGCCGCCGGAAACCCGTGCATGCGCACCCCTCTACGTGGGGTAATGTTCTGCATGTGCCGCCGGGACGGGGGAAACCCCAGCTCAACGGCACAACGGGACGTGGCGCAGCTTGGTAGCGCACTTGACTGGGGGTCAAGGGGTCGCAGGTTCAAATCCTGTCGTCCCGACGTAAAGTCGGATTCAAGAACTTTTCACGAATGGCCCGTACCTGGCTCTGCCGGGTGCGGGCCATTCGTGTTTTCCGCGCCCGAGGCGCGGCCGAGGCGCGGCTGAGCTTCGACAGGGGCGGGATCCGGCCGTTCCGTGGGCTCCCGCTCGCGGCGGCGGGTGGGCCCGGACCCGGGTGCGGGCCGTGGTGGCGGGGGGCTCGGAGCGGGTGCGGGCGGAGTGGTGGACCTACGGGTTTCAGCCATGGCTCGGAGCATCAACCCCCCAGCCCCGTCCGGATCATGACCTGCTGTCAAGAGCCGCGCGTATAGACGCTAAGATTCCGGGCCGTTGTCATATGATCATTCGCTTTCGATCGTTTGAGGGTTCTGATGGTTCGCGTGGGATCGTCGCCCGGAAGTCCAGGGCCCACCTCACCCGTCGTTTGGGCGCTGCCCGCCCTGCTGACCGCCGCCGTCGCGGCGATCGCCGTGGTGCAGGTGTCCGCACCTGCCCGCACCCCCGTCGCCTGGGTGGGAGCCGTCGCCTTCGTGGCGGTCGCCCTCTCCTGCGGTGAGGCGGCCCGGCGCGGCAAGGCGGTCGCCGCGCTGCGGGCGACGGTCGCCGCGCAGGAGGCGGCCCTGCACCGGCAGCAGGCCGAGACCGTACGACTCGCGCAGGAGCTGCTGCCCGATGTCGTGGAGCGGCTGCGCAAGGGCGAGTTCCCCGAGGAGGTGCTCGCCTCCCTGGAGGAGCTCGACACCCACGGGCCCGGCCTGACGCAGGAGTTCAGGGCGGCGCACCAGGCCGTGCTGCGCTCGGTGCTCGACGCCGTGGTCGCCGAGGAGGACCTGCGCGACTCCGCGCAGCGCGCCTTCGTCAACATCGCCCGCCGTGTCCAGGCCATCGTGCACCAACAGGCCCAGGAACTACGGGAGATGGAGGACCGGCACGGCCGCAGCCCCAAGGTCTTCGGCGACCTGCTGCGGCTCGACCACGGCACGGCCCTCATCGGCCGCCTCGCCGACTCCATCGCCGTGCTCGGCGGGGCCCGGCCCGGCCGCCAGTGGAGCAAGGCCGTCCCGCTGTACAGCGTGCTGCGCGGCGCCATGTCGCGGATCATCGACTACCAGCGCGTGGAGCTGCACTCCGTCTCGCAGGTCGCCGTCGTCGGCCCCGCCGTCGAACCGCTCATCCACGCGCTCGCCGAGCTGCTGGACAACGCGACCCGCTACTCCCCGCCGCAGACCAGAGTCCACCTGACCGCCGTCGACGTGAACTCGGGCATCGCCGTCGAGATCGAGGACGGCGGCGTGAGCATGAGCGAGGAGGCCCGCAAGCGGGCCGAGCGCATGCTCCGCCAGGCCCAGCAGGGCATCGACCTCACCGACCTCGGGGAGACCCCGCGCCTGGGCCTCGCCGTGGTCGGCCGGCTCTCGCAGGCGTACGACTTCCAGGTCTCGCTGCGCGCGTCGGCCTACGGCGGCGTACGCGCCGTTCTGGTCATCCCGCAGTCGCTGATCACCACGGCCGCCGCCGCGACCGGCGTCGCCCACGGCATCGGCACCGCCTCGGGCCCCCGTGCCGCCCTGCCGTCCGCCGCCGACGGGGCCACCGCCGCGTCCGGGGCCCCGGACGTACGGCCGGAGCCGGCGCGCCCGGTCACCGGACCGCGCACGCCGGCCGAGCCCGACGAGGTACCCGCCGTGACCGAGCGGACCCCGGGCGGCCTGCCGCAGCGCCGCCGCAAGACCCGCGCCGTGGCACCCGAGGCGCCCGCGGTCGCGGGCGGTGCCGGGACGGGCACCGGAGACCGGATCGTGGCGGCGGCCGAGGCGGCCGCGGACCGCGCCGGGCACGGGTACGCGCAGGAGACCGGGTACGCGTACGGAGCCGGACGCGCGCCCGGCCCCGCGCCGGACCCGCAGCCCGAGGTGCAGCCCGGGATGTGGCTGGCCGCCTTCCAGGACGGCCTGTCCTCGGACAGCAGCAAGACCGCCGCGAGCCGGAGCGGCGCAGCAAGCCAGAACACGGATGCCTCGCCGGCCTCGGCGAGCAAGGGGGAACAGCCATGAGCCAGCAGCAGACCAATATGGACTGGATGCTCAAGGACCTGGCCGAGGGCGTCCCGCAGACCCGCCACGTCATCGTCCTGTCCGCGGACGGCCTGCGCATGGCGCAGTACGGGGCGGAGACCGACACCGCCGACCGGCTCGCCGCCGCCTGCGCCGGACTGCAGAGCCTCGCCGGCGCCGTCGCCACCGAACTCCCGGGCAGCAGCGGGCGGATGCGGCTCGTCGTCATCGAGATGGACGGCGGCTTCTTCTACCTCATGGCGGCCGGCGCCGGCGCCTTCCTCGCGGTACTGGCGGGCGAAGGCGTCGACGCCGGTCTGATGGGCCAGCGGATGCGCGACCTCGTCGCCCGGATCGGAGAACACCTGAGCAGCCCGCCGCGCCGCGACGGGCAGCCGGCGTGAGCAACCCGGGCGGGGACTGGGAGGACGGCACTCCCGAGCGGCTGTACGTGATCACCGGCGGCCGGAGCGGGGATTTAGACCCCAGCCACCTCGACCTCGTCACGCTGATCATCGCCAAGTCGGGGCCCAAACCCGGGATGCAGCCGGAGCACGCGGCGATCATGCGGCTGTGCCGGTCGCCGCTCTCGCTGGCCGAGATCTCCGCGTACCTCGGCCTGCCGGTGAGCGTGGTCACCGTACTCCTCGGTGACCTGCTCGCCGCGGGCCACGTGCTCTCCCGCCCACCCGTCGCTCCCGCCAAACTCCCGGACCTGGCACTGATTGAGGCAGTCATCGATGGACTTCGAAAGCTCTGACCGGGCCACCGCGCCCCGGCGCGAGGACGCGCTGCCGGCCACGGCCGCCGCCGCAGTCAAGGTGGTGATCGTGGGCGGCTTCGGGGTCGGCAAGACGACCCTCGTCGGCTCGGTCAGCGAGATCCGGCCGCTCACCACCGAGGAGACGATGACCCAGGCCGGGGTCGGCGTCGACGACACGGCGGGCGTGGAGCGCAAGACCTCCACCACCGTGGCCATGGACTTCGGCCGCATCAGCATCAACGAGGAGCTGGTGCTGTACCTGTTCGGCACCCCCGGCCAGGAGCGCTTCTGGTTCCTGTGGCGCGGCCTGTTCGAGGGCGCCCTCGGCGCGGTGGTCCTGGTCGACACCCGCCGGCTGGAGGTCAGCTTCGACGTGATCGGCCGCCTGGAGGAGCGGGGGGTGCCGTTCGTGGTCGCCGTCAACTCCTTCCCCGACGCGCCCGAGCACCCCCTGGAGGAGCTGCGCACCGCCCTCGACCTGCCCGCGTCGGTACCGCTCGTCTTCTGTGACGCCCGCCGGCGCGATTCGAGCCGCGACGTCCTGATGACGCTGATGCGCTACCTGCACTCCCTCGCCGCGACCCCGGAGGCATCGTGAGCACCACCCCCACCCACCAGCCGGGTCCGGCCGCCCCGCCGCCCGGCTGCCCCGCGCACCGGCTCTACGGAGCCGAGGCCGAGGCCGACCCCATGGGCCTGTACGAGAAGCTGCGCGCCGAGCACGGTGCGGTGGCCCCCGTCCTCGTGCACGGCGACCTCCCGGCCTGGCTGGTACTGGGCCACCGGGAGAACCTGGACGTCGCGCGCACCCCGTCGCGGTTCTCCCGTGACCCGCGCCGCTGGCGGGACCAGCAGGAGGGCAACGTCCCCCCGGACCACCCGCTGACCCCGATGACCGCCTGGCAGCCCGTGTGCCACTTCGTCGACGGCGTCGAGCACGAGCGGCTGCGCGGCGCGATCACCGAGTCGCTGGAGCGCTTCGACCGCCGCGGTGTGCGCCGGTACGTGAAGCGCTTCGCCGACCAGCTGATCGACGCCTTCGCCCAGACCGGGAAGGCCGACCTGGTCACGGACTTCGCCGAGCCGCTGCCGATGCTGGTGATGACCCAGCTCGTCGGGGCGCCGGAGTCCTACGGGCCGCGTCTGGTCGAGGCCGCCCGCGACATGATCCAGGGCACCGAGACGGCACTCGCCAGCAACGAGTACGTCACGGTCACCCTGCGGGAACTCGTCACGCGCAAGCGGGAGGTACCCGGCCGGGACTTCACCACCTGGCTGCTGGAGCACCCCACCGGGCTCGACGACGGGGAGATCGTGGAGCACCTGCGGCTGGTGCTGATCGCGGCGTTCGAGACGACCGCCAACCTCATCGCGAACACCCTGCGCATGGTGCTCACCGACGGCCGCTTCCGCGCGAACCTGTCCGGCGGTCACATGACGCTGCCGGACGCGCTGGAGCAGGTCCTGTGGGACGAGCCGCCGCTCATGACCGTCCTGGGCCGCTGGGCCACCGGTGACACGGAGCTGGGCGGGGTGCGGATCAAGGACGGCGACATGCTGCTGCTCGGGCTGGGGGCCGGCAACCTCGACCCCGACATCCGCCCCGATCCGAACGTTCCCGTCCACGGCAACCGCTCCCACTTGGCCTTCAGCAGCGGCCCCCACGAATGCCCCGGCCAGGACATCGGCCGGGCCATCGCGGACACCGGCATCGACACGCTGCTGACCCGGCTGCCCGATCTGGAGCTGGCGGTCCCCGAGGCCGAGCTGCGGTGGACGTCCTCGCTGATGTCCCGTCACCTGGTCGCGCTGCCCGTCCGGTTCGCCCCGCGGGGCAGTACCGTCACCGGCTCCACGCCGGTACCCCGGCCGGCGGCCCGGCCGCCCCGTACGGAGCCGCCGACCGTCCCCGTTCCGGGGGAGCGGCCGGCGGGCCGGGGCTCTTGGTGGGCGCGTCTGCGCGGCCGCCGCTGACCTCAGTGCGGGGAGGCGTCGAGCTGCTGCCACCACCAGGCGAGAGCCGGGACCGGCAGCGGCTCGACGCTGGGATCGCTCGGCGTGTCGCTCCAGGTGATGTCGTACGAGGCCCCCTCGACGGGCAGCTCGTTGCGGTTGCGCGGGCTGGTGTAGCGGGGCGCCACGTTGTGGTATTCGGTGTCGCCCGCGATCCAGTGCTCCAGTGAGACGAGATAGCGCGCGAGCTGCTCGTCCGCGTTCCGCCGGAGCCGGTCCCGCAGCCGGACGAAGAGGGTCACCGACCGGTCCCGCACCGCGAAGGCGGCCGCGAGCGCCTCGCGCGGCGTGCAGCCCTGCCGCTGGGCCATCACGTTGATCAGGTTGTGCTCCCACGGCTCCTGGTGGTCGTCCTTGTTGTACGACATCAGGTCGTTGTCGCAGCTGACGATGAAGCCCGCGGCATCGGTGAGGGCCTGCACGGGCGCCGAGTACAGCACGTCGGGCGGCAGGTGGATCCCGTTCGCCACGTCGCACCAGGTGAGGGTGAAGCGGCTGCCGTTCGCCGCCGTCCGCATCGCCGCGAACGCGTTCAGGCAGGGCATCTCCCCCCGCTCGGCGTCGGCGGCCTGACACGCGGCGCCGAACACCCAGTCGCGGATGCCCTCGGTGAAGCGGCGCAGCTGGAAGGGGGTGAGCATGGCGTGCGTGCGGGCCACCAGGTCGTTCAGGGCGGCCGTGTGCGGGCCCGGCGGCAGCAGGTCGCACCCCGGGGTCTCGACGGTGCGGACCAGGCGGGCCCCGTGATCGGCGACGGATGCGGTACGGGCCGCGGAGTGGCCGGAGTCCTGCCAGTCGTCGGTGGCGAACGCCCAGTAGTTCCACTGGGCGAAGAGCAGCATCGGTTCCACGTCGCCGTACGGGATGATCCGGCTGGTGAATTCGGCGCTGCGGGTGGCCAGTCCCCAGGCCCGCTCGGTGGCGTCGGGGTAGAAGCCGTACGAGTCGATCCAGGCGATGGCCCGCTCTTCGAGCTCCGCCGCCTTGGGGTGGATGAGGTGGCGCTCGAACGGACAGTAGAACGGCGGCAGTTGCCAGCCGATGCGGGAGGGGTGGGCGTCCTCGCGGTACACGGGTGGCATGGTCAGCCGCCCCCGCCGAGACGGAACAGCAGCAGCCGGGTCTCCAGGGCGTGGTCGCGCCAGATGCGGAACAGCTTCCCGTGCGTGATGGTGGACTCCTGGAGCCGTTCGCGCGACCAGGCGGACCGGGCGCCGGAACTCTCGAAGCAGTCCAGTTCGGCGCTGTTCCAAGCCATGGACTGCACCCAGAACTCGGCGACCCGGTCGGTGACGTCCTCGTCCTGCTCCAGCTCGAAGCCGGCCGCCTCGGCGGCGGTGAGGTACTCGGTGAGGGTGCCCAGGCGCGTCTTGTAGTAGCCGTCGATGAACTCGGTCCACTCGGGCCGGCAGATGAAGTGCTCCTGGATGCCGAACCAGCCGCCGGGCTTCAGGGACTCGGCCACCACCTGGAAGAGCCGCTCGCGGTCCATGTAGCCGGAGCTCTCGTTGGCGTACGCGGCGTCGTACTTACGGTCGGGGGTGAAGGCGTGCACGTCTGCCAGGAGGGGGGTGACGCGGTCGCCGACGCCGGCCTGGCGGGCGAAGTCCTGGATCACGGGTATGTGATCGGCCGCGACGGTGAGCCCGGTGACCGTGGCGCCGTGCTCCTGGGCCCAGTAGAGCGACCCGCCCCCGACACCGCAGCCGATGTCGAGGACGCTGCCGGGCGGCTTGGAGTACGCGCCCCAACTGCGGGCCGCGTGCTCGACGATGGCCTCCTGGGACTCCACGATGCGTCGCTTGAGCACGCGTTGGGAGACGGTGGTGTTCGGCGTGGCGCCCGGGCCGAAGAGGCCCATGTGGAAGTGGACCCTGGGTCCCGGTCCGTACTTGTGGAGGATGTCCGCGGTCTTGCGGCTGTAATAGAGCGGCACTTGGCTCTCGTCGAACTCCTGGCCACCAGCGGGGGTCTGGATGACAAGGTTCCTGTCCATCGATTCTCCGGTCCTGCGTCACGTGGGGGTGTTTATCGGCCGCCCCACTCTGCCCGTAAGTGATCGATAAAAGTCTTCAGTCACTCGGGTGATGAGCATAACCACAGCTGAAACGGCAACAATTCCGGCCATTTGATGTCACGTCAGGTGTTGGCCGCCGGTCCAAGCGGAATACATGTCGCAGCGTCAGGCGGAATGCCGGTCAGGCGTCGCCCAGGGCGGCCACGATCCCGGCGGTCGTGCTGACCTTGCCGATGCGCGGGAAGATCTTGCCGAACGAGTGGGCGTGCGACGCGGAGTCGGTGTCGGCGGTGGCGTCCTCGGCGAAGACCAGCGCGTAGCTGTGCTCCCAGGCCGTACGGGCGGTGGACTCGACGCCGACGCTGGTGGAGATCCCGGCCAGGACGATCCGGTGGATGCCGCGGCGGCGTAGTTGAAGGTCGAGTTCGGTCCCGGTGAACGCGCCCCAGTGGCGCTTGGTCACCACGACGTCGCCGAGGGCGGCCAGCTGCGCCGGGATCTGCGAGAACGCGGCGGGCGGGGCGGAGGCCGGGCCCGGGCGGTCCACGTCGTCGATGGGCAGGTCGCCGCCGTCGGGCGACCAGGCGACCCTGACCAGCACCACGGGCAGCCGGCGGGCGTGGAAGGCCTCGGCGAGCAGGACGGCGTTCGCGAGTACCTCGTCGGCGGGCCGGGTCGTCGGCAGGGCCAGGATGCCCTGCTGCAGGTCGATCAGGACCAGGGCGGTGCCGTCGTCGAGGGTCAGGGGCGAGTGGTCGGTGCGGTCGGCTGCGGCGGTCATCCGGGCTCCTGCGGTCGATGCGGTATTCACTCTCCCGCCCATGAAACCCGGACCGCGCGCCGCCGGAGTTCCGGTCCGCGCCGACCGGCGTGGCGGCCGCAGGAAAGGCCCCTTCCTAGAATAGGAACATGAGTGCGAATTTTGAGGAAACTCGGCCCGCCCCGACTCCGGCACTGACCGGGGCGGAATTGCTGCGCTGGTACTGGACGCTGGCCGAACTGTCGGAACTGGCCCGGAGGATGGGCCTGCCCGCCAGTGGCGGCAAGGTGGCGCTGACGGCCCGGCTCGCCGCCGCGCTCGACGGGACCAGGCCGCCACAGCCGGTCCGCGTCCCCCGCCGGGGCGGGCGCCAGCTCGCGGCCCCCGTCGACGGCGACACCGTGATCCCGCAGGGCCAGCGGTGCAGTCAGGTCCTCAGGGCCTTCTTCGTCAGCGAGATCGGGCCGGGCTTCCACTTCGACGCGTACATGCGGGAGTACGTGGCCGGGCACGCGGGGCACACCCTCGCCGAGGCCGTCGCCCACTGGCACGCCACCCGCGCCCGGGCGGCCGAACCCCGGGAGGTCGCCGCCCAGTTCGAGTTCAACCGGTTCCTGCGGGACTGGCACGAGCGCCACCCCGAGGGCACCCGTCAACAGGCCCTGGCCGCCTGGCGGGCGCACCGCGCCCTCCCGAAGGACTGACCACGGCCGGCCCCGCGCGGGCGCGTCAGGCGCCCGGGGCGGGCTCCGGCAGCCGCCGGGCCGGCGCCCAGGCCGGCAGGGGGAGGAGCAGGGCCGTCCGCACCGAGGTGGCGTCCGCGAGGGCGCCGATGAGAGGGCTGGCCACCCCGCCGACGGTGACCCTCAGGCCGAGTGGGACGCCGCTCGCCGTACGCATGCGGGCCGGCAGGTGGCCCTGGCCCGGCGGGACCTGGAGCGAGAACGGCACGTACAGGGCCGTGGCCGCCGGCGCCGGGCACCCGGACACCCAGGGGCGGCGGCAGGCACAGCACGCCCGCCACGGCCGGAGCGGCCGCCGCGTAGGCCCGGCGGACCGTGTGGCCCGGCCCCGGCGGGAGGCCGGCCGGCCGCCGAGCAGGGTGCCGCCCGGACTGCCCGCGAACAGGGCGAACAGGGCCACCGCCCCCGCCGCCGCGGTCGCGCCGCCGCCGCGCTCGCGCACGTACAGGGCGATGAGCGTGCTCAGCCCGATGAACGCGACGGACCGGACGGCCACCACCGGGGAGAGCCGCAGGAACGCCCGCCGGTCCTCGGGCCCCGGCGTCCTGGCGGACGGCGCCGCCACCGGTCCGGTCTGCACCAGGCGCTGCGGCTGCCGGCCGCCGGCACCGCGGTCACCGTCGTTGCGCACCGCTGCGGCTGGTCCTCCGTGAGCGCCTTCACCGACGTCTCCGTCGCGCCTTCGGCCACACCCCCGGGGCCCGCCCCGGCCGCCTTCCCTGAACCTACGGGCGCCCGTACCGGACTTGGACGACGCCGTTTCCGAAGGTGCGGGTGCCCTCCAGCCGCAGCGGCACCAGGCCGCCGCCGGCGGGCGGGAACAGCGGTCTGCCACGGCCGATGCGCACCGGGTGCACGAAGATCCGGTACGCGTCCACCAGGTCGTGGCGCAGGAAGGCGGCGGCGAGATCGGCCCCGCCCACGGCCAGATCGCCTCCCGGGGCCGCCTTGAGCGCGGCGACCTCCGCCGGGACGACGTCCCGCACGAGGGTGGAGTTCCAGCCGAGGTCGGCGTCCGGCAGCGTGCGCGAGTACACGTACTTCGGCATGTCCCGCCAGATGCCGGCGAACTCGGCCTCCGCAGGGGAGGCGGCCGGGTCGGCATCGGCGGTGGGCCAGTACGCGGCCATCAGCCCGTGCGTGACCCGGCCGGACAGGAACCCGCCCAGCGGGCGGATCTCGTCGTTCATGTACTGGTGCAGTTCCTCGTCGACCCGGTGCCAGGAGATGTCCCCGTCCACACCCTCGAAGTAGCCGTCCAGGGACACCTGCATCATCAGGATGATCTTCCGCATGCCGCGGCACGCTACATACTGGCCGGTGTGAAGACCGAAGACGGCGCAGACGACACGGCCCTGTTCACCACGGAGGGCCACACCGGGGTGATCACCCTCAACCGCCCCAGGGCCCTCAACGCCCTCACCCACCCCATGGTGCTGGGGATCGCCGAGGCGCTGACCGCCTGGGAGCAGGACCCCGCCGTCGTCCAGGTCCTCGTCCGAGGCGCCGGCGAGCGCGGGCTGTGCGCCGGCGGGGACATCCGGGCCATCCACGACGACGCGAAGGCCGGCGGCGACGCCTCCGAGGGCTTCTGGCGCGACGAGTACCGGCTGAACGCGCGGATCGCCCGCTACCCGAAGCCCTACGTGGCCCTCATGGACGGCATCGTCATGGGCGGCGGCGTCGGCGTCTCCGCCCACGGCAGCGTGCGCGTCGTCACCGAACGCTCCCGCGTCGCCATGCCCGAGACGGGCATCGGCTTCATCCCCGACGTGGGCGGTACGCACCTCCTGGCCCGCGCCCCGGGCGAGCTCGGCACCCACCTGGCCCTGACCGGGGCCGCCGTCGGCGCGGCCGACGCGCTGCTGTGCGGGCTGGCCGACCACTTCGTACCCGCCGCCCGGCTGCCGGAGCTGACCGCCGCGCTCGCCGGCGCACCGGCGCACGAGGTGCTGCCGAGCTTCGCCCAGCAGCCGGCCGCGGGCGAACTGGCCGGGTGGCGGCCCTGGATCGACCGCTGCTACGCCGCCGAGACCGTCGAGGAGATCGTCGAGCGGCTGTCGGCCCAGGGGGATCCGGCCGCCAAGGAGGCCGCCGAGACGATCCTGGCGAAGTCCCCGACCTCGCTCAAGGTCACCCTGGCCGCCCTCCGCAGTGCCCGGCGGCTCGGCTCCCTGGAGCGGGTGCTGGAGCAGGAGTTCCGCGTCTCCTGCCACGCCCTGCGCGCACCCGACCTGGTGGAGGGCGTACGCGCGCAGGTCATCGACAAGGACCGCGACCCCCGCTGGTCCCCGCCCGCGCTGGCCGAGGTCACCGGCGCGGACGTGCAGCGGTTCTTCGCCCCCCTCGGTGAGGCCCGCGAACTCCGGCTGCCCTGAGGGCGTCAGGGAAGTGGGGGGACGGCCCGGTCAGCGGTAGCCGGTCACGTCGGCCGGCAGGCCCGGGTCCTGGACCTCTACCAGGTACCGCCACGCGTCCGGCCGGCTGCCGTCGAGGTCCGTGAACCCGTACGCGCGGGCCAGCTGCGCGCTGGAGAGCGACTGCCCGTTCCAGCGCGCCACCTCCGGGTCCGCGGCGAGCGCGGCAACGCCCCGCCCGACGTAGGCGGGGGTCTCGGAGATCGCGAAGTGCGGCATCTGCTCCAGTGCGTCCCGCCAGTTCGCCTCGGTCACACCGAAGTTGTCGAGCATCATCTCGGAGCGAAGCCAGCCCGGGGTCAGCGCCACCGCCGTCGCCCCCCGCGGACCCAGCTCGTGCCCGAGCGCGAACGCCATGCGCAGCACCGCGGACTTGGCGAGGTCGTAGAAGAACGACACCCGGTAGTTGGCCGCGTTGTACTCGGCCGTGCCGTCCGTCATCTCCACCACCAGCCCGCCCGGATCGCGCAGCAGCAGCGGCAGCGCGAAATGGCTCGTGATGGCATGGGTGTCCACCGCGAGCCGCAGGATCCGCAGCCCGTTGTCCAGGTCGTGCTCCCACACCGTGCTGTCCCACTCGAACAGCCGCTCGCCGCCCCAGATGTCGTTCACCAGAACGTCCAAGCGGCCCTGTTCGGCGTCGATCCGCCCGACCAGCGCCTCCACCTGCGCCGGCACCAGGTGGTCCGCGACCACCGCGATGCCGTGCCCGCCCGCCGCCGTGACCAGCTCCGCCGTCTCCTCGACGGTCTCGGGCCGGTCGTACTCCGAACGGCTGCCGCGCGTACTGCGGCCCGTCACGTACACCGTCGCGCCCTGCGCGCCCAGCTGGACCGCCGTGCCCCGGCCCGCACCCCGCGTCGCCCCGGCCACCAGGGCGACTTTGCCTTCCAGGGTCCGCCGCTCATCCGCCATGCCCCGACCCTACGCCGCCACCGCCCGCCGGGCACGGCGGCACGCGTGCGGGAACCGCTCGCGTGCCGGTGGCCGGATCGGCGCCCTTTCGAGGACGGCGACGGGTGGGTACGACTGGCCCCACACCAGGGCCCGTCACCCGGGCCCGGACACCCGGGCCCGAGACCCGCCCCGAAACCGCCCCGTGACCCGTGGAGGCGTACGCCCGATGACCGCTGCCGGAATGACGAGCTTCGACGAGATCTACGGACTCCCCGACCCCCGCGGATACTTCGGCCGACTGGGCCCGTACGCCTACCAGACCCCCGGCCACGCCCAGCCGGTGTTCCGCGCCCTGGCCGGCGAACTCGCCCCGGGGCGGCGGTCGGTGCTCGACATCTGCTGCTCGTACGGGATCAACACCGCGCTCCTCAACCACGACGTGACCCTCGACGAGCTGTACGCGCGCTACACCTCGCCGAAGGCTGCCCGGCTGACCACCTCCGAACTCGCCGAACGGGACCGCGAGTTCTACGCCGCTCGGCGCCGCCCCGACGCCGTGCGGGCCGTCGGCATCGACGTGTCGGGCCCCGCACTGGAGTACGCGGAGGCCGTCGGACTGCTCGACGAGGCGCACTGCGTGGACCTGGAGGCCGAAGAGCCGGGGGAGCGGCTGCGGCGCTCCGCCGCCGGCACCGGCCTGATCACCATCACCGGCGGCACCAGCTTCCTCACCGGACGCACCTTCGCCCGCCTGCTCACCGCCGCCGGCCGGCCCGTGCCGGTGGCCGCCTTCGTCCTGCGCACCCACGACTACCGGCCGATCTCCCGCTGCCTGGAATCGTACGGACTCACCGTCGAGCGGTCCGCCGCCACCCAGCCGCAGCGGCGCTTCACCGACCCCGGCGAGCAGCGGCGCGCGGAGGCCGCCGTCACCGCGCTCGGCGAGGATCCGGCCGGCAAGGAGTCGGCGGGGTACTTCCACACCCGGCTGCACCTGGCCCGTTGACCCCCTCCCGGTACCCGCCGCCCGGTGACGCCCCGGAACGGACTTGTCCCATCAGCCCTCCAGGCCGCACTGTTGCCCGAGATCCGTGCACGCTTCCAGACGGTCAGGAGACCCGGCTTGTCACCCGACAGCGCACCCGCGCCCGCAACTGCGCCCGCAACCGCGCCCGCGCCCGCGTACGCCATCGACCCCGCCGGCGGCTGCCCGCACGCCCTCAACGCCCGGCTGCGCGCCCAGGGCGCCGTGGCGGACGTCGTCCTGCCCGGCGGGGTGCCCGGGGCCGTCGTCCTCGGACAGGAAGCGCTGAAGGAGTTCCTCGCCCACCCCGACGCGGCCAAGGACGCCCGGCACTTCCCCGCCCTGCACGACGGCACCATCCCGCCCGACTGGCCGCTTCGGGTGTTCGCCAACGCCCAGGGCATGCACACCGCAGACGGCGCCGACCACCGCCGGCTGCGCTCCCTCGTCGGCAACGCCTTCACCGCCCGCCAGGTGGAGCGGCTGCGGCCGCGCATCGAGGAACTGACCGCCGGCCTGCTCGACGACCTCGCCGGGGCGGCCGCCCAGGCCCCCGACGGGGTCGTGGACCTGCGTTCCCGTTTCGCGCTGCCGCTGCCGATGAGCGTCATCTGCGAACTGCTGGGCGTTGACCCCGAGCACCGTGAGCGGCTGCACCACCTGTCCCACACGGTGATCATCGCCACCGACACCACCCCCGCCGAGGTGATGGCCGCCGTACGGGAGCTCGTCGAGCTGATGGGCACGATCGCCGACGCCCGCCGGGACGCCCCCGGCGAGGACCTGACCAGCGCGCTGATCGCCGCCCGCGAGGGCGACGGCGACCGGCTCAGCGAGGCCGAACTCATCGGAACCATGCGCCTGATGCTGGTCGCCGGCCACGAGACCACCCTCAACCTGATCGCCAACGCGGTCCGCGCCCTGTGCACGCACCGCGACCAGCTCGCCCTGGTCCGGGACTCCAAGGCCACCTGGTCCGACGTGGTGGACGAGACCCTGCGCTGGGACGCGCCGGTCAGCTGGTTCCCGTTCCGGTACGCCGCCCGCGACCTGACCGTCGAGGGGACCATGATCCCGCAGGGCACCCCGGTCCTCGCCGCCTACACCTCGGCCGGCCGCGACGGGGCCTTCCACGGCCCCGACGCCGACCGCTTCGACCTCACCCGCCCCACCGCCGCCCGCCACCTCTCGTTCGGGCACGGCGCGCACTACTGCGTGGGGGCCCCGCTGGCCCGCCTGGAGGCCACCATCGCGCTGGAGCGGCTCTTCACCCGCTTCCCCGACCTCGACCTCGCGGTCCCCGAGTCCGAACTCCCGTACCTGCACAGCTTCATCGGCAACAGCGTCGAAACCCTGCCGGTCCGGCTGGGGTAGCACACTCAGCCGCGGCCGTCGCCGGGCGGCGAGAGCTCCGTGCTCAGCCAGCCCAGCGCGTCCGCGTACATCGCCGTCCAGGTCTGGAAGTTGTGGCCGCCGGACGGGCGCACCAGGGTCTTCACCCGGACCCCGCTGCCCGCCGCGGCCCGGCCGAAGGCCTCCAACTGCGCCGGCGGGCTGTCCTTGTCCTGCGCCGAGGTGGCCAGGAACAGCCCGACGTCGGCCCTCTTGGCCTGCCGGACCAGCCACAGCGGACTGTTGCGCTCACGCAGCACCGGATCGGCCAGCACCTGCGGATCGCCGCCCAGCGGATCCGGGTCCAGGGCCGCCCCCGCCCGGAACACCTTCGGGTACTGCAAGGGCAGCTTGGCCGCGCAGAACGCCCCCGTCGAAACCCCCATCAGCCCCCAGCCCTTCGGCTCGCGCAGCGTACGGAAGTTCTTCGCGACCAGGTCCGTCACGTCCTCCGCGAGCCAGCTGGCCACCTTCCGCGTCGGCGTGTTGCTGCAGTCCGTGTTCACCCCGCCCGGGTAGATGTCCGGGATCACCACGATGAACGGGTGCGCCGCGCCCAGCCGGATCAGCTGGTCCAGCGTCCCCGGCATGCCGCCCAGATCGATCCAGGTCCGCGGCGAGCCCGGATACCCGTGCAGCAGCATCAGCACCGGGAACCGGGTCTTCTCCGCACCCGGCGCCCCGTACTCGGGCGGCGTCCACACGATCACCTGCCCGGCCAGTTTCGAATGCGAGCCGCGGAAATAGGTGCTCCGCGTACCGTCCCCGCCCTGGGTGAACTTGGCCCGGCCGAGCGGCGGCCCCGTCATCGCCGAGGAGTTCTGCACGTTCTCCGTGCCCAGCAGGTCGTTCCACGAGGAGTAGAGCCCGTAGCTGCCGTTGATCCACGTCGCGATCACCGCGATGGACGTCAGCTGGCACAGCGCGATCATCAGCACCCGCACGGGCCAGCGCACCCACCCCGGCCCGGGGATCCGGTTCCACAGCAGCAGCGCGGCGAGCATCGCGAGCACGGTGACGGCGATGAGGGTGACGAGGAACGACGTACTGGTCAGCTCCACGAGGGCCGGCTCCTGACGTGCGGGTCGGTTTCCCAGGATGTCCGCATCATGCCTTCCTCCCGGGCCCAGGCCGGACACGCACCGACACCGAGTGCCACCCGGTCGCCCCGTCGGGGACGGTCCCCCTGCGCACGCCCGTCTGCACGGCGCCCGTGCCGTCCGTGGCGCGGACCTCCAGCGTGTGCCGCCCGGGGCCCGCCTCCCACTCCCACACCCACTGCCGCCAGGTGTCGTTGCCGTCCGCCGCCCCGAGCCGGGCCTCCTGCCACGGGCCCCCGTCCACCCGCACCTCCACACGGGAGATCCCCCGGTGCTGCGCCCACGCCACCCCCGCCACCGCCACCCGGCCCGCCGGCGGCTCGGCGGACGGGCGCGGAGTGTCGATACGGGACTGCGTCTTGACCGGACCCTGCTGCGCCCAGGACCGGCGCACCCAGTACGCGTCGTACTCCGCGAAGGTCGTCAGCCGCAGCTCACTCAGCCACTTGCAGGCCGAGACGTACCCGTACAGGCCCGGCACGACCATCCGTACGGGAAAGCCGTGCGCGAAGGGCAGCGGCTCGCCGTTCATCCCGACGGCCAGCAGCGCGTCCCGGCCGTCCATGACCGTCTCGACGGGCGTGCCGATCGTCATCCCGTCCACCGAACGCGACACGAGCTGGTCCGCCGGCCCGCCCTGCGAGGGCGGCCGGACCCCGGCCTCGCGCAGCAGGTCGGCCAGGCGCACGCCGAGCCAGCGGGCATTGCCCGCGTACGGGCCCCCGACCTCGTTCGACACGCAGCACAGGGTGATGTCGTGCTCGACGAGCGGGCGGGCCAGCAGCTCCCGCAGCCCGAGTTCGAGCGGGGCGGACACGCCCTCGCCGTGGATGCGCAGCCGCCAGGTGTCCGCGTCCACCCGGGGGACCACCAGCGCGGTGTCCACCCGGTAGAAGTCCGGGTTGGGGGTCAGGAAGCGGGAGATCCCGGGCACCCGCAGCTGCGCGCCGGGCGGTACGGGCGGCGCGGGCACGGCCGGCTCCGGCAGGACCAGATCCGCCCGGGAGGCCGTCGCCCCGGCCGAACCGTACGCGCCGAGCCGCCGCCCCGCGTACCCGATCCCCGCCGAGGCCACGAGGGCCGCGCCGACCAGCCGCCCGAAGCCGCGCCGGTCCAGCGACCACGCCCCGCCGGGCGGTGCGCCCACCGGAGGGGGCCTGGTCAGCGCGCGGACCAGCAGGTACAGCACCCCGGCCGCGCCCAGCCCGCCGACCAGCGACGGGAGCGCGTCGTGCCAGGTCGCCTCGGGCCGGCTGAGCGCGGCCACCGCCCCGAGCAGCCCGAAACAGCCGGCGAGCGCGAGCCCGGCGGGCAGGTGCCGTACCGCGAGCACCCCGGCCAGGGCGGCCACCGCAGCCAGGACGAGGATGATCCCGAGCGCCAGCAGCAGTTTGTCGGCGGTGCCGAACTCGCGGATCGCCCATTCCTTGACGCCCACCGGCGTACGGTCGACCACGGCTCCGCCGACCGCGGTGACCGGGGAGGACTCCGGCCGGACGGCCGCCGCGACCAGCTCCGCCAGGGCCAGTCCGGCGCAGGCGGCCACCAGCCCGCAGGCGGCGCCGCCCAGCAGGCGGCGGCGCCGGCCCGGGTGCGCATTCACACGGGTCGTCATGAGCAAGCCACCGTCCGCGCCACCGTCCGCGTCACCGTCCGCGCCTTCGTCCGCCGGGAAGCCGACGGCTTCCAGTGTGACTCCGGCCGGGGCGGACCTGCGCCCCGCCGCGCCCGTTCGGGTCAGCGCACGGGCGCCGGCGCCGGCGGCACCCAGCGCCCGGTGCGCGGCGCCTTCACCCCGTACTCCGCCTTCAGCTCGGCCGGGATGGCGTGGTGCATGACCCGCCCCCGGGTCAGCGCGGACAGCTCGAAGCCGGCGAGCAGCGAGCCCGCCTTGTCGAGCGCCCACTCCGCCAGCGGGCCGCTGTCCTCGATGGCCTCCAGCAGCCCCAGCACCGCGGGGACGGCCCTGGCCGCCGCGTCCCAGGGGCTGCGCGGGACCTCCAGCCAGTCGCCGATGGTGTCCCCGACCAGGTAGCGGACGGTGGCCGGGACCATCGGGTCGAACAGCGTGCCGGGGACCACGTCCGCGTACAGCCGCAGCAGCTGGGCGTTGAGGAGCACGCCCTCAGGGGAGGGGCCGAGGTGGCGCTGCAGGTAGAGGTCGCAGTACGCGCGCGCCTCGGCGAGGTTCTGCGGCACGGCCGCCGTGTCGCAGCCCAGCAGGGCGGCCACGACCCGCCAGGCGTAGTAGTAGGCCTCCGCGCCCTCCTCGCTCATGTGGATGCCGAGCCGGTGCATGGCGTCGAGCACCAGCAGCGAGAAGAAGGTCTGCCCGGCGATCATGTCCTCCTGGCAGATGGGCAGGCCGTCCCGCTCGACGTCCCAGTGGCCGCCGTGGCGCAGGTGGTGGCGCACCGCCGCGTGCAGCAGCCGGACCTTCTGGGCGGCCGGGATGAACTTGCCGCCCTCGGCGAAGGAGTCCGTCCGCATGAGGTACGTGACGAACTGGCCGGTGTTGGCCATCCGGCGGGAGGGGTACGCGAGCGAGTGCGTCGAGGACAGCAGCCGGGCCATCCGGGGGACGGCGTAGCTGACGGGCATCGCGGCGAAGGACAGGCCGGTGTTGATGTGGGCGGCGTTGTCCATGAAGAACAGCCGGGCCTGCTCCATGACGTCCCAGTCGACCCAGGCCGGTGGCAGGGCGGTGGCCTCGAAGTAGCCGCGCGCGGAGGCCGGGAGCCGGTCGGGCAGCGGGTCGCCGGCGGTGGTGAAGAAGCGCATGAGGGTGTTGAAGTCGCCCACCTCCTCGCGGCGGAACATCGCGGCCACCGTCTCGTCGGCGAGCGGATCACCCTGAGTGGACAGGGCGTCGAGCGCGGCGTCGTCGTAGCGGGGGCGCGCAGGGGCGGAGGCGGTCTCGGCACGGTTGTCGGCGGTGGTCACTTCACTCGTCCTTCTCGTGTGTACGGGGGCGGGTGCGGGGCGGGGCGTCGCGTCCCGGGCGCGGGGCATCGGCCGCGGGGCGCCGGCCCGCGGCTACAGCGAGCGCTCGGCGGCGGTACCGGCGAGCTCGCGCAGCGCCGACCGGGCCTCCGCGGGCATCGGTACGGCGTCCAGCGCACCGGTCGCCCGGGTGATGCGCTCCCGGATCATGTCCTCGACCTGCTGCCGGGCACCGCAGCGCTCCATCAACCTGCGTACGGCGGCGGCCTCTTCGGGGCCCAGGTCCGGGCGGCCGACCAGCTGCGCGAGCAGCCCCCGGTCGTCGCCGCCGGCCGCGGCGACGGTCAGGGCGAGCAGCGCGGTCGGTTTGCCGTCCCGCAGGTCGTCCACGTTCGACTTGCCGGTCCTGGCCGGGTCGCCGAAGGTGCCGAGCAGGTCGTCGCGCAGCTGGAAGGCCTCGCCGAGCGGCAGCCCGTACGCGGAGAAGGCGTCGAGCAGGGCGCGGGAGCCCCCGCCGAGGGTGGCGCCCAGGTGCAGCGGCCGCTCGACGGTGTACTTGGCCGTCTTGAAGCGGGCCACCTCCAGCGACTCCGCCACCTGCGGGACCGGCTCCGGCCGGGTGCGGAGCACTTCCAGGAACTCGCCCGCCATCGTCTCGCGCAGCAGCGCCGCCCAGAGGGGGACGGTACGGGCCAGGTAGGCGCCGGGCAGCCCGCAGGAGCTGAAGACGTGGCCGGCGTACCCCATCAGCAGATCGCCGAGGATCATCGCGAGCGAGGTGGAGCGCGGTCCGGCGGCGGCGAACGCGGCGTGCGCGGTGAGCCGGCCGTGCCGCATCCGGCTGTCGTCGATGATGTCGTCGTGCGTGCAGGCGGCCGCGTGTACGAGCTCCATGGCGGCCGCGGCCCGGATCACCCCCTCGCAGTCGGGCTGCCCCGCCGCCCGCCAGCCCCAGTACAGGTACGCGGCCCGGATCCGCTTCCCGCCGGCCAGCGACCGGCGCAACTGCTCCGACAGCGGGGAGAGTTCGACGTGCAGTCCGAGCAGCTCCCGCTCCTCCTCGTCGGCCAGCCGGACCAGCACCGCGTCGACGCGCTCCTTGAAACCGGTGTGGTCATGCACGGGGGTGTCCCTCGGAGGCGACCCGCTCGGCGGCCCGCCGGGCCATGGTCTCCAGGTGGTTCTCCGCTCCCGCGCCGGACCGGCGCGTGGCCAGCTCGCCGCGCTTGCGCAGTTCCACGACCCCGTCGGTGAGCAGTTCCCGCAGATCGGAGCGGCGCAGTACGTCCTGGGCCCGGTCGGCGGACTGGCGTAACTGGTCGAGGGCCAGATCGGCGACCCCGGCGGCGAGGAGCGTCAGCAGCTCCAGGGTCACGGGCGGGGTGCGGTCCTCGGCGGGCGGGGTGTCCTGGGACATGCTCGGTGCACTCCTGATGGCTTCGGGCCGTGTGACGGCGTCGGAAGGGGCGGCCGCCGGATGTTCCGACGGCCGCCCCTGGTGGTCGTTCCGAGCCAGTCAACCGAGTGCGCCTCCCGCGCGTCGAACCACCGGCGGAGTTCTCCCCCGCACGGGTAGCCGGATTCCCACGGGCGGGTGGTGGCAGCGCATCATCCGACCGCAGCCGTCCCGGGTGGTGTAGGAGGTCAGCGGGCGGCCCCCTCCGAGGACTTCAGGGCCGCCGCGATCTTCGCCGCCAGGGCGTACGGATCCCCGCTCGGGCCGTTCGGCCCGCTCGGGTGCCGCGTGGTGCGCCGGGCCCACTCCTCCTCGAAGTCGTGCCAGTCGATCTCCCGGGGAGCCGCCCGTCGGACCAGGGACTCCTCCAGCGCCGCGAAGTAGGCCGCCCAGCGGGGCGCGTACAACTCCCCGATCAGGCCGCTCCATTCGCGGTTCGCGTAGTCGTGCAGGAAGCCGCCCTCGCTGGTGCTGCGCCGGCCCCACACGCTCAGGATCGCGCGGGCGTCGTACTCGTACCGGTCCTGCTCGGCCTCGTCCGCACCCCAGGAGCGGGCCGCCGACAGCCAGTCGCCGAGCAGGAAGTTCGGGTCGGATCCCGTGACCGCGTCCAACTGCCGCTCCCCGTCGGCCCATTCGGCGGTGAGCGCGCGGAACCGGGTCAGGTCCGCTGCCTCGTACGCCGCCTTGATCTTCGGCAGCAGCACCCGCGAGTGGTTGGCCAGGGCCTGCCGGGCGGTGTCCACCAGGTCGAAGCGGTAGGCGCTGGAGCCCCGCAGCTTCGGATCCACCTTGAGCAGGTGGTCCAGGGCCCGGCGCACCCCGTCGGCCGGATACCGCATCGATGTGGGGCTCCAGTACGCCGCCCCCACCGCGGTCAGGCTCGGCCGGGCGGTGAACAGGCTGTCCTGGGACTCCGACCACAGACCCGAGGACGTGCTGTACGGGCCCGCGCGCAGCTCCTCCCAGGCGGCCGCCGCCTCCTTGTCGGGCCGTCCGTAGCGGCGGCCCGCGAAATCGGCGAACCACTTGCGCTGGTCGATCGGCCCGGGCTCCCAGGCGAGATCGGTGAACAGGTCGAAGGCGGCCGGGTTGGTCCCGGTGGCCTCCGGCAGGTACGCGATGCCCTTCAGGGCGCTGTTGGACTTGGCCCGCCAGGAGCCGAACCGGTCGATCCACACGGAGGTGTTCGCGCCGATCGTCGTGTGCCCGCCGAAGTTGTAGATCGTGCCCATCGCGTACGGGGCCCCGCCCCAGCGGGTCTCCCGGTCCAGCTGGTTGTACCGGTCGGACAGGCCGTCCAGGATCAGCAGCTTCGAGGTGTCCACCCCGGCGAGCAGCTCCGCCTTCGGGCTGTCCTGCCACCCCAGCACGGCCCACATCGCCCCCGGGTGGGCGGCGTGCAGCGCCGACTGGACGGCCCGGGCCGCGGCCTTCACGTCGACGGTGCCCGCCGTCCCGCCCTCGTGCAGCGGGCTCATCCGGTACATCGCGCTGTCCCCGAACACGGCGCGCTGCTCCGCGTAGTACGCGGCGGCCAGCTTCCCGAACACCGGCGAGGACGGGTCCAGCCAGTCGGGCCGTTCGAAGCCCGCCCAGTCGCCCTGCGCCACCGTCTTCGCACCCGCGTTGCGGGCGGCGAAGCCCGGCGGCACCGTCCCGAAGTAGCCGGGCAGCACCGGGGTCATGCCGAGCCCGCGCAACTGCTCGGCGATCCGCCCGCCGAGCTCGGCGCGCTCCCGCACCAGCCGCTCGGAGACCGGGCCGCCGAAGCCGCTCAGGTTCTGCAGCAGCCACCAGCTCTGGTGGCCGGGGCCGGGGATCCACTCGCGCAGCTCGGCTGCGGAGTAGCCGAAGCCCTGGAGCGCCCGGTAGTACGGGTACTCGGCGCCGGCCTGGACGAACACCTCGTTGATGCCGTGCAGGGCGAGCAGGTCGATCTGCCGCTGGTGCTGCTCGAAGGTGCGGTACGCGCCCGAGTAGCCGTCGTCGGTGTCGTTCAGGGCGTACCGGTGCGGGACGAGCGCGCTGCGGGTGACCGGCGCGGGCACGGCCGGCAGCCGCGCGGGCAGCATCCCGATGCTCTCCCCGGGCCAGCCGATGTCGGCCCCGGCGACGTGTTGGAGGTACCAGCCGACGCCGGTGAGCAGGGTGGCGCCGGTGGATCCGCGCACGGTGATCGCGCCGGCCGGCCCGGACACGGTGAACCGGTCGGCCCCGGCGGCCGGGTCGGGCACGAGGGTGAACTGGCCGGCGTGGCGCGGCAGCAGCCGCTCCAGCGCGTCCCGCGCCGGCCCGACGTCGAAGGCCCGGGGCCTGGGCGCGCCGGACAGGCCCTGCGGCGGCGGCGCGGGCGCACGGCCGCGTACGTGGCCCCCGTCGGCCGTGCCGGCCAGCGCGGGGGAGCCGGCGCCGAGCAGGGCCGCCAGGGTGGCGAGGGCGATCCGGCGGCGCAGTCGCGCGCGCCGCGGGCGCCGGGAAGGGGAGTTCGTCATCCGATGGGTCACCGATCACCGGTCCGTGGTCTGGTCGGGGTCAGACGGGCAGGGACCAGGCCTGGTCGACGCGGTGGTCGCCGCAGTCGGTCAGGCGCAGCCGCTCGGCCGGGGCGTCCGGGGCCGCGGCCGCGGCGGGGGCCGTCAGGCACAGCCCGCTCACGTCCTCGACCAGTGCCCCGTCCCTGCGGTGCGTCCAGCGCTGGCCCGGCTCACCGGGCGCGCAGCCGGCCAGTTCCACGACTCCGTCCGCGCCCGCCGACAGGCACCTGCCGGTCAGGAGTACGCGCCCCTCCTGCCCGAGCACCCAGCGCTGGTCGGCTGCCGCGGTGCACGGCGCCAGGACCACCGCGCCCACCCCCGTGGTGTTGACCCCGTCCGCGCACTGGGCGCCGTTCCCGGTGATCTGCCCGGTCGGCACGGCGGCGCCGCACCCCTCGTGCGGGGTGAGCCGGAAGACCGCCGTGTCGTGCGCGGCCACCTTCCCGGTCAGGGAGGTCGAGACCTCGGCGCTCTTGCCGCTCCACAGGTCCTTGGCGTCGACCGTGCAGGAGTACAGCCCGACGTCGCTGAGCGGTACGGAGACGTCCCGCGCGCTGCCGGACCGGTTGAGCACGGCGACGGCGCGGTCACCGCCCGCCAGCGGCCGCGCCAGCACCTCGAAGGTGGCGTTGGCGGAGAGCACCGCGCCCTGGCGGCCCATCGGGTCCTGGTCCAGCGCGATCAGGTCGGTGTTGCCCAGCGCGGCCAGCCCGGCGGGGGTGAGCTTGGAGACCTCCGAGGACAGGATGAAGGGGGCCGCCATCATCGCCCAGAGCCCCACCTGGCTGCGGCTCTCGGCCTCGGTGAGCCCGGGGGCGCCCGCGATCAGGAAGTCGGGGTCGTTCCAGTTGCCGGGGCCCGCGTACCGGCCGAGCCAGCGGTTGTAGCCGTAGTTGCCGAGCACCGAGCTCCACCGGGAGGTCGCGGGCGCGGCGGCGTTGTAGACCTTGATGTCCTTGCCCTCGCGCCACAGCTGGCCGGTCTCCCCGACCCAGCCGAGGACCTTGTGCCAGTCGGAGCCGCCCCATTCGCCCTGCTGGAAGTAGGCGGGGGCCGAGGCCGAGAGCACCATGTCGCGGCCGCTCGTACGCAGGGCCTCGGCGACGGCGTTGTACGCGTCGCGGTACGCCTGCTCCTTCGTCGTCCCGGGCGGCACCCACAGGTTGCAGCCGTCCATCTTGACGTAGTCGACCTTCCACGACGCGAACTGCCGGGCGTCCTGGGCGTAGTGGTCCGGGCCGCCGCCGTCGGGCGAGCCGCTGCCGGGGTAGCGCTCGCAGGTGAGGGAGCCGGCGTCCTCGTAGATGCCGAACTTCAGTCCCTTGGCGTGCAGATGCTCGCCGAGCCAGGCCATGCCGTGGGGGAACTTCTGTGTGTCGACGACCAGGTTGCCCTCCGCGTCCCGGCTCTTGGCCATCCAGCAGTCGTCGACCGTCACCGTGTCGTAGCCCTTGGCCGCGAGGCCGCTGAAGACGAGCGCGTCGGCGTTCGCGACCACCTTGGCCTCGTCGATGTCGCACATGTAGTGCGCCCAGTTGTTCCAGCCCATGGGCGGGGTGAGCGCGAGCGGGGCGTCCGAGGTCGCGTGGGGCTCGGCCGACGCGGGGGCGGGGGCGAGGCAGAGGGCGAGCAGGGCGGCCGCGGTCAGGCAGGGGAGCGACGCACGCAGGCGAGGCGGCACGGAGACTCCTTGAGGTGGGGCTGCAGTGCGCTCAGTGCAGCGGTGCGACTACCCGCTGTCAACATAAGTCGATGGTTATGGCTCAATGACCAGCAATATGGCCGTAGTCGACGTCACACGATCGGGGCGGGCCAACGGAGATACAACGTCTGTTACGGCGTCTGTTACGGTGTATCTCATGCCGAGGAGATCAGCAGCCCTGGACCGTGCGACGCCCGAGGCGATCGCGGTCGCCGCCCTGCGCCTCATCGACGAGGAGGGGCCGAACGCCCTGAGCTTCCGGGCCCTCGCCGACCGGCTGGAGGTGTCGCACGCCACCGTGCAGCGCCGCTGCACCGACCTCGCCGGGCTCCTCGACCTCTGCACCGAGCACCTCGCCGGCCGGCTCCCCGAGATCCCGGCCGGGACCGGCTGGGCGGAGGCCACCGAGCTGCGCTTCACCGCGCTGTACCGGCTCCTCGTCGCGCACCCCGGGCTGCTGATGCTCCGCGGCGGCCGCCCCTGGCTCGGCCGGCAGCTGCTGGCCCGGCTGGTCGAGCCCGCGCTCGCCGACAGCGTGGCCGCCGGGATGACCGCCGCCGAGGCCATGACCGTGTACCGCCGCATGTACCTGCTCACCCTCGGCAGCGCCGCCTTCGTGGACCACCGGGATCCGGCCGGAGCCACCGCCGCCTCGCGGGCGGCCCTGGCCGCGCTGGATCCGGAGGGGTTCCCCGTGCTCGCGGGCGGGCTGGCCGACGTACTGCCGGCCCTGACCGACCACGAGGTGTACTACGGCGCCCTGCGCCAGCTGATCGAGGCCAACCGGCCCGCCGACTGAAGCCGCCCGAAGCCGCCCGAAGCCGTCCGAGCCGCCCCAAGCCGTCCGAAGGGACCCCCGTCATGGAACAGCAGCCCGACTACGCCGCCGTACGCGCCGCCGCCGAGCGGATAGCCGGAGCGGTCCGCCCCGTCGCCGTCGCACCCGCCGCCGATGGGCTCTGGTACGCGCTGGAGTACCTCCAGCACACCGGGTCCTTCAAGGCCCGCGGCGCCCGCAACTTCCTGGCCGCCCACCGTGACGCAGGCACCCTCCCGGACGCGGGCGTCACCATCGCCTCCGGCGGCAACGCGGGCCTCGCCTGCGCATGGGCCGCCCGAGCGCAGTCCGTACGGGCCACCGTCTTCCTGCCGGCCAACGCGCCGCGCGTGAAGGTGGAGCGGCTGCGCGGGTACGGGGCCGAGATACGGCTCGTCGGCGACCGGTACGCCGAAGCGCTGGCCGCGTGCGAGGAGTTCGCGGCGCAGAGCGGCGCGCTGAGCAGCCACGCGTACGACCACCCGCTGATCGCGGCGGGCGCGGGTACGCTGCTGGACGAGATCCGGGCCGGGCTGCCGGGACTGGACACCGTGGTCGTCGCGGTGGGCGGCGGCGGGCTGTTCGCGGGGGTCGCGGCCGCGGCGCGCGAGCACGGCGTACAGGTGATCGCGGCCGAGCCGGAGAACTGCCGGGCCCTGAACGCCGCCCTGGAGGCGGGCCGCGTCGTCGACGTGGCCGTGGACTCGGTCGCCGCCGACTCGCTGGGCGCCACCCGGGTCTCGGCGGCCGCGCTCGCCGCCGCTCAGGAGAAGAACGTACGCTCCGTCCTGGTCCCGGACCCGGCGATCACTGCGGCCCGGCGCGCGCTGTGGGAGGAGCACCGGATCGTGGTCGAGGCGGGCGCGGCCACGGCCCTGGCGGCCGTACGGACCGCTCCGCAGCCGCTGGGCGCGCGCGTGGCCGTCATCCTGTGCGGCGCGAACACCGACCCCGGGGACCTGACGGCTCCCTAGTCCTCGTCCGCGTCAGCGCCCTCGCGGACCACGACCACCGTGCTCGACGCGTACTGCGCCACCTGCCGGCTCACCGAGCCGAGCAGGGCGCCCTTGAAGCCGCCGTAGCCCCAGGCGCCGACGACCGTCAGGTCCGCCTCCTTGGAGGCGTCCACCAGCACCTGGGCCGGCGAGCCCTGTTCGACCCGGCGGAAGACGGGCACGCCGGGCGAGGCGCCGACGGTACACGGACGAGGGGGGCCGGCCCCGACCGGCGACGATCGTTGCGGGCGCCGAAGACTTTGGAGGACAGTGCGCGGTCCCCGTGGCCTGCGAAAGTCCGGGTGCAAGGAAGACCGGCAGGGCACGAGGGTACGGAGGAACGGACGTGGCACAGCGCAAGGGCTGTCTGATCGGCTGCGGGGTGGTGCTGGTGCTCGGCATCGCAGCCGTCGGAGCTCTCCTCTTCGGCGTCGGGAAGGTCGTGGACGCCGCGGGCAAGACGATGCTCGACCCCGGCGTCTACCGGTCCGTGAGCGTCGGCGACCCGGAGGGCGCGGTCCGCGCCAAGATGCCGTCCGGGGAGAGCTTCATCAAGGCCGCCCTGAAGTCGGGCGGCCCGGCCGAACCCGAGGGCAGCGTCTGCACCTGGTACATGTCCGACGCGGACACCGAGGGGGAGACGGTGTACCGCTTCTGCTTCAAGGACGGAAAACTCGCCGAAAAAGTCGAGTACCGGATGAAGTAGGCGGAGCGACGGCCTCCCGGAGCCGCGCGAGGGCGGGGGAGAGGCGGGCTGTCACGGGCCGTGGGAGGCGGGCGCATTCCGCGTCGATCCAGCCGAGTACGGCCGCCCGCCGGCCCGCGTCGCACACGGAGAGGTGGAACACCAGCTGCCGCCACGCGCGGGCGGCCCTCTTGGGCGTCGCCGATCGGCGCCTGGCGGCGGTGAACGCCCCGCGCGCCAGCCCCTCCCACCCGGACGGCGGGTCGATGCCGACCACGCGGACCAGGGTGGCCGTGTTGAACGTGGTGAGGACGCGCGCCTGTTCGTCGACGGCCGCCTCACGGGCGAGGGCGACGACCTGAGGGCCGTCAGGCCCGGTGCACCGGTACGGCGGCAGCCCGGCCCGCCGGGCGCACAGCTCGGCGAACCCGGCCGGATCGCCCCTCTCGGCCAGGTCCCGCAGCGCGGCGCAGTCGATGCCGTAGTAGCGCTCGTACGGAGTGCCCTTGAGCAGGTCGGCGGCCGTCCACGCGGCGGGGAACAGGTCGGCGTTCACCGCGTACGTCGTGGCGGAGGCGAACGGCTCGGTCAGGACGGGCACCGGCAGACCGGCCGGTTTCGCGAGCCGGGCCAGGGTGTTCGCCAGCCGGTTCGGGATCCCCGCGCCGGGGAAGGCCTCCACGGCGAGTTCGCCGATGGCCCGCAGCTCCCTCCGCGCCTGCGCCGCGGTGAGGGCGGTGGTCGGCAGCGGTATCAGCTCGGCCAACACCTCGGCGGAGGGGATCGCCCCGTCCAGCAGCAGGTCGGCCACGGACCCGAGGTCCGCAGGGGGGAGCAGCGCAGGCCGCTCCCGCCAGGCGGCGAGCGCCTCGGGCTGCGCCCCGAGGGCGGGCTCTTCGCGCCGCGCCCCGAGGGCGGGCTCAGGCTTCCGGGGCCGGTGGTCGGCGTTCTCTTCCATGGCCGGCGTGGCAGGTTCCGCCCCTGCGCCCTCCGACTGTGCAGGTCGGTGCTCTGGCTGCTGAGCTACACGCCGCGGGGGCGAACTCAACCATCCGAAGCCCGCGTGCGCAACGGGGTTTTGGGCCGGTGGCAGGTAAAGCGCATTAGTGCGCGGCCTCTTGTACCGCTGATAAGAAGTCAACATCCGGCGCCGGGCATGCGTTGTTATGGAATCGATATCACCTTGAGGCAGCTCTCAACTAAAGCGCATTAGTCCTGGTCGTCGCGGTGTTGACTGAGCCCCTTTCATCTGCCTGCACAGGGGCCGCCGCCATTCGGGACCCGCCGGTACCCGCCCATGGGGACTTCGGCCGCATTGACGCGATCTGGATTTGGGGTCAGCGTGGGCTGCGCGCTCCGGCAGTGAGGCCGGAACTCCCTGCGAAGGCGGCGACGATGACCCGTTCGAACGCGACCCGTACAGCCGTCGCCACGCTCGTGGCCGGCACGTTCCTCTCGGTCTCCGCCTGCGGAGTCGGCGGCGGCGCCGCGGAGGTGCCGGAGGGCAAGAGGACCGGCAAGGTCGCCGGCGAGATCACCTTCCGCACCCTCCAGCTCAAGCCCAAGTTCACGGCGTACGTACAGGGCGTCATCGACGCCTTCGAGAAGAAGTACCCCGAGGCGAAGGTCAGATGGGAGGACGTCCCGGGCGACGGCTACAACGAGAAGCTCGTCGCCGACGCCCAGGCCGGCGCCCTCCCCGACGTGGTCAACCTCTCCACCGACTCCTTCCAGCTCCTCGGTGACCGCGGCCTGCTCGCCGACGTCGCGGGGCTCGACCCCGAGGTCGCCAAGGAGTACGTCCCCGGGGCGTGGGAGCAGTTCAAGCTCCCGGGGAAGGGCGACGGCGTGTACGCGTATCCCTGGTACGTGACCCCGGAGATCCTCACGTACAACAAGGAGCTCTTCGCGAAGTCCGGCCTGGACCCGGCGCAGCCGCCGACCAGCGTCGAGCAGTTCTTCGACTACGCCGACAAGATCGCCGCAGCGTCCGGCGGCCGCTACTCGGCCTTCATGGCCGACCCCAAGGGCCGCCTGCCCGGGGACTGGCAGAAGATGGGCGTGCCGGTCCTGAACGAGCAGCAGGACCGTTTCGTCTTCGACACCCCCAAGGCCGTCGAGTGGGTCCAGCGGATGAAGGATCTGTACGCCAAGGGCGCCATGCCCAAGGAGTCCCTCCTCAAGTCGGACGACGTCAACCAGCTGTACGGCGGCGGCAAGCTCGTCTTCGGCCCCGGCTCCCCGGGATTCGTCAAGGACATCAAGCAGAACGCGCCGCAGATCTACGCCGGCACCCAGGTCGCCGGGGCGGTCACCGGCAAGCTCGGCCACATCGGCATCTACGCACAGTCGCTCGGAATCAAGAAGGACACCAAGCACCTCGACGCGGCGAGCGAGTTCGCCAAGTGGGTCACCAACGGCCCCAACCAGGTGGAGTTCTCGAAGAACGCGACCATCTACCCGTCCAACGCCCAAGGCCTGGCCGATCCGCGCTTCGCCGACCGGGGCGACGGGGGGGACGCCGAGACGGTCGCCCGCGCGGTCGGCGCCGAACAGCTCAAGAGCGCGGCACTCGACGCCAACACCCCGGTCCAGTGGACCAACCAGGTCGGCGACGCGGTCGTCCGCGAGATGCAGAAGGCGATCCAGGGCGAGCAGGACCCGCAGACGGCCGTACGAAAGGCCCAGGAGGAGGCGAACCAGCTGCTCGCCAAGTCGGCACGGAAATGACGCCGCGCCCGGCCCGCTCCGCCGGTCGGCGCCGCAAGGCCGCCCTCGCGGCCATGGAGGCCGAGACCGGCCTGGTCCACCGCAGATGGTGGACCCCCTACCTCTTCCTCGCCCCCGGCCTGGTGATGGTGGCCCTGTTCAGCCTCTGGCCGTTCGTCAACACCGTCATCCTGTCCCTCACCGACGCCCAGATCCTGCGCGGCGGCACCTTCGTCGGCTTCGACAACTACACCCGCGCCTTCGCCGACCCCGGCTTCTGGACCGCCGCCGGCAACAGCGTGCTGTACCTGGTCGTCGTCGTACCGTGCCTGGTGTTCCTCCCGCTCGCCCTCGCCGTGCTCGTCCAGGCGAAGATCCCCGGAATCGGGTTCTTCCGCTCCGCCTTCTACACCCCGGTGATCGCCTCCGCCGTGGTCGTCGGCCTGATCTGGCAGTGGGTGCTGCGCAGCGACGGGCTCGTCAACACCGTGTTCCGGAAGCTGAGCATCGTCTCGGAGCCGGTCCCGTTCCTGACCGACAGCACCATGCTGCTGGTCTCCGCCATGATCGTGACCGTGTGGAAGGGCCTCGGCTACTACATGGTGTTCTACCTCGCCGCGCTCGGGAACGTGTCGCCGTCGCTCCACGAGGCGGCCGCGCTCGACGGCGCCGGCGCCGTGCGGCGCTTCTTCAGCATCACCGTCCCCCAGGTGAAACCGATGATGCTGCTGGTCGGCACGCTCTCCGCCATCTCCGCGCTGAGGGTCTTCACCGAGATCTACATCCTGGGCGGGGAGAGCGGCGGCCCCGGTGGCGGCGCCCGCACCCTGCCCTTCCTCATCCGGCAGGTCGGCCTCGGCTTCTCCGGCGAGACCGGCTACGCCTCCGCCCTCTCGATCCTGCTGTTCCTGCTGACCCTGGTCTTCAGCCTGCTGGGCCGCCGCCTGTCGAAGGGGGACGAGAGTTGACCGCCACCGCGCCCCGCGGGCGGATCGGGCTCGCCGTCCGGTACGCCACGCTGGTCCTGATGCTCGTCGTCATGCTCGGGCCGATCGCCTGGCAGTTCCTGACCTCGATCCGCGGCCGCACCGAGAACGTGTACGACGGCGTGCTGCCCGCGCGGCCCACCCTCGACAACTACGTTCTCGTCGCCGACTCCTTCCCGCTGCTCCAGTACGTCGGCAACACGCTGGTGGTGGCCGCCCTCGCGGTCACCTCGAACATGCTGTTCGCGGCGATGGGCGGGTACGCCCTCTCCCGGGCCGGCTGGAGGGGCCGCAAGTCCGTCTTCACGGTGCTGGTGGCCACGCTTATGTTCCCCTTCGAGTCCGTGATGATCTCGATGTTCCTGACCGTGCGCGAGATGGGGCTGGTCGACACCCTCATCGGCGTGTGGCTGCCCGGCGCGGTCTCCGTCCTCAACATCATGGTCATGCGCTCGGCCTTCCTCGCCGTGCCCAAGGAGGTGGAGGAGTCCGCCGTCCTGGACGGAGCCGACGAGTGGACCCGGTTCACCCGGCTGTTCCTCCCCGCCGCCAAGGGAGCCCTGGCCGTCGTCTGCATCACCAGCTTCATGGGCGCCTGGGACGATTTCCTCTGGCCCCTGCTGGTCCTCACCAACAGCGACCACTACACCCTCCAGCTCGGCCTGAAGACCCTGGCCGGAGCCACGACCACCAACGACCAGCGCATCATCGCCGCCGGCGCGATGGCGGCGCTCCTGCCGATGATGCTGCTCTTCTTCGCCCTCCAGCGTTTCTTCTTCAAGGGAGTGGGCGAGGGAGCCGTCAAGACCTGAGTCCGCCGCACACGACCTGCCGTGACACGTCCTGCCGTCACACGACCCCTCCCTCCCTTGGAGCAGCCGTCATGCACGACGACCGCAGCATCACCGAGCACCGCCTGCGCCGGGTCCTCAAGGAGCGCATCAAGCCCGCCGTCCACTCCCGCCCGGTCCCGCTGGAGATCGGGCGCTGGGAGGCACCGGGCGAGCCCGTGCCGGTCGCCGACGGCCTGGCGGCCCCGTACGGGCCCTGCGCGATCGGCGACGCGTGGGGCCCGGCCTGGGGCACCACCTGGTTCAAGGTCACCGGCACCGTCCCGGCCGAGTGGGCGGGGCGTACGGTCGAGGCCGTCCTCGACCTCGGCTTCGACCGGATGATGCCCGGCTTCCAGTGCGAGGGGCTCGTCCACCGGGCCGACGGCAGCGAGGTCAAGGCGCTGAACCCCTACAACGACTGGGTGCGCGTCGCCGACTCGGCGGCGGGCGGCGAGCAGGTCGAGTGGTACGTCGAGGCCGCCTCGAACCCCGTCCTGGTCGACCACTCGGCCACGTACGAGGGGGACCGGCAGACCAGCGGCGACCAGCCCCTCTACCGGCTCGCCCGGATGGACCTCGCCGTATTCGAGACCGAGGTCTGGGAGCTCGTACAGGACCTGGAGGTCCTCTACGACCTGATGACGCAGCTCGGCGAGGCCGACGCCCGGCGGTACGAGATCCTGCGCGCGATCGACGCCGCCCTCGACGCGGTGGACCTCGGCGACGTCCCCGCGACGGCCGCCGCCGCCCGCACCCGTCTGACCGCGGTGCTCGCCGCCCCCGCCCGGGCCTCGGCGCACCGGATCAGCGCCGTCGGGCACGCCCACATCGACTCCGCCTGGCTGTGGCCGCTGCGCGAGACGGTCCGCAAGGTCTCCCGGACCGCGTCCAACATGGTCGGTCTGATGGACACGCATCCCGAGTTCGTCTTCGCCATGTCGCAGGCGCAGCAGCTGGACTGGATCAAGACCCACCGGCCCGAGCTCTTCGAGCGGATCAAGAAGAAGATCGCGGACGGGCAGTTCGTGCCGGTCGGCGGCATGTGGGTGGAGTCCGACACCAACATGGTCGGCGGTGAGGCGATGGCCCGTCAGTTCCTGTACGGGAAGAAGTTCTTCCTGGACGAGTTCGGCATCGAGACCCACAACGTATGGCTGCCCGACTCCTTCGGGTACACCGCCGCGATGCCGCAGATCGTGAAGCTGTCCGGCTCGAAGTGGTTCCTGACGCAGAAGATCTGCTGGTCTCAGGTGAACGCCTTCCCGCACCACACCTTCTGGTGGGAGGGCATCGACGGCACCCGCGTCTTCACCCACTTCCCGTCCGTCGACACCTACAACAGCGACCTCGGCGGCGCACAGTTGGCGCACGCGGCGGCCAACTACCGGGAAAAGGGCAGGGGTTCGCGCTCACTCGTCCCCTTCGGCTGGGGCGACGGAGGCGGCGGCCCCACCCGGGAGCACCTGGCCCGGGCCAGGCGGCAGCGGGACCTCGAAGGCTCCCCGCGCGTGGAGATCGAGAGGCCCGACGCGTTCTTCGAGAAGGCGCACGCCGAGTACGCGGACGCCCCCGTCTGGGCCGGCGAGCTGTACCTGGAGCTGCACCGCGGCACCTACACCTCGCAGGCCAAGACCAAGCAGGGCAACCGCCACAGCGAATCGCTGCTGCGCGAGGCCGAGTTGTGGGCGGCGACCGCCGCGGTCCGGGTGCCGGGGTACGGGTATCCGTACGAGGACCTGGAGCGGATCTGGAAGACCGTGCTGCTCCACCAGTTCCACGACATCCTCCCCGGATCGTCCATCGCCTGGGTGCACCGCGAGGCGCGCGCGACGTACGCGCGGGTACGGGAGGAGCTGCGCCACATCACGCTGGCCGCGCAACTGGCCCTGGCCGGAGAGGGCACCGCCGAGCTGGTCTTCAACTGCGCCCCGCACGCCCGGCGCGGCATCCCGGCCGGGGGCGCGGGCCTGCCGGAAGCGGCGGCCGGGGACCAGCCGGTCACCGTGGAGGAGCGGCACGGCGGCGGGCACGTCCTGGCCAACGGACGGCTGCTGGTGGAGGTCGACGGCCGCGGGCTGATCGTGTCGGCGTACGACCTGGAGGCGCGCCGGGAGGCGCTGGCCCCGGGGAGGGCCGCGAACCTGCTCCAGATCCACCCCGACTTCCCGAACATGTGGGACGCGTGGGACGTCGACGCGTTCTACCGCAACAGCGTGACCGACCTGGTGGAGCTGGACGCGCTGGAGGTGGCGGAGGCCGGCCCGGACGCGGTGACGGTCCGGGTCTCCCGCCGCTTCGGCCGCTCGGCGGCGGTCCAGTCGATCACGCTGCGGGCGGGGGCGAAGACGGTGGACATGGTCACGGAGGTGGACTGGCGCGAGACGGAGAAGTTCCTGAAAGCCGCCTTCCCCCTCGACGTGAAGGCCGAACGGTCGGCTTCGGAGACCCAGTTCGGGCACGTGTACCGGGCCACCCACACCAACACCTCTTGGGAGGCCGCCAAGTTCGAGATCTGCGCGCACCGGTGGATCCACGTGGAGGAGCCGGGATGGGGGACGGCGATCCTCAACGACTCCACGTACGGCCACGACGTGACCCGCGACATGCGCCCCGACGGGGGCCAGACCACGACGGTCCGCCTCTCCCTCCTGCGGGCCCCGCGCTATCCGGACCCGGAGACCGACCAGGGCGCCCACACCCTGCGGTTCTCGCTGGCACCGGGGGCGGAGATCGCGGACGCGGTGCGCGAGGGCCACGCGCTGAACCTGCCGGAGCGGGTGGTCCGCGGAGCGGCACCGGTCGCCCCGCTGCTGGCACTCGACAATGACGCGGTGGTGGTCGAGGCGGTCAAACTGGCCGAGGACCGCAGCGGTGACCTGGTCGTCCGCCTCTACGAATCCCGGGGAGGCCGCGCGACGGCATCGCTGGAGGCGGATTTCCGCATCGCGGCGGCGACGGAGACCGACCTCCTGGAGCGCCCCCTGCCCGGCACGGCGGTATCCGCCCCCACGGCGGACGGCACGGTGGCCCTCACCCTGCGCCCGTTCCAGATCGTCACGATCCGCCTGCGCCGGGCCTGACCGGCCGCGGCGGCGGAGTCCGGCCCTGCGCGAGCCCGGCTTCCGCCGCCCGGCCCTCGGCGGGGGAGCCCGACACCGTCCGCGTGATCTGCCGGGTGGGTGCGCGGCGCCCCGGCTGCTCCCGCCGGCCGCCGGCGCCGGCTGGTACCCGGCGCTCGACGGCTCCCGGGACGCAGTCGCGGGCGTGAACTCCGCCACTTGGTTATGCACCTAGTTGCACAATAGGCCTCCTCCTCGCTAGAACAGGTCCATCACCCCCGCGCGAGGAGGCGCCCCCCATGAGTTCCCAGAGCCGGTACCCGAACCTGCTGAGCCCCCTGGACCTCGGCTTCACCACGCTGCCGAACCGCGTGATCATGGGGTCGATGCACACCGGCCTCGAAGAGCACCAGGGCGGCTTCGAGCGGCTCGCCGCCTTCTACGCCGAGCGCGCCCGCGGCGGCGCCGGCCTGATCGTCACCGGCGGCATCGCCCCGAACGACGCCGGCCGCCCGTTCGAGGGAGGGTCCCGCCTCACCACCGAGGACGAGGCCGCCGAGCACCGTGTGATCACCGAGGCCGTGCACGCCGAGGGCGGGAAGATCGCGATGCAGATCCTCCACTTCGGCCGCTACGCCTACCACAAGGACCTGGTCGCCCCCACCGCCCTCCAGGCCCCCATCAGCCCCTTCGTCCCGAACGAGCTCAGTGACATCGAGGTCGAGCGCACCGTCGAGGACTTCGTCCGCGCCGCCCGCCTCGCCAAGCTCGCCGGCTACGACGGCGTAGAGATCATGGGCTCCGAGGGCTACCTGATCAACGAGTTCATCGCCGCGGCGACCAACAAGCGCACCGACCGCTGGGGCGGCGCGTACGAGAACCGCATGCGCTTCCCGCTGGAGATCGTCCGGCGCACCCGCGCGGCCGTCGGCGAGGACTTCATCCTCATCTACCGGCTCTCCATGCTCGACCTGATCCCCGGCGGCTCCACCCTCGACGAGGTCGTCCGCCTCGCCAAGGAGATCGAGGCCGCCGGCGCCACCATCATCAACACCGGCATCGGCTGGCACGAGGCCCGCATCCCCACCATCGCCACCTCCGTCCCGCGCGGCGCCTACACCTGGGTCACCAAGCGGCTGATGGGCGCGGTCTCCGTCCCGCTCGTCACCAGCAACCGCATCAACACCCCGGAGATCGCCGAGGAGCTGCTCGCCGACGGCCGCGCCGACCTGGTCTCGCTGGCCCGCCCCTTCCTCGCCGACGCCGACTTCGTCGCCAAGGCCGCGGCCGGCCGCTCCGAGACCATCAACACCTGCATCGGCTGCAACCAGGCCTGCCTCGACCACACCTTCAGCGGCAAGATCACCAGCTGCCTCGTCAACCCGCGCGCCTGCCACGAGACCGAACTCGTCCTCTCGCCCACGCAGCTGAAGAAGCGCGTCGCCGTCGTCGGCGCCGGCCCGGCCGGCCTCGCCTGCGCCGTCTCCGCCGCCGAACGCGGCCACGCCGTCACCCTCTTCGAGGCCTCCGGCCACATCGGCGGACAGCTCGACATCGCCCGCCGCATCCCGGGCAAGGAGGAGTTCGAGGAGACCATCCGCTACTTCGGCACCCAGCTCGCCGCCCGCGCCGTCGACGTACGGCTGAACACCCGCGCCGACGTCGAGACCCTCCAGGGCTACGACGAGGTCGTCGTCGCCACCGGCGTCACCCCCCGCATCCCCGACATCGAGGGCGTCGAGCACGCCAACGTCGTCAGCTACCTCGACGTACTGCGCGACGGTGCCCCCGTCGGCGACCGCGTCGCCGTCGTCGGAGCCGGCGGCATCGGCTTCGACGTCGCCGAGTTCCTCACCGACAGCGGCGAGGGCGCCTCCCAGGACCCCGAGACGTACTTCCGCCACTGGGGCGTCGACACCGCCTACGCCGGCCCCGGCGGGCTCACCGCCCCCGAGCGGCCCGCGCCCCCGCGCCAGGTCCACCTCCTCCAGCGCAAGACCACCAAGGTCGGCAAGGACCTCGGCACCACCACCGGCTGGATCCACCGTGCGGAGCTCAAGCACCGCGGTGTCGTCTCCGTCGCGGGTGCCACGTACGACCGGATCGACGACGAGGGCCTGCACATCACCGTCGGCGGCGAGCAGCGGCTCGTCCCCGCCGACACGGTCGTGCTCTGCACCGGCCAGGAGCCGCGCCGCGACCTGTACGAGGCCCTGCTCGCGGCCGGCGGCCGACCGCACCTGATCGGCGGCGCGGATGTGGCCGCCGAGCTGGACGCCAAGCGGGCGATCCGCCAGGGTACGGAACTGGCAGCGACACTCTGACCCGGTTCGGGAGTCACGATGTTCACGTTCGACAGCAGCGACGGCACCACCGTGACCGTGCACACGTGGCTCCCCGGACCGGCCGGCCCCGATCCGCGGGCGATCGTCCTGATCGCCCACGGCATGGGTGAACACGCCCTGCGGTACGCCCCGTTGGCCGGCGAGCTGGCCGCGCACGGCTACGCCGTCTACGCGCCCGACCACCGGGGCCACGGCCTGACGATGAACGCCGGGCCCGGCGTGCTCGGCGAGAACGGCTGGCAGCTGCTGGTCGACGACCTCGCCGCGCTCTCGGAGACGGTCCGCGGACTGCACCCCGGCATGCCGCTGGTACTGCTCGGACACAGCCTCGGCTCCTTCGCCGCGCAGCACTACCTGCTCGACTGGCCGGAGCACGCCGACGCCGTCGCGCTGTACGGCACCACCGCCGTGGACCGGATGTTCCTGCGGGTCGCGGAGGCCGGCGCGGACCCGCTCACCGCCTTCAACGCGCCGTTCGAGCCCGCCCGTACGCCCGCGGACTGGCTCAGCCGGGACGAGGCCCAGGTCGACGCCTACCTCGCCGACCCGCTCTGCGGCTTCGCGATCGACGACCGGGCCATGGGGGAGCTGTACGAGGCCGCCTCGACCCGGTTCCACGACCCGGCGGGCGCGCCGGCCGCCGTTCCGCTCTACGTCGCCGTCGGCTCGGCGGACCCGCTCAACTACGGGCTGGAACTCAGCGATCTGGTGGTCGAGCGCTACCGTGCGGCCGGCCACCCGGACGTCGAGTACCACACGTACGAGGACGCCCGCCACGAGCTGTTCAACGAGACGGATCGGGGCGAGGTCGTCGCCGACCTCCTGGCATGGCTGGAACGCGTACTGCGCTGAAAGGTGTTGTGGCGGCCGGGGGCGGGCCGCCACAATCTGCGGGTGACCCTGACGCCCGCAGACGCAGACAAGATCCTCGCCGACAACTTCGCCCCCTGGGTGCTCGCCCTCGGGCTGACCGTCCAGGAGACGGGCGAGCGGCACGCCGTACTGCGGCTGCCCTGGTCCGAGGCGCTGGCCCGGGACGGCGGCGCCCTGTCCGGGCAGGCCCTGATGGCGGCCGCCGACACCGCCACCGTCATCGCGATCTCCGCGGCGCGCGGGGCGTACGGGCCGATGACCACGGTCCAGCAGTCGACCAGCTTCCAGCGGCCGGTGGTCGGCGCGGACGTGCTGATCGGGGTCCGGGTGACCAAGCTCGGCAAGCGCATGGCCTTCGCCGACATCACCATGACCCCCGAAGGCGCCGAGGAGCCGTCCGCGACGGCTTCGACGGTCTACGCCCTGCTGGGCTGAGCCGGGTGCCGGCCCTCGTCCACCACCCCTCGCTCTGGCGCAACCGCGACTTCAACATCTTCTGGCTCGGCCAGGCGCTGTCCGTCCTCGGCGGGTCGATCTCGCTGCTCGCGCTGCCCCTGCTAATCCTCGACGCCACGGGGTCCGTGGTCCAGATGGGCCTGATCACGGTCATCTCGGGGGTCGGCGCCATCGTGACCGGGCTGTTCGCCGGGTACGTGGTGGACCGGACGGACCGGCGCCGCCTGATGATCGCCTGCGATCTCGTACGGGCGCTGCTGCTGGGCGCGGTCCCGTTCATCTGGCTGGCCGGGCCGCGGATCTGGGTGCTGTACGTACTGACGGCCCTGGTGACCGCCTTGAAGACGCTGTTCGACGTGGCGTACGTGACGGCGGTGCCGAACCTGGTCCGCGCCGAGGACCTGATCACCGCCAACGGGCGGCTGACGGCGGCCTTCGCCTTCGGGACCCTGTGCGGACCGGCGGCGGCGGGGTTCATCGCCGCCGGGGTCGGCGCGGACTGGGCCCTGGGGGTGGACGGGGCGACCTTCCTGGTCTCGGCCGTGAGCCTGCGGTGGGTGGCCTTCGGGCGGGAGGGCACCGCCGCGCCGGGGGCCTCGAAGCCGGGCACCCCTGAAGCGGGGAAGCTGCGCGAGATGTTCGTCGAGGGGTTCCGCTTCCTGTGGGGCCACCCCGTGCTGCGGGCGCTGACCGTACTGCTCACGCTGCTGACCTTCGTCACCATGGGCGCCACCGACCTGCTGGTCTTCCGGATCCGGCACGATCTCGGGCTGGGCGCGGCCACCGTCGGCTACGTCATCGCGGTGAGCGGGGTGGGTGTGGTCGGCGCGGCCTTCGCCGCCGCGCCGCTGCGCGGGACCTTCGGTTTCGGCGCCTGCTGGCTGGGCTCGACCGCCCTGATCGGCCTGTCGGTGGCGGGGACCGGTGTCAGCCGGAGCCTGCCGGTGATCGCCGTGCTGGCCGCCGTGTTCATGTTCGGGCTGACCCTCGGCGCGGTCTGCTCCTTGACCCTGCGCCAGGAGGTGACCCCGGATCCGCTGCTCGGGCGGGTCACCTCCGCCTTCTGGACCGTGCACAACGCCTCGGGTCCGGTGGGCGCGGCCGCCCTGACCGTGCTGGCCGCCCGGCACGGGGTCCCGGCGGTCAGCGTGGCCGCCGGGGTGTTCTGCCTGGCCATCCTCGGGGCGGGGCTGCTGACGCCGCTGCGGGGGAGCCGGGTCGGCGGCGGCCCGGCGGGGGACGCGGCGCGCGCCTAGGGCGCGGGTCCGCGGTCGCCGCGGATCGCCGGCGGGCTTCGCGCCCGGCGCGGCCCGCGAGGACGCGCCCGACTTCGGCCGCCGGATCAAGGGCCGCCGGGGAGGCGTCCTGATCGGCGGCCGAAGCCCCGGGGTCAGAACCTCCCGTCGGTCAGGACCGGGAAGCGCTGCGGCGACTGCGGGGCGATCTCGGAGCGGCGCTCCTGCGCGCCCGGGGCCGTCCGGCAGGTCACGTCCCGGGCGGGCAGCTTGCCCGTCGCCAGGTAGGAGTTGACCGTGGCGTTGGCGCAGGAGTTCGGATCGGCGAGGTACACGCCGTGGCCCTCACCGCCCATCGCGAGCACCATCCGCGAGCCCTTGAGCGCCTTGTGCAGGCCCTGGCCGCTGACCAGCGGGGTCTGGGAGTCCCACTCGTTCTGCACGGTCAGCACATCGGTCTTCGTCTTCATCGCCGTCGCCGGCTCGATCGGCCGCTGCCAGTACGCACACGGCTTGATGTTGGAGGCGTAGTCCCCGTAGAGCGGGTACCTGGCCTTGTCCTTCGCGGCCTCCCGCTCGTACTGCTCCGGGTAGCGGGGCCATTCCGTGTCCCCGCACACCACGGACCAGAAGACGGCCGTGCCGTTGTCCGACGCCGGCTCGGCGGTCGGCTTCAGCAGCTTGCGCTGGGGCTCGGTCAGCCGGAGCGGCTTGCCGTCCGCCGCGTCCTTCAGCGCCTTGACCAGGGGGGCCGCCTGCGAGGGGTAGAAGAAGAGGGCCCGCGCGGTGCGGATGTCATCACCGGTGAGCTTCGTGCCCTCGAACTCGATCGGCTGCTGGTTCGCCCGGGCCACGAGGTCCCAGAAGGTCTTCGAGACCGCGTCCGGGGTGTCGCCGAGCCCGAAGTCGGCCGAGCGCTCGGCCGTCCACTGCGTCCACCGCTTGAAGGCGGGCTCGGCCTCCGTCGCCCACACCTGGATCATGCCCCGCCAGATGCGCGCCGGGTCCACGCCGCTGTCCAGCACGAAGCGGTCGCTGCGGTTCGGGAACATCTGCGTGTACACCGCGCCCAGGTACGTCCCGTACGAGTAGCCGACGTACGAGATCTTCTTCTCGCCCAGCGCGGCGCGGATCGCGTCCATGTCGCGCGCGGTGTTGCGGGTGGTGACGAACGGAAGGATCGAGCCGGACTTCTCGCGGCACTTCTCCGCGACCGTACGCGCCCAGGCCACGTCCGCCGGGAACGTCTCCTCCTTGTACGGCCGGTCGATGTTCTGCTCGGCGTCGGTCAACCCGCAGGTGATGGGCGTGGAGGCGCCGACTCCGCGCGGGTCGAAGCCGATCAGGTCGTACTGGTCGCGCACGTCCTTCGGCATCAACTCGTTCATCATCAGCGGCAGATCGAGTCCCCCGCCGCCCGGGCCGCCCGGGTTGAGCAGCATGGCACCGTGCCGCTTGGCCGGGTTCTCGCTCTTGATCCGCGATATCGCGAGGTCGATCGTGCGCCCCTGCGGGCGCCGGTAGTCGAGTGGGACCTTGATCGTCGCGCACTCGTACGAGGCGGGCTGACCGGTGCTGCAGCGCTGCCACGCCGGCTTCTGCGGGGTGTACTCCGCGGCCGGGGAGGCGGAGGCCTGCGTCGCCGAGAGCAGCGGGACGGTGGTCGCGATGAGACCGGCGGCGGCGAGCATGGGTGCGAGGCGTTTCATGTTCACGAAGAGCCGTTTTCCTTCCGTGAATGCGATGGCCTCACCACCCTGTTGTACGAAGGCACCCGGGCGAATCATCCCGGAGGGCCGGACCGTATGCGTCTCACGAACGAGCTCGAAACCGGACAACTGGCCGACACGCCAAAGGAACTGGAGCAACGGGGGATTCGGGACCGGAGGGGTCAGGGGCCGCCGGTGATGCGCTGGATGGCCACCATCGCCGCGTCGTCGCCCAGGCTGCCGCCCGGGGAGTGCGCCAGCAGGTCCGCGCAGAGGTGGCGCAGGAGCGCGTCCGGGCCGTCCCCCGGCCAGTCGGCGGCCCGCTCCGGCAGCGGGTAGAAGGCGCCCTCGGCATCGCGGGCCTCGATGACGCCGTCCGTGTAGAGCAGGATCACGTCTCCGGGCTCGAAGGAGAAGGACTGCGGGGCGAAGCCGGTGTCCACGTACTGCGTCAGGCCCAGCGGCGGCGCCGGGTGGTCCACCTCGAGGGGGACGGCCCGTCCTCCTCGCAGCAGCAGCGGCGGCGGGTGCCCGCAGCTGATGAGCCGCACGGTCATCTCCCGATCGGGGATGTCCAGTACCGCCGCCGTGGTGAACGCCTCGCCGGGCTCCGCCGCCGGCTCGCCCGTGCCGTCCGGGTCCGCTGCCACGGCGGCCTCCAGGTGGGCGACCAGTGTCGGCAGGTCCGCCTCCTGGTGGGCGGCGGCCCGGAACGCGCCGAGCACCAGGGCGGCGTCCCCGACCGCCTCCAGGCCCTTGCCGCGGACGTCGCCGATGATCAGCCGGGTGCCGCTCGGGGTGCGGGTGGCGGCGTACAGGTCCCCGCCGATCTGGGCCTCGGCCTCCGCGGCCAGGTAGACCGAGGCCAGGCGCAGCGGGCCCATCCGGTCGCGCAGCGGTCGAAGGACCACCTCCTGGGCGGCCTCGGCGACGGAGCGCAGCTGGGTCAGCTGCTTCTCGTGGACCTCGCGCAGGTGTGCGAACACGGTGACGAAGATCGAGATCAGGACCAGCGCGATGATCTGGAAGGTGTGGTTCAGATCGGTGCCGGTGGTCCGCACCACGGCGACCGTCACCTGGGCCGCGACGGCCACCGCGCCGACGAACCCCGTCATCCGCGGACCGGCGAAGGACGCGGTGAGGGCCGGGGCCGCGACCAGGAACGGCCCCAGGTGGACATCGGGCGGGGCCAGGACGTCGACCACCGTGACGGCCGCGATCAGCGCGAAGGGAACCGCCAGCAGGGGCAGGCGCGGTTCGCCGACGTGGCGCTGGCTCGGATGCGGCGGCCGGTCGTCCATGAGTCCTGCATACACCGCGCGTATTGTTCCCGCGCACCGGCTGCGCACCGGCCGCGCACCGGCCGCGCTCCGTCGTACGGCCGTATCGGGGGGCGGCTGCGCTGCCGGTCCGGGGGAGTGGAGAGAGGATGGGAGCACCCCGGGCGCGGACCCGGGGCATGGAGACCCAGCAGGCCGATGCACCGCCCTGCGGCAGTGGACGGGAAGGAGCGGCCGGCATGAGTACGGCGGACGCCTTCCCGGCCGACCCGGAACCGGCACGCCCGGGCGCCCCTGCCGAGCCGGGCGCCCCTGCCGAGCCGGGCGGCCCGGAACCCTCTGTCGACCCCGCCACCGGGCCCGGCCTCCTCGACGTGCTCGGCGTCGCGGCGGTGGTCCTCGATGCCCAGGGGCGGATCGCGCTGTGGAGCCCGCAGGCCGAGGAGCTGTTCGGCTACACCGCCGACGAGGCGCTCGGCCGGCTCGCTGCGCAGCTGCTCGTCGACGAACAGAACCTGGCGATGGTCCTCTCCCTCTTCGACGAGGTGATGTCCGGCGAAGGCGCGTGGGCCGGGGCGTTCCCCGTACGGCACAAGGACGGCAGCACCCGCATGGCGGAATTCCGCAACATGCGGCTGGAGGACGCCGACGGGCGGCTCTACGCCCTCGGCATCGCCTCCGACCAGGCCACCGTACGGCGGGTGGAACGCGACCTGGCCCTGTCGATGCGGCTGGTCACGCAGTCCCCGATCGGCCTGGCCGTCTTCGACACCGACCTGCGCTACGTCCTGGTCAACCCGGCCCTGGAGCGGATCAACGGGCTGCCCGCAGCCGACCACATGGGCCGCCGCCTCCACGAGGCCCTGCCGCGGCTGGACGCCGAGTCCATCGAGGCGGCCATGCGCGAGGTCCTGTCCACCGGCCGACCGCAGCTGAACCGGTTCACCACCGGCCGTACGCCCGCCGACCCCGACCAGGACCACGCCTGGTCGCTCTCCATCTACCGGCTGGAGGACCCGGCCGGGCGGCCGCTCGGCGTCGCCGCCTCCGTCGTCGACGTCACCGAACAGCACAAGACCTCGACGGCCGTCGCCCTGGCCCGCCAGCGACTCGCCCTGATCGCCGACGCCTCCGTACGCATCGGCACCACCCTCGACCTCTGGGTCACCGCGCGCGAGCTCGGCGACATCGCGGTGCCGCAGCTCGCCGACCTCGCCACGGTCGACGTCCTCGACGCCGTCCTGACGGGCGACCACCCGCCCGGGGCCGAGACGGACGAGACCGTCCAGTTCCGCGCCCTGGCCGTCAAGGCGGCCCGCCCGACCCCCGCCACCCTCGCGGCCGACCCGGTCGGCTCGATCGCCCGGTACGACACCACCCGGGTGGTCACCCAGTGCGTACGGGCCGCCCGCCCCGTGCTCGTGGCGGAGGTCACGGCGACGGAGCTTCCCAGCGTCGCCCGCGACGCCGACGCCGCCACCCTCCTCGCCTCGGCCGGGCTCCACTCGTACCTGGCGGTGCCGCTGATCGCCCGCGGCGAGGTCATCGGCGCCCTCGGCCTCCAGCGCACCGACAACCCGCTGCCGTTCGACCACGACGACGTCCTGCTGGCCAGCGAGCTCGCGGCGCGCGCCGCCGTCTGCATCGACAACGCCCGCTGGTACCAGAACCAGCGCCGCGCCGCGCTCGCCCTCCAGCGCCACCTGCTGCCCCACCACCCCACCCCCACCCCGGGTCTGGAGATCGCCTACCGCTACCAGCCCGCCGAGGCGGCCGGCGAGGTGGGCGGCGACTGGTTCGACGTCATCCCGCTGCCCGACGACAAGACCGCCCTCGTGGTCGGCGACGTCATGGGCAGCGGCATCAACGCGGCCGCCACCATGGGCCAACTGCGCACCGCTGCCCGCACCCTGGCGGAGCTCGACCTCGACCCCGCCACCGTCCTGACCCGGCTCGATCACACCGCCACCGGGCTCGGGCACACCATGGCCACCTGCGTGATCGCCGTGTACGACCCGCACCGCAACCGGTGCCGCATCGCGATCGCCGGCCACCTGCCGCCGGTACGGACGAGCCCCGGGCGGCCGCCCGAGCTCCTCGACCTGCCGACCGGCGCGCCCCTCGGGGTCGGCGGCGTGCCCTTCGAGGCCACCGCGCTGGACCTGGACGTCGGCGACCAGCTCGTCCTCTACACCGACGGGCTCGTCGAAACCCGCGACCAGGACATCGACATCCGTCTGCAGGCGCTCACGGCCCTGCTCGACGACCCCACCCGTCCCCTTGAGGAGACCTGCGACCTGCTGCTGGCCGAACTGCGCCAGCCGGACGACCGCGACGACGTGGCCCTGCTCGTGGCCCGCACCCACTCCGTGCCCGGGGCGCCCTAGCACAGGCGCCGGCGCTCGCGAACGGTACCAGCCTTTCGGGGCGTTGCCCGGATGTTTGTCCATTCGTGATGGTCCTTCCAAACAGACACCACAACTGGCACTAGCGTCCCGTGGCACCCGGGGAGCACGGGTGCATTGGACACGGGCAACTGCCGGAGCCCGAGCCGTCGCAGCCCCCTCCCGGTCCACGCAGCAAGGAGGCAAAGTGCTGTCTTTCCGTCGGTCGGCCGTCGGCAGCATGTCGGTGGCATCGAGACACGTGATGGCAACCGGCGTAGTGATCGGCGCCCTCGCCTTCACCCTGATCGCGTTGCTGATCCCCGTGCAGAAGTTCGGCGGGTCGAACGCCGCGGCCGCCACCGCTGCGGCGGCCGATGACGACGGCGGCGGGATCCAGAGCACGGCCTTCGGGCCGCTCACCCCCCAGGACCGGGACTTCGTCCGCAAGGTGCGGCTCGCCGGCCTGTGGGAGCTGCCCGCAGGGCGGCAGGCGATGCAGCGCGGCACGCGGCCCGCCATCCGCACCGCCGGGATGCATCTCGTCGAAGGCCACACCGAACTGGACCGCAGGGTCCTGGAGGTGGGACAGGCCCTCGGCATGGAGCTTCCCAGCCGGCCCAGCGCACAGCAGCAGGAGTGGCTCGACCAGCTGGACAAGGCCCAAGGCCCCCAGTACGAGCAGCTGTTCGCGCAGCTGCTGCGCAGGGCGCACGGCAAGGTGTTCGCGCTGGTGGCCCAGATCCGCGCGCAGACCCGCAACTCCATGGTCCGGGCCCTGGCCACGGACGCCAACACCACCGTCCTGGACCACATCACGGTCCTAGAGGCCAGCGGGCTGGTCGACTTCGACGGCCTCGCGGACGCCCAGCCGGGGACCCCCGCCGCCCCCGCCCCCGCCTCCTCCACCGTTTCCCGACCGACGAAGTGAAGTGATCGCATGAGCCAAAAGGGCCACAAACGCCGACTGCGGCCGAAGCACAAGATCCTTGCCGTGATGTCCGCCCTCGCGCTGGGCGGCGGCGCGGTCGTGATCGTCGAACAGGGCGCCTTCGCGGGGCAGGACTCCCGTGCGCCCGTGACCGCCACCATCGACTGCCCCGACGTCGGCGACAAGCTGGAGAACGTCCCCGACCAGGCCCGAGGCGAGGTGGACGCGAACCTCGCGAAGCTCGACACCCAGGTCGCCGACGCCTATCAGAAGCTCTCCTCGGGCCAGGCCCAGGGCAAGGCCCTGCTGGGCGGGCTGAAGCAGCAGCGCGATAAGACCATCACCAACCTGTCCGACGCGCTCGGGAAGGCAGGCCAGAAGCCCGCCGGCCTGCAGGGGCTCAGCGCGTGCGTGATGAAGGAGGCGGCGGCCGCCGACCCGGCGGACGAGCCGGCCCTCGCGAACGGGGCCGACGCCGCCGCCAAGCAGGGCGCACCCCAGCAACAGCAACAGCAGCAGCAACAGCAGCAGCAACAGGCCAAGGGAGGCCCGGCGCGCAGCGACTTCGTCGCCATCGGCACCGTGAAGCCCAATGTGCGCAAGCCGGCGGCCCGCGGCGGCGCCTCCACCGGATCGTTCGCCGTGCAGTGCGGGCGCAACGAGAACGGCCACTTCAACCCCGACAACGTCATCGTCGCGCCCGGTGTGAGCAACGGCGCCCACCACATGCACGACTACGTCGGCAACAAGACCACCGACGCCTTCTCGACGAACAACAGCCTCGCCCAGTCCGGGACCACCTGCACCAACGGCGACCAGTCGGCGTACTACTGGCCGGTGCTGCGCCTGCGCGACGGCAAGGCGGAGAAGGACGCCAAGGCGCCCGGCGGCGGCCAGGACGCGAACATCGGCACGATCCTGAAGCCGAAGCAGGTGACCATCGAGTTCAAGGGCAGCCCCGTCAGCAAGGTCGCGGCGATGCCCCGCTTCATGCGGATCATCACCGGCGACGCCAAGGCCCTCACCAACGGCAACGCCAACGCCAACGCGTCCTGGAGCTGCACCGGGTTCGAGAACCGCCAGCTGAAGGACAAGTACCCGGTGTGCCCCAAGGGCAGTGACGTCGTACGGACGTTCAACTTCCAGAGCTGCTGGGACGGCAAGAACATCGACAGCGCCAACCACCGCACCCACGTGGCCTTCGCCGACGCCAACGGCAACTGCAAGAAGGGCTTCAAGGCCATCCCGCAGCTGGTGCAGCGGATCGTCTACAGCGTGCCGCCCGGCTCCCGCTTCGCCGTGGACAGCTTCCCCGAGCAGCTGCACAAGCCGGTGACCGACCACGGCGACTTCATCAACGTCATGTCGAACGGCCTGATGGCCGGAGCGGTGCGCTGCATCAACGACGGGCGCGCCTGCCGCTGAGAACCTCGGGGCGACGCCGCCCTCCCACCTCCCCCGCGTCGCCCCGAGAGCGGTGCCGGTCCGAAGCCGACTTCGGACCGGCACCGCATACGCGTTTGTGCCACCGCCCGAAGGGGCCTGAGCACGGGCCCTGAGACACACACGAGGAGTGCCATGTCCGGCTCTCGTCACACCACCCCTCCCGAACCCGACCCCGGACCCGGTTCGGGTCCCGAGCCCCCGGACGGGGAGCTCATACTGCGGCTCAGGGCGGCCTACGCCGCCGGCGACGGCGATCCGGCCGCCTGCGAGCTCCTCCACCGGCGGCACCGTGCCGCCGCTTTTGCATGTGCGCGCCGCTGCTCCCGGTCCCCGCAGGATGCCGAGGACCTGGTCTCGGAGGCGTTCATCCGCACGCTCCAGGCCGTCCGCTCCGGAGCGGGCCCGCGGGAGGACTGGCGTCCGTACCTCCTGTCGGTGGTCCGCCGCACGGCCGTCGAGTGGCGGGCCTGCGCCGGCCGGACCGTCCTGACGGCCGACATCGAGGCCTGGTGCCGGCCCGGTCCCGACGGGGACGACCCGCAGCGCCGGCTGCTGGACGGCGAGGACCGCCGGCTCGTCGCCCGCTCCTTCCAGGCCCTGCCCGAACGCTGGAGGGCCGTCCTCTGGCACACCCTCGTCGAGGACGACTGCCCGCACCCCGTCCCGCTGCTGCTCGGCATCACCCCCAGCGCGGTCACCTCGCTGGCCTTCCGGGCCCGCGAAGGGCTGCGCGAGGCGTACCTGCGGGCCCATCTGGACACGGCCGCCGACGACCGGTGCCGCCACTACGGCACCCTGCTCGGGGCGGTGATCCGGCGCCGCGGGACCACGTCCCGCGGCCGCGGTCTCGCCCGGCACCTCGCGGTCTGCCGGTCCTGCTCCCGTGCGTACGCCGAACTGCTGGACCTCAATGCCGCGCTGCGGGCCGGGGCGGCGTCCGCCGTACTCGCGAGCCTGTAGGCCGGTGGCACGCGGCGGCCCCGGTCCCCTCCGCTCCGCGGGGGCGGGGGAGGGGACCGGGGCCGAATCCGTATATAGGGGGAGGGTTGGGGGTTGGGGGTCGGGGGCCGGGGGGCCTGGGGGTCGGGCCGGGGGCTACAGGCCGTTGACGCGGGCCATGCGCCCGACGCCCAGCGGCCGGAAGTCGGTGGTGGCGACGCGCACCTTGCGGCCGACCCGCGAGTGCTGACGGCGTACCTGGGCCATCAGGCGGCGGCTGCGCAGGGCCATTTCGAGCTCGAACCGGGTCCGCGGATCGCGCAGGCCGGGGCCGAAGAGCTTTTCGAGCTGCCGCATGCGGTAGCGCACGGTCTGGGGGTGCACGCTCAGCGCCTTGGCGGCCTCGGGGGCACCGCCGCCCTCAAGCCAGGCCAGAAGGGTCACTTCGAGCCGTTCGCTCTGGCGCGGGGTCAGGTTGGCCAGCGGCCGCAGCCAGCGTGCGGCCAGCGCGTGGGCCAGGGGCTCGTCCTGGAGCAGCATCAGGGTGGAGAGGTGATCGTCGACGAAGAGGGCCCGCGCCTCCAGGCCGGGGCGGTTGGGGGTGAGGGACAGCAGTCGCAGGGCCCACCGCAGGGAGGAAGCGGTGTCGCGGGGGGCGACGGGGTGGCCCACGGCGGCGAACCGGCCGCGCAGCAGGGCCTCCAGCGAGGCTCGGGTCTCCGGATCCGGGCTCGGGACGAGCAGGCAGGGCTGGCCGCCGACCATGCCGGCGAGTCCGTCGTCCAGGACGGCCGCCAACTGCTGGGTCTCGCCCGGGGTGGCGAGGGCGATGGCGCGTATCTCGGCCGGGAGCGGCCAGCCGGCCGCGGCGGCCAGTTCGGAGAGCGCGATTTCAGCCATGGGCATGTCACTTGTAAGGGCGGAGAACAGCTCGCGCCTCGCCCGTTCGGAGCGGGTTCCGAGTCCCTCGCGGGGGACGACCGTCAGGGGGGCCAACTGCCTTCGCCGGCGGGGGTCGCGGAGCTCGGACGGCGGACCGCGATGCTCTTCATCCTCTTCCTCCTCTTCTTCCTGGCCCGGTCGGCCGTGCTCGGCCGCGTAGTCCTCCTCTTCCTCATCCTCTTCGGGGTGGGCGTGCTCCGTGGTCTTGTCCCGCTGTTGCGGCGCGGGTTCGCGGTACCCGAGGGCGGTGAGCAGGGCCACTTCGAGCCGCTGTCTGACCACCTCCTCGTCGAGGTCGTCGACGAGGGCGGAGAACCCGGGGAGCTCCTCCCTCAGCTCCTCCACCATCCCTGCTGTCAGCGCGGGGAGTTCCCTGCGCAGGACCCGGGTCCATTCGCCTCGGGGACGAGCCCAGATGCGGTTCAGAAGTTCGCACATTGTTACCTCGTTCATGCCGGGGTACGGCCTGCCCCGTGGGAGGGTGACAAGCCTGTCGAGGCGGCCTTCGTCCCCCCTCTGCGTCAATGCGGACGGGGGAGTTGAGCACCTCGTACACCCTCCAGGAGAGTGCCATCCACTTGCAGTCCCGCGGCTTTGCCTGAGTTTTGCCGTCGGGGAGGTGTGGTGGCGGACAAGGCGTCACTCCCGTTGCCACCGCACCGTTGGAAGGGAATCTTCCGGGGACGTCCGGTGTGACGATGCCACGCGCGCCAGAACTTGTCACGATTAGATAAATACTGTGGAGGCGTTGCGAAGGTCCACGATGCTTCTGCACTCCGGCCCCCGCTCCCGGTCGGTGGGACCTCATCTCCCGCCCGCCGCGGAGCAGTTCCGTCGACTACCCCGGGCGCCGAGTGCGCGGTGGAGTGCCTCGGGCCTGGGCGTATGGGAGAACTACATGCCCCTGTCCCCAGCCCGTACGCCCCGCTCACACCGGGCCCGCAGCACCAGACGCCATGCCGGCGTGGCCGCTGCCGCGGCCGCCGGCAGGCGGGCCGTCCGGCGGCCGCCCCTGCTGTCCCCCGCCGGAGGCGTACGCCCAGCCACCCTCGTCGTCGGCGCCCTCACGGGCCTGCTCGCCCTGTCCGTGGCGGCCCGGGCGGGCGCCCTGAGCCACTTCTGGGACTTCCTCGACTTCGGGGCGGGCGTCCTCTCGCTCGTCTCGCTCACCTCCGCCGTCCTGTGGGGCCTCGCGGCCACGGACCGTACGGTCCTCACCTCCGGCCACCGGCTGGTCGCCCAGGCGGCCCACCGCGGCCTCGCCGTGGCGGGGCTCGGCTTCCTGCTCCTGCACATCTGGGTCAAGGTCGCCGAGTCGGAGACGGGGGTCGCCTCCGCGTTCCTGCCGTTCACGGACCAGGACCAGCCGGTGCTCATCGGCCTCGGCACCCTGGCCGGATACCTCTTCGTCTCCGTCGCGGTCTCCGGCGCGGTCCGCAGCGCCTTCGCCACCAAGGGCCGCTCCCTGTGGTGGCGGGCCCTGCACATAGGCGCCTACCCGGCGTGGGGCGCTTCCCTGGTGCACGGGCTCAAGGCCGGCCGTCCCGCCAGCGCCTGGGTGACCGTGTCGTACGCGCTCTGCCTGCTCGGGGTCGCCGGCGTGCTCGCCGTACGGCTCCGGGCGAGGCTGCGCGTCGAGCCCGTACGTCCCGTCGCGGCGTCGGCGGCCACCGCCCAGGGCGCCCCGCCCCGGCCCGAGAAGCCGCCGCGGCGGTTCGTCCGGCAGCCCGCGGAATGGGCCGCCGAGCGGCTGACGGCGCGGCTGGCCCGGCAGTCGGGCCGGCGCCCGGTCGCACAGCAGCCCGACCCGGTCGCCGCACCGGCGGGGGCCCCGTTCGTGCCCTCGCCCCGACAGGCCCTGGAGCCCACGACCGAGGTCCTCCAGGCGTACGGCACGACGCCGTACGTGCCGTCGTACGGTGACGATGCGTACGGCGCCGAGTCGTACGGCGCTGATGCGTACGGCGCCGGTGCGTACGGCGGCGACGCGTACGACACGGTGGTGATCCCCAGCGGCATCGGGGCCGGGCCCGGAACGGACCGCCCCGGTGGGTCGCTCGGCGGGATGCGGGGCCGTCAGTGACCTCGATCGTCGATCCCGCCCTCGGGTGCGTCGGCCAGCCCAGGCTGCTGGCCGGACTCGATGTGCTGCCGCGGCTCGACCGCGCCAACCACTCGGTGGTGCACGGCCCGCTCCCGCAGTACACCTCGGGCGATCTCGTGGAGCTCGCCGAGGGCATCGACCTGCGGGGCCGCGGGGGAGCGGGCTTCCCGTTCGCCCGCAAGCTCAAAGCGGTCATCCGCTCCGCCCGGACCAAGGAGGGGCGGACCGCCGTCGTGGTGAACGGCACCGAGGGGGAGCCGAGCTGCCTCAAAGACGCCGCCATGCTGCTGCACTCCCCGCACCTGGTGCTCGACGGGGCCCTGTTGGCGGCCGACGCGATCGGCGCCGAGGAGGTCGCGATCGGGGTGACCAGGGACGACGTGGAGCAGTCCCTGCGGGCCGCCGTTGCCGAGCGCGGTGTGGCCGGCGGCCGCCTGCGCGTCGGCAGGCTTCCCGAGCGCTTCGTCAGCGGAGAGGGCACCTCTCTCGTGAACGGCCTCAACGGGGGGGCCGCCGTTCCGAACGGGCAGAAGGTCCGGACCAGCGAGCGGGGCCTGAGCGGACTGCCGACCCTGCTGTCCAATACCGAGACGTACGCCCAACTCGCCGTCGCGGCCAGGCTCGGGGTGCCGGGATTCCGCTCGGTCGGCCTCGATTCCGAACCGGGCACCGTCATGTTGACGATCAGCGGTTCGACGGTGGTCGAGGCGCCGCTCGGGACATCCCTGGCATACGTCCTGGAGCTGTGCGGCTCGTCGCCGGGCCAGGGCGTCCTGGTCGGCGGGTACCACGGCAAGTGGCTGACGGCTGCGGCGGCGCGGACCGCCCTGCTCTCCCGGGAGTCGCTGTCCTCGCTCAAGGCCACGCTGGGGGCGGGTGCGGTCCTGCCGCTGCCGGAGGACACCTGCCCGGCCGGCGAAGTGGCCCGCGTGATGCGCTGGATGGCGGACGAGACCGCCGGCCAGTGCGGCCCGTGCGTCAGGGGCCTGCCCTCGCTCGCCGATGCCGTGGAGGCCCTCGTGGCCGGGGGAGGCAGGCCCGCCCTGGAGGCGGTCGAGGCGCGGATGCGGGGGGTGCTGCGCCGCGGTGCGTGCAGCCATCCCGACGGAACCTCGGCCTTCATGGCCTCCGCGCTCGCCGTCTTCCCCGACGAGATGCGCGACCACGCCCTGGGCAGCGGCTGCGGACGCCGCGTGCTCGGGGCTCTGCCCCTGCCCGAGGACGAGAACCCCGAACGGCTCGTCGTGGACTGGACGCTGTGCAAGGGCCACGGGCTGTGCGTGGACGTACTGCCCGACGTGGTACGGCTGGACCGGGACGGCTATCCCGCCGAGGCCGTCATGTCGGTCCCCGGAAGGCTGCGGCCGATGGCGCTCCGCGCGGTACGGCGATGCCCCGCGCTCGCACTGCGCATTCAGGAATGAGCCCGCGGTAAACGACCCTCTGCGGCGGGAGTTCAAGCGTTAGCGTGATCTGATAAATTCCCGCTCATTCGAATTCGGTGAACCCGTCAGGCCTTATGAATAAGGCAGTAGAAGAACCCCCCGGGTTCAACCCGAAGGAGTGATCGTGAACAAGATGCGTCGTATCTCATCGGTCGGATCGGTGGCCGTGGTTCTGCTGCTGGCGTCAGGTTGTGGAAGCAGCGACAACGGCGCCGCGCGCAACGCGAATTCCGTACAGCCGGCAGGTGCCGGCAAGGCCCTCGGAGGCGCATACGACACGGGCTACGGAGCGGGCGGCTACGGATCGGACGCCGCCGGCTCCGGGTCGGGCTCGGACCTCGGATCGGGCTCCGGATCCGGCAAGGCCGGGTCGGCGGGGCAGCTGTCCGTACGGGACATCGCGAGCGTGGGCAGCGTGGTCACCGACAGCGCCGGCATGGCCCTCTACCGCTTCGACAAGGACACGCCGCAGCCGCCCAAGTCCAACTGCGAGGGGGACTGCGCCACGACGTGGCCGGCGGTGCCGGCGGAGGACGCCTCGGCCGCCGCCGGCATCGACGCGTCCCTCGTCGGCTCCGTCGCCCGGGCCGACGGCAGCAAGCAGCTGACCCTCGGCGGCTGGCCCGTGTACCGCTACGCGAAGGACACGAAGGCGGGCGAGGCGAAGGGCGAGGGCGTCGGCGGCACCTGGCACGCACTGGCGCCGGACGGCAAGAAGGCGATCGACAAGAAACAGAAGGCGGACGGAAATACCGGAGCGGGCACGGAAATGGGGGCGGGAACGGGGGGCATGGACATGAAGTCGGGTGCGGAGCTTTCCGTCGCCGACAACGAGAAACTCGGCAAGATCCTGGTGGACGGGCAGTGGCGCACCCTCTACCGATTCGACAAGGACAGTGCCTGGCCCATGAAGTTCGGCTGCCTCGGCGCCTGCCTGGATACGTGGAAGCCCGCCCCTGCCGTCGACAAGGCGAAAGCCGAGGGGATTTCCGGCAAGCTGGTCGGATCGGTGAAGCGGCCCGACGGCAGCGAGCAGCTGACGATCGACTGCTGGCCGGTCTACACGTTCACCGGGGACACCGCGCCCGGCCAGGCGAACGGGCACAACAAGCAGGGGCTCTGGTTCGCGGTCACCGCCGAGGGCAAGAAGGTCCCGCCGACGGCGTAGCGCGCTGTCGCCCCCGTTCCGCCCGTTCCGCCCGTTCCGCCCGAACCCTGTGAGGCAGTCAGCCATGCCCCGTTCACCCCGTCCCGCCGCTCGCGCCGCGGCCGCCGCTGCCGTGCTGCTCGCGACGCTGCTGTGCGGCGGCTGCGCCGCCCGGGTGGCGGCCGGTCCACAGGCTCCGTCCGATCCGAGCGCCTCCCCCGCCGCGGCCTCGGCCGCCCGCCCCGCCCAGCTCCAGGACATCGCCGACGCCCTCGGCTGCACGCCCGAGATCACGGTCGACGCGGAGGAGCTCCGGGAAGGGGCGTGCGGTTCGGGCCAGGAGGGCTTCCGGATGGCCACCTTCACCAGCGAGCAGGGCCGGCAGACCTGGCTGACCGAGGCCCAGATGTACGGCGGCACGTACCTCGTCGGCCCCACCTGGGTCATCACGGCGGCCTCCGCCGAGGTCCTGGCCGGCGCCCACACCCGCCTCGGCGGAACGATCGAAACGGCCTCCGGCCACGGCTCCTCCCCCCACGACGCGGCGCACGACCCCGCGCACGACGCTTCGCACGACCCCTCGCACGAGGCAGGCACCCCCCACGCCGCCGGGCACGACTCCCCGAGCCCCGCCGCGTCCTGAGGGGGCGTCCGGCCCGGCCCGCAGCCTTAATTGCGGTGCCGGGCCGTCGGCGTGTCCCTACACTCGCTCTCATGCCGCCACGGGACGTGGTGCGCACTTCGTCGACGAGAGGGGAGCCGGGCCGTGTGTCACCGCATCGCCGTGTTCGCTCCCCGGTCCCGGTACGACGTGATCCTGGTGTCTCCGTCTTCCCGATGACGGCTGCGCGGCCGCCATCGGATGTCCGCGACGACTGACACGACCCTTCCCCCCAGAGCGTCCTCGCACGCCCTGACGGGAGCCGGTACGCCCCGGTACGCCCTGATCTGCCCGGGTACGTCCTTCGTCCGGAAATCGCGCCGCCCTCTTCTCGACCTTCCAGAAAGACCTCGGGCCATGCGCACCCACCTGAACCCCTCGACCACCGTCCGCAATATCGGCATCCTCGCGCACGTCGACGCCGGCAAGACCACCGTCACCGAGCGGATCCTCTACGCCACCGGGGCCACCCACAAACGCGGCGAGGTCCACGACGGCACGACCGTCACCGACTACGACCCCCAGGAGCGCGACCGCGGCATCACCATCTTCGCCGCCGCCGTCAGCTGTACCTGGGACGGCCACCACGTCAACCTGATCGACACACCGGGACACGTCGACTTCTCCGACGAAGTGGAGCGCTCCCTGCGCGTACTCGACGGAGCGGTCGCGGTGTTCGACGCCGTCGCGGGCGTCGAACCGCAGAGCGAGTCGGTATGGCGGCAGGCCGACCGCCACGGCGTGCCGCGCCTGGTCTTCGTCAACAAGATGGACCGCGTCGGCGCCGACCTCGACCGGGCGGTCGCGTCCGTACGGGAGCGGCTCCACGTCGTTCCGCTCGTCGTCCAGCTGCCCATCGGGCAGGAGGGCGGGTTCCGCGGGACGGTGGACCTCGTCCGCATGCGGGCGCTGCTCTGGGGCGCCACCGCGGACGCGTTCGAGGCGGGTCCCGTACCCGACGCCCTGTACGAGGAGGCGCGCAGCCGCCGCCGACTGCTGGAGGAGCGGGTCGCGGAACTCCACCCGGCCGCCCTGGAGGAGTACTGCGCCACCTCGGCGCTCTCCGCCGCCACGCTGACCGCGGCACTGCGCGACCTGACGCGGAGCGGTGAAGGCGTCGTCGTGCTCTGCGGCTCGGCCTACCGCAACCGCGGGATCGAGCCGCTGCTGGACGCCGTCGTGTCGTACCTCCCCTCGCCGGCGGACATGCCGCCCGTACGGGGGACCCACGGCGCGGCGGTGGAGGAACGGGCCGCCGACCCGTCGGCGCCGTTCGCCGCGCTGGCCTTCAAGGTGACCGCGACGGCGACCGGACGGCTCACCTGTCTGCGGGTCTATTCGGGAACGATGAGGAAGGGGGACACCGTGCTGGACGCGGGCACCGGCCGCACCGAGCGGATCGGACGGATCCTGCGCGTCCAGGCCGACCGCCACGCCGAGGCGGACCAGGCCGTGGCCGGGGACATCGTCGCGGTGGTCGGGCTCAAGACCACCCGTGCCGGGTCCACGCTGTGCGCACCGCAGGCGCCTCTCGTACTGGAGCCGCCGCGGGCCGCCGCGCCGGTGGTGTCCGTGGCGGTCGAGGCGGGCAGCGGCGCCGAGACGGGCCGGCTGTCCGCGGCGCTGGCCAGGCTGGTCGAGGAGGACCCGTCGCTGGTGGTGCGGACGGATCCCGAGACGGGCCAGACGGTCCTCTCGGGAATGGGCGAGCTGCACCTGGAGGTCGCGGTGGAGAAGATCCGCCGCAGCCACGGGCTGCGGATCGGCGTGGGCCGCCCGCGGGTGGCGTACCGGGAGGCCGTCGTGCGCGGGGTGTCGGGGCTGGTGTACCGGCACGTCAAACAGGACGGCGGCGCGGGCCAGTTCGCCCACGTGGTCCTCGACGTCGAGCCCCTGGCACCGGATGCGGAGCGGGCCGGCGACGGCGCGTTCGAGTTCCGCTCGGCCGTCGTCGGCGGGCGGGTGCCGCAGGAGTACGCCCGGGCCGTGGAGGCGGGCTGCCGGGACGCGCTCGCCGAGGGCCCCCTCGGCGGTCATCCGGTGACCGGGCTCCGCGTCACCCTGACCGACGGGGCCACGCACTCCAAGGACTCCTCGGAGATGGCCTTCCGGGCGGCCGGCAGGTTCGCGCTGCGCGAGGCCCTGAGGGCCGCCGCGATGGAGCTGCTGGAGCCCGTGGCCGAGATCGTGGTGACCGTACCCGACGACGCCGTCGGCGGGGTGCTGGGCGATCTGGCCGCCCGGCGCGGACGGGTCTCGGGCTCGGCCGCACGGGCCGGCACCACGGCGGTCACCGCCACCGTGCCGCTGGCCGAGCTGTTCGGCTACGCGTCCCGGCTGCGCAGCCGCACCCAGGGCCGGGGCACGTTCACCACCCGGCCCGCGGGCTACGCCCCCGTACCGGTGGCGGCGTACCAGCAGGCCCTGTCGGGCTAGTGAGCACGCCCGTACCTCCGGTCGCCTCGGCGGCCGGGGGTACGGGCGCAGCCGTCAGCCCGTGGCGGGGGCGGCGGCGTCCGCCTCCTCCAGGTACCCCTCGGGGAAGGGCTGTTCGGCCCAGATGGTCTTGCCGCGGGCGTGGTAGCGGGTGCCCCACAGCTGGGCGAGCTGCGCCACCATGAACAGCCCGCGTCCTCCCTCGTCGGTCTCCTCAGCGCGCCGTACGTGCGGGGAGGTGCTGCTGCCGTCCGACACCTCGCAGATCAGCTCCCGGTCGCGGATCATCCGCAGCTGGATCGGCTCGCTGCCGTAGCGGATGGCGTTGGTGACCAGTTCACTGACCACCAGCTCCGTGGTGAACTCCAGCTCGTCCAGGCCCCATGCGGCCAGCTGCCGCGTCGCCAGCGTGCGGGCGCGGGCCACGACCTCGGGCTCGGCCGGCAGCTCCCAGGTGACGTGGTGCTCGGCCGGCAGCTCGTGCAGACGCACCATCAGCACCGCCACGTCGTTCTGCGGCAGCACCGGGAGCAGCCGCCCGATCACCGCGTCGCAGGCCTGGTCGAGCCCGTGCGGCGGGGTGAGCGCGACGCCCGAGAGCGCCTCCGGGAGCCGTTCGAGGCCGAGGTCCACGTCCCGGTCGGGCGCCGCGACCAGGCCGTGGCTGTAGAGCACGAGGACGTCCCCGTCGCCCAGCGTCACCTCGGCGCTCTCGAACGGCGATCCACCGAGACCGAGGGGAGGCCCGGGCGGCAGGGCCACGACGGCGGCCTCCCCGCCCACCGGCGCGAGCACGGGCGGCGGATGGCCCGCGCACGCCACGGCCAACTGCCGCGTGATCGGGTCGAAGACGGCGTACGCGCAGGTCGTCCCGGCCGCACCGCCGGGGCGCGACCCGCCGGCCCCGTCCTGGCCGTGCTCGTCCACGAACCGGTGGATCTGGTCGTCCATGTACGAGAGCAGCTCGTCGGGGGAGAGGTCGAGGTCCGCGAGGGTCCGTACCGCGGTCCGCAGCCGGCCCATGGTCACCGCGGCGTTCAGGCCGTGCCCCTGCGCATCGCCCACCACCAGCGCCACCCGCGCGCCGGACAGCGGGATCACGTCGTACCAGGCCCCGCCCAGCTCCGCCTGTCCGTGCGCGGGCAGGTAGCGGGTCACCGCCTCCAGCGCACCGAGTACGGGCAGCCGCTGGGGCAGCAGGCTGCGCCGCAGTGCCAGGGCCGCCGTCCGCTCGCGCGTGTAGCGGCTCGCGTTGTCGATGCACACCGCCGCGCGCGCCGCGATCTCCTCGGCCAGCAGGACGTCGTCCGGCTCGAAGCCGTGGGCGCGCGAGTGGCGTACGAAGACGGCGGCGCCGAGCACCGCGCCGCGGGCGGACATCGGTACGAGCAGCCAGGAGTGGACTCCGTACGCACGGACCCGCTCGGCCTGCGGCGGGTCGACCGGGGCGAGCTCCGCGATCAACTCCTCGCCCGTCAGCAGCAGCGGTTCTCCGCTGGCCATGGCCCGGGTGAAGAGGGATCCCGGCCCGGAGGTGAAGGGGTCCGGGTCGCCCGTCGCGACCGCCGCCTTCACCGGGCTCCCGGGTAGGGAGGACGTCGCCGCGCGCAGCAGGGTCACCGCCTCGCCCACCGGGCCGACGAGCGGGTCCTCGCCGCCCAAGACCGAGCCGGGCAGGTCGACGTACGCGTGGTCGGCGAACTCCGGTACGGCCACCTCGACGAGCTCCTGCGCGGTGCGCAGCACGTCCAGGGTGGTGCCGATGCGCGTGCTCGCGTCGTTGACCAGCGCCAACCGCTCGCGCGCCCGGGCCCGTTCGGTCACGTCGGCCACCGTGTGCGCGAGGGCGATCAGCTCGCCGGAGCTGCTGCGCAGGGGGAGGATGGTCTCGGACCAGACGTGCTGCCGGTCGGGATCGCCGCGCAGCAGCCCCCGCACCTCGGTCTGCACCAACGCCTCACCGGTCTCCAGGACGTGGCGCTGGCGCGCTTCGAGGGCCGCCATGTCCAGCAGGTCGGGCGGTGCCACCTCGGACATCGTGCGCCCGACGAACTCCTCGTTCGCGAAACCCGCGCCGCGCCGCAGCGCGTCGTTCTGCGCGATGAAGCGCAGCCGGGTGTCGAACACGTCAATGAGGAAAGGGGACTCGGTGAACAGCCCCCTGATCAGGGCCTCGCTGAGCTCGCGCCGCTGCGTCGCGTCGGTATCGGTCGCCTGGATCAGCCACTGCCGCTCCCCGGCCGTGGACGTCATGGGCCGCGCGTGGAGCGCGACCTCGACCCCGCGCCCGCTCCGGTGCCGCAGTACCGCGTGGCCGAGCTCGGAGCGCGCGAGCAGCAGATCGGCCCCGCGCCACCCGTGCACCTCCCGGGCGGTGTACCCGAGCAGCCGCTCCGCCCCCGGCCCCCAGCCGATGACCACGCCGCGCGCGTCGAGCAGGGCGTACGTCTCGTCGCCCGGTTCCGCAACCACGCCGGAGGCATCGTGGAACGCCGGGTCGTGCATCACTGCGCCCCACTTCCCGATCCGCGGAACGACTCTCTGCGTCCTGCTTCCGATTATCGCTCTGCGTCACCGCTTGTGCAGCATGGGTCGAGCCCCGCCGGAGCCCCCCCGCCATCCCGCTGCCCGAGCCGGGCCCGGTCTGGTCCGGGGGCCCGCGGCTGCGTAGGCTGGCCCCGCCCTTGCGAGGCGGCCCTCGACCTGCACACCGCAGGCGGGGAGCAGACACACCGGGAGTTGCCCCATGCTGCGCACCATGTTCAAGTCCAAGATCCATCGGGCCACGGTCACCCAGGCCGACCTGCACTACGTCGGCTCCGTGACCGTCGACGCCGATCTGCTCGACGCGGCGGACCTGCTGCCCGGGGAGCTCGTCCACATCGTGGACATCACCAACGGGGCGCGGCTGGAGACGTACGTCATCGAGGGCGAGCGCGGTTCCGGGGTCATCGGGATCAACGGCGCCGCCGCACACCTCGTGCACCCCGGGGACCTCGTCATCCTCATCAGCTACGCGCAGGTCGAGGACGCCGAGGCAAGGGCGTTGAAGCCGCGCGTCGTGCACGTCGACGCGGACAACCGCATCATCGAGCTGGGTGCGGATCCGTCCGCCCCGGTGCCGGGAACGGACCAGGAGCGCAGCCCCCACGCGGTGGCTGTCTGAGGGGAGTCGGGGATCATGTCGCAGACCGGGGCCATCGGGTTCGAGGACGACCGCGAGGCAGGACGGCTGCTCGCCGTCGAGGACGGTGAGGTGGTCGGCCTCATCGCGTACTTCGTGCTCGAAGCGGCGCCCCACGCGCTGGTGGCGGTGCACACCATCGTCGAGCCGGGGCACGAGGGGCGGGGCATCGCCGGGGACCTGGTGAAGGCCTTCTACGGGATCGCCGCCGCCGAGGGGGTGCCCGTGGTCCCGCTGTGCCCGTATGCGGCCAGCTGGGCCGGACGCCACCCCGACCAGGCGCCCGAGGCGCCGGCCGGGGTCGTCGCGGCGGCGAAGGCCCAGCTCGACGCGAGCCCCGACCTGTGGTGACGCCCCTGACCCTGGTGCACACCTCGCCGGTGCACGTGCCGGTCTTCGACGCCCTGCGGGACCGGGACCACCCCGGCGCCGTACTGCGCCACCTCGTGGTGCCGGAGCTGCTGGACCGGGCCCGTACGGAGGGCCCGGACGCGGTGGCTCCGGCCCTGCGGGCCCTGCTGGCCGGCTCCGGCGGCCCGGTCCTCGTGACCTGCTCGACCATCGGCGCGGTCGCGGAGGCCCTGGAGCCGGAGCTCGGCGTCCCGGTCCTCCGCGTCGACCGCCCGATGGCCGCGGAGGCCGTCCGTACCGGCCCGCGCGTCGCGGTGCTGGCCACCGTGGAGTCGACACTGGCCCCGACGGCCGCCCTGCTGGAGGAGGAGGCCGGGCGGGCCGGCCGCCGCGTCTCGATCACCACGCACCTGATCGCGGAGGCCTGGCCCCGCTTCGAGGCCGGCGACACCGCCGGCTACCTCACCCTGGTGGCCCGGGCGGCCGACGCCGTCACCGACGCGGACGTCATGGTCCTGGCCCAGGCCTCGATGGCGGACGCCTGCGCCCTGGCCACCACCCCCACCCCGATCCTGTCCAGCCCGGCCCCGGGCCTGGCCGCGGCCCTCGCCCCCTGACAGCCGCAACGGCCCGTAGTCGAGCGACACCTCGGGCTGCAGACCGCCGTGGTGCCGGGGGTGCTGACCTGCGGCCGGTACAAGGTCAACGGAGCCCCGGACTACTTCGGCGGCTTCACCGGCGGCGTCGGCAACCTCGCCGCCTTCCCCTACGCGGCGCCCCTGACCGCCCCGGCGCCATGGGCCCGATGTCCCTGTCGGCCGAGCCGAGCCACTGCCTGGACGACGACAACGGCCGCACCCTGGACGGGAACAGGATCCAGGCCTGGGACCGCAACATGATCAACGGCGGCGACGCCCAGAAGTTCGAGATACGGGCCGACGGCACCATCCGCGTCGCGGGCAAGTGCATCGACCCGCCTACGCCGGCACCGCCAACGGCACGCTCATCTGTGGCTCTACCCCTGCAACGGCAGCTCGGCCAGCAGTTTCGGCCCCACGCCGGCGGCACGATCTACCACCCCGAGTCGGGCCCCGCTGCCTGGACGCCGGCAACATGAACACCGGCACGCAGCTCTACCTCCGGGACTTGCAACGCCACCAACCCCCAGCGCCGGACCATCCCGACAGCGAGCACCGCCCCGCTGCCCGTACCTCTCTGGTGACGCGCGGCACCGACTGACCGCACGCGGGTGCCCCGGCGCCCCGCTGCACGACCGCCCCGGCGCGCGAAGCGCCGGGGCGGTCACTCGTATGGGCCCCCTCCGCCGGGCGTAGCAGGGCGGATCCGGGGAAGGTGGGGCTCATGGTGCGAAACGTAGAGATGACGGAGCCGCCCGTCCCCGGACCCGGTCCGGTGCCGCCCGGGCCCGGCCCGGGGCCCTTCCCGGATCCCGAGCCGATTCCGCAGCCCGTGCCGCCCGTGCCGGCGCCGGTGCCGGAGCCCGATCCGATCCCGCCGCCGCCCGGACCCGCGCCCATTCCGCAGCCCGGGCCGCTGAGCGGGGAGCCCGCCTAAGCCGTACGGATCTCGGAGCGGTCGCCGCTCCAGAGGGTGTGGAACGAGCCCTCGCGGTCGGTGCGCCGGTAGGTGTGCGCCCCGAAGAAGTCCCGCTGGCCCTGGGTGAGGGCCGCCGGGAGCCGCTCCGCGCGCAGCGCGTCGTAGTACGCGAGGGACGCGGAGAAGGCGGGCACCGGGATGCCGTGTGACACGGCGGCCACCAGGACGGCACGCCAGTCCTCCTGGGCCTCGCCGATCTCCTGGGCGAAGCCCGGGTCCGCCAGGAGGCTCGGCAGGTCCGGCTGCGCGTCGTACGCCGTACGGATCCGGTCCAGGAACGCCGCCCGGATGATGCAGCCGCCCCGCCACAGCGAGGACACCGCGCCCAGGTCCACGCCCCAGCCGTACTCCTCGCTGCCCGCCCGGATCTGGTGGAAGCCCTGCGTGTACGAGACGATCTTCGAGGCGTACAGGGCCTGCTCCACCTGGGCGGCGAAGGCGTCGGCCGCCTCCGCCGACAGCGGCGAGGCCGCCGGGCCGGCGAGTCCCCGGGAGGCCGTACGCAGGTCCGCGTGGCCCGAAACCGCACGGGCGAAGACCGCCTCCGCGATCCCCGACACCGGAACGCCCAGGTCCAGCGCGATCTGCACGGTCCAGCGGCCGGTGCCCTTCTGCTCCGCCGCGTCGGCCACGACGTCGACGAACGCCTGCCCCGTCTCGGCGTCCGTGTGGGCGAGCACCTCCGCCGTGATCTCGATCAGGTACGAGTCCAGCCGCCCCCGGTTCCAGGTCCGGAAGGTCTCCGCGATCCGCGCGGGGGAGTAGCCGGCGATCTCGCGCAGCAGGTGGTAGGCCTCGGCGATGAGCTGCATGTCGGCGTACTCGATGCCGTTGTGCACCATCTTGACGAAGTGTCCGGCGCCGTCGGGGCCGACGTGCGAGACGCACGGCGTGCCGTCCTTGGCCTTCGCCGCGATCTTCTCCAGCATCGGACCGAGCGACGCGTACGACTCGGCGGAGCCGCCCGGCATGATGCTCGGGCCGAGCAGCGCGCCCTCTTCGCCGCCCGAGATGCCCGCGCCCACGAAGTGGATCCCCTGCTCGCGCAGCTCCTTCTCGCGCCGCCGGGTGTCCTCGAAGTGGGCGTTGCCGCCGTCGATGATGACGTCGCCCGGCTCCAGCAGCGGGGCGAACTCGTGGATCACGGCGTCGGTCGGCTCACCGGCCTTCACCATGATGATCAGACGGCGCGGCCGCTCCAGCGCGTCCACGAACTCCTTCGCGGACTCGGTGGCGACGAAGTCCCCCTCGTGCCCGAACTCCTCCACGAGGGCGGTGGTCTTCGCGGCCGTGCGGTTGTGGACGGCGACCGTGAAGCCGTTGCGGGCGAAGTTCCTGGCGAGGTTGCTCCCCATCACCGCGAGCCCGGTGACGCCGATCTGGGCCGTGCTGCTCATGCATGCGCTCCTGAGTGCTTCGATGTGCGGGTGGGAGCGACGCTACATGGGCAGAGATGCCGCAAGCCGTCCCGCCATGCGAATCAATGTCAACTTCCCACGGCGTACGCCCTGTTGCGCCCCTTGTCATGTTCTGATCGCGCCGTTAGGTTGTGCGGTTCCTGATGTCTTCAATGGGGGCTCCCATGGGTGTACGGGGTCGGCATCGCCGGTACCAGCCGAGCAGCATCAACCGCGCCTCGCTCGCCGTCACCGCCGGTGGCGCGGGGTTGGCGCTCCCTCTGATCGGCGCCGGAACCGCCCACGCAGCCTCGGTGGACACGTGGAACAAGGTCGCGGACTGCGAGTCCACCGACAACTGGCACGTCAACACCGGCAACGGCTACTACGGCGGGCTCCAGTTCAGCCAGAGCACGTGGCGCGCCTTCGGCGGCACCGCGTACGCGGCCCGCGCCGACCTGGCCACCAAGGACCAGCAGATCGCGGTGGCCGAGAAGGTCCTCAAGGGGCAGGGGCCGCAGGCCTGGCCGGTGTGCGGGAAGCAGGCCGGGCTCTCGCGCAGCGGCCCCGTGCCCGCCGTCTCTCCGCAGGGCCAGGGCAAGAGCCAAGGCCAGGGCGTGAAGGTCCAGGTCCAGGTCCAGGCCAAGGAGGCGAAGGCCGCCGCCCCGCCGGCCGCCCCGCCCCGCCCGACGGGGACCTCGGTCCTGCCCAACCCGTACGTGGTCGCGCCCGGCGACTCCCTCTCGGCGATCGCCACCGGTCAGCACGTCGAGGGCGGCTGGCAGGCGCTGTACGAGACCAACCGGGCCACCGTGGGGAGCAATCCGAACCTGATCTTCCCCGGTCAGCGGCTCACCCTGCGCGTCACCGCCGCGCCCGCCCCGCCGGCCGCACCACCGGCGCAGAACCCCGAGAAGCCGCCGCGGACCGCGGAGCCGGTCAAGCCGGTGGAGCCGAACGCGCAGAAGCCCACCGAGAAGCCCGCGGAGAAACCCGCCGCGAAACCCGCGGAGAAGCCCGCCGCGGCTCCCGCCTCAGCGGAGCAGCAGCGGGCCTCGGGCGGCTTCGTCGCCCCGGTGGACGCCGGCATCGGCACCGCGTACCACGTCGCCGGATCGTCCTGGTCCAGCGGCTACCACACGGGCGTCGACTTCCCCGTCGCCACCGGCACCTCGGTCAAGGCCGTCGGCCCCGGCTCCGTCGTGTCCGCCGGCTGGGCGGGTGCGTACGGATACCAGGTCGTCATCCGCCACGCCGACGGCCGGTACTCCCAGTACGCCCACCTGTCGGCGCTCGGGGTCAAGGCCGGGCAGGAGGTCTCCGGCGGGCAGCGGATCGGCCGCTCCGGATCCACCGGCAACACCAGCGGACCGCACCTCCACTTCGAGATGCGCACCTCCCCCGGCTACGGCTCCGACATCGACCCGCTGAAGTACCTCCGCGGCCGCGGCGTCGGCATCTGACCCCCGTACGTGCGGCGGCACGACCGTGAGCACGATCAGGCCGGCCGCCGCCAGCACGGCGCTGGCCAGGGCCGCAGCCGTGCCCGCCGCCCCGAACCGGAAGCCCTCGTCGAACAGCGAGATGCCGACCGCCGCCGCGACCACCGGATTGACCACGGTCAGCGTGGCCAGCGGCGCGGTCAGCCCCGCGCCCCGATAGGCCGCCTGGGAGAGCAGCAGCCCGCCCGAGGCCAGCACGGCGACCGCCGCCAGATCGGGCCACACGGAGCCCAGCGCGCCCGGTGAGAAGGCGAAGTCCTCGGCGTTCTCGGCCACCGACTTGGTGAACACGGAGGCCATGCCGAAGGCCGTACCGGCCGCGACCGCCAGCAGCACACTGCGCAGCACCGGCCGGTGCATCCGGTGCGCCGCCAGGAACAGCACAGCGACCCCGGCCCCGGTGGCGATCAGCAGCAGGCTCCGCTCCCCGCCCGCCAGCGGCTGGTCCGCGTCCCGGTCCCCGCCCGTCAGCGCCAGCAGCCCGGCCAGCCCCACCGTGGCCAGCACCGCGCCGCGCCAGGCCGCCGCACCCGCCCGGCGGTGCACGAAGAGGGCCGCCATCGGCAGCGCGAACACGATGGTCAGCGCACCGAGCGGCTGCACCAGGCTCAGCGGCCCGTACGCGAGGGCCACCACGTGCAGCAGGGCGCCCGTGCAGTTCAGCCCGACCGCACACCACCAGCCGACCCGGCGCAGCGGCGCGTACGGGCGGTCGGGGGTGCTCGCCGCGACCTGTTCCTGGACGATCGCGCCGCCCGCGTACGCGACGGCGGACACCAGGCAGAGCAGGACCGACAGCGCAAGGGCACTCATGATTTCCACAATGCCCGACCCCAGCGGCCTATTCCTCCCCCTGCGGGTGGTCGCGGGCGATACTCCGGCGATACCCCAGGCATACTCCGAAAGGAGTACAGGGGCCCTGCGGCGGCACCGCCCGGCCTGGCCCACGGTGATGGCTCCGTAGCGGTGCGTGAGGCGCCGGACGACGGGTTTGGTTCCGGGCACGTCGGATCCGTACAGTGGCGGTTTTGGGGACTTCCGCAGAGGCGGATGCGGACGAGTGAGCAAGGAACGGCAGCGGCCATGACGGTGACCGAAGACAACCACGTGAGCGCGGACGACCACGCCTACGGGCCGGGCATCGACCCCGACCGGCTGGCGCTCTGCCTCAGCGTGCTCGAGGAACTCGACAAGATCGACGTCGACCACCCCGACGCCATCACCGTACGCCGCGCCACCGCCGGCCTCTACCGCACGGTCAAGCAGCGCCGCCGCCAGGAGCGCCGCGCCGCCAAGACCGCCAACGACAAGGCCGTCACGGAGGCGACCGCGACCGGCTCCGCCGAGCGCATCGACGACGAGACCGAGGGCATCCTGCCTTCCTCGGTCACGGAGGCCGGCCGGATCGCCGGGATACTCCAGCGCCCGCGCTCCTGCTACATCTGCAAGACCCGGTACGTCGAGGTCGACTACTTCTACCACCAGCTCTGCCAGCCGTGCGCGAGCCACAACCGCGCCAAGCGCGAGGCCCGCGCCGACCTCGCCGGCAAGCGCGCGCTGCTCACCGGCGGCCGGGCCAAGATCGGCATGTACATCGCGCTGCGACTGCTGCGCGACGGCGCCCACACGACGATCACCACCCGCTTCCCCAAGGACGCCATCCGCCGCTTCAAGGCGATGGAGGACTCGGCGGAGTGGATGCACCGTCTGGAGGTCGTCGGACTGGACCTGCGCGACCCGGGGCAGGCCGTGGCGCTCGCCGACCAGATCGCCGAGGCCGGTCCGCTCGACATCCTGATCAACAACGCGACGCAGACCGTGCGCCGCCTGCCCAGCGCCTACGCCGCGCTGGTCGAGGGGGAGAGCGCCCCGCTGCCGGCCGGCGAGCTCCCCGCCCACCACGTCATCGGCGCGTTCAACTCCGGCGCGGTCGACGGCCTGGCCGCGCTGCCCGTCGGCGTGAGCGGGCTCGACGCGCAGAAGGTCGCCGACCTCGCCCTGGTCGCGGGCAACGCCAGCATCGAACGGCACCTCGACGGCACCGCGATCGACGCGGGCGGCCTGCTGCCCGACGTCGTCGAGACCAACACCTGGGTGCAGACCATCGACCAGATCTCCCCGGTGGAGCTGCTGGAAACCCAGCTGTGCAACTACACGTCGCCGTTCATCCTGATCAGCGCGCTCCGGCCGGCGATGGCCGAGGCCGCCCGCAGGGCGTCCAGCGGGCGTGCGTACGTGGTCAACGTCTCCGCGATGGAGGGCGTGTTCAGCCGCGGCTACAAGGGCGCCGGGCACCCGAACACCAACGCCGCCAAGGCCGCGATGAACATGGTGACGCGGACCAGCGGCCAGGAGATGTTCCAGACCGACGGCATCCTCATGACCTCGGTCGACACCGGCTGGATCACCGACGAGCGCCCGCACTTCGACAAGCTGCGCCTGGCCGAGGAGGGTTTCCACGCGCCCCTCGACCTGGTCGACGGCGCGGCCCGCGTCTACGACCCCGTCGTGCGCGGCGAGGCCGGCGAGGACCTGTACGGCGTCTTCCTCAAGGACTACGCGCCCGCCAACTGGTAGGCCCGTCTCCGGTCGCCCCACCGCCTCGGCCCCGTGCCCCGGTCCCCTTCGAAGGGGCCGGGGCGCGGGCGTGTCACGGCGTGCGCTCGTACGCCCTCGCCGCCACCAGCTCCAGGACCGGACGCCAGTCCTCCATCACGCCCGCGTCGAGCCCGACGACCTTGCCCGCGTCATCCGCTTGGCGCAATGTCACCGCCGCTTCCGCGTCGGGGTCGGCCGCGAAGGCCCGGACCTCCGCCTCGTCCATCAGCCCGCCCTGCGCCCGCAGGGTCAGCGCGCTCTGCGGGGACAGTGCCCGGTCGGGCTCCACGGCCGCCAGGTAGCGCTTGGCCGGCACGTGCAGCCGCACCAGCCGGGCCACCCGCTCGCCGAGCAGCGGGCGGATCGCTTCCGCCGCGTGGTCGGCGTGTCCCGCGTCGTCCCCGGGGGAGAGCAGGTGGCCCAGGTCGTGCACGAGCCCGGCGACTTGGAGCTCCTTGTCGAACGGATGCGAACGGCGCAGCAGTGCCGCAGTCTGGAGCCCATGATCGTGCAGATCGACCGGGTCTCCGCTGCGGTCGGGCGTGTCCCACGCACCGCGGCACGCGAGCAGCAGCTCCATCAGCTCCTCGGTGCTGTCGACCCTCGGTACCCCCGGCACTCCGGACCTCGCCGCCACCGTCGCTCCCTCCGCCGCCTGTACCCCAGTCGTGTCACCGGCGTCGAGCAGACCACCCGAGCCGGTCACATCGGCGTACGACTTCCTGAACTCGCGGAGAAATCCAGCCGTCGAGCGGATTTTGCCAATCCATCGAGCGGGGGCGCGCTCATATGTGTACTCTGAGTGGCACAAGACGGCCGTATCCAGGCCACGCTCCACCAAGGCGCCACCGCGTCCGGAAACCCTTTATCCCTTGTGCCCGGCGCGCGGCTCGCCCGCCGGGTTACGCGACACAAAGGAGTGCGCGGTGACAGACACGACGACGAAGTCCGACGAGACGCTGAGGACGCACCCGGCCGGACGGTTCCGTCCGCACGCCGACGAGCTCGGAAGCCTCGAAGTCTGGGCCCGGTCCGCCCCGATCCGACTGGCCGGCTACGAGGACGACCTGGCGGAGCCCCACATCCTCCCCGGCATCGACTAGGCCGACGCCACGCAGACGCCACGCAGCGCCCCCGAGCCCATCGGCGACCGGGGGCGCGGTGCTGCGCCGACGCCGACCGCGCGGGCCCGTGGAGGGGTTCCCGTCGGCCGTACGCCGTGAGCGTCATCGCTGTGGGCGATCAAGGCTTCCGGACCGGGCCCCGGCACCGGCACGCTGGCCCGCATGAAGCTACTGATGCTGGGCGGTACCGAATTCGTCGGACGCGCGATCACCGAAGACGCCCTGGCCCGGGGCTGGGAGGTCACCGTCTTCCACCGCGGGAACCACGCGCCGCCGCCGGGCACCTCCGTCCTGCACGGCGACCGCACAGCACCCGGGGGCCTGGACGCCCTCGCGGCGGGGGAGTGGGACCTCGTCGTCGACACCTGGGGCGGCGCCCCGACCGCCGTGCGCGACAGCGCCCGGCTGCTGGCCGGCCGCGCCGGGCGGTACGTGTACATCTCCAGCCGCTCCGTCTACGCGTACCCCGCTCCGGCCGGCCTGGCCGAGGACGCACCACTGGTCGACGGCTCGGCCGACGCCGGGTCCACGGCCTACGCCGAGGACAAGCGGGGCGGTGAGCTCGGCGCCGTCGCCGCCTTCGGGGACCGGGCCCTGCTGGTCCGCGCCGGGCTGATCATCGGCCCGTACGAGAACGTGGGCCGGTTGCCCTGGTGGCTGGACAGGACCGCCCGCGGCGGCCCCACGCCGGCCCCCGGCCGGCCCGGACTCCCGCTCCAGTACATCGACGTGCGCGACCTCGCCCACTGGACCCTGGACGCGGCCGAGGCCGGGCGCGGCGGACCGTACGACGTGGTCTCCCCGGCCGGGCACGCCACGATGGGCGCGCTCCTCGATGCCTGCGCGGCCGTGACCGGCGGCCGCGCCGAGTTCCGCTGGATCGACCAGGACCGGATCGCGGAGGCGGGTGTGGAGCCCTGGACCGAACTGCCGATCTGGCTCCCCGAGGGCGAACTGCACGACCACGTGTTCGGCTGCGACGTCACCAAGGCGCAGGCGGCGGGCCTCGCGTGCCGCCCGGTCGAGGAGACCGTGGCCGACACCTGGGCCTGGCTCCAGTCCCTCGACGGCCCCGCGCCGCTGCGCGGCGACCGCTCGGCGAAGGGCATGTCGGCGGAGCGCGAAGCCGTGCTATTCGAGCTCTGACCAGGAGGCTTCGGCGAGGCGGGTCGGGGGGAGGTACTCGCGCAGCAGCGTGCGGTGCCACCATGCGCCGGTCTCGCGCAGCTCCCGCCAGGTGGTGAACCGGTAGCGGTACAGCCTGGCCCGTACGTACAGCGGCGGGGCGTCCGGGAAGGGGTTGTGGCGGAGCAGCCGCAGCGTGTCCCGGTCGCCCGCCAGCAGCCGCTCCACGAACGGCCCGAACCAGTCCCGCGCGTAGTCGGGGGAGAGCGCCGCGAACCACATCAACCAGTCCAGCCGCAGGTGGTACGGGGCGAACTGGCGCGGAACCCTGCGCGGATCACCCGGTTTGCCCTTGAAGCCGTACTCCCGCCACGCCCCGTCCTCCCGCGGCACCCGGTCCGCGGTCCCCTCCACCACCACCTCGTCCCGGATCCGGCCCACCGTGCCGAAGGCCCCGTACGTGTTGACCAGGTGCAGGGAGTCGAAGGATCGGTTCATCACCTGGCGCCGCGAGATCATGTTGAGCACCGGATGCCGGCTCAGCACCAGCACCAGCACGGTCACCGCGCACACCACGACCGCGTACCAGACGGGGGCCGCGCGCGAGGCCGCGGCCGGCGGCGGCCCCGCCGGCCCCGTGAAGTCGATGGCCGACAGGGCCACCGTGATGGTGATCCAGTTCAGCCAGGCGAAGTTGCCCGACAGCACCAGCCACAGCTGCGTCACCACGATGATCCCGGCCGCGTACGAGGCCACGGGCTGCGGGGTGAAGAGCAGTACCGGGACCACCAGTTGGGTCACGTGGTTGGCCGCGCACTCCACCCGGTGCAGCGGCTTCGGCAGATGGTGGAAGAACCAGCTCAGCGGCCCCGGCATCGGCTGCGTCTCGTGGTGGTGGTAGAGGCAGGTCAGCTTGCGCCAGCAGGGGTCCCCGCGCATCTTGATCAGCCCCGCGCCGAACTCCACCCGGAAGACCACCCAGCGCAGCAGCCACAGCACCAGCACGGGCGGCCCCACCTGCGCATTGCCGAGGAAGACCGCGAGGAAGCCCACCTCCAGCAGCAGTGACTCCCAGCCGAAGGAGTACCAGGTCTGTCCCACGTTCACGATCGACAGGTACAGCAGCCACAGCAGCGCCCACATCCCCATCGCCGCGCCCAGCGGAACGAGGTCCCCCGCCCCCGCCGCGAGGGCCGCGGACACCGCCGCACCGGCCCAGGCGCAGCAGGCGAAGAGCCGGTCCGAATAGCGCAGTTGGAACAGGCTCGGGGCGCGTCGGAAGGGCACGTACCGCACGTAGCGCGGCACGGGCAGCATGCCGCGCGCCCCGATCAGGGCCCGGAACTGAAGGGCGGCCGCGACGAAGGCGAAGAGGTAGACGCCGGCGAGGGCCCGCTGGAAGACCAGCCGGCCGAGCCAGTAACCGGGCGCCGTGAACCAGTCCATCCCCTCCAGTATCGGGCGGATCAGGCCGCGGCCGCCAGCTTGCGTACGGTACGGCCCAGCCAGCGGGCGTAGCACTGCTGGAGGAAGGGGACCAGCGGGCCCGCGAGCCGGGTGTACCAGGCGGCCGGGCGGCTGAAGGCGGTCACCTCGAACCACACCGTGCCGTCCGGGTCCCGGAGCACCATGAAGGACTCCTCCCCGCGCTCCGGGTGCCCGGCCAGCGTCCCGTAGGCGAAGCCGATGCGCGCGGGCTCGTACGCCGTCCAGATCACCTCGCACGGCGCGCTGATCCGCAGCGGCCCGAAGCCGATCCCGACCACCACCCGGCTCCCGGGCCGGACCGCACCGTGGCCGGCCCGCACCAGCATGCCCGAGGCCCGGTGGGCGCCGAAGGTGGTGACGGCGGTTCCGGCGGCCTCGAAGGCGGCCTGCCCGCGGCCGATCCGTGTGCGGTGGTGCAGGTGGTGGTATCCGGCGGGCAGCGGCCGCCCCCGCGTCGCACCCCGGTCGGGGTAGTTGACGGTGTCACGGCCGGCGCTGATGAGGCGGGTCATGGCGTGGTCTCCATTCGGTCGGCGGCCAGCCTGCGCCAGGCCAGCAGCGAGCACAGGGCGAAGCCGAGCGCGTTGCCGAGACCATGGGTCGCGGCCATCCAGGTCAGAGTGGGGTGTACGAGGTCGGCGGCCTCGCCGAGCGCCCACCACAGGGCGAGCAGCATGGTGGCCCCCAGGACCCCGGCCGAGGTCGCCAGCAGCGCGCCGGTGGTGCGGTCGCGGGCTCCCGGCCGGATTTCCCGCCAGGTCAGCAGTGCCACCGCCCACATCCCGCCGGTCAGCACCACCGCGCCCGCGAGCTCCGCCCAGTCGTCCACGAAGTAGCCGAGGAGGACGAGCAGGGTCCCGCCGGGCACGCTGTACGCGGCCCAGCGCGACAGCGTCGTACCGCCGGGCGCGGCCGGGGCGGCCCGGCAGACCAGCCCGGCGACCAGGGCGGCGGTGAATCCCGCGAAGTGGAAGTGGGGCACGGTCAGCGCCAGGACGTCCAGGTCGAAGCCGAACATCCGGTACCCGGCGCGCTCGGCGAGGAGGGCGGTCCCGGCGACCGACGGCGAGAGCAGTGCGGTGAGCACGGCGATCTCGGCCGGCGCGAGGGGTCCGGTTGCGGCGTCCGGCGTCCGGAGCGACCGCAGCATCCGGGCCGGGGCCCGGGCCGCGAGGGCCAGGGTGGCCGCGGCGTACAGCGCGGCGAGCGCCGTGGCGGTCGCGCCGCGCGGCAGCCAGAGGCAGACGGCTCCGGGAACGGCGAGCAGCGGCCAGATCCGGGCGAGGGCGCCCAGCCCGGCCGGGTCGATCAGGCGGAGGCCGGCGGGGATCACGTAGAGCATGCCCAGGGTGACGATCAGATGCACCAGTACCGCCACCGTGGACCCCCTCCGCACGCGGCCGAACGCCTTGAACGCGTTCAACTCACGGTCGTGACCCTACGAGATTCCTTGAACATGTTCAATACGTGATCCCGACTCAGGTCCCGCCCTGTCGCGCCGCTCCGGTTGCGGCCCTCCCGTAGATGCGGCAGACAGGAGGGAGCAACCGGGGCGAAAGGGAGATTCACGTGCACGTACCGACACACCGTCAGGCTCCACGCCGTCATACACCGGTCCGCGCAGCCCTCTTCACGCTCCTCGGTCTGCTCGCCGCGGCTTGCGGCGCTCCCGAGGAACCGAAGAGCGCGGCCGGCCCGGAGAGCCAGGAGGTCCTGCTCCAGCCCGTGGGGTCGGCCGGCCCCGACCCCTTCACCAGCACCTCGGCCACCGGCGAGTCCGCGCCCGCTCAGCCCCCGCTGCCCAATGCGACAGGCCAGGGCATCCGGACCGTCAACGCCGCCACCCCCGGCCTCTACGCGGGCACCAAGCGGCTCGGCAGCTGCGACGTGGAACAGCAACTGCGCGCCCTCACCGAGGACGAGGCAAAGGCCAAGGCCTTCGCCCAGGCGGTCTCCGTCGACAGGGCGAAGCTCCCCGAGTTCCTGCGCGGACTGACCCCGGTCGTGCTCCGCGCCGACACCCGCGTCACCAACCACGCCTTCCGCGACGGGCGCGGGGACGCCTTCCAGTCCGTCCTGCAGGCCGGCACCGCCGTCCTCGTCGACGACCACGGCATGCCGCGGGTCCGCTGCGCCTGCGGAAACCCGCTCCAGGCACCGCGCGCCCCCAAGGGCTCCCCGGCGCTCAAGGGCGACCAGTGGAGCGGCTACCAGCCCCACCAGGTCATCGTCATCGAACCGACCCCGCACCCGGTCAAGAGCCTGGTCATCGTCAACATCGCCGACAACACCTGGCTGGAGCGCAAGACCGGCGACGACGGCGCACAGGACGGCACCCCTCAGCCGGTCCCCGCGTACGACCCGGCGAACGGCATCCCCTCCGGTCCCGTCACCCCGCCCGCGGCGGCCCCGGCCGAGCCGTGCGCCCCGCCCGAGACGGGCAACGACGCCGGCGCCGGCACGAACAGCCTGGCCAGGACCGCCCCGCCGGCCCCGCCGAAGCCGCCGGGCGGTCCCGCCGGGGTACCCGCCCCCGAGGCCACGGACTGCGTACCGGCCCAGAGCGAGCAGGCCGGGCCCGGCACGCAGGCCCAGCCGGCCCAGCCGGACCGGCCGGGCCAGCCGGACCGGCCGGGCCAGCCGGACCGGCCGGGCCAGCCGGACCGGCCGGGCCAGCCGGACCGGCCGGGCCAGCCGGACCGGCCGGCCCAGCCGGACCAGCCGGGCCAGGCCACGCCGCCGGCACCGCAGAAGCAGAGCCCCGGGCAGCCCCCTGCCGCGCCGCGCTCCGAGACACCCGCGGACCAGCCGGGCGACGTACCCCCGGACCCCTTCGCGGATCCGGGGCTCCCGCCGGGGGCCGACGGCCCGACGCCGCGGCAGCCCGACCCGGGGGACCCGTTCGCCCAGGGCGACCCCTTCGGCCGGGGCGACGACCCCTTCAGCCGGGGCGACGACCCGTTCGGCCGGGGCGACGACCCCTTCGCCCCGCCTTCCGGCCGGGACGCCCCGAACGACCCCTTCGGCGGCCTGGACCGGCAACAACCGCTCGCGAACCCCGCCCGCTCCTTGGAGAGCGCCTGACCGGCCCGTGTGTCATGGTGGATCGGTGCCGACCACCGTATCGCTGCCGGACGACTGGCCCGCACACCCGGACCGGTCGCTCTCGCTCAACCGCATGGGCAGTTTCGACTGGGACCTGGAGACCGGTCTCCTGCACATGGACGCAGCGGCCCTAGAGGTGTACGACATGGCACCCGGGGCGTACGACGGTCGGCCCGAATCCCTCGCCCCGCGCGTCCCTCCCACCGAGGCGACCCGGCTCGACGCCCTCGTCTCCAGCGTCCTCAAGAGCGGCGACGACAGCTACGGCGCCTACTTCCGGATCCGCCGCCAGGACGGGCGGCTGCGCTGGACCCACACCCAGGGTCGCGTCATGCGCGGCCCCGACGGCCGCCCGTTCCGGATCATCGGCATCGTCCGCGACGCCACCGAGGAGCTCAGCCACTCGGCCGAGCGCCTCGGCCTCGAAGAGGAGCGGCGCCGCCAGACCTCGGTGGTCGAGAGCACCACCGCCGCCCTGGCGCACGCCCGGACCGTACGGGACGTCATCGACGTCATCGGCGACGCGCACGGCCTGGAGCGGCTCGGCTCGATGGGCATGGTGATGGGTCTGGTCGAGGCCGGGCGGATCCACCTCGTGGCCGAGGGGCCCGAGGACAGTTTCGTCCCCGGCACCCGCTACACCCGGATCGACGAGCAGTACCCGATGAGCGAGGTCGTCCGCTCGCTGCAGCCGCGGTTCCTCGACTCAGCGCAGGAGTTCGCCGAGGGCTACCCCGACCTCTGGGCGAAGATCTCGTCCATGGACATCTCGGCGGCCGCCTACCTGCCGCTGATCGCCCAGGCCCGCCCGATCGGCGCCATCGGACTGCTCTACCAGGACAAGGACGGCTTCACCCAGGACGAGCGGAACCTGCTGATCGCCCTGGGCAGCAGCATCGCGCAGAGCCTGCAGCGGGCGATGCTGCTGGAGCAGGAGCACGACCTGGCGGAAGGCCTCCAGCAGGCGATGCTGCCGCGCCGGATCCCGTCGGTGCCGGGCGCGGAGATCGCCGTACGGTACCGCTCCGCCCGGATGGGCCAGGAGATCGGCGGCGACTGGTACGACGTCATCCCGCTGCCCGGCGGCCGGGTCGGGGCCGTCATCGGCGACGTCCAGGGCCACGACACGCACGCGGCGGCGGTCATGGGCCAGCTGCGGATCGTGCTGCGCGCGTACGCCGCCGAAGGGCACGCGCCGGGCACGGTCATGGCCCGGGCCTCCGTCTTCCTGCACGAGCTGGACACCGACCGGTTCGCGACCTGCACGTACGTCGAGGCCGACCTCTCGACGGGCGTCCTGCAAGTGGTCCGCGCCGGGCACATCGACCCGCTGGTGCGCACCCGGGACGGGGACTGCCGGCGGCTGCCGGTGGAGGGCGGGATGCCACTGAGCCTGTCGGCGGAGTTCGGCCGCCTGGAGTACCCGGTGACCACCGTGGAACTGGACCCGGGGGAAACGCTCGTACTCTGCACGGACGGCCTCGTGGAACACCCCGGCGCGGACCTCGACGACGGGATCCAGCTGCTCACCGCGCTGGTCCGGAGCGGTCCGGCGGACCTCGCGCGGCTGGCGGACCGGCTGTGCGGGGTGATCGACGAGCGCGGCGGCGACGACGACATGGCGCTGCTCCTGCTGCGCCGCCAGGTCGAGGACGCCCCGCAGGGCGGCGGCCGCCTCCAGCAGCACGTGGCCCCGGGAGACCCGGAAGCCCTGGTCGCCGCCCGCCACATGATCGGCGCGGCGGTGCGGGCGTGGGGCGCGCGGGAACGGGCCGACGAGATCGAACTCGTCGCGGACGAGCTCATCGTGAACGCCCTGATGCACACGGACGGCCCGGCCATCGTGACCCTCCGGGTCCTGACGGGCCCCGAACGCCGCCTCCGCGTCGAGGTCGAGGACCGCTCCAGTGCCCTCCCGCGCCGCCGCGAAGCGGGCGACTCCGGCGTCTCGGGTCGCGGCCTGATGCTCGTGGACCGCCTGGCGGACGTCTGGGGAGTGGAACCCCGGGGCAGCGGCAAATGCGTCTGGTGCGAGTTCGTGATGCCCTGACCCGCACCGCCGACCGGCCGCACATTCCGTTGCGGCCGCTCGCGGCCGTGCCGGACGATCAACGCGATGACCCAGATGACAGACGACGTCCGCCGGCTGATCAAGGCCGGAGACCTTCCCGGGGCCGTGCGCAGCCTGCGGCCGCACGCCGAGACCGCCCCCCTGGCCGCCCTCGCGAAGGCGACGAGGCACCTGGCCGAAGCGGCCGGGTTCGACGAACTCGCCCGGGCCGCGAAGGCCGCAGCCCGCAAGCCCCGCGACCCCCAGGCGCTCTACGACCTCGGCTACGGCTGCGTCGAGCACGGAATCGCCTTCCTCGCCGTGGCGCCGCTGCGCCAGGCGCTCGCGCTGGTGCCCGACTCCCGCCGGCTGGTGCAGGAACTGGTCTCCGCCCTGGAGGACGAGCACCGGCACGGCGAGGCCGCCGCACTGCTCGCGGGGCGGGGAGCCGCTCTGGCGCCCTGGCCGGAGCGGTACCTGCTCGTGCACAACGCCCTCTTCGCCGGCGACCTCGACACCGCCCGCCGCACGGCCGCCGCCCTGCCCGACCCGGAGGACACCCGGTGGCTCGGCGCCCGGGACCGGCAGCGGCGGATCCTGTCGCGGGCCGCGCTCGCCGAGGCCGCCGGCGCACTCGGCGGCCAGGACCTGCGCGGCTGGCACTTCGCCCTCACCGGCGGCCTGCTGGCCACCCTCTCCCCGTACGGTTTCGACGCGGGCATGACCGGCCGCTACGCCTACCTCGGCGACCAGCCGGAGCTGTGCCGGCGCGGCCTGGACCGGCTCGGTCTGATCCTGGACGCCGCCGACCGCCGCCCGGGCACCGTCTCCCTGCTGCCCGGTCGCCCCTGCCAGATCATCGGGCTGGCGGCCGCCGAACTGCTCGGGCTGCCCGCCGTCCCGTACGACCCGGCGCGCACGGACACCCTCGTGGTGGCGTACGACCTCAACGCCCACGACACGGAGCTCCTGTCCGCCCTGCACGGGCGCACCCACGGACAGGTCCTGTACGAGCACACCACCTGCTGGACCGACCCGCCGGCCGTGACCGCCGACGTCAGCGGCCTGCTGGCCCAGCACACCGTCGCGCCGTGGGCGGAGCAGGGGCAGCTGCCCGCCGACACCCGGCCCGCCGAGGAGATCGCCCGCGACATCGTCACCGCCGACCCCGCCCCGGACGAGGACGACGGGCAGACCCCGGCCGACCCGGACGAGGCGCTGCGGACCTTCACCGCGGCCGTGGCCGCCGGATGGCTGCACGGGCCGCGCGACCGCGTCCGGTCGCCCGGTCCGGTGCGCAGCTCCCGGTTCGGGTAGCCGGGGCGGGGGCACCGCGGGAAGGTGGGGGTATGCCCGAGCTGCCCGAGGTCGAGGCCCTGAGGGAGTTCCTCGACGAGCACCTCGCCGGGCGGGTGGTGGAGCGCGTCCTCCCGCTCGCCGTCAGCGTGCTCAAGACGTACGACCCGCCGCTCAGCGCCCTCGAGGGGCAGCCGGCCGGGGCCACCGCCCGCTATGGGAAGTTCCTGGCGATCCCGATGGGCGAGCTCCACCTCGTCACCCACCTGGCCCGGGCCGGCTGGCTCCGCTGGCAGGACGCCCTGCCCGATCGGCCGCCGCGCCCCGGCAAGGGACCGCTCGCCCTCCGCGTCGCCCTGGAGGGCGGCGGAGGCTTCGACCTCACCGAGGCCGGGACGCAGAAGCGCCTCGCCGTGTACGTCGTCCGCGACCCCGGGGAGGTGGCCGGCATCGCGCGCCTCGGCCCCGACCCGCTCGCCGACGGGTTCGACCGGGACGCCTTCGCCGCGCTCCTGGCGGGGGAGCGGCGTCAGATCAAGGGCGTGCTGCGCGACCAGAGCGTGATCGCCGGGATCGGGAACGCGTACAGCGACGAGATCCTGCACGCCGCGAAGGTCTCGCCCTTCAAACTGGCGGCCTCCTTCGACGAGGACCAGGTCACCCACCTGTACGAGGCCGTCCGGCGGACCCTGCGCGAGGCCGTCGAACGCGCGCACGGCGTGGCCGCCGGCAACCTCAAGGCCGAGAAGAAGAGCGGGCTGCGGGTCCACGGACGGGACGGCGAGCCCTGCCCGGTGTGCGGGGACACCGTGCGCTCGGTGTCGTTCGCCGACTCCTCGCTCCAGTACTGCCCCACCTGTCAGACCGGCGGCAAGCCGCTCGCCGACCGAAGGCTCTCCCGTCTCCTCAAATGACGTCCGCGTGCGTAGACTCCGGCCCCATGGCCGACCAGCAGCAGCCGCATGCGCTCCCGCAGCCGCAGCCGCCCTCGCCGCCCCGGCGCGAGATCGTCACGGGAGTGCCGCGCGGCACGCGCCGCCGCCCGCCCGCGCACACCCCGGCCCGCTCGGAGATCTCCGAGCAGACCACCCTGGGCGCCACCTACGTCCGGGCCCTGATGCGCAGCCAGCTCCGGGCCGGGCTCGGCGCGCTGGGCGTCCTCGCCCTGCTCGTCGGGACGCTGCCGGTGCTGTTCACGCTGTCGGGCTCGGGGTCGGGGCCGCTGGTCTGGGTGGCGCTCGGCCTGGCGGCGTACCCGTTGATGTGGCTGATCGCCCGGTGGTACGTCACCCGGGCCGAGCGCAACGAGGCCGATTTCACTGGCTTGGTGATGGATCCGGCCGAGGTGCCGGGCCCGTACCGACGGCCAGGCTGACCCGGCCCGGGCCCTGGGGGTCCGTGTCACGACGGGCGCCCTCAGAACAGGTGCATCGCCAAGTGGCCGAGCGGCAGGCCGAGTTGCCAGGCGGGGGTCCACACCCGCGCGTTCTCGTCCAGCCCGGCCGGGGTGTCGGCGTGGGCGAGCCGGTCCGGGTCGAGGTTGGTGGCGAACAGTTCGGTGCGGTCCAGCCAGTGCCAGGCCGCCCTGGCCAGTTCCAGGTCCGGGTCCTCGCCGCGGCCGCGCTCCCTGGCCTCCTCGCCCAGGGCGAGGAACCGGGTGTCCACCCAGTCGCGCCAGGGGTGCCCGTACGCCGTCAGCGACAGCCACTCGTCGAGCTGCGAGACCACCCGGATCCCGGAGAGCTCGCCGGCCGCGTCGGAGAGGTAGATCGTCAGCGCGAGCGTGTCCCGCCCGGCGCGGAACTCCAGGGTACTGGCCGGGATCAGCCGGCCCGTGCGCAGCAGTTCGTCGGCGATGTACTCCGCGTAGAGCCATGCCATGGGCACCGCGAGCCCGCCGTCACTGGTGCCGTTCGTACCCTCGGGCTGCACCGTTCCACCTTCTCCCGCGCGTCGAGCTTCCCGTCGTCAGCCTTGAGCCTTCACCGGACGACGCGCGGAACGGGGGATGTTTACCCAACTTGAACGCTCTGAGGCCGATTTCGATGCGTTTTGTGTCCGATCCGCGTGCATTCGGTTCGTTCAGGCGCCGAGGCCGTACCCGTATCCCTGGAGGTCCTTCTTCAGTGCGCGCAGGGCGTAGTACGTACGGGACTTGACCGTTCCTGTCGGAATTCCGAGCTCCGCCGCCGCCTCGGCCACCGAGCGGTCCTGGAAGTAGACCTGCATCAGCACCTCGCGGTGCTCCGGCCCGAGCGAGCCCACCGCCCGCCGGACGTCGATCGCCGTGACCGAGCCGGCCACTGCGTCCTCGGGCTCGGGCGCCTGCTCCAGCCCCTCCGGGTCCACCTCCTGCGGGCGGGACAGCCGGGCCCGCCGGGCGTCGATCGCGAGCCGCCGCGCCACCGTGAACAGCCAGGGCCGCATGGAGTCGTGAGCGCTCTCCAGCACCTCGGGGTGCTGCCACGCGCGGACCAGCGTCTCCTGCACGAGGTCCTCGGCGCGCTGGGAGTCCCCGGCCGTGAGCCCGAGCAGGAAACCGAACAGGGCCCGCCCGTGGTCGCGCTGGAGGTCGGCCAGCGCCTCGGGGTCCGTGCGCAGGAGGGTGGGGGAGAGGGGCACGAGTGGCTCCTTCCTGGGTCCGTTCGGCTCCGACGCACCCACCCTCACCTGCACGGAGCGCCCCGGGAACCGTCCGGCCCCGCCGTTGCGCCCAAGCGCCCGGGTCATCCGGTGGGCGGCCGCGACCGTCGGTGAACGGTCGAACGGCGCGGCGAACGGCCACCTGGGTGAGGGTGGCTGCCGCGCGGGCCCCTCGGGTCCGCTGCCCGACTGGTGACGGCCACCTCCATGGATTACAGATGGTCAGATAGTCCTACTAATGAGAGCGGGCTCAGATGACCAAGCACGCCCGGCAGGCCCTCGCGCTCCTGTCGGCTGTCCTGCTGGCCGCGACCGCCGCCGGCTGTTCCTCCGGCAAGGACCCCGCGCCGGCCCGCCTCGGCAACTCCCGCGCCCCGGGGCCGTCCCCCGGCTCCGGGGCGAACTCGGCCCCGGCCGAACGCGCCGCCAAGGGCTTCACCCTGGTCGCGAGCGGCGACGTACTGCCGCACGATTCGGTCATCAAGCGGGCGGCGGCGGACGCGGACGGCGACGGCCACGACTTCAGACCGATGTTCTCCCTGGTCAAGCCGGTGGTCTCGGCAGCCGATCTGGCCCTCTGCCACATGGAGACCGTCTACGGTGAGGACGGCGGCCCGTTCACCGGCTACCCGGCCTTCCAGTCCCCGCCCGAAGTGGCCGACGGGCTCAAGGACGCCGGGTACGACGGCTGTTCCACGGCCTCGAACCACACCCTGGACGCCGGGGCCGAGGGCCTGGAGCGCACCCTCGACAAGTTCGACAAGGCCGGATTGAAGCACGCCGGTTCGGCCCGTACGGCGGCGGAGGCGGCCACGCCCACCATGTACACGGCCGGCTCCGCGAAGGTCGCGCACCTCGCCTACACGTACGACACCAACGGCTACCCGCTGCCGGAGGGCCGGCCCTGGGCCGTCAACCTGATGGAGAAGGACAAGATCATCGCGGATGCGCGGGCCGCCCGGAAGGCGGGCGCGGACGTCGTCCTGGTCAGCGTGCACTGGGGCACGGAATGGCAGACCGAGCCGGACGAGAAGCAGCTGTCGCTCGGCAAGGAGCTGACGGCCTCGCAGAGCGGCGGGCGCCCCGACATCGACATGATCCTGGGCACCCACGCCCACATCCCGCAGGCCTACGAGAAGGTCAATGGGACCTGGATCGTGTACGGCATGGGCGACCAGGTCGCCGGTGAGATGTTCAACTACTCCGGCGCCCGCGACATGCGCGGCAACTACGGCTCCATCGGCCGCTTCACCTTCATGCCGCCGGCCGCCGCCGGTCAGCGCTGGCAGGTCACCAAGGCCGAGTTCATCCCGCAGATGATGGACCTGTCCGCCGGGAAGGTCGTCAACCTGCCGGCCGCCCTCGCGCAGGACCCCGGCGACGACGCGTACGAGCGGGCGCAGGACGCCGTCAGCGAGGCCGTCCTCAGCCGCGGCGCGGCCAAGGACGGCCTGACGATGGCGAAGTAGCCGCAGCGCCCCGCCCGGGAAGGCCGGCTACGGAACCACCGTGACCGGCCAGCGGCCCGCCTTGACCAGGCGGACCGCCACCGAGCCGACGATCCGGTGCCCGGCCTGCTCCGAGGCGCCCACCACCACCGCGTCCGCCTTGAGCTCGTCCGCCGCGCTCACCAGGCCCGCGTACGGATCGCCGCGGAAGGTGTGGAACTGCCAGCGCACCTCGTAGACGCCCTTGACCCGCTCCGCCGCGTCCCGGATCTCGGCCACCAGCCCCTCCGCGATCTCCCCGGTGGTGTCGGCTACAGGCGCTCCCAGCGAGGCCCCGGCCGGCATCACCGGCTGGACGTACACCAGCGCCAGCAGCGCGTGCTGCCGCCGGGCCAGCCCCGCCGCGTACGCCGCCGCCCGCAGGGAGGACTCCGAGCCGTCCACCCCGGCGAGGATCACCTTCGGGCCGTCCGTACCGCGTTCGAATCCCGTATTCACGTGCTCAGTCACCCTCCCGAGGTTATGCGCCTCGCCGCGCGCCGCGGCGCGCGCCTCCCTACAGTGCGAATCATGAGTGCCACCGTGGAGGAGACCCGGGGCACCCGGAACCGCTTCCTGAACCGGGTGCCCGACGCGTTCGCCGCGTTCTTCGGAACGCTCGGACTCCTGTGCGCCGTACTGGCGCTCTCCCCCACGCTGCGGCACCTGCTGCGGCACATCGTGCGCTTCCTCGACGAGATCGTGGTGCCGGTCAGCGCCAACCTGGCCTACGCCGTCTTCCTCTTCCTGCTCGCCGCCGCCCTCGGCACCCGCAAGAAGGTCGCCTGGTGGATCGTCGTCACCTATCTGGCCCTGCTGATCCTCGTCGACGTCCTGATCATCGCCGACGAGTACTACTGGATCGGCGGCCCCTCGATGGCCATCGCCGTCGCCGCCCTCGGGGTCCTGATCGCCGCCCGCAAGGAGTTCTACGCCGCCTCCCGGCCCGGTGCCTTCTGGCGCGCGATGCTCGTCCTGGGCCTCGGCCTGCTCGTCGCCGTGCTCGTCGGCTGGGGGCTGGTCGCCCTGTTCCCCGGCACCCTGCCCAAGGGGCAGTGGCTTGACTGGGCCGCCCGCCAGGTCTTCGGCGGTCTCGTATCGCCCCGCCAGTTCGACGGCCACCCGCCCCGCCCCCTCTACTTCTTCCTCGGCCTCTTCGGCGCCCTCGCCCTGCTGAACGCCGCCTCGACCCTGTTCCGCTCCCAGCGGCTGACCGCCGCCCTGCACGGGGACGAGGAGCCCCGCATCCGGGCCCTGCTCGGCGCCTACGGCCGGGGCGACTCGCTCGGATACTTCGCCACCCGCCGCGACAAGGCCGTCGTGTTCGCGCCCAACGGAAGGGCCGGCGTCACCTATCGCGTCGAGGCCGGAGTCTGCCTCGCCAGCGGCGACCCGGTCGGCGACCCCGCCGCCTGGACCCCCGCCGTCGACGCCTGGCTCACCGTCGCCCGCCGCCACGGATGGCAGCCCGCCGTCATGGGAGCCTCCGAGGAGGGGGCCACGGCGTACGCCCGCTCCGGGCTCAGCGCCCTCCAGCTCGGCGACGAGGCGATCCTGCACGTCGCCCACTTCGACCTCGACGGGCGCGACATGCGCGTCACCCGCCAGGCCGTCAACCGCGTCAAACGCACCGGGGCCACCACCCTCATCCGCCGCCACTCCGCCCTCAGCGAGGAGGAGATGGAGCGGATCATCGAGCGCGCCGACACCTGGCGCGACACCGAGACCGAGCGCGGGTTCTCCATGGCCCTGGACCGGCTCGGCGACCCCGCCGACGGGGACTGCCTGCTCGTCGAGGCCTTCGACGCACAGGGCGAGCTGATCGCCCTGCTGTCCTTCGTGCCGTGGGGCAAGGACGGCATCTCCCTGGACCTGATGCGACGCGACCGCACCGCCCCCAACGGCGTCATGGAGTTCATGGTCGCCGAGCTGTGCGCCGCCGCGCCGGGCCTCGGCGTGCGCCGCATCTCCCTCAACTTCGCCGTCTTCCGCTCCGCCTTCGAGGAGGGCGGCCGCATCGGCGCCGGGCCGGTGCTCAAGCTGTGGCGCAAGCTGCTGCTGTTCTTCTCCCGCTGGTGGCAGCTCGAAGCCCTGTACCGTTCGAACGTCAAGTACGGGCCCGAGTGGTACCCGCGGTTCCTCTGCTACCAGGACGCCGGCTCGCTCGCCCGGGTCAGCCTCGCCTCGGGCATCGCCGAGGGCTTCGTCTCCGTACCCAGCCTGCGCAAACTGTGGGGCAACGGGCACGCCAAGGGGCTCACCGCGCCCGCCAGCACCGAGGGGCTGCCGTCCATCGACTCCCTCGCCCTCGACCTCGTGGCCGGGGAGGCCGAAACGGCGGCGCGGGCCGAGCGGCTGCCCGAACAGGTCCGCGTCCGCCACGACAAGATGGAGCGGATCCGGGCGGCCGGCACCGACCCGTACCCCGTCGGCATCCGGCAGCGCACCCACACCGTGGCCGAGCTGAGGGCCGCCCTCCCCGGGCCCGGGCCGGGCGCCCCCGGTGCCCGCTCCGGAGAACGGGTCACGCTCGCCGGCCGGGTGATGCTCGTACGCGACCTCGGCGGGGTGGTCTTCGCCGTCCTGCGCGACTGGTCCGGGGACGTACAGCTGATGCTCACCCGCGACGAGAGCGGCGCCGGCGTACTGGACTCCTTCACCTCCCAGGTCGACTTCGGCGACCACGTGGTCGTGAGCGGCGAGATCGGCGTCAGCCGCAGCGGCGAGCCCTCCCTCGTGGTCTCCTCCTGGCAGCTCACCGGCAAATGCCTGCGCCCGCTGCCGGACAAGCGCAAGGGCCTCGCCGACCCCGAGGCGCGCGTGCGCCGCCGCTACCTCGACCTGGTCGCGAGCCCCGACGCGCGGGACGTCGTACGGGCCCGGTCCGCGGCCGTCCAGGCACTGCGCCAGGGCCTGCTGGACCGCGGCTACCTGGAGGTCGAGACCCCGATGCTCCAGCAGATCCACGGCGGGGCCAACGCCCGGCCCTTCCGGACCCACATCAACGCCTACGACCTCGACCTGTACCTGCGCATCGCGCCCGAGCTGTACCTGAAGCGGCTGTGCGTCGGCGGCCTGGAGAAGGTCTTCGAGATGGGCCGCACCTTCCGCAACGAGGGCGTCTCCTACAAGCACAATCCCGAGTTCACGATGTTGGAGGCCTACCAGGCCTTCGCCGACTACGACGTGATGCTCGACCTCACCCGCGAGCTGATCCAGGGCGCCGCGACCGCCGCCTTCGGCACGCCGGTCGCCCACAAGGCGGGCCCGGACGGCAAGCTCGTGGCCCACGACATCTCCGGGGTCTGGCCGGTCAAGACGATGTACGGGGCGATCAGCGAGGCCCTGGGGGAGGAGGTCGACGCCGACACCGAGGAGCACGTGCTGCGGCGCCTCTGCGACCGCGCCGCCGTCCCGCACACGCCCGAGGACACCCGCGGCGACGTCGTGCTGGAGATGTACGAGCGGCTGGTGGAGGAGAAGACCAAGCTGCCCACCTTCTACAAGGACTTCCCCACCGACGTCTCGCCGCTGACCCGGCAGCACCGGAAGGACCCGCGCCTCGCCGAGCGCTGGGACCTCGTCGCCTTCGGCACCGAACTGGGCACCGCGTACTCGGAGCTGACGGACCCGGTGGAGCAGCGGCGCAGGCTCACCGCCCAGTCGCTGCTCGCGGCGGGGGGCGACCCGGAGGCGATGGAGCTCGACAACGACTTCCTGGACGCCCTGGAGTACGCGATGCCGCCGACCGGCGGCCTCGGCATCGGCGTCGACCGGCTCGTCATGTTCCTCACCGGCCTCACGATCCGCGAGACCCTGCCGTTCCCGCTGGTGCGGCGCGGCTGATCGGGTGAGGGGGAGCCCGCGCGTTCGCGCCTCTCGACATCTGCGGGGATGTCGTTGATACGTAGTAATAATGAAAAATGACGAGCCGACAGTAGGGCGACGCGTGCTCCTGCGTACCGCCGTCTTCCTCGGAGTCGCCGCGGCCTCCGGACTGCTCACGGGCGGCGAGACCGGCGCCCCCGGCCAGAACACGGCGGGCGGTGCACCCGGCGCCGGGCTCGGCGCCGCCACTGGCAGCGGCCCGGCGGCCGGGCAGCCCGGACCCGGCGGAGCCGCCGGACCGGCCGGAGTCCGCGCCCTGCGGCCGCAGGCACCCGGCCAGGCCGCGTACCGGCTGAGCCCCATGACCGCCGAGGCCCCGCTGCGCCCGCCCGCCGCGCGGCCCGCCGTACGGACCCGGCCCATCCTGGAACTGCCGGCCGACGCGAGCACCGCGAGCGCCATGGTGCTCACCTTCGACGACGGGCCCGACCCGCGCTACACGCCCGCCATCCTCGACACCCTCGCCCGGTACGGTGTCCGCGCCATGTTCTTCGTCTGCGGGGAGATGGCCACCGACAACCGGGACCTGCTGCGCCGGATGGCCGCCGAGGGCCACGTCATCGGCAACCACACCTGGACCCATCCGCTCATCCCCACCCTGAGCCGGCCCGACCTCGCCTCCGAGATCGCCCGGACGAGCGAGGTCGTACAGCAGGCGGTGGGGGAGGCGCCGCAGTGGTTCCGGGCGCCGTACGGGGCCTGGAACCGGGCGGCGTTCGAGATCGGGGCCGAGCTGGGCATGGAGCCGCTCGCCTGGACGGTGGACACCCTGGACTGGACGGAGCCGGGCACCACCACGATCGTCTCGAACGTCCTCAAGGGCGCGGCGCCCGGCGTGATCGTGCTGAACCACGACGCCGGCGGCGACCGCTCGCAGAGCGTCCGGGCGGTGAGCACCTACCTGCCCCAACTCCTGGCCCGGGGATACCGGATGACGCTGCCGGCGCTGCCGCCCCGCTGAGGAGCCTCGTCCTCGGCGGGGCGGGGCGGGTGCGGAGCGGGGTACGGGCGGGTCCGCGGCGCGGGGCGGCGGCGGCCCCGTCGCTCAGCGGGCCTCCACCATCCGCGCGAAGACGACGACGTTGCCGTCGTAGCCCCGGGCCTTGGAGTAGCCGCCGCCGCAGGTGATCACCCGCAGCTCCGCGTGCCCGTTGTCCCCGTACACCCGGGCTCCGGGGAACGTCTGCTTCGAGAAGACCTCCACCCCGTACACCTCGAACACCGCCGTGCGCCCGTCGTACCGCTCCACCTCGATGTGGTTGCCCTTGCGCAGCGAACCCAGGCCGTAGAAGACCGCAGGGCCGCTCGCGTTGTCGACATGGCCCACGATCACCGCCGAACCGCGCTGGCCGGGCGAGATCCCGTTGAGGTACCAGCCGGCCAGATTCGGGTCCTGCGGCGGCGGGGCCTCGATCCAGCCCTGCGCGTCCAGCCCGACCGTCATCACCGGCGCGTCCACCTTGATGTTGGGGATGCGGATGCGCTGGACCGACGAGTGCTCCAGCGGGTGGACCTCCGGACGCGGCTCGGCCTGCTGCTGCAGCGGCTGCTCACCCTGCACCGGCGGGGCCGCCGGCAGCTGCTCGGCCGGCACCCCGACCGCCGCCGCGGCGGTCGGCTGCGGCGGCCCTTCGCCGATGTCCGCTCCGTTGCGCATCATGGCGAGGCCGCTGAGCATGACCAGTGCGAGCACGCCCCAGGGGGATCGTCTTCTCGGCGGCTGCTCGCTCTCGTCCTCGGTCATGGCTCTCCCTTCCCGACGCGGGGGTCCCGACCCGCGTTCTTGTCCCACCCCTGTACGCCCTTCCCCACGCACGCTAAGGCTGCGTGCGCAAGACGGCGATCGGTGCAGGGCGAACGGGTGGCGGCACGGCCGGAAGGGGTGCGCCCATCCAGGTATTCGTCACATAAATGACTGACGGGTCGTGACCTGCGGATCCGTCAGGCCAGCCGCGCGCGCCTCGGCGTGTCGCTCAACCTTGCGGCCCAAAGCCGGAAATGCGCTGGTTGCGAGCCGCCCCGAGGGTTCGTCGTGGGAGGCGTTCTCGTCGATCTTCCCGGGCGACCGCTCCGGGGCGCTTCCCGCTGGAGGTTCCACCATGCGTGTTCTCCGCGCCCTCACCGTGGCCGCGGCGGCCGTCGTCGCCGTCGGGCTCAGTACACCGTTCGCCGCCGCGAACCCGTCGGACCCACTGGGCGGATCCCCGTCGGGTCAGGGCGGCAACGGCGGCAACGGGGGCAACAGCGGCAACGGCCCGAGCAATGTCACCGTCAACCCGTACTCCGTGCACCAGGGCTCGACGATGCAGGTCAGCGCGGCCGGGTGCCGCCACGGCGGCACGGTCTGGTCGGCCGGCAACTTTCCCCAGACGAACCTGTCGGCCGGCTCCATCGGGTTCGCCACCGTCCGGATCTTCAACCACGCCTCGCCGGGCAACCACACGCTGTCGGTCAAGTGCCACGACAACAGCCTGGTCGCCACGCACCGGTTCACCATCCTCCGGGGCAACGGCGCACAGGGCGGTATCGGCGGCTCGTTCGGCCCGTCCACCGCCGAGACCGCCATCGGGTCGGGCCTGGTCGGCGCCGCCGCCCTGGGCGCGGGCGTGCACGTGATGCGCCGGCGCCGTCCGCTGCGCGGCAGGGCCTGACGGCCGGGCCTGCCCGGTCGGACCTGCGCAGCAGCCCGGGAACCGCCGGTCGCCCCGAGTCCTGGCCAGGACTCGGGGCGACCGGCGGTCGGGGGAGGGTCGGTGGGCTGGGGGGGGGGTGGGGGGCCATGCCGCCGCCCCGCGATTGGGCGC
>NZ_JBITFF010000009.1:299290-314711 GCF_044455885.1 Streptomyces sp. NPDC051109
GGGCGGCCCCGGGCGGGGGCCGGGGGCGGGGGGGGGCGCGGGCGGGGGGGGCGGGGGCGGCCCCCCCCCCCCCCCCCGCCCCGCCGCCCCCCCCCCCCCCCGGGCCCCCCCGGGGGGCCCCCCCGGCGGTCGGTGCTCTGTCGGTGCTCTGGGGGGGGTGTGTGGCGCCTTGCCGCAGACCGGCTAGTGGCCGCGGGTGGAGGCGCGGCGGCGCAGTACGTACGCCGTACCGCCGACGGCCGCGAGGAAGAGCGCTGCGCCCGCGCCGAGTTCCCGGGGGTCCATCCCGGCCACGCTGCCGCCCAGACCGCCGCGGACGCCGAGGGAGGCACCCCGGGTGGCCGTGGAGGCGGCCGTCGACGTGGAGGTGGAGCTGGTGGTGGGCTTGGTGGTGCCGCCGGTGATGGTGAGGTCCGCCGAACCGTTCTCGCCGTTGCAGGTGAAGGTGACGGAATACACGGCTCCGCGCCGGGCGTCGCGGTCCACGGTCACTCGGGCGGTCTGGCCGCGCGCGATGCTCACGGTGTCGAAGACCCCGGAGGAGACGGTGGCGTAGGCGGCGTTGCAGCCGGTGACGGAGAGCACCGTCTGGCCGCCGGGGGCGACCGTCGACGGGGTGATGGCGAAGCCGAACGAGGTGATGGGCTGGGCCTCGGCCGCGAGCGCGGAGGGCGTGCCGAGGGCGCCGAGCGCGAGTACGGCGCCCGTGGCGCCGGCGCTCAGCAGGGCGGTGGCGTTGCTGCGTATCGCACCCATGGTTGGTCTCCGGATCTCCGAGGAGCAGCCGCGGAACGGTTTCCGCACGTGGGGAGTCGTGCGCCTCGATGTCCGACACGCTAGGTCCGGGCGCGGTGACCCGCGATCAGGAACGGGCGAATGGGGCACAGGGGTAGGCCGAACCGGGGACGGGGAACCCGCCCCCGGTTTGCGGCGCGTCGGCGTGCCCCGGGTTCCCGGCCCCCGGCCCCCCGGTCCCGGCCCGCGATATCCGGCCCCGGCCCCGTGCCTCAGTCGCCGAGCGGCAGGTGCGGGAACTGCGCGAGGAACGGCTCGGCGGTCGCCGCGATGCCCCGGCCGAACGGCGCGTCGAAGTCCCAGATCAGGAACAGCAGGAAGGCGATCAGCGCGCTGAACAGACCCGCCAGCAGCAGTTCCCGGAACGAGCGGCGGATCTGCAGGGTGAAGACCAGGCCGACCGTCACCAGAGCCCCGGCGATCAGTCCGAACCACACCACCCCCGGCATCGTCGCCCCGGCGCTCTGGCCGCGGGCGCTGCGGGCGTCGTCCACCAGCGCGACCTGGTCCACCAGCGGCTGGTACGCCTGCCCCTCGTGGTCGGTCTTCGGTTCGTAGTCCGTGACGTCCCGGCGGATGCGGTCCAGCAGCTGCCCGCTGCGGTCGGTGAGGTCGCCGTGGTCGGCCATCTCCTGCCACTCGGTGTCCACCACGTACGTGACGTACGCGTCGACGTCGGACCGGATCTTCTTGCGCACGTCGTCGGGGTAGACCTCCGAGCGGACACTGATCTCGTGCAGGGCCTGGGCCTCCTGGCGCACGTACTCCTGGGCGGCCCCGCGGCCCTCCCAGACACCGGCGATCGCCAGGCCCAGCACGATCGCGTAGATCACCCCGATCATCATCGTCATGTACTCGATGACGTCCGGGGTCTCGTTGGGATCGTCGTCGTCGCCGATCCGGCGGTGGTTGAAGGAGGCGATGGACAGCACCACGGCGCAGGCCGCCGCCATCGCGAGGGTCAGGACGAGCCATTCCGACAAGATGACTCCCAATCGGTCACAAAGGTGGGGTGCGGGGCGGCGGGTCTAGCGGGGCCGCAACGCGACGATCGCGAGTACCGCGGGTGCCGCGGTCATCAAGGTGAAGGTCACCGGTGAGATGTGGTGCTCGGGACGTTTGGCGGCCGCCGTGCGGTAGGCCGGCCTGGCCACCGCCTTCTTCGGGGGCGGCGGCGTCACCACGGGGGTGGGCGCCTTCGCCTGGAGCGGTGGCGGCGGCACCGGCTTCGGCAGGGCCGGCGCGGGCGGCTTCGGCCGGGACATCGCCTGCGGAGCGCGCGGTGGCGGCGGCGTGGGCTTCGGCGCGGGCGGTGGCGGCGGCGCGGGCGGCGGAGTGGGCTTCGGGGGCGGCTTGGGCGTCGGGGGTGGCGTCGGGGTCGGTGTCGGGGTGGGGGTCGGCTTCGGCGGGCACGGAGGAGGAGGCGGCGGGCAGTGGTGTCCACCGTGTCCGTGGTGGCCTGTGTGGCCGTTCCCGTGCCCCGGGCCGTGGCCGCTTCCGTGGCCGTTGCCCCGGCCGTCGGGAGGGCCTTCGCCGTGATGTCCGCCACCCCGGGCGCTCGCGGTCGCGCCGCTTCCGGCGACCGCGACCAGTCCGACGGCGCTCGCGCCGTCCCCGGCGTCGATCGTCGCGTAGGCGCAGCTATCAGCCACGGCCGGCGTGGCGGACAGCGCCGCCCACAGCAGGACCGGGACCGCCAGCAGGCGTCTGGTGCAGGCTCTGTTCACCCGGGGAGCATGGGCTCACGTGCGCCCGCGCACGCGGAGCTCGGCTGTGGTTCGCCAGAACGGGTGGTGCGAAGACCGTAGAGGTTTGAGCCACGGAATGAAGAATTCCGATCACCTGCCTGCGCATTCCCAAAAGCGACTTGTCGGTTTCGGTCATTCGCTGCGGGAGGGGCCGTGGAGGCCTTTGGTGTGTGATGAAGAACGGATCACCAATTTCCGCTTTTGCTCGCTCCGTTGGGCAATGATCAGTACATTCGGCTCGGACAGGCGTCCGATCCCGGACGACCGCGCAGGACTACGGCTTGGAGACCGCGATGGAGCGCCCCGCCTGGGCCCCGCCAGGTATCGACATATCGGTGCCGAGCGTGTCCCGCATTTACGACTACTACCTGGGCGGCTCCCACAACTTCGAGGTCGACCGCGAGGCCGCCCGCCGTGCCATGGAGTTCCTCCCGGGCCTGCCCAAGATCATGCAGGCCAACCGGGCCTTCATGCGCCGCGCAGTCCGCTACGCCGCGGCCCGGGGCGTCACCCAGTTCCTCGACATCGGCTCCGGCATCCCCACCTTCGGCAACGTCCACGAGATCGCCCGGGCCGCCAGCCCCGAGGCCCGCGTGGTCTACGTTGACCACGACCCGGTGGCCGTCGCGCACAGCCGGGCCGTCCTCGCCGGCGACGAGCGCACCGGCATCGTCGCCGCCGACCTGCGCAAGCCGCAGGACATCCTCGCCGCCCCCGAGGTCTCGCAGCTCCTCGACCTCGAACGCCCGGTCGCCCTGCTGCTCGTCGCCGTCCTGCACTTCCTGGAGGACTCGGACGACCCGTACGCGGCCGTCGCCGAGCTGCGCGACGCGCTGGCCCCCGGCAGCCTCCTGGTGCTCACGCACGCCTCCTACGAGGGGATCCCGCTCTCCGAGGAGGTCGCGGCCGGGACGGTCGGCGTCTACCGGGACATCCGCAACCCGCTCGTGATGCGCAGCCGCGAGCAGATCGGCGGCTTCTTCGACGGCTTCGAGCTCGTCGAACCCGGCGTCGTGTCCATGCCGCTGTGGCAGCCCGAGGGCACCGAAGACCCGGAGGGCGGCGAGACGCCTGAGGACCCGTACGCGTTCTCGGGCTTCGGCGGAGTGGGACGCAAGGCGTGAGATCCACGGCCGCGGTGCCCTCCGGCACACCGACCCCGAAGAACGAGGGGCCCGCGCAGGCAGCGGAGCCCACGGCCCCGCCGACAGGCCCGCCGGCTCCGGCGGGCCTGTCGGCGGGCGCGGGCCCGGCCGCGCTGCGCAGCGGGCTGGAGGACCGGATCGGGCGTTTCGCGACCATCTGGGGACGGGCGATCTTCCCCGTCACCGCGACCTCGCTGACCCGCGTCGAGTTCGAAAAGCACCTCATACCGCTCGCCCGGACCCTCGCCGAAGCCCTGCACGCCCGGCCCTTCGACGCGGGCGTGGCCCAGCGGGTGGGGGCCGAACTCGTCGCCGTGCACTGCACCGACCCGGAGGCACTGGCCGGCACGCTCGGCGTGGTCGAGTCGTACCTCGTGCTCTACTGCGGCCCCGACGGCGTCGGCGTGGAGGGCACCGAGGAGTACCGCTCGCGCTGCGCCCGGCTCCAGCACGGGATCGCGGCCGGGTTCGCCCGCGCCCTGCGCGAGCGCACCCTGAAGGAGCAGGAGGCGATCGCCCGCTCCGCGCTGACCGCCCGCATCGACGCCCAGCAGGCCCTGCACGCGAGCGAGGAGCGCTTCAAGGCGGTCTTCGAGGGCGCGGCCGTCGGCATCGGCATCGCCGACCTCGAAGGGAACATCCTGGAGGTCAACGACGCGCTGCTGCAGATGTTCGGCGGGATGGGCGGGCACGTGCAGGGCCGCAACGTCAGCGAGTGGGGCCACCCCGACGACGCCCCCCACGTCTGGCGGATGTACGGCGAACTCGTACGCGGCGAACGCGAGAGCTACCGCGTGGAGAAGCCGTACTACCGGCACGACGGGACCGTGCTGTGGACCAACCTGACGGTGTCGCTGCTGCGCGACGCCGAGGGCGTTCCCCAGTACCAGCTGGCGCTGATGGAGGACACCACCGAGCGCCGGCTGCTGAACCTGCGTCTGCGCTACGAGGCCACCCATGACGCCCTGACTGGGCTGCCGAACCGGACGCTGTTCTTCGAACGCCTGGAGAAGGCTCTCAGCGGGGCCGGCGGCACCCGCTTCGGCCTCTGCTACCTGGACCTCGACGGGTTCAAGGCCGTCAACGACAGTCTCGGCCACTCTGCGGGCGACCGGCTCCTGGTGGAGGTCGCCGACCGGCTGCAGAGCTGCGCGACGGGGCCCGGCGAGGTCGTCGCACGCCTCGGCGGAGACGAGTTCGTGGCGCTGACCACCGGCTCGGACACCGAGGAGAAGGTGACCGAACTGGCCGTCCGGATCCTGTCCGCCCTGTCGGTGCCCATCCGGATCGAGGGCCGCGAGCTGTCGGTCCGCGGCAGCATCGGCATCGTGGAGGGCCCGGCCCGTGAGCGCACCGCGGCGGAGGTGCTGCGCAGCGCCGACATCACCATGTACCGCGCCAAGGCGGCCGGCGGCAACCGCTTCGAGTTCGCCGACGCCGAGGCCGACGCCCGCGCCATCACCCGGCACGGCCTGACCAACGCCCTCCCTGCGGCGCTGGAACGCGGCGAGTTCTTCATCGAGTACCAGCCGCTGGTCCACCTGCACGACGGCAGCGTCCACGGCGCCGAGGCCCTCGTGCGCTGGTCGCACCCGCAGTACGGGGTACTCGGCCCGGACCGCTTCATCCCGCTCGCCGAACGGACCGGGCTGATCGTGCCGCTCGGCCGCTGGGTCCTGGAGGAGGCCGTCCGCCAGGCCCGCAACTGGCAGCGCCAGCACGGCGGCTCGGCGCTGCGGATCAACGTCAACCTCTCGCCGACCCAGCTGCACCACCCCGGCCTGGTCGCCGACACCGTCGCGGTGCTGGAGAACTCCGGCCTCGCCCCGGGCGCCCTGTGCCTGGAGGTCACCGAGTCGGCCCTGATCGGCGCCGACGACGAACTCCTGGAACCCCTGCGGAGGCTCGCGGCCCTCGGCGTGGACATCGCGCTCGACGACTTCGGCACGGGCTACTCGAACCTGGCGAACCTGCGCCGCCTCCCGGTCAGCGTCCTGAAGCTGGACCGATCCTTCACCAAGGGGATGCAGCAGCAGCCGGCCAACCCGGTCGACGTCAAGATCGTGGAGGGCATCGTGGCCCTGGCCCACAGCCTCGAACTCGCCGTCACGGTCGAGGGCGTGGAGACCGGAGCCCAGGCCGCCCAGCTCCGCGACCTCGGCTGTGACACCGCCCAGGGCTGGTACTACGCCCGTCCCGGCGCCCCCGACCGCATCCACACCCTCTCGCTGTCGGACGCCGTGCCCACGCCCTCCTGAAGGCAGCCCGGCCGCACCCGGTCAGTCCAGGCCGGCCTCCGTCCCCCGGCCGGGAGTCCGGACGGCGGCGACGACCCGCTCGTACCGCCGCGCCGTGTCGGCCACGACCTCCGTGGCCACCGGCAGCCGCTCGGCCTGGTAGGCGTCGAGCACCTCCTCCCCGCCCTGCCCGGTGAGGGCGGCGGCCAGGGTCCGGCCCAGGGCGGCCGCGTCGTCGATGCCGGTGTTCATGCCCAGCCCGCCGGCTATGGGGTGGACGTGCGCGGCGTCCCCGGCGAGGAAGACCCGGCCCTCGCGCATCCGGGTGGCCACGCGCACGTTGATCCGCCAGGTGGAGAGCCAGGTGGGATCCGCGAGCCGGATCCCGGGCATCCGGGCATGCCGGTCGAACAGCCGCTGGAAGCTCTCCAGTGTGGGCGGCATCGGTTCGCCGTGCTCGTCCTGCTCGGGTGAGGCCTGCAGCTGGAAGGAGTCCGTCCCCGGTATCGGGCAGAGCATGATCCCGCCGCCTTCCGACGTGAACCACTGGTGCCAGAAGTCCCGGCTGAGCCCTGGGGCCCGGACGTCCCCGATGACCATCGCGGGCTCCTCCTCCGTGCTGCCTTCGAAGGGGATGCCGAGGAGCTTGCGGGTGGTGCTGCGCCCGCCGTCGCACCCTGCGAGGTAGCGGGCCCCGATCACGGTGCCGTCCGCCAGCTCGGCCCGGACCCCGGCGCAGTCCTGGGTGACCCCGGCGAGCTGGGCCCCGTACTCGACCGCCACGCCCAGGCCGGCGAGCCGCTCGCGCAGCGCCTCCTCGATCTGCCACTGCCCTATCAGCAGCCCGGTGCCGGACACGGGGGTGTCGGTGACGAGTGCTCCGTCGAAGTACTTGCGCAGGACCACCGCCTCATTGCCGATGCCGGTCAGGGACTCGGCCACGCCGAGCTGTTCGAAGATCTCCACGCTGCTCATCCGCAGGCCCTTGCCGCGGGACTCGCGGTGCGGCTCGGTGCGCTGGTCGATGACGCGGACGGCGGCTCCGCGCAGGGCGAGGTCGCAGGCCAGGGTCAGTCCCGTGGGGCCGGAGCCCACGATCAGTACGTCAGTCATCGGACGTCCTCTCAGGTCGGTGTCCGTCTCGCCGATGTCTCGTCGATGCCTCAAGGAAAGCGGCTCCCGGCAGAAAATGCAACCCGGTCAAGAAATTAACCGGGTCATGATTCTGTGCTATGCTCGCGGTATGGAGAAGACGGGTCTGCGCGAGAACAAGAAGCTCCGTACGCGTCGCCAGCTGGCGGCCACGGCGCTGGAACTCTTCCTGGAACGGGGCTTCGACGCCGTGTCGGTGGCCGATGTCGCCGCCGCGGCCGAAGTCTCCAAGCCCACCCTGTTCCGGTACTTCCCGAGCAAGGAGGACCTGGTGCTCGACCGGTTCGCCGACCACCAGGACGAGGCGGCGCGCATCGTGCGCGACCGGCCCGCCGGCCGGACACCGGTGGCCGCGGTGCGGGCCCACTTCCTTGCGGCCCTCGCCGAACGGGACCCGATCACCGGGCTCTGCGACCACCCCGGGGTGGTCGCGTTCCAGCGGCTGCTCTACTCCACCGCCAGCCTGGAGAGCCGGATGGCCCACTACACCGACCGCGAGGTGGAGCTGCTCGCCGCCGTGCTCGAATCGGAGTCGGTCCGGCCGCTCGCCGCCCGGCTGGCCGCGATGCACCTGGTGGCGGTCCGCCATGAGCTGGGCCGGGAGAACTATCTCCGCATGGCCGCCGGCCAGAGCGCCGAAGAGGCCCACCCGGCCGCCGTGGTCGATGCCGAGCAGGCCTTCGCGATGCTGGCCGACGGGCTCGACAAGGCCCTCCCCATAGCCGGGGCCTGACAGGCCCGCCGCGCCTTCGGGAAGCGGCGCGGCGCGCTCAGCCCAGCAGGACGCGCTTCAGCCCAGCAGGATGCGCTTCAATTCGCGGGCCGCGCGCGGGGGAGCAACGTCCGTGCGGTGCGCCAAGGCGATGGTGCGGCGCAGCGGGGAGCCCGCCAGCGGAGTGGCGCGCAGCCCCGGGCCGCCGTGGCCGACGACCATCGCCGGAACCACCGCGACACCGAGTCCCGCACGCACGAAGCCCAGGACCGCGTCCATCTCCCCGCCCTCCACCGTGAACACCGGCTCGAAGCCCTCGGCCCGGCAGGCGGCCACCGTCAGGTCCCGCAGGTCGTAGCCGTGGCGGAACATCACCATCGGCTCGTCGCGCAGTGCGGACACCGAGAGCGGCCCGCCGCCCGCGGGGGGCGGCAGCTCCGCCGAGGAGACCACCACCAGGTCCTCCGTCAGCAGCTCCACCGTGGTCAGCGCCGGAGCCGAGGGCGGGAGCGGCAGCGCGATGAGCGCCAGGTCCAGGGCCCCGCGCGCGAGTTCCCGTACGAGATCCAGCGAACCGCTCTCCTCGATCAGCAGCTCGATCCCCGGATGCGCGGTGTGGAAGGCGCGCAGCACACCGGGCAGCAGCCCCGTGCACACGCTCGGCGTCGCCCCCAGCCGGACCCGCCCCCGCCGCAGCTGCGCCAGCTCCTGCACTTCCAGCCGCGCCGTGTCGGCGTCCGCCAGGATCCGCCGGGCCAGCGGCAACAGCGCCTCGCCCGCATCGGTCAGCGCGATGTTGCCCCGTGCCCGGCTGAACAGCTCCGCCCCCAGCTCCCGTTCGAGCGCCTTGATCTGTTGCGAGAGCGACGGCTGGGCGACGTGCACCCGCTCCGCGGCCCGCGTGAAGTGACGGGTTTCGGCGACGGCCACGAAGTACAGGAGCTGCTGGAACTGCATCGTCCCAGCGTACGCCGTACATAGGCAGCTCCTATCGAGATCAGCGACATCATGTCTTGGACCTCTCGGGACTTCGGTCCTTACCGTCGGTGGCATGGCTCTGGCAACGCGGACGGGCCGACGGCCGTCCACCACGCGCACGCTCTGGGACTCCACCGTCGGCAAGAAGTCCGTGATGGCGGTCTCCGGGCTGATCATGCTCGGATACCTGGTCGTCCACATGCTCGGCAACCTCAAGATCTTCTTCGGGGCCGACGAGTTCAACGGCTACGCCCACTGGCTGCGCACCCTCGGCTCACCCTTCCTCCACCACGAGTGGGCCCTGTGGATCGTGCGCGTCGTGCTCCTCGCCGCGGTCGTCGGCCACGCCGTGTCCGCGTACCAGCTCAGCCGGAGGGACATCAAGGCCCGCCCGGTCAAGTACGCCCACAAGCGCCGCCGCGCCAGCTACGCCACCCGCACCATGCGCTGGGGCGGCGTCATCCTCGCCCTGTTCATCGTCTGGCACCTGCTCGACCTCACCACGCTCACCGTCAACGAGCGCGCGTGGGCCGGCCACCCCTACGAGAACGTCCTCGCCACCTTCTCCACCTGGTATGGCAACACGGTCTACATCGTGGCGATGTCCGCCCTCGGCCTGCACGTCCGGCACGGCTTCTGGAGCGCCGCCCAGAGCCTCGGCGCGGGCAACGCCCGCCGCGACCGGGCACTGAAGTTCCTCGCCAACGCCCTCGCCCTCGTCCTCTTCGCGGGCTTCGTTTCCGTCCCCGTCGCCGTCATGACCGGAGTGGTGAGCTGACATGAGCACCGACTACGCCCACTACGCCACCGGCGAGCCGATCGCCGACACCAAGGCCCCCGACGGCCCCATCGCCGAACGCTGGGACCGCCGCCGCTTCGAGGCCGGGCTCGTCAATCCGGCCAACCGCCGCAAGCACACCGTCATCGTCGTCGGCACCGGCCTGGCCGGCGGGGCGGCCGGCGCCACCCTGGCCGAACAGGGCTACCACGTCGTCCAGTTCTGCTTCTCCGACTCCCCGCGGCGGGCCCACTCCATCGCCGCGCAGGGCGGCATCAACGCCGCCAAGAACTACCGCAACGACGGCGACTCGGTGCACCGCCTCTTCTACGACACCGTCAAGGGCGGAGACTTCCGCGCCCGCGAGTCCAACGTCCACCGCCTCGCCCAGATATCCGTCGAGATCATCGACCAGTGCGTGGCCCAAGGCGTCCCCTTCGCCCGCGAGTACGGCGGCCTCCTCGACACCCGCTCCTTCGGCGGCGTCCAGGTCTCCCGCACCTTCTACGCCCGCGGCCAGACGGGCCAGCAGCTCCTCCTCGGCGCCTACCAGGCACTGTCCCGGCAGATCGCCGCCGGCAACGTGGAGATGCACGCCCGCACCGAGATGCTCGACCTGATCACCGTCGACGGCGTGGCCCGCGGCATCGTCGCCCGCGACCTGATCACCGGCAGGATCTCCACGCACTACGCCGACGCCGTCGTCCTCGCCTCCGGCGGCTACGGCAACGTCTTCTACCTCTCCACCAACGCCATGAACTCCAACGCGACCGCCGTCTGGCGGGCGCACCGGCGCGGCGCGTACTTCGCCAACCCCTGCTTCACCCAGATCCACCCCACCTGCATCCCGCGCACCGGCGACCACCAGTCCAAGCTCACCCTGATGAGCGAGTCCCTGCGCAACGACGGCCGCATCTGGGTCCCCAAGGCCCAGGGCGACACCCGCCCCGCCGCCGAGATCCCCGAGGCGGAGCGCGACTACTACCTGGAGCGGATCTACCCCTCCTTCGGCAACCTCGTGCCCCGCGACATCGCCTCCCGCGCCGCCAAGAACGTGTGCGACGAGGGCCGCGGCGTCGGCCCGGGCGGCCAGGGCGTCTACCTCGACTTCGCCGACGCCATCCGCCGCATGGGCCGGGACAAGGTCGCCGAGAAGTACGGCAACCTCTTCGAGATGTACGAGCGGATCACAGCGGAGAACCCGTACGAGGTCCCCATGCGGATCTACCCCGCCGTGCACTACACGATGGGCGGCCTGTGGGTCGACTACGACCTCCAGACCACCGTCCCCGGCCTCTTCGCCATCGGCGAGGCCAACTTCTCCGACCACGGCGCCAACCGCCTCGGCGCCTCCGCCCTGATGCAGGGACTCGGCGACGGCTACTTCGTGCTCCCGTCCACCATCAGCGACTACCTGGCCCGCCACCCGCACCAGGACGCCGTCGACGACGGCCACCCCGAGGCCGCGGCCGCCGTACGGGAGGTCCGCGACTGCCTCGCCAAGCTGCTCGCCGTGGACGGCGACCGCACCCCGGACTCCTTCCACCGTGAGATCGGCGAGCTCATGTGGGAGTACTGCGGCATGTCCCGCACAGAGGAGGGGCTGCGCAAGGCCCTCGCCCGGATCCCGGAGATCCGCGAGGAGTTCTGGCAGCGCATCAAGGTCCCCGGCAGCGGCGACGAGTTCAACCAGTCGCTGGAGAAGGCCAACCGCATCGTCGACTACCTGGAGCTCGCCGAGCTGATGTGCCTCGACGCCCTCCACCGCGCCGAGTCCTGCGGCGGCCACTTCCGCGAGGAGTCCCAGACCCCGGACGGGGAGGCCGCCCGCCGCGACGAGGAATTCGGCTACGCCGCCGCCTGGGAGTACCAGGGCACCGGCGCCGCCCCCGTCCTGCACAAGGAAGACCTCGTCTTCGAGTACGTCCACCCCACCCAGCGGAGCTACGCATGAGGCTCAACCTGCGCGTCTGGCGCCAGCAGAACCCCGACGCCCCCGGCGCCATGGTCACGTACGAGGTCGACGGCATCTCCCGCGACATGTCGTTCCTGGAGATGCTCGACACCCTCAACGAGGACCTCATCCTGCGCGGCGAGGACCCGGTCGCCTTCGACCACGACTGCCGCGAGGGGATATGCGGCGCGTGCAGCCTCGTGATCAACGGCGACGCCCACGGCCCCGAGCGCACCACCACCTGCCAGCTGCACATGCGGTCCTTCGCCGACGGCGACACCATCGACGTCGAGCCCTGGCGCGCCGCCGCCTTCCCGGTGGTCAAGGACCTCGTCGTGGACCGCGGCGCCTTCGACCGGATCATCCAGGCCGGCGGCTACGTCACCGCCCCGACCGGATCCGCCCCCGAGGCGCACGCCACCGCCGTGCCCAAGGCCGACGCCGACTCCGCCTTCGAGCACGCCGAATGCATCGGCTGCGGGGCCTGCGTGGCGGCCTGCCCCAACGGTTCCGCGATGCTCTTCACCTCCGCCAAGGTCAACCACCTGAACGTGCTGCCGCAGGGCTCGCCGGAGCGCGAGACCCGCGTCCTCGACATGGTGGCCCGGATGGACGACGAGGGCTTCGGCGGCTGCACCCTCACCGGCGAATGCGCCACGGCCTGCCCCAAGGGCATCCCGCTGCCGTCCATCGCCGCGATGAACCGCGAATGGCTGCGGGCGGTCCGCAAGCACGGAGCATGAAGCGGGAACCGCAGGGGCCGCGGCCGGCACCCGGGAACCGGTGAGGAACCCGGCCATCTGAGAAGTCCCTGTGAGACGGGAAACAGGGGACCCCCGGCACTTGCGTGAAAAATGAACGAAGGGAAAGGTGGAGGTGAACGAGGCATCCGCCCCTGCCTGCCGGACGGCGCCGCACCCCCTCACGCCGGGTGCTGTCCGCGTCCTCGGGTGCCGCACACCGGCGCCGTCTCGCGAGGTCGCATATGCAGGGCCGTTCCCGTCTCCCCCTTCCCGTCGGCCTGCGCCGGATCGTACGGACGCTGCGCCGGCCCGGCGGCGTACCGAAACAGCCGGACGCCGCCGCGCGGGAGAGCACCGGGAGCGGGAGCCAGGCGCCGCCCCCGCTCGGCCGGGCGCGTGAGGACGAGCTGCTGGGGAAACTGCCGGGCCTGGTCCGCCACCGCGGCCGGCTCTCCCGGGTCCGCGACGACCTGCTGCCCGCAGGCGCCCGGGACGCCAACCTGAGCGCGGTCGCCGAGGCACTCGAAACGGCCGCCGTTCCGTACGGGCTGGTCCCCGACGGGGAGCTCCGGCACCGGGTGGCCATCGCCCCGGGCGACCGCGCGGCCGCCCTGAAGGCATGCGCCGCGGCCTTCGAGGGGCTCCCGGTGTACGCCCTGCTCCTCGGCGACGGCGACGGCGGCGGCGAGGCCGGAGAGGTCCTCGCCGAAACGCTCCCCGAAGCGGTCGCGGCCCAGGAGGGCCCGTCCACCGGCGCCCACCCCCCGAAGATCAAGGGCGTCCGGCTCTTCCAGCCGGTCGTCACCTCCGGCCGGACCGTGGCCTACGGCCCCGAAACCGGCTGTGACCTGGAGTTCTGGGAAGCCGCCGAATCGGGCCTCGGCGCCATCGCCGGGCTGCGCGAGACCCCGTACGGCTGGTGGGTGCCCACTCTCGAAGCCACCTCCACCACCCGCGTCGGCGACCGCGACCACCCCGTCGTCGACGCCTTCGCTGGCCGCTTCCCGGACGACATCGACTTCCCCGTCGACGCCGTGATCACCTGGGTCGACGACGCCGACCCCGCCTGGCGCCGCCGCAGGGACCACGCCGCCGCCGCTGCCGCCACCGGGTCCGGCGCGGGGACCGGCGCCGCCGAGCGCGCCGCCTTCGACCACGCCGAGAACCGCTACCGCGACCGCGGCGAGCTCCGCTACTGCCTGCGCTCCATCGCCGCCCACGCCCCCTGGATCCGCCGCGTCTTCCTCGTCACCGACGACCAGACCCCGCCCTGGCTGGCCGCCGACCACCCCCAGGTCACCGTCGTCGACCACCGCGAGCTGTTCGCCGACCCCGCCGGCCTCCCCGTCTTCAACTCCCACGCCATCGAGAGCCGGCTCCACCGCATCCCCGGCCTCGCCGAGCACTTCCTCTACTTCAACGACGACATCTTCCTCGGCCGCCCGCAGCGCCCCCAGAACTACTTCCTCTCCTCTGGTCTGCCCAAGGTCTTCCACGACCAGCGGGCCGTGGCCCCCAGTGCCCCCGGCGCCGACGACGACGTGTTCACCGCCTCCCAGAAGGCCACCCGCCACGCCGTGGAACAGGCTGCCGACCGCACCTACCCGCACATCCTGGCCCACGCCCCGTACCCGCTCAGCCGCTCCCTCTTCGCCCACGTCGAGGAGCGGCTGCCCGGCCGGCTGAGCACCACCAGCCGCTCGGTCTTCCGCAGCGCAGACGACCTCGCCCCCGTCACCCTCGCCTCCCACCTGGCCCTCGCCGACGGCCGCGCCGTGGAGGGCGAACTGCACCACGCGTACGTCAGCACCGGCCGGGCCGAGGAGATCGACCGGCTTCCCGGCCTGGCAGCCGACCGCTGGGCCGACGCGTTCTGCCTCGCCGACGACGACACCGGATCCGGGCTGTCGCCCCAGGAGCAGCAGCGCGCCGTCACCGCCTTCCTGGAGGCGTACTTCCCGGTGCCCTCGCCGTACGAGAGGTGCGGGCCGCAGGAGACGCCTCGGCCGATCGGCTGATCCGATCGGCCGAGCGGGCGCTCGTGGCGACGGTCCGCCGCGCCGCGCCCCGGAGGCGTCCGGCCGGTGGGGGACAGTGGGCGCCATGCCAGAAGCCCCCGCCGGGCCCGGACCGCGCCGCCGCACCCTCCTGGCTGCCGCCGCCCTCGCCCCGCTCCCGATGGCCGGCTGCTCCGCGCAGGAACCCCCCACCGCCGCCCACGGCCCGAAAGCCGCGCCGAAGGACGCCCTGGTCATGGTGATCCGGCACGCGGAGAAGCCGTACGCGGGGGACCTGGGCGAGGACGAGGACGGCAACGAGGACCCCGGGTCCCTCGCCGGGCGCGGCCGCCGCCGGGCCGAGGAACTGCACCGGCTGTTCCCGCCCGCCGGCGGTTCGACGCTGCCGCGCCCCGCCGTCGTCTTCGCGGCCGGCGGCCCGTCCGGTCCCGGAGGCCGGCCCCCCCGCCCGCTGCCGGCAGACGGTCGAGCCGCTGACCGCAGCCCTCCGTGCGCCCCTGCGCGCCGAGTTCGCCGTCGGAGCCGAGGAGGCCCTGGCGCGCGCCGCGCTGGCCGCCCCGATGCCCGTGCTCGTCTGCTGGGAGCACACCGGCGTCCCCCGTCTGATCCACGCCCTCGGCGCCCACCAGGTCCTCGGGGTGCCCGCCGCCTGGCCCGACCGCTACGACCTGGTGTGGACGTTCACCCGCCGGCAGGGCCGGTGGAGCTTCCGCGAACTCGCGCAGCACCTGCTCCCGGGCGACGCGTAGCCGGCCTGTCGGGGTCCTCGTGCAGGACCCGGTACGGCACCGGTACGGCACCGGTACGGCACCGCCTCGGACGGTCCGGTGCCGCACGGCCGGCGTCCGGTGGCGGCGTAGGCGAGGTCAGCGCCCACGCGAACACGTCGGCCGAAGGCCCTGCCTGCCCGCGCGCCTGTTCCGGCGCCGTGTGGCCCACGGTCCCGACCACGACACCGGGGCGGGTCAGCGCCGTGGCGGCGGCGGCCCGCGCGAGGCCGAATCGGCGACCGCTTCAGGTTCGGCATGCCAGTGCGCCAACTGGCCTGTCAGTGGACGGCCCTAGGTGTATTGCCCAGTGAGGTTGGGGACGCGGCTGGCGGGTGGTTTGCCTGCGAGCGCGGTGTGTCCGCGGTGGTGATTGTAGGTGTGCAGCCAGCCG
>NZ_JBITFF010000010.1:0-272155 GCF_044455885.1 Streptomyces sp. NPDC051109
TGGCGATCAGGCCTTCCTGGATACCGACCAGCGCGGTGGCGTGGGTCAGGTTCGGGAAGTACCCGATACGGACCTCGGACGCGGAGAGCTTCTTGGTCCCGTCAGCGGCGGCGGCCGCCTTCTTGTCCTCCGGCTTGTCGGCCTGGGAGCCGTAGCCGCAGGAGGCGAGCACGCCGATCAGCAGCGGCAGGGCGGCAGCGGCGGCAACGCCGCGTCGAACGCCGGAACGGGAAAGCGCAGTAAGGGTGTTACGGGTATGGCCGGTGGCAGGCACGGGAGGACTTCCTCTCGTCGCGTCATCTCATGACGCACGTCTTCGTCTGTGCAGCAAGGACAGGTATAGCTGGTGGGGGGTGAGGGCGCGCAGGCAGTGCGCGTACGTCATCGCGCACATCGCGCCACTCCTCCCTCGCCGCTGCCGAGGCGGCCGCTGCCTACGCGGCCGCCTTCCTTGGCGAACGTGGAGTAGATGTCCGAGGAGGGCATCGGTCAGAAGTCCCATCCTTCGTCATCCGCCTGGACGGTCGTCCGGGCCTGGGAGGCGAAGGACTCGCCGGCCATGCCCGCCGCCAGGGTCGTGCCGTCCGCCGGGTCGATGAGCAGGAAGGACCCGGTGCGGCGGGAGTCGGCGTACGCGTCGAGCGCGAGCGGCTCGGCGGTCCGTACGACGACGCGGCCGATGTCGTTGGCCACCAGCTGCCCGGGGTTCGGGTGCTGGGACAGGTCGTCCAGGGTCAGCCGCGAGGGGATCTCCTTGACGATGGCCTTGACCGTGCGCGTGGTGTGCTTGAGCAGCACCCGCGCGCCGACGGCCAGCGGCTGGTCCGCGACGTGGCAGACGGTCGCGATCACGTCCTGCGTGGTGGCGGGCGGGTTCGCGGACGGCGCGATCAGGTCGCCGCGCGAGATGTCGATGTCGTCCGCGAGACGGACCGTCACCGACTGCGGTGCCCACGCGATGTCCACCGACTCGCCCAGGGCGTCGATGCCCTCGATGACCGAGGTGCGCCCCGACGGCAGGACGGTGACGGCCTCGCCGACGCGCAGCACGCCGGAGGCGATCTGGCCCGCGTAGCCGCGGTAGTCGGGGTGCTCGGCGGTCTGCGGGCGGATCACGTACTGCACCGGGAAACGCGCCGGGCAGGCGGTGAGGTCGTGGCTGACCGGGACGGTCTCCAGGTGCTCCAGCACGGTCGGGCCGCCGTACCAGTCCATGTGGGCGGAGGGTTCGACCACGTTGTCCCCGGCGAGCGCCGAGATCGGGATCGCGGTGATCTCGGGGACGCCGAGGTCGGAGGCGTACGCGGTGAACTCGGCGGCGATCTTCGCGAAGACATGCTCCTCGAAGCCCACCAGGTCCATCTTGTTCACGGCCAGCACCACGTGCGGGACCCGCAGCAGGGCCGCGACGGCGGCGTGCCGGCGGGTCTGCTCGATGACGCCGTTGCGGGCGTCGACGAGGACGACGGCGAGGTCGGCGGTGGAGGCGCCGGTGACCATGTTGCGGGTGTACTGCACGTGGCCGGGGGTGTCGGCGAGGATGAACCGGCGGCGGGCGGTGGCGAAGTAGCGGTAGGCGACGTCGATGGTGATGCCCTGCTCGCGCTCGGCGCGCAGGCCGTCGGTCAGCAGTGCCAGGTCCGGGGCGTCCTGGCCGCGCTGGGCGGAGACGGCCTCCACGGCCTCCAGCTGGTCCGTGAGAACCGACTTGGAGTCGTGCAGCAGCCGTCCGACCAGGGTGGACTTGCCGTCGTCGACGGAGCCGGCGGTCGCGAAGCGCAGCAGCGTGGTCGCTGCGAGGTCGGCGAAGCCGGCGACCTGATCAGTGGTGGGGGTCATGGCTAGAAGTACCCTTCGCGCTTGCGGTCTTCCATCGCGGCCTCGGACATCTTGTCGTCGGCGCGGGTCGCGCCCCGCTCGGTGAGCCGGGAGGCGGCGATCTCGGTGATCACGGCGTCCAGCGTGGTCGCGTCGGAGTCGACGGCGCCGGTGCAGGACATGTCACCGACGGTCCGGTAGCGGATGAGACGCGTCTGCGGCGTCTCGCCGTCCTTCGGGCCGCCCCATTCGCCGGCGGTCAGCCACATGCCGTTGCGCTGGAACACCTCGCGCTCGTGGGCGAAGTAGATCTGCGGCAGTTCGATGTCCTCGCGGGCGATGTACTGCCACACGTCCAGCTCGGTCCAGTTGGAGAGCGGGAAGACGCGGACGTGCTCGCCGGGGGCGTGGCGGCCGTTGTAGAGCTGCCACAGCTCCGGGCGCTGGCGGCGCGGGTCCCACTGGGAGAACTCGTCGCGCAGGGAGAACACGCGCTCCTTGGCGCGGGCCTTCTCCTCGTCGCGGCGCCCGCCGCCGAACACGGCGTCGAACTTCAGCTGCTGGATGGCCTCCGTCAGGGGGACGGTCTGGAGCGGGTTGCGGACCCCGTCCGGGCGCTCGCGCAGCTTGCCGGCGTCGATGTACTCCTGGACGGAGGCGATGTGCAGGCGGAGGTGGTGCTTGGCCACCGCGCGGTCGCGGTAGTCGAGGACCTCGGGGAAGTTGTGCCCGGTGTCGACGTGCAGCAGCGTGAAGGGCACCGGCGCGGGCGCGAAGGCCTTGAGCGCCAGGTGCAGCATGACGATGGAGTCCTTGCCGCCGGAGAAGAGGATCACCGGCTTCTCGAACTCGCCCGCCACCTCGCGGAAGATGTGCACGGCCTCGGATTCGAGGGCGTCGAGGTGCGACAGCGCGTAGGGCGCGGAGCCCAGGGAATCGTCCGCGGCCTCGTGGACGTGTGCGACGGTGGCCGTCATGCCAGACCCCTCTCGGTGAGCAGCGCGTGCAGGGCCGAAGCCGACTCCTGCACGGTCTGCGTGTGCGACTCGATGCGCAGGTCCGGGGAGTCCGGAGCCTCGTACGGGTCGTCGACGCCGGTCAGACCGGAGATCTCGCCCGCCGCCTGCTTGGCGTACAGGCCCTTCACGTCACGCTCGGAGCAGACCTCGACCGGGGTGGCCACGTGCACCTCCAGGTACGAGGTGCCCTCGGCGGCGTGCCGCTTGCGGACGGCCTCGCGGCTGTCCGAGAACGGCGCGATCACCGGTACGAGCGCCTTGACGCCGTTGCTCGCGAGGAGTTCGGCGACGAACCCGATCCGCTGCACGTTGGTGTGGCGGTCCTCCCGGCTGAAGCCCAGGCCGGCGGAGAGGAACTCGCGGATCTCGTCGCCGTCGAGGACCTCCACGCGGTGGCCTTCGGCGCGCAGCCGCTCGGCCAGCGCGTACGCGATGGTGGTCTTGCCCGCGCTCGGCAGCCCGGTCAGCCACACGGTGGCGCCCTGGTCGCTCACGCTCATCGTTCTCGTCTCCGTCGGTTCTGTGACAGTCGGTGCTTCGGGAGTCGCCTTTCGGGACTCGCCGCTTCGGGACTCGCTTCGGGGCCCGGTCATCAGCCGTGCAGTCCGCACTCGGTCTTGGCCCGGCCGGCCCAGCGGCCGGCCCGCGCGTCCTCGCCCTCCGCCACGCGGCGGGTGCAGGGGGCGCAGCCGACGGACGCGTAGCCGTCCATCAGCAGCGGGTTGGTCAGGACCCCGTGCTCGGCGACGTAGGCGTCGACCTCGTCCTGGGTCCAGCGGGCGATCGGGGAGACCTTGACCTTCTGCCGCTTCTCGTCCCAGCCGACCACCGGGGTGTTCGCCCGGGTGGGGGACTCGTCGCGGCGCAGGCCCGTCGCCCACGCGTCGTACGCCGTCAGGCCCTCTTCCAGCGGCCTGACCTTGCGCAGCGCGCAGCACAGGTCCGGGTCGCGGTCGTGCAGCTTCGGGCCGTACTCCGCGTCCTGCTCGGCCACCGTCTGACGGGGGGTGAGGGTGATGACGTTGACGTCCATCACGGCCTCGACCGCGTCACGGGTGCCGATGGTCTCCTCGAAGTGGTAGCCGGTGTCGAGGAAGACCACGTCCACGCCGGGAAAGGCCCGGGAGGCCAGGTGGGCGACCACCGCGTCCTCCATGGAGGAGGTGACGCAGAACTTCTTGCCGAAGGTGTCGGCCGCCCAGCGCAGGATCTCCAGCGGGGACGCGTCTTCGAGGTCGCGCCCGGCCTGCTCGGCAACGCTCTTCAGGGAGACGGCCTCGGGACTGCCGGCGTTGAGACGGTCGTCTTGAGTGGTGGTCATATCCCTTCCCCTCCCGCGGTGTCGGACGTGACTCCCCGGGCCAAGAGCCCGAGGTACTTCAGCTGGAAGGCCCGGTTGCAGGCCCTGCACTCCCAGGCGCCGTGACCCGTCTCGTTCGGAAACAGGTCCTCGTCGCCGCAGTACGGGCAGTAGAACGGGGCCGCGCGCTCGCTCACGAGAGGTCCTCGTCCTTCGCACGGGTCACCCAGGCGGCGAAGCGCTCGCCGTCCTCGCGCTGCTCCTCGAAGCGCGTGACGACCCGCTCGACGTAGTCCGGCAGGCCGGCCGAGGTGACCTTGAGGCCGCGGACCTTGCGGCCGAAGCCGGCCTCCAGGCCGAGGGCGCCGCCCAGGTGGACCTGGTACCCCTCGACCTGCTTGCCGTCGTCGTCCAGGACCAGCTGGCCCTTGAGACCGATGTCCGCCACCTGGATGCGGGCGCAGGCGTTCGGGCAGCCGTTGATGTTGATGGTCAGCGGCTCCGCGAACTCCGGCAGGCGGCGCTCCAGCTCGTCGATCAGCGAGGCGCCGCGCGCCTTCGTCTCGACGATGGCCAGCTTGCAGAACTCGATGCCGGTGCAGGCCATCGTGCCGCGGCGGAACGGGGACGGCTTGACCCGCAGGTCCAGCGCCTCCAGCGCGGCGACGACGGAGTCGACCTTGTCCGCCTCGATGTCGAGGACGATCATCTTCTGCTCGGCGGTGGTGCGCAGGCGGCCGGAGCCGTGCTGCTCGGCCACGTCCGCGATCTTGGTGAGGGTGGCGCCGTCCACGCGGCCGACGCGGGGTGCGAAGCCGACGTAGAAGCGGCCGTCCTGCTGCCGGTGGACGCCGACGTGGTCGCGCCACTGGCCGGTGGGCTGCTCGGGCGCGGGGCCGTCGGTCAGCTTGCGCTTCAGGTACTCGTCCTCCAGGACCTGGCGGAACTTGGCCGGGCCCCAGTCGGCGACGAGGAACTTCAGCCGGGCGCGGGTGCGCAGGCGGCGGTAGCCGTAGTCGCGGAAGATCGAGATGACGCCCTCGTAGACGTCCGGGACCTCGTCGAGCGAGACCCAGGTGCCCAGGCGCACGCCCAGCTTGGGGTTGGTGGAGAGGCCGCCGCCGACCCAGACGTCGAAGCCGGGGCCGTGCTCGGGGTGGTTCACGCCCACGAAGGCGATGTCGTTGATCTCGTGCGCCACGTCGAGCAGCGGCGAGCCGGAGACCGCGGACTTGAACTTGCGGGGCAGGTTGGAGAAGTCCGGGTTGCCCACGATGCGGCGGTGGATCTCGTCGATGGCGGGGGTGCCGTCGATGATCTCGTCCTGGGCGATGCCGGCGACGGGCGAGCCGAGGATGACGCGGGGCGTGTCACCGCAGGCCTCGGTGGTGGACAGCCCGACGGCCTCCAGGCGGCGCCAGATCTCCGGGACGTCCTCGATCCGGATCCAGTGGTACTGCACGTTCTGCCGGTCGGTGAGGTCGGCGGTCCCGCGCGCGAACTCCTGCGAGATCTCGCCGATGACGCGCAGCTGCTCGGTGGTCAGCCGGCCGCCGTCGATGCGGACGCGCAGCATGAAGTACTTGTCGTCCAGCTCCTCCGGCGCCAGGATCGCGGTCTTGCCGCCGTCGATCCCGGGCTTGCGCTGGGTGTACAGACCCCACCAGCGCATGCGGCCGCGCAGGTCGTTGGGGTCGATCGAGTCGAAGCCCGTCTTGGAGTAGATCGTCTCAATGCGTGTCCGCACGTTGAGACCGTCGTCGTCCCTCTTGAACTGCTCGTTGCCGTTGAGGGGGGTGTGGTGTCCAACGGCCCACTGACCCTCACCGCGGTGACGGCCGCTCTTGCGGCGCGCGGCGGCTGCGGGAGCTGCGGCTGCGGGCGTTTCGGGGGTGGCGGCCATGGCGGTACGTCCTTCTTCGGCGGCTCGTTGCAAGGGCGGGGGGAGGGGCGGCGAGTGCCCCTGTGATCAGCCCTGCCGCTGAGCAGGTGCGGCTGATCGCCGCCCGATTTCCCGGTTGTGCCGGTGGTCAGGGCGGTGTTCTGCCTTCAGGGGACTGCGGGCGGCTGCGCCCCCGCTACGACGGTGTGCGGGGCGCTGTGCCGGGGCTGCGCGGCGGTGGCTGGTTCCGTCAGCGCGCCGAACAGATGGCGCTGGACATGCGGCCGAGGTCGACGTGCCGCCGACTCACCAAGGCAATTCCAGCTCCATTCATGGCGGAAGCGTGTCATGTGCCGATTGGAGGAGTCCACTACTGTCCATTATTCGGACGATGTAGTCCCGCATACCGAGACGACGTGACGCCGGTCACGTGGTGGCGGGACGCGGGATCCAGCCGGAAGGAGTTGCTCCACGCTACTCGCCCGCGGGCGGGGCGACGGGGCGCAACGGCGTCGGCCCCGTGATCCCGTCGGCCCCCGGCCCCTCCCGGCGGAGCCTGTCGAGGGCCCGGGCCGAGGCCCTGTGAACGGGGAACGGCACCAGCGGCGGGAGTCGGAGGTCCGTCCGGGATGCGCACGCCCCGCCCCCGCGCTCCCGCAGCCACGCCCCGCGGGGCGGAGGGTTCCGGTGGGGCGTCACGCGCCCGGCCAGGGGCCCGGGGTAGGGGTGTCCTGCTTCTGCTCCGTCTCCGTCTTGAAGAGCTTGAAGCCGCGGCGCAGGTAGTTGTCCATGGCCGTCGGGCCGTCCTGGCTGCAGGTGTGGAGCCAGACCCGCGTCGTCGCCTCGCGCCCCGGCCAGCGGTCCGCCAGGGACCAGGCCGCGTCGACGCCCAGCGTCAGCAGGTGGCCTCCGATGCGGCGGCCCCGGAAGTCCGGGAGCAGCCCGAAGTACATGATCTCCACCACCCCGTCGTCCTGCGGGTCGAGCTCCACGTACCCCGCCGGCGTCCCGCGCTCGTACGCCACCCACGTCTCCACGCCGGGACGGCCCAGCTGCTCCACCCACTGCGCCCGGGTCAGGGACAGCCGGTCCGTCCAGTGGATGTCACCGCCCACCGAGGCGTAGAGGAAGCGGCTGAACTCCGGCGAGGGGACCTCCGCCCGCCGGACACTGATCTCAGGCCCTGGGACGGCCGCCCGGACCAGATCCTGAGGTGAGGCCATTTCCAGGGACCACGTGGTGAGTGTGATGGTGCTCATGCAGGTCAGGGAATCACGCCCGCCCCCGGACGGCCCAGCCGGGCCCTGATCACCGCCGGCGCCGTCGAATGCGGCAGCAGGGCCGCCGGGTCCTCGGGGCGGATCAGCTCCACCTCCACGTCGTCCGCGAAGCGGTACGGGCGGTGAGTCAGCACCCCGCCCAGGTGCCGCCGTACCCGGGACAGCTCCGCACGCACCGTCACCGTCCGTGTCGGGTCCCCGAACAGCTCCGCCGCCAGCTCCGCCGCCGACCGCCCCCGCGGGCTCGCCGCCAGCAGGAACAGCAGCTCCGCGTGGCGCGGGCTCAGCTCCTGGGACCAGCTCCCGGCGGCCCCGTACACCGTCGCCGACCACGCGCGCGGGCGGCTCAGGTCCAGGACGACCCGGCTCGCCGCCGCGGCCGCCCCCCGCGCCTCCGCGACGCGCAGCAGCCAGCCGCCCGGCAGCGGCTCCACGAGGCAGTCCCCGAGCTGCGCCACCCACACCCGGCCCGGCCCGAACCCCTTCGGCAGCGCGATCCGGTCCGCCGGGGCCAGCCCCGTCACGGCCGCCGTCCAGCCGTGCGGGTCGACCGCCAGGGCCTGCCCCGGCAGCCGGGCCAGCAGCGGCGACGCGACCGCCCGCAGCCGCTCCAGCGACTCCAGGTGCCGGACCCGAAGCTCCCGCTCCGCGAGGCGGGCCACCGAGCTCACCCACGCCAGCGTGGCCGGGTGCATGGTGGCCAGCGGCCCGCTGACGTCCACCACGCCCAGCAGCCGCCCGTCCCGCGGGTCCCGCACCGGCGCCCCCGCACAGGTCCAGTCGTGGTGGCTGGAGACGAAGTGCTCCGCCGAGAACACCTGCACGGGCTGCCGGGCCACCAGAGCCGTACCCACGCCGTTCGTGCCGACCACCGCCTCGTCCCAGTCGGCGCCCACCGCGAACCCGAGCCGGTCCGCCTTGCGCAGGATCGAGGAGGCCCCCTCCCGCCACAGCAGCCGCCCCTCCGCGTCGGCGACGACCATGATGTGCAGCGCCGTGTCCAGCGCCGGCAGCAGCCCCTCGCGCAGCACCGGCAGGACCTCCCTCAGCGGCGAGACCTGCCGCCGCTCCTCCGTCTCGGCCGCCGACAGCATCCGCGAGCGCGCGTCCCGGTCCGGGTGGACCCCGCCGGCCAGCATCCGGCGCCAGGACTCGGCGATCTCCGGGCGGGGCTCCGCCGGCGGCCGGTCCCCGGCCAGCGCCGCCGCCCGCACCCCCTTGAGCAGACGCGCGGCCTCCCGCGCGTCCATGGCCGAGATGCGTGCCACATCGACCGTGCTGCCTGCGGTGTAGGCCACCGGAACCTCCCCGTGCGGAACGAAACGCAGAGAACGCAGAGAACGCAAAGAACGCCGAGAACTCAGAGAACATCGAGAACGCCGAGAACGCCGAGAACGCCGAGAACTCGGAGGACTCGGAGGACTCAGAGGGTTGCAACGGTATGCAACTCTCGCCAAGTCCCGGTCACCCGACCGAAACTGTCGGGACGTCGCCTCGCGGCGTGACAGCTCCTCCTCGGGGCTTTCCGGATCAGGGGTGGTGCCGAGTCGGCGCGGCGCCACCCCTGATCCCGGTCAACGGGCCCGGATCCCGGCTCGGACCTGTTTGGGGACAGGTCCCGGAACCTAGCCCGCGATCCGCGCCCGTTCGACCAGCGCGCCCAGGTGCAGGCTGTGCGGCAGAGTGCCGAAGGCCGCGCCCCAGTCGCCGCCCAGGCGCGAGGCGCAGAACGCGTCCGCCACCTCGGGCGGCGCCCAGCGCACCAGCAGCGACCCCTGGAGCACCAGGGCGATGCGCTCCACCACCCGGCGCGCCCGCGCCTCGATGCCCTCCAGGTCCGCGAGTTCCGTCAGCAGCCCTTTGATGGCCGAATCCAGCCGGTGGTCGGCGCCGCGCGCCTGCCCCACTTCCTGCAGGAGCGCATTGAGCGCCATCGGCTCCCGCTGCAGCGCCCGCAGCACGTCCAGGGCCTGCACGTTGCCCGAACCCTCCCAGATCGAGTTCAGCGGGGACTCGCGCAGCAGCCTCGGCATCCCGGACTCCTCGACGTAGCCGTTGCCGCCCAGACACTCCAGTGCCTCCGCCACCATCGGCGTACACCGCTTGGTCACCCAGTACTTCGCGGCGGGCACCGCGATGCGCAGGAAGGCCCGCTCCTGCTCCGTCCCCGCGTCGTACGCGGCCGCGAGGCGCAGCCCGAGCGTCGTCGCCGCCTCCGACTCCAGCGCGAGGTCGGCCAGCACGTTGCGCATCAGCGGCTGCTCGATGAGCCGTGCTCCGAAAGCAGAGCGGTGCTCCGCATGGTGCACGGCCTGCGTCAGCGCCTGCCGCATCAGCGCCGCCGAGCCCAGCACGCAGTCCAGCCGGGTCGCCGCGACCATCCCGATGATGGTCCGCACCCCCCGCCCCTCCTCGCCGACCCGCCGCGCCCACGTCCCGTCGAACTCCACCTCGGCCGAAGCGTTCGACCGGTTGCCCAGCTTGTCCTTCAGCCGCTGGACCGCGAACGCGTTGCGCGTGCCGTCCGGCAGCACCCGCGGCACCAGGAAGCACGTCAGAGCGTCCGTTCCGGAGGAGGACGCCTGCGCCAGCACCAGGAACCCGTCCGACATCGGAGCCGAGCAGAACCACTTGTGCCCCGTCAGGAGGTACTCGCCGGCCGCGTCCAGCGGCTTCGCCGCCGTCGTGTTCGCCCGTACGTCGCTGCCGCCCTGCTTCTCCGTCATCCCCATGCCGAACAGCACCCCGGCCTTCTGCCCGGCCGGCCGCAGTCCCTCCTCGTACGCGTGCGAGGTCAGCCGCGGCTCCCATTCGGCGGCCAGCTCCGGATCCGTCCGCAGCGCCGGTACGGCCGCATGGGTCATCGACACGGGGCAGCCGTGCCCCGCCTCGGCCTGCGACCACACGAAGAATCCGGCCGCGCGGCGCAGATGCCCGGCCGGCCGGCCCCACGCGTCGGTCAGCCCGGCGCCCACCGCGTGCCCGAGCAGCCGGTGCCAGGCCGGATGGAACTCCACCTCGTCGATCCGGTTGCCGTACCGGTCGTGCGTACGCAGTTCCGGAGGGTTCTCGTTCGCCTGCGCGCCCCACGTCTGGGCCTGCGCCGAGCCCGCCGCACGCCCCAGTTCCGCGAGTTCCTCACGCACCTCGCCGAGGAGTTCGGGGGCCGCGGCCGACAGGTGCCGCTCCACGCCCTCCCGCAGCGCCCGGTCGGTGCCGTAGACGTCGTAGCCCACCAGGGGAGGGGCCTGGTTGGTGACTGTGTGGGTGGTGGCTGCCATGCGGATACCGTAAGGACGTGCAGCCAGCAAAAGAAACACCCGAGCGGGTCCACGAGCGGGTCCCCGGGCGACTCCACCGGGCCCGTGCCCTGTACCGCAACGTCTCCAAGCGCAAGATGGCGTGGCTGCTGCTGAAAGACACCGTCAATTCGTGCATCGAGTACCGGATCCTCGGCCTGGCCGCCGAGGCGGCGTTCTTCACGCTGCTCTCGCTGCCCCCGCTGTTCCTCGGCCTCCTGGGCCTCCTCGGGTACGTCGACGGCTGGACGGGCGGCACCTTCGTGGCCTCCATCGAGGAGAACATCCTCAACGCGGTCGGCACGGTCCTCTCCGACCGGGGCGTCAACGACATCGCCAAACCGATGCTCGACGACGTCACCAAGGCCGGCCGCCCGGACCTGATCTCCCTCGGCTTCGCCTTCGCCCTCTGGTCGGGCTCGCGCGCCGTGAACGTCTTCATCGACACCATCACCGTGATGTACGGGCTCGACGGCCAGCGCGGCATCGTCAAGACCCGGCTGCTCTCCTTCCTGCTGTACGTGGTCGCCCTGGTGATCGGCGCCGTCGTACTGCCGCTGATGGTGGCGGGGCCCGACGCGGTCGTCCGCTGGGTGCCCTGGAGCACCGAGGTGATCGCGGTCCTCTACTGGCCGATCGTCACCCTGCTGTCGATCGCCTTCCTGACCACGCTCTACCACGTGTCCGTACCCGTGCGCTCCCCGTGGATCGAGGACGTCCCGGGCGCGCTCGTGGCGCTCGCCATGTGGGTACTGGGCTCGTTCCTGCTGCGGATCTACCTCACGAACACCGTCGAGGGCCCGACCATCTACGGTTCGCTGGCCGCGCCCGTCGCCGTCCTGCTGTGGATCGGCGTGTCGGCCTTCGCCGTGCTCGTCGGCGCGGCGGTGAACGCCGCCATCGACCGGGTCTGGCCGTCCGTGGCGACCGCCGCGGCCCGCGAGGCCAACGAGCGGGCCCGCGAGGCGGAGGCCGCGCAGCTGATCGCGCGCGCCGCCGCGTGGCGGGCCCTGGCCGAGGGCGAGTCGGAGGACGACGAGGAGGGGGGCGGCGAGATGCCCTCCGAGTTCCCGGAGCGCTGGTCGAAGTTCCTGCCGCCCGAGGACTACTCGGCCCGGCTGCGCAAGCACTGACCGCGGGCTGCGGACTGCGAGCCGCGAGCCGCGGGCTGCGAGCCGCGGCGGCCGGCCGCGGCGTAACGTGGCGGCCGTGTACGAGGAACGGCCGTCCGCGCTGGTGCCGGGCGCGATCGTCTGGCGGCACACCGCAGCCCCCGCAGCCGCCGGCGGGCCGGTGCTGCCCGACGGCTGCATGGACCTGCTGTGGGCCGACGGGCGGCTGCTGGTCGCCGGCCCCGACACCGGGCCGCACCCCGTCGGGGAGGTGCCGGGCGGGGCCCACGGCGCGATGTCGGGGCTGAGGTTCGCCCCCGGCACGGCGCCCGCGCTGCTCGGCGTACCGGCGTACGAGCTGCGTGACCGGCGGGTCGAGCTCGCCGACCTCTGGCCCGGGCCGGAGGTGCGCGAGCTCGCCGAGCGGATGAGCGCGTACGAGGACCCCGGCTCGGGGCTGGAGCGGCTGGCCCGCGGCCGCGCGGCGCGGAGCAAGCCCCCCGACCCCCTCGCCGCACGGGTGGCGGCCGGGCTCCGCGCGGGGGAATCCGTGGCCGCCGTGGCGGGAGCCGTGGGCCTCGGCGAGCGCCAGCTGCACCGGCGCTCCCTCGACGCCTTCGGCTACGGACCCCGCACGCTCGGGCGCGTGCTGCGCCTCCAGCGGGCGCTGGAGCTGGCTCGCCGGGGGCTGCCGCAGGCCGAGGTGGCGTACCGGGCCGGGTACGCCGACCAGGCCCACCTCGCCCGCGAGGTGCGGGCGCTGGCCGGGACCACCCCGGGGGCGTATGCGGCGGCCTACGCCCCCGCGGCGGCGAACAGGGAGACCCCGCAGCCGTCCGGGTCGAGCACCACGGCGTAGCGCTGCCCCCAGAAGGCGTCCCAGGGCTTCAGGTGGCCCTCGTACCCGGCGTCCGTCAGCTCGGCGTACACCGCGTCCACCTCCGCGGGGGACCCGCACTGGAATGCGAGCCCCAGCCGGTCGCCACCGGAGGGGCGGGTCCAGGACGGGTCGAAGGAGCGGATCACCTCCTCCGTGTCCCAGCCGATCCGGAGCCCGCCGGGCAGGACGGCCTCCACGTGCGGCTGCTCCTCCGCCCCGGCCGGGACGTCCAGGCCCAGGCGGCGGTAGAAGGCGAGCGAGGCGGCCATGTCGGAGACGACGAGGCCGATCATGTCGAGTCGGGGAGTCGTTCGGGGAGTGGTTCGGGGAGTCATGCGGCCAGGCTAGGAGCGGCCCGGCCCGCCGGTCTTGAACGAATCGGACATGTACCCGGCCGAGGTGGCCGGAAAAGAATTGGCGTGCGCCGGAGCGCACTTGCTACGGTGATCGAGTTCCCGCCGAACCGCGCGGAACCGACCAGTTCGTGCATGACCCGGAGGTGAGTTCATTGATGACTGTCGTCACGCAGGGCGCCGCCCGCACTCAGAAGACCATCAATGTCACTTCCGTGGTCTCCGGCTGACCTCACACCTCTTCGCGCGCCGCTGAGCGCGCGCTGCCGGGGCCACCCTGTGAAGGGTTCCCCTTGTCTTTCTCTTCTGCCCGCCTTTCCTCCTCCTCTTCTGCGTACGCGTCCGCCCTCGCCCCCTTCGGCTGGGACGAGGCGTGGGAGGCCGAGTTCGCCCCGTACACCGGACAGGGCCTGGTGCCCGGCCGCGTGGTGCGGGTGGACCGCGGCCAGTGCGACGTCATGACGGCCGACGGCATCGTCCAAGCCGACACCGCCTTCGTCACCCCGCACGACCCGCTCCGCGTCATCTGCACCGGTGACTGGGCCGCCGTCGAGGCGTCCGGCAACCCCCGGTACGTCAAGACGTACCTGCCGCGCCGGACCGCCTTCGTACGGTCCACCTCCTCCAAGCGGTCCGAGGGGCAGATCCTCGCCGCCAACGTCGACCACGCGATCATCGCGGTCTCCCTGGCCGTCGAGCTGGACCTCGGCCGCATCGAGCGCTTCCTGGCCCTCGCCTGGGAGTCCGGGGCAGTGCCGCTGGTCGTCCTGACCAAGGCCGACCTCGTACCGGACCCGGTGACGCTCGCGCACCTGGTCCAGGACGTGGAGACCACGGCGCCGGGCGTCGACGTCCTCACCGTCTCCTCCCACACCGGGGAGGGCACGGACGTGCTGGCGGCGGTCGTCGCGGGCGGTACGAGCGTGCTGCTCGGCATCTCGGGCGCGGGCAAGTCCACCCTGGCGAACGCGCTGCTCGGCACCGACGTCATGGAGGTCCAGGCCACGCGCGACGCGGACGGCAAGGGCCGGCACACGACGACCACCCGCAACCTGCTGGCACTGCCCGGCGGGGGCGTCCTCATCGACACGCCCGGACTGCGGGGCGTCGGCCTGTGGGACGCCGGGACCGGCGTCGGCCAGGTCTTCGCGGAGATCGAGGAGTACGCGGCCGACTGCCGCTTCCACGACTGCGCGCACGAGGCCGAGCCGGGGTGCGCGGTCCTCGAAGCGCTGGAGACCGGCGAACTGCCGCAAAGGCGCCTGGAGAGCTACCGCAAGCTGCTCCGGGAGAACCAGCGGATCGTCGCCAAGACGGACGCCAGGCTGCGCAACGAGATCCGCCGGGACTGGCGGATCAAGTCGGCGGAGGGCCGGGCGAATTACGCGGCGAAGCGCAACGGCCGCTACTGAGCCCGCCCCCGGGCGCCTGCCCCCTCCCCCGAGGAGGGCAGGCGCCCGGGTCCGGCGGTCCGGGTCCGGAGGTCCGGGCGCGGCGGTCCGGGTCCGGGTCAGGCGTCGTCCAGGCCCCAGGCGAACACCCGCTCCGGGTGGATCCGGATCACCTCCGGGCTGAAGTGCGGGCCCAGCGCGTGCGGGCCCACCTCCAGCGTGGCGCGGCCTCGGATCTCGACCCCGCGGACCTTCCACGGCCGGGTGCTCGCCAGATCGTCCACCACGAGCGCGAGCCGCGGGTTGTTGCCGAGGTTCCGCCACTTCTTCGTCGACCCCATGGCCATGCCGCCCACCAGGATCGTTCCGTCCTCCTGCGGGAAGAACCCCACCGGGTTCGCCTGCGGCTGCCCGGCCGCGTCCACCGTCGCCAGCCGCCCCAGCCGCTGCGACCGGAGGTACGCCAGCTGCGCCTCGCTGAAACCCTTGAACTCCGTCATGGGACCCACCCTCGCAGCGCCCCGCACCACCCGCATCGGGCCTCCGGCCGAACAGGCGTAGACCCATGGCCCTAGGCCGCGCCTCCCGGATCCGAAAGACGCGCTTCCGGATCAGGCCCGGATCAAACGGCCCGAGTCAGCCCGCCACCACCGCCCCGAGCCAGGCGCCCGCCACCATCAGGCACGCGAGCAGTTCCACCAGCACGCTCGTGCCCACCGCCCGCATCACCGCCCGTACCGAGGCCCAGGCCTCGCCGTGCGTGCCCAGCCGCAGCCGCTCGCACACGTAGACGCCCCCCACGAACCCCGGAACCGCCCCCAGCACCGGCACCACCACGAAGCCGAGCAGCGCGCCCGCGCCCGCGTACACCGCCATCCGGCGGGTGACCCCCACGCCGCGCAGCCGCCGCGGCGGCAGCTGCCACTCGACCACCTGGACCACCAGCAGCAGGGCCGTCGCCGAGACCAGCAGGGACCACGCCAGGGTCGACCGCTCGTGCAGCGCCCACCACAGCACCCCCGCCCAGACCAGCCAGCTCCCCGGAACACCCGGGACCAGCACCCCGACCACCCCGAGCAGCAGCACCAACCCCACCAGGAGCAGCTGAGGCAGATCCATGCGCTCAGCCTGACCGACCGGGGCCCATCGGGCCACCCAGCCGCCGGGCCATCCAGCCGCCGGGCCACCCAGCCGCCGGGCGGCCCGGCTACCGGGCCACCCAGCCCCTTTCGTACGCGTGCCAGCCCAGCTGGAGCCGCGTCGTGACCCCCGACAGCTCCATCAGGCCCTTGACCCGCCGCTGCACCGTCCGCAGCCCCAGCTCCAAGTGCTTCGCCACGCTCGCGTCCGTCATCCCGGCCAGCAGCAGCGTCAGGATCTCCAGGTCGGTGGTGTCGGGCACGCCCCCCGACTCCTCCGCCGCGCCCGTCGCCCCCAGCCGCAGCGGAAGCGCCTCCCGCCACACCGCCTCGAAGAGGCCCGTCAAGGACTCCAACAGCCCCGAAGCGTGCACCACCAGCGCCGCCGGCTCCGCCCCGCGCGCCGTCAGCGGGACCATCGCCAGGGACCGGTCCGCGATCACCAGCTTCGTCGGGACGTCCCCCGTCACCCGGACCTGTTCGCCCCGGGCGAGCGCCGTCGACACCTCCCTGATCCCCGTCGGCAGGGCCAGTACCTCCCGCTCGATCACCACCCGGTACGCCACCCCCCGCACGGCGGCCCGGTCCTCCGCCTCGTTCTCCATCCCGCTGACCACCTGCGGCCGGCTGCTGACCAGGGCGCACACCTCCTCCGCCGCGCCCAGCTGGAGCTGGTGGAAGCGGTGCGCCACCGCACTCGCGCCCGTCACCACCTCCACCAGGTCGTGCACCGCCGGCTCGGCCGCCTCCGCCCGGTACTCCTGCGCCAGCAGCGCCGCCGTCAGCTCCGCCTGCTCCAGCTCGTGCCGCTGCTGCGTCAGCAGCGCCCCCAGCGCCACCCCCGGCGGGGCGGCCACCCAGCGCCCCGGCCGGGTCGAGGACTGAGCAGCCAGCCCGTGCCGCTCCAGATGCCGCAGGGCCCGCTCGGTCTGCGGCACCGGCAGCGTCAGCCGGTGCGCCAGGTCGGGCACCTCCGCCGCGCCCAGCGCCACCAGCGCGCGGTACGCCGACTCCTGGCCCTCGTCCAGGCCTATCGCGTTCAGCAACCGGTCCACCCACCCTCTCCACGGTGCTCCTGGCGGGAAGCGGCCACGGCGCAAACCCGCCGCGGACATCATCGCCGCATCCCCCGCCCCTCTGCCAAGGTGACGCCACCGCAGCACCAACATCCGCCGGTCAGACGCCACTTGCGGGCGGCTTTGCCGTGCAATGCAGCCGTTGGCCGGAATTCACCTGGGGAGAGCGATGCGCCCGATATCGCGTACGGCGGTGGGAGCGGCCACCGCGGCCGTCCTGGCCGTCACCGCCATCGGCCCGTCGGCGGCACGGCCGAGCGACGGAGCACCTGGAGGCGCGGGGAAGAGACCCGTCACGGGGAGCGAAGCGGCCGGAAAGCAGCCCACGGCCCCGGTCACCGTGACCCTCGTCACCGGCGACCGGATCCTGGTCTCCACCGACCCGGCCGGGCGCAGTGCCGCCACCGCGATGCCGCGCGAGGACGGCTCGCAGCCGCTCGTGCAGACCCGCCAGAACGGCAATGACCTCTACGTCTACCCCGAGAGCGCGGTCAGGGCCCTCGCCGCCGGCCGGGTCGACGAGGAGCTCTTCAACGTCACCGGCCTGATCCGGCAGGGCTACGACGACGCCCGCACCAAGAAGCTGCCGCTCATCGCGGTCTACGACGGCTCCGCCGACCTGGCGCGCAGCGCACCCCCGGCCCCGCGCGGCGCCGAGCGCTCCCTCGTCCTCGGCTCCATCGGGGCCGTCGCCCTCGCCGCCGACAAGCAGCAGGCCGCCGCCTTCTGGGCGGACGTCACCGACACCCGCTCCCGCGCCGCGGGCGGGATGAAGAAGCTGTGGCTCGACGGCAAGGTCCGGGCGAACCTGGAGCGGTCCACCAAGCAGGTGAACGCCACCGCCGCGTGGGCGGCCGGGTACGACGGCAAGGGCACCAAGGTCGCCGTCCTCGACACCGGCACCGACCTGGAGCACCCCGACCTCAAGGGCCGCGTCGCCGCGTCCAGGAACTTCACCGACTCCGACACCGACGCGGACCGCCAGGGCCACGGCACCCACACCATCTCCACCGTCGGCGGCTCGGGAGCCGAGAGCGGCGGCGCCAAGAAGGGCGTCGCGCCGGGCACCGGACTACTCAGCGGCAAGGTCCTCAACGACCAGGGCTACGGCCTCGATTCGTGGATCATCGCCGGCATGGAGTGGGCCGTCGAGAGCAAGGCCGACGTGGTCTCCATGAGCCTCGGCGACCCCTCGCGGACCGCTTGCGACGACCCCATGTCGGCCGCCGCCGAACACCTCGCGCAGAGCAGCGGCACCCTCTTCGTGATCGCCGCCGGCAACTCCGGCCCCGGCAACAACACGGTCTCCTCGCCCGGTTGCGCGCCCAGCGTGCTGACCGTCGGCGCCGTCGACCGCGACGACACCACGGCCTCCTTCTCCAGCCGCGGCCCCGCCGGACTCCAGCACGTCCTCAAGCCCGAGATCGCCGCCCCGGGCGTGGGGATCTCCGCCGCCGCCGCGGGCGGCCGCGGGGTGTACGCGTACCAGTCCATGTCCGGTACGTCGATGGCCACTCCGCACGTCGCCGGCGCCGCCGCGATCGTCAAGCAGCGCCACCCCGACTGGACCGCGCGGCAGGTCAAGGCGGCCCTCGTCGGATCCGCGAACTCCGCCGTCCCCGGGGACGTGCGCCAGAGCGGCGGCGGCCGCCTCGACGTCAAGGCCGCCGTCGACACCACCGTGACCGGCGCACCCGCCGTGCAGGGCGGCTCGTACCACTGGCCGCAGGAGCGCGGCGACCGGACGAGCGTCGACATCCCGTACACCAACAGCGGCGCCCGGCCCGTCACCCTGGACCTCGCCGTCGAGAAGGTCACCGGCAACGACGGCTCGGCCGTTCGCAGCCGGATCGCGGGCCTGGACCGCCGTACGGTGACCGTACCGGCCGGCGCCACCGTCAAGGTGCCGCTCGCCCTCGATCCGGCGGCCCGGCTGGAGCGCTCCCAGTACGGGGACGTCACCGGGCGCGTCGTCGCCACCGCGGACGGCGTGCACGTCTCCACGCCCTTCTCGCTGTACGTGGAGCCGGAGACCGTCACCCTGCGCGTCAAGCTGACCGACCGCGCGGGCAAGCCCGCCGCCGGACCCTCCTCCCTCGACGTCATCGGCACCGACGACGCCAGCGGGGAGCGCCGCTTCAACGACGGTGCGGCGGACCAGGTCTACCGGGTGCGCCCGGGCTCGTACTTCCTCTCCGCCTTCGTCGGCACGCCCGACACGGGCGACGGGGCCGCGCTGTTCGACTCGCTCACCTACCTCGGCCGCCCCCAGGTGGAGGTCAAGAAGGACACCGTGATCGTGCTGGACGCCCGCAAGGCCGCCCGGCTCGCGATCGCCACCGACCGGCCCGCCGAGGCCCGCAACACCACCCTCGCCTTCTCCCGGTACTGGGACGGGTCCTGGCTGCACGCGGGCACGGCGATGGGCGGACGGACGATCCGCGGCTACTACGCCTCGGTCGAAGGCCGTGCCGGCGAAGGCGAGTTCGAGTTCGGCAGCTACTGGCGCGCGGCCGCGCCGCTGATCTCCGAGCTGAAGGTCGCCGGCCCCGGCGGCCCGGCCCTGCACCCGATCACCGCCTCCACGGGCAGTGACAACCTCGACGGGACGGGCGGCGCGCCGCTGGTCAACGCGGGTTCCGGTACCCCCGAGGAGCTCGCCGCAGCCGGGGTCGAGGGCGCGATCGTCCTGGTCAAAGCGGAGGACGGCTCGCTGTACGAGGTCGCGAACCATGCCAGGGCGGCCGGCGCCAAGGCCGTCCTCGCCTTCCGCGACGCCCCCGGCCGCTGGGTCGGCTCCACCGGCTACGCGGGCGGCTCGCTCCCGGCGCTGACCATCGAGCAGCCGGAGGCGAAGGCGCTGCTGGCGCGGCTCGCGGCCGACAAGGTCACGCTGAACTGGAAGGGCAGCGCGAAGAGCCCCTACGTCTACAACCTGGCGCAGGTGGAGAAGGGCGAGGTACGGGGGGACCGGACGTACCGGGTGCGCGACCGCGACCTCGGCTCCGTCGAGTCGACGTACCACGCGATGGGCGTGGCCGCCGACTTCACCGACATGACCGGCGCCTACCGGCCGCTGGGCAGCGCCGTGTACTTCGGCGGCCTGGACACGGTGGCCGTGCCGGGCAGGCGCACCGAGTTCTACTCCGCCGGGGACACGGCCTGGGACCACCTGGTCTCCAGCAGCTTCCCCTGGGGCGAGTTCATGACCGACCAGCAGCGCACGTACGCCAAGGGAGGCAAGCGCAGCGAGAGCTGGTACGACGGGGTCATCGGCCCGGTCGCGGGCCGCGACCTCGCCGGCCGGCCGCAGCTGGCCGCCGAGCGGCAGGGCAACCTGATCGGCTTCGCCTCCGCGATGTGGGGGGACACCGGGCACTACGCGCAGGCGGGTTCCTTCGGGGACGTCGGCGGGCTGGTCCTGAAGCGGAACGGCGAGCAGATCGGCGACAGCTGGTACCCGTCGGGGGTCTTCGAGGTCCCGGCCGAGGAGGCCGCGTACGAACTGACCCAGCAGATCGAGAAGTTCGGTGCCCCGGCGCGGACCTGGCAGCGCTCGCAGGCGGTGGCGACGACGTGGACCTTCCGGTCGAAGCAGGACCCGGCGCAGTACTCTCAGGCCCTGCCGATCCTGTTCCCGTCGATCTCGATCCCGGCGGACGGCATGAAGACGCTGCCGGCGGCGAACGGGCAGACGATCGGGCTGGGCGTCACGGGGCACGCGGGGTACGTGCCGGGGGCCCTGAAGTCGGTGAAGCTGGCCTACTCGTATGACGGTGAGCACTGGACGCAGGCGGCCGTCGCCGAGCGGGGCGGGCGGTGGTCGGCGGTCGTGGACCACGCCGGAGCCGAGGCCGGCCGGCAGGTTTCGCTGAAGGTGGAGCTCACCGACACGAACGGCGCGGCCGTCACCCAGACGGTCGTGCGGGCGTACGACATCCGTTAGGTCGTACGAGAGATGCGAAAAGGGGTCCACCCGGGCGGCGGCCAGGTGGACCCCTTTTCGCGGATTCGGCGTTTTCTGCCGCTGCGGGGGGCCGAGAATGAGCCCATGAGTCAGCAGGGCGCGGACGACTGGTGGCAGAAGCTGTACGAAACCCCGGACCCGGACCCGGCCCCCACCCCGGACCCGGCCGACACCCTGGATTCCCGCTTCCACTCGGCATCGTCCGTCACCACCCGAGTCCCACCCCAGGGCGCGCCCGGGCCGCCGCCGACGGGTGCCTCGCCGGGCCCGGCGGTCGTGCCGCCCGTGCCCCCCGCGCCGCCCGTGCCCCCCGCGCCGCCCGTGCCCCCCGCGCCGCCGGGGCCGGACCGGGTTCCGCCCACACCCGCGGGGCCGCCCGCGACCGGGCCGGGGCCCACGCCACCGGTACCGCCGGGGCCTGCGTCCTTCGGGCCGCCGCCGGGGCCCGTGCCGCCCCCGTACGCCGTGCTGCCCAGGCCGCGCAGGGAGGCCGACCCGGAGTCGGCGCCGCCGCCCCGGGATCCGCGGGAGCCCGGGACGACGGGGTACGGCCTGGGCAGTGTGACCGTGCCGCCGGCCCTCCCCGAGGCGCCGCCCGAGCTGCCGGTCCGGCGCTGGGGCGCCCCACCCGAGCCCCCGGCCCGGGAGACACCCACCGAGCGGACCCCCGACGGGGCCACGGGTACGCCACCCTGGCCCGGATCCGGGGCCGGCGCCGGTGCCGAGCCGGGCTTCCACCCCTGGCCCGCCCCGGGCCCCGGCGCGCCGCCTTCGGCTGAGCCCGTTCCCCGGCCCGGCCGGGGCCCCGGCCCGGCGCATGCGGCCGACCCCGCACTCGCACCCGAACCCGCACCCGAACCCGGCCCGGGGAACCGGCCCGGCCGCGAGCCGTCGCCCGGCTCCGACTCCGTGCCGGATCCGCGCTCGGGTGCGGAGCCTTCGGCTCCATGGGACGTCCCCGGTGCCGGGCAGGCGGATGCCCCGCCCCCGGCCGGGTCGGGGGATCCTGTCGCCGGTGAGCCCTGGTCCGGAGCCGGAGCCGGTGCCGGTGCCGGTGCCGGGGAGGCGGCGGCGGTGTGGGACGGGGAGCGGCCCGTCGTGGAGTTCCTCGGGGACCGGGCGCCCACCTACGCCGCCGAGCCCGGGGCGCTGCCCCTCGCCGACCCCGGGGCGCTGGAGGAGCTCGTGCCCGACACCGTGCTCGAAGGCGCCCGGCACGGTGCGTACACCCTGCGCGCCACCTCCGTGCGCGGAGACTCCGCCCGGTTCCGCGGCGAGGCCCGGCGGGACTTCCTGCTGACCGCCCGCTTCGGCAGCGGCGACGACGCGCTCGTCCTCGTCGCCCTCGCCGGCGGCGACCGCGCCGCCCCCGGCGCCGCCGAAGCCGCCGCCGAGCTGTGCCGCTGGATCGCCTCGGCCGTGGGCCGGAGCCGGGAACGGCTGGCCGACGACATCCGCGCCGGCCGGCGCGACGCCCTGCGCTCGGGGCTCCAGCGCCTCACCGACCGGGGCTACGGGCGCCTGCGCGCCCGCGCCGCCGAGCTCGGGCTCCCGGAGGACGCGTACACCGCCGGCCTGCGCGTCCTGCTGCTCCCCATCGACCCCGAGTGCAAGACCCGGGTCTCCTTCGGCGCGGGCGCCGGCGGCCTGTTCCGGCTCCGGGGCGGGGCCTGGGAGGACCTGGAGCCGAAGACGCTGCCGGGCTCGGACGCGGACCCGGCCGAGACCGCCGCGGAGGGATTCCGGTTCCGCGCCGCCGTGGCGCGGCCCCGCGACACCCTGCTCCTGTGCTCCGGAGGGCTCGCCGACCCCATGCGCGAGGAGGTACTCCTTTCGGCCGAACTCGCGGCCCGCTGGGCCCGCGCCGAGCCCCCCGGCCTCGCGTCCTTCCTCGCGGACACCCAGCTCCGCCTCAAGGGCTACGCCGACGACCGGACGGCCGCCGCCGTCTGGGAGGCGTGACCGCGCAGAGTGTGGATGGATGGACGGGCGTACCCGCGGGCAACGGAAGGGCGCTTCTCCATGGGCAAGCAGAACGTGGCCGAGCAGTTCGTCGACATCCTCGTACGCGCCGGCGTGCGCCGGATGTACGGAGTCGTCGGCGACAGCCTGAACCCCGTCGTCGACGCCATCCGCCGGACCGGCGGCATCGAGTGGATCCAGGTCCGCCACGAGGAGACCGCAGCCTTCGCCGCCGGCGCCGAGGCCCAGATCACCGGCCGGCTCGCCGCCTGCGCGGGCTCCTGCGGCCCCGGCAACCTGCACCTGATCAACGGCCTCTACGACGCCCACCGCTCCATGGCCCCGGTCCTCGCGCTCGCCTCCCACATCCCCTCCGGCGAGATCGGCCTCGGCTACTTCCAGGAGACCCACCCCGACCGGCTGTTCACCGAGTGCAGCCACTACTGCGAGCTGATCTCCAATCCGCAGCAGATGCCCCGCGTGCTCCAGACAGCCATCCAGCACGCCATCGGCCGCAGCGGCGTCGGCGTGGTCGCGCTGCCCGGAGACATCGCCTCCCTCCCCGCCCCGGAGAAGAGCATCGAGCACGCGCTCGTGACCGCGCGGCCGTCCGTGCGCCCCGGCGACGGGGAGATCGAGAAGCTGGTCCGGCTGATCGACGAGGCCGACAAGGTCACCCTGTTCTGCGGCAGCGGCACCGCCGGGGCGCACGCCGAGGTCATGGAGTTCGCGGGCCGGGTCAAGGCGCCCGTCGGGCACGCCCTGCGCGGCAAGGAGTGGATCCAGTACGACAACCCGTACGACGTGGGCATGAGCGGGCTGCTCGGCTACGGCGCCGCCTACGAGGCCACGCACGAGTGCGATCTGCTGATCCTGCTCGGCACGGACTTCCCCTACAACGCCTTCCTGCCCGACGACGTGAAGATCGTCCAGGTGGACATCCGCCCCGAACACCTCGGCCGACGCTCGCAGTTGGACCTCGGCGTCTGGGGAGACGTACGGGAGACCCTGCGCGCCCTCAACACCCGGGTCAAGACGAAGACGGACCGCCGCTTCCTCGACCGGATGCTGAAGAAGCACGCGGACGCCCTGGAAGGCGTGGTGAAGGCGTACACCCGCAAGGTGGAGAAGCACACCCCGATCCATCCCGAGTACGTGGCCTCCGTCCTCGATGAACTGGCGGACGAGGACGCCGTGTTCACTGTCGACACGGGCATGTGCAACGTGTGGGCGGCGCGCTATCTTTCCCCGAACGGCAAGCGGCGCATCATCGGCTCCTTCAGCCACGGCTCCATGGCCAACGCCCTCCCGCAGGCCATCGGGGCGCAGTTCACCGACCGCGGCCGTCAAGTGGTGTCGATGTCGGGCGACGGCGGTTTCTCGATGCTGATGGGAGATTTCCTCACCCTGGTGCAGTACGACCTGCCCGTCAAAGTGGTCCTCTTCAACAACTCATCGCTCGGAATGGTCGAGTTGGAAATGCTGGTTTCCGGCCTTCCTTCGTACGGAACGACCAACCGCAACCCGGATTTCGCGGCGATCGCCCGCGCGGCGGGTGCGTTCGGGGTCCGCGTCGAGAAGCCCAAGCAGCTCGCGGGGGCTTTGAAGGACGCGTTCCGGCACAAGGGACCCGCATTGGTGGACGTGGTGACCGATCCCAACGCCCTGTCCATTCCACCCAGGATCAGCGCCGAGATGGTGACCGGTTTCGCACTTTCCGCCAGCAAGATCGTGCTGGACGGTGGCGTGGGGAGAATGATCCAGATGGCTCGATCCAACCTGCGCAACGTGCCGCTCCCGTAAGCCCGCAGGAGTGCGGATTGCCCCGGCGGGCATGCATCCCCGTAGACCAGTTCGAGATCCACGGGAACTTGCGGGGGAGGGGCATCGCCGTGCGGGTGGGGGCGAAGACCGGGAAGCAGTGGAGGAGAGGGCGGCCCGAACCGCGTGAACCGTCCGTCGAGGACGGGAGAGTGGTGGACGCGGTGCAGATCACCCGAAGCATACGCCGGGCGGATCTCAAGGCCGTGGGCGAAGTACGCCGAGCCTTACGGGAGTTGATGCGCCACCGGTGCCCGGCCGACACCGCCGAGGTGGCGGAGCTGCTGATCACCGAGCTCGTCACCAACGCCCTCGTCCACACCGACCAGGGGGCGGAGGTGTCCGCGAGGCTCGCCGCGGACCGGCTGAGGGTGGAGGTCCGGGACTACGCCACGCGCCGGCCCCGACCGTACGTACCGACCGCCGACGACGGTACGCACGGCCGCGGACTGGTGCTGGTGCAGGCCCTCGCCGACGCCTGGGGCGTGGACGCGCCCGTCCAGGCCGGCGGCAAGGTGGTCTGGTTCGAGTTGGACGGGGCCCTGGGCGGCCGGGCCTACGGCGGTACGTACGGCGGTACCTACGACGGTGCGTACGACGGGGGACCCGCCTGAGCGGCGGGCCCCCCGGGGTCGGTCCTGTGCGCAGCCGTCAGCCGAACTGCTGCTCCAGGTCCTTGAGTTTGCGTTCGAGCGAGTCGAGGCGGGGGATCGTCTGGGTGTCGTCCTCGGCGGTGAGGTCCACCGTCCGAGTGCCGGTCACCTCAGCGCTCTCGGGTCCGTGCACGGCCTGCAGGGAGGGCCGGCGGCGCGGTGCGGGCAGCTGTCCCGTTTCCGCTATGGCCGGCTCCGCGCCGACCGGCGCGGAGCCCGATCCGGGGGCCAGCCCCGGTACGTCGACCTGGCGGGCGCGGGAGCGCCCGAACGCCCGGTTCTGCCTGCCCAGGGCCTTGATGCGGGCCCGGTCCAGCCGGTTCTGATCGCGCCGGCGGTGGCGGTCCTGCTCCCGCTCGCGCTTGTCCTCGCGTACCTCGTCGACGGCCTCGTCGAGGGTGCGGACCCCCTCCAGCAGCATGAGGGACCAGGCGCCGAAGGTCTCCCGGGGCGCCCGCAGCCAGCGGACCATCCGGATCTGCGGCAACGGCCTCGGGATCAGGCCCTGTTCGCGCAGCGCGGCCCGGCGGGTCTGCTTGAGGGCGCGGTCGAAGAGGACGGCCGCCGAGAGCGACATCCCGGCGAAGAACTGCGGGGCGCCGTCGTGGCCCATGCCGCGCGGCGCGTGCACCCAGTTGAACCAGGCGGCCGCGCCCGCGAACAGCCAGACCAGCATGCGGGAGCCGAGGGCGGCGTCACCGTGGCTCGCCTCGCGGACGGCGAGCACCGAGCAGAACATGGCGGCGCCGTCGAGACCGAAGGGGACGAGGTACTCCCAGCCGCCGGAGAGGTTCAGGTTCTGCCGGCCGAAGCCGACCAGTCCGTGGAAGGAGAGCGCGGCGGCGACCGCCGCACAGCAGAACAGCAGGACGTAGGAGGCGGTTCCGTAGACGGCTTCCTTGCGCCGCCGCCGCTCTTCGCTGCGCTCCCAGGTGTCTTCGGCCGCGGCCTTTTCGCCTTCCCGCTTGCCCCGGGCCAGTACCGCAACTGCCGCAAGTACGCCCAGGATCAGCAGGCTGCCGGGCAGCAGCCAGTCCAGCGATATGTCGGTCAGTCTCATGCGGATGTCCCTTGCCTCTGCCTCGCGTGTGCGGCCTTCCGGGAGCCATGGTGACCCAGGAGATCGGCCCGGCATGCGGGTTTCGGGGCAAGTGGACGCCATCGGGGGGCGGGGCCCGCCGGATAGGGTGTTGTCACTCGAACTACCGCTCGCACGACCAGAGTTGTGTTCGATAACGGTCAGTCGTACGAGTGGGTTCAGAGGTCAGGCGGCAGTCGTGAGGCGGACGATGCGCTCCGCGTCGCAGGTGCGGGGACAGGTGGTGCAGGTGTCCTCGGGCCGGATCGTGTAGAAGAGGCAGCAGCTGGCCCGGTCCCGGGTGGGGAGCTGTTCGCCGCGCGGGCCGGAGAGCGTGCGGAACGCCGCGCCGGCGGTGTACGGGGCCGTCCGGCCGGGCAGCAGCGCCTCCAGCTCGGCCATGGCCCGGTGCTCCTCGTCCACGAGCTTCCCGAGGTGCCAGACGCCGGAGACGATCTCGTCGGTCACCATGCCCCACAGGGCGCGGCGGCCGCGCCGCGTGCGCGGGCCGAAGGCCTCCAGCAGCGGTTCGAGGTGGTGGGCCACCGCAGCCCGCACCTCGGCGCGCAGCGCCTCCTCGTCGGGCACGACACGGGCCCCGGGGAGCGCGGCCGCCGGATCGTCCGGCAGGCAGGAGAAGGACTCGACGCGCACGCTCATGCGCCCCTGGGTCCGGTGGAACGCCACGTCCCGCGCCGCGAGGCGGGGCACCCGGCGGTCGAGGAACCAGGGGGCCGTGATGAGCAGGCACGCGGGCCACGCGTACCGGTGCAGCCCGAAGGTGGCCACCACGTCGGGGCGGGCCTGGCGGCCGTAGTCCCGCAGGACCTGGGCGTCGTCCCAGGCGAGGTAGCCGTCCACCTCGGCCCCGCCGGCCGCGAGCGCGTCCGCGCCGATCCACCCCACACCGCGAGGGGCGGGTTCGTGCGCCGCGCGCTCGGTGACCTGCAGGCGGGCGTACACCTGCGACAGGCGTGCGTACGCGTCCGCCACCGGGGAGCCGGCCGGGGGCAGGGCGACGACGGAGCTGTCGGGCATGGCGGGACCACCGATTCGCACGGTCGGAAACAGGAGAGGTAAGCCTTACCTTATCTGATCTAGGACGGCCGTACCAGCACCTGCGGGACCGATTCGCCTATTCTCGGGAGTGCGCAGGTCAGGTCGAGACCCCGAGGAGGACCGAGTGCACGAGGCGGCCCACGGCAGGGTGGCGGCGCTGATCCCGGCGCAGAAGGTGCTGCGGTACTCGGTGCGCGGGCAGGTGCTCGACGCGCTGCGCGCCGCGCTCGTCGACGGGGACCTGGTGCCCGGCGAGATCTACTCCGGGCCTGCCCTGGGGGAGCGCTTCGGGGTCTCCGCGACGCCCGTGCGCGAGGCGATGCAGCAGCTCGCGCTGGAGGGGGCGGTGGAGTGCCTCCCGAACCGGGGCTTCCGGGTGCTGTCGCGTACGCCGCGGGCCCTGGCGGAGCTGGCGGAGGTACGGGCGCTGCTGGAGGTGCCCGTGGTGCTGGGCCTCGCCCGTACGGTCCCCGCGGAGGCCTGGGTGGCGCTGCGGCCGGTGGCGGCCGCAGCCGCCGGGTCCGCCGAGGCCGGTGACCTGGCGGGGTACGCGGACGCGGACCGCGCTTTCCACCGGGAGGTGCTCTCGCTGGGCGGGAACGAGCAGCTGGTCTCGGTGGCGCAGGAACTGCACCGCAGGTCCCAGTGGCCGCTCCCGGGGGCCCCGCGCACCCGCCGGGCGGAGCTCGTCGCGGACGCGGCGGAGCACACGGCCCTCCTGGAGGCCCTGATCGCGGGTGACCACTCCCTGATCGAACCCCTGCTCCGCGCCCACTTCACCGCCCGCTGAGCGGAAGCGGCCGGGGCCCCCGGGAGTCGCCTCAAGCCGCCGGCTGCCAGCCGCCGCCGGCCGCCGCCGGGAGTCACCGGGGCCGCCGCAGGGCCGCCCTCACACGCCGGCGGGGCTGGGTTTGTCCGGGTGGAGCTGGTCGGCCAGCCAGGTGGGGATGCCGCCCAGGAGGTGGAACAGGCGGCGTGCCTCCGCCCGCAGGCGGGCCGCCTCCGGTTCCGGCTCGGCCTCAGCCAGCGCCGCCAGCGCGGGGGCCGTTCCGATCAGGAAGCCGAGGTCCTCCCGGATGCGCAGGGACTCGGCGAAGCCCTTGCGGGCCTCCGCCACCTCCCCGTCCCGCAGGGACAGCGCCGCCAGGTGGCGCCAGGTGAAGGACAGCAACAGCGTGTCCCCGTGCGCCAGCGCCCCGGCATGGGCCCGGCGGTACGCCGGGCGGGCCGACTGCGGGGCGTCCGCGAGGTGTTCCGCGACCAGCCCCCGCCGGAAGTCCAGCAGCGGGCGCGTCCGGGACCCGGGGGACAGCAGCGCCGCCGCCCGGCCCAGGGCGGAGCGGGCCTCGTCCGAGCGGTCGCGTACCCCGAGCACGGTCGCCGCGTACGCCAGCTGCCCCCGCTCGCAGGCCGCCGCACCCCGCTCGTCGTCGTCGCGGGCCACCGCCTCCGCGACCCGCAGCGCGTCCTCCGCCTCCGCCCAGCCCTGCCCGGTGAACAGGCACCGCTCGACCAGCAGCGCGGTCCGCTGCACGGCCGCGCCGGCGTCGTGCAGATGGGGCGTCAGCAGCGCTGCCGCATCGCTCCAACAGCCGCGCGAGCGCAGCCGCCATATCGCCCGCTGGAGGGGGTCGTCTCCCCCCGTAGTTCCGGCACCGGACATGGCGGTATCCGCCACATTGCCCTCCCCAAAGCAACCAAGCAGCACGACGTTGAGCCCTGGGGCGAAATGAGAGCACGGATCGGAGCCTTCGGCCAAGGGGTCGGGTGAACTCTTTCACAAAGTCCGGACGACGTGTCAGGCGCACGGTCGTCACGGCTCGTCACCGCCTGCCGCCCGTCGGCCCGGCGGGGGCGGCCCCGGTCGGATCCGCTCAGCTCATCCGCAGTGCGAGGAAGAAGTCGAGCTTGTCCTCCAGCCGCGAGAGGTCACGCCCCGTCAACTGCTCGATTCGCCCGACCCGGTAGCGCAGCGTGTTGACGTGCAGGTGCAGCCGCGTCGCGCAGCGCGTCCACGAGCCGTCGCAGTCCAAGAACGCCTCCAGCGTCGGGATGAGCTCCGCGCGGTGGCGGCGGTCGTAGTCCCGCAGCGGGTCCAGCAGGCGCGCCGTGAAGGCGCGGCGCACGTCGTCCGGGACGAACGGCAGCAGCAGCACGTGCGAGGCCAGTTCGTGGTGGCCCGCCGCGCAGACCCGGCCCGGGCGCGCCGCGGCGACCCGGCGGGCGTGCCGGGCCTCCTCCAGCGCCCCGCGCAGCCCCTCCGCGGAGTGCACGGCCGCGCTGACGCCCAGGGTGAGCCGGCCGTCGTCGGCGAGACCCGCCTGCAGGGGCTCCCGTACGGCGGAGAGCAGCTCGTCGGCGTGCAGGGCGCGGTCCGGGCCCTTCTCCTCGCCGGGCTCCGCGGGGAGCGCGGGCAGCGGTACGAGGGCGATGGCCTCGTCGCCCGCGTGGGCGACGGCGATCCGGTCCGAGGGCTCGGGGCCCGAGACGGACGGGTCGACCAGGATCTCCTCCAGCAGCGACTGTGCCACCGGGCCGCCGGGGATGTCCCCGCCGTCCCAGTCGACCCGCGCCACGACGACCTGCCAGTGCGGGGCGGTGCCCAGCCCGGGGAGCAGCACCGGCGCCGCGACCCGCAGGCGGGCGGCGATCTCGGCGGGCGGGGCGCCCGTCTGGACCAGCTCCAGCACCTCCTGCGCGAGGCGGCGGCGCACCGTACGGGCCGCGTCGCGCCGGTCGCGCTCGACGGCGATCAGCTGGGTGACGCCCTGGAGCAGGTCGAGCCGCTCGGCGGGCCAGTCCCCGGCGTCCGCCTCGACGGCCAGCAGCCAGTCCGAGAGCACGCTTTCGCGCACGTCGCGGGCCCCGGGGCCGCCCGGACCCCGGCCCGCTCCCCTGATCGGGAAGAGGGAGTACGTAATACCCTGGATGGAGATCCGGTGCGGGCCCCTGCGCCCGGTGCGGACCGCCGCCAGGTGCTCGCCGGCCAGGGCCGCGCAGACGCCCGGTGCCAGCGGTTCTCCCGCGCCGGCGATCTGCCGGCCCGTGGGGGAGAGCACCCAGGCGCGCAGATCGAGGTCGGTGGTGAGCAGATCGAGCACCACATCGGGTCCACCGCCCGCGGGGCCCGACGTCATCAGGCGGCGGTGCCGGTCCACGACGGCCGCGAGATCGCCGGCGCGCTCTCCGGAGACCTGCCGCACCACGTACTCCGTGATCGTGGCGAATGCAACGTCTTCGTTCACGGCGAACAACGGCAGCCGGTTGCGCCGACAGGCTGAAACGAGATCGTCGGGGATGTCCCCGAGCTCCGCCTCGCCGGCCGCGAGGCCCGCGACGCCCGCGCTCGCGAGGATTCGTACGAACGGCTCGGAATCGGCTGAATTTCTTCGCCAGGCCAGGCCGGTGAGGACGAGTTCGCCCCCGGTGAGGTATCGGCTGGGATCCCGTAGGTCGGTCGTCATGACGCCGCGGACCGTCCGGTCGAGTTCGTCCTCGCCGCCCAGCAGCCGCAGCCCCAGCGCCTCGGTTTCCAGCAGTGCGCGCAGCCGCATGGTGTCGCCGCCGATCTGTCTCGAATGTTGCCGTTGGAAATCGGGCAGGTCGTTGCATCCTGCCTTTCATACGAATCTACAAGACGAGGGAGGCCGCCAGCCAACTCCTTCATGGTTTCGGTGACTGCACCCGAAGGACGCGCGGCTTGTGTACTGACTCCACACCGCGTTAACAGCACGTGAACGACCAGTCGAGGGCCCGAGGGCCTCCTGGCTTGAAGTGAACGACACGATGAAGAAGAAGAGAGCCGCACATGGACTTCCTTCGCCCCGCCAGCTGGGAGGAGGCACTCGCCGCTAAGGCCGAGTACCCCACAGCTGTGCCGATTGCGGGTGGCACCGACATCATGGTCGAGATCAACTTCGACCACCGTCGGCCGGAGTACCTCCTGGACCTGAACCGCATCGGCCTGCTGCGGGAGTGGGAGGTCGGCGAGGACGTGGTCCGGCTGGGCGCCTCCGTTCCGTACACGCAGATCATGGAGAACCTCCGCACGGAGCTGCCGGGCCTCGCGCTCGCCTCGCACACGGTCGCGTCCCCGCAGATCCGCAACCGCGGCGGCGTCGGCGGCAACCTCGGTTGCGCCTCGCCGGCCGGCGACTCCCACCCCGCGCTGCTCGCGGCGGGCGCCGAGGTCGAGGTGGAGTCCGTACGCGGCTCCCGCCTGATCCCGATCGACGAGTTCTACACCGGCGTGAAGCGCAACGCGCTCGCCGCCGACGAGCTCATCAAGACCATCCACGTGAAGAAGGCGGACGGTCCCCAGCAGTACTCCAAGGTCGGCTCCCGCAACGCGATGGTCATCGCCGTCTGCGCGTTCGGCCTGGCGCTGCACCCCGAGACCCGCACGGTCCGCACCGGCATCGGGTCGGCCGCGCCGACCCCGATCCGTGCGAAGGCCGCCGAGGAGTTCTTGAACGCCGCCCTCGAAGAGGGCGGCTTCTGGGAGTCCCGCAAGGTCATCACCCCGTCGATCGCCAAGCAGTTCGGTGACCTCGCCACCGGCGCGGCCAACCCGATCGACGACGTCCGCGGCACGGCGAAGTACCGCCGTCACGCGGTCGGCATCATGGCTCGCCGCCAGCTCGTCTGGACCTGGGAGCAGTACCGCGGAACCGGCCACGGCCGCTCGCTCGAAGGGGCTGCGTAATCATGCGCGTCAATTTCACTGTCAACGGCCGTCAGCAGGAAGCCGACGACGTCTGGGAGGGCGAGTCCCTTCTCTACGTGCTGCGCGAGCGGCTCGGCTTGCCGGGCTCGAAGAACGCCTGTGAGCAGGGCGAGTGCGGTTCCTGCACCGTCCGTCTCGACGGGGTGCCGGTCTGTTCCTGTCTGGTCGCCGCCGGCCAGGTCGAGGGCCGCGACGTCGTGACCGTCGAGGGGCTGGCGGAGTTCGCCAAGCAGCGCGAGGAGCACGGCCACGGCGGTGCCTGCGGTACCGGCGGCGGCTGCGGCTCGAAGGGCGGCGTCACCCTGGACGCGGCCAAGCAGTGGAAGGCGCACGGGCCCCACAGCGAGCTCCGCTCGCGGGCGGCCGACTCGCAGACCGGTGAGGGCGTGGAGCTCTCCAACATCCAGCAGGCGTTCATCGACGCCGGCGCCGTGCAGTGCGGTTTCTGCACCCCCGGTCTGCTGGTGCAGGCCGACGCACTGCTCGAACAGAACAGCTCCCCGTCCGACCAGGACATCCGCGAGGCCCTGTCCGGCAACCTCTGCCGCTGCACGGGCTACGAGAAGATCCTCGACGCGGTCCGCCTGGCGGCCGCACGTCAGGGAGAGGCGGTCTGACCATGGCTCAGAACACCCGCACGGTACCGGCCGGCACGCCGACCAACGTCACCCAGAAGCACAACAAGGGCGGCATCGGCGAGTCCACGCTCCGCCCGGACGGCACCCTCAAGGTCACCGGCGAGTTCGCGTACTCCTCGGACATGTGGCACGAGGACATGCTGTGGGGCCAGACCCTGCGCAGCACCGTCGCGCACGCCGAGATCGCCTCGATCGACATCTCCGAGGCCCTCGCGATGCCGGGCGTCTACTCGGTGCTCACGTACGACGACCTGCCGGCCGAGATGAAGAACTACGGCCTGGAGATCCAGGACACCCCGGTCCTCGCCAACGGCCGGGTGCGCCACCACGGTGAGCCGGTCGCCCTCGTGGCCGCCGACCACCCGGAGACCGCGCGCCGCGCGGCCGCCAAGATCAAGATCGACTACCGCGAGCTGCCGGTCGTCACGGACGAGGCCTCCGCCCTCGCCGCGGACGCCCCGCTGATCCACCCGGGCCGCGACGACCACCACTCCGGTCACGTCCCGCACCCGAACATCGTGCACCGCCAGCCGATCATCCGCGGCAACGTGGAGGAGGCCCGCAAGCGCGCCGACGTCATCGTCGAGGGCGAGTACACCTTCGGCATGCAGGACCAGGCCTTCCTCGGCCCGGAGTCCGGCCTCGCCGTACCCTCCGAGGACGGCGGCGTCGACCTCTACGTCGCCACCCAGTGGCTGCACTCGGACCTCAAGCAGATCGCCCCGGTCCTCGGTCTCCCCGAGGAGAAGGTCCGCATGACGCTCTCGGGCGTCGGCGGTGCCTTCGGCGGCCGCGAGGACATCTCGATGCAGATCCACGCCTGCCTCCTGGCCCTGGCCACGAACAAGCCGGTCAAGATCGTCTACAACCGGTTCGAGTCCTTCTTCGGCCACGTGCACCGCCACCCGGCGAAGCTGTACTACGAGCACGGCGCCACCAAGGACGGCAAGCTCACGCACATGAAGTGCAAGATCGTCCTGGACGGCGGCGCGTACGCGTCGGCCTCCCCGGCGGTCGTGGGCAACGCCTCCTCCCTGTCGGTCGGCCCGTACGTCCTGGAGGACGTGGACATCGAGGCGATCGCGCTCTACACGAACAACCCGCCCTGCGGCGCGATGCGCGGCTTCGGCGCCGTCCAGGCCTGCTTCGCGTACGAGGCCCAGATGGACAAGCTCGCGGCGAAGCTGGGCATGGACCCGGTCGAGTTCCGCCAGCTGAACGCCATGGAGATGGGCACGATCATGCCCACCGGCCAGGTCGTGGACTCCCCGGCGCCCGTCGCCGAGCTGCTGCGCCGGGTCAAGGCCCGCCCGCTGCCGCCGGAGCGCCAGTGGGAGACCGCCGGCGAGGGCGCGGACGTCCGCGCGCTGCCCGGAGGCCTCTCCAACACCACCCACGGCGAGGGCGTCGTACGGGGTGTCGGCTACGCGGTCGGCATCAAGAACGTCGGCTTCTCCGAGGGCTTCGACGACTACTCCACCGCCCGCGTGCGCCTGGAGGTCATCAACGGCGAGCCCGTCGCGATGGTCCACACGGCCATGGCGGAGGTCGGCCAGGGCGGTGTCACCGTCCACGCGCAGATCGCCCGTACGGAGCTGGGCGTCACGCAGGTGACCATCCACCCGGCCGACACGCAGGTCGGCTCCGCCGGCTCCACGTCCGCCTCGCGGCAGACGTACATGACCGGCGGCGCCGTGAAGAACACCTGCGAGGCCGTCCGCGAGGCCGTCCTGGAGATCGGCCGACGCAAGAACGGCTCCTACCACCCCGCGTGGGCGACCGCCGAGCTGCTCCTCGAAGGCGGCAAGGTCGTCACCGACGGCGGCGAGGTCCTCGCGGACATCGCCGACATCCTGGAGGGCGAGGACGCGATCGACCTGGAGCTGGAGTTCCGGCACCGGCCGACCGTCGCCTTCGACCTGAAGACCGGCCAGGGCGACGGCCACGTCCAGTACACCTTCGCCGCACACCGCGCGGTGGTCGAGGTGGACACCGAGCTCGGCCTGGTCAAGGTCGTCGAGCTGGCGACCGCGCAGGACGTCGGCAAGGCCCTGAACATGCTCTCCGTGGTCGGCCAGATCCAGGGTGGCACCACCCAGGGCCTGGGCGTCGCGATCATGGAAGAGATCATCGTGGACCCGAAGACCGCGAAGGTGCGCAACCCCTCCTTCACGGACTACCTGATCCCGACCATCCTCGACACCCCGACCATCCCGGTCGACGTCCTGGAGCTCGCCGACCCGAACGCGCCGTACGGCCTTCGCGGTATGGGCGAGGCCCCCACCCTGTCGTCCACCCCGGCCGTCCTCGCGGCGATCCGGGCGGCGACCGGTCTGGAGCTCAACAAGACGCCGATCCGCCCGGAAGCCCTCACCGGCACCCTCTAGGACGGCCCGGTCCGGGGGCCGCGAGGCCCCGCCGCAAGGCCCCCGGACCCCCACAGACTCTCCGGGCGGTGTGACACCGGGAACGTCACACTTCCTGTCGCACCGCCTGGAGCCAGAAGTCCGGAGTACGAGAAGACCGCACCGCTCGCGGTCCGTTCCCCCGGCAGTACCCCCACGAAACACCCGGTGGCCCCGGCACCCCGGAGCCGCCACCAGCACCACACCAGTACCGCAGAACCCCCGCAGTACCCGCAGTACACGCAGTGCATTTCGCGTCGCCTCGGGCCGTCACCCCGGGTCGTGCAGCCAAACGGAGTTTCCCAAATCCCGCGTCTTCAATCTCCATGCGGGTGCCCCTTTGAACCTTGGGAGTTAGGCACCATGACCCAGTCGTCTGTGGAGCCCAAGACCAGCGCGGAAGAGGCCGGCGACGGCTCTCGCAACCCCGCCGGGCGTTCTTGGCTCGACCGGTACTTTCACATCACGCACAGAGGTTCCAACGTCGGCAATGAGATTCGTGGCGGCGTCACGACCTTCATGGCCATGGCGTACATCCTCCTGCTCAACCCGCTGATCCTCTCCGGCAAGGACGCCGCCGGAGACACCATGAGCCAGAAGGCTCTCATCACCGCCACGGCCTTCGCCGCGGCCCTGACCACGCTCCTCATGGGCTTCGTCGGAAAGGTCCCGCTGGCCCTGGCCGCGGGCCTGTCGGTCTCCGGCGTGCTCTCCTCGCAGGTCGCCCCCCAGATGACCTGGCCGCAGGCCATGGGCATGTGCGTGATGTACGGCGTCGTGATCTGTCTCCTGGTCGTCACCGGCCTCCGTGAGATGATCATGAACGCCATCCCCCTCGCGCTCAAGCACGCGATCACCATGGGCATCGGCATGTTCGTCGCCCTGATCGGCCTCGTGAAGGCCGGCTTCGTCGGCAACGGCGGGGAGTTCGCCCCGCCGGTCCAGCTGGGCCCGGTCGGCCAGCTCGCCGGATGGCCCGTCCTGATCTTCTGCATCACCCTGCTCGCCATCTTCATGCTGCAGGCCCGCAAGGTCCGCGGTGCGATCCTCATCGGCATCATCGGCGGCACCGTGATCGCCGCGATCGTCAACGCCGTCGCCGACGTCGACCCGAAGGCCTGGCGCAACGGTCCGCCCAGCCTGGACGGCTCCGCCGTCTCGATGCCGGACTTCTCGCTCTTCGGCCAGGTCTCCTTCGGCGGCTGGGGCGAGGTCGGCGCCATGACGATCGGCATGATCGTCTTCACCCTCGTGCTCGCCGGCTTCTTCGACGCGATGGCCACCATCATCGGCGTCGGCACCGAGGCCAAGCTGGCCGACGACAAGGGCCGCATGCCGGGCCTGTCGAAGGCGCTGTTCATCGACGGTGCCGGCGGTGCCATCGGCGGCCTGGCCGGAGGTTCCGGCCAGACGGTGTTCGTCGAGTCCGCCACCGGCGTCGGCGAGGGAGCCCGTACGGGCCTCGCCTCCGTCGTCACCGGCCTCTTCTTCGCCGCCTGCCTCTTCTTCACCCCGATCACGCAGATCGTGCCGGGTGAGGTCGCCTCCGCGGCCCTGGTCGTCATCGGCGCGATGATGATGCAGAACGCCCGCCACGTGGACTGGGCCGACAGCGCGACCGCCATCCCGGTCTTCCTGACCGTGGCGCTCATGCCCTTCACGTACTCGATCACCGCAGGTGTCGCCGCCGGTGTGATCTCGTACGTGGCCATCAAGATCGCACAGGGCAAGGCCCGTGAGATCGGCGCCTTCATGTGGGCTCTGACCGTGATCTTCGTGATCTTCTTCGCGGAGCACCCCATCGAGGCATGGCTCGGGGTGAAGTAAGGCGGGGCCGGTGATCCGGCCCCGACCCTCCACGCATCCGATACTGGTAACCGAACCCCTCCGAGGAGGCCGCAATGCTGGACATCGCCGAAGAACTGAACCGGTGGGTCGAGCAGGGACGTGACTTCGCCGTCGCCACCGTGGTGGCGGTCGGCGGGAGTGCGCCCCGGCAGCCCGGAGCCGCACTCGCCGTCGACAGCGAGGGCACGGCCATCGGATCGGTCTCCGGCGGATGCGTGGAGGGCGCGGTGTACGAGCTGTGCCAGCAGGCGCTGGAGGACGGCGAGACCGTCCGGGAGCGCTTCGGCTACAGCGACGACGATGCCTTCGCCTTGGGCCTGACCTGCGGCGGGATCATCGACATCCTCATCACCCCGGTGCCGGTGGGATCCCCCGGGCGGGAGGTGTTCGCGGCCGCGCTGGCGGCGGCCTCCCGCGGGGAGGCCGCGGCCGTGGCCCGGATCGCGGAAGGTCCGGCCGAGCTCCTGGGCCGCGCCGTGCTCGTCCGGGGCGAGGGCGGCCACGAGGGCGGTTTCGGGGGCCACCCCGAGCTGGACCGCACCATCGCCGAAGAGGCCCGCGCCATGCTCGACGCCGGCCGCACGGGCGTGCTGGAGATCGGCGCCGACGGCCGGCTCTGCGGAGAGCCCCTGAAGGTGCTCGTCGAGTCCAGCGTCCCGCCGCCGCGGATGATCGTCTTCGGTGCGATCGACTTCGCGTCCGCCCTGGTGCGGATCGGAAAGTTCCTCGGCTACCACGTGACCCTGTGTGACGCCCGGCCCGTCTTCGCGACGAAGAACCGTTTCCCCGAGGCGGACGAGATCGTCGTCGAATGGCCGCACCGCTACCTGGAGGCCCAGTCCTCGGCGGGCTCGCTCGACGGCCGGACCGTCCTGTGCGTGCTCACCCACGATGCCAAGTTCGACGTGCCGCTCCTGGAGCTCGCCCTCAAACTGCCCGTCGCCTACGTCGGCGCCATGGGTTCCCGCCGCACCCACGAGGACCGCAACAAGCGGCTCCGGGACGTCGGTGTGACCGAGCTGGAGCTGGCCCGGCTGCGCTCCCCGATCGGCCTGGACCTCGGCGCCCGCTCCCCGGAGGAGACCGCGCTGTCCATCGCCGCCGAGATCGTCGCCAACCGCCGCGGCGGTTCGGGCGCGGCCCTCACCGGAGCGCACATACCGATCCACCCGGACACCTCGAAGAGCGTGATCGGCCGGATCGGCTCAGTGGCCTGAAGAGGAGAGGCGTAGGGCGCAACCCCCGTGAGGGTTGCGCCCTTTTGTTGTTCCGCTTATTTTACCGGCCGGTAACAGCGCCTTTCTGCAACGGAGTTGAGCGGATGTCCCGGACCGAACGCACCGCCCGTACGGCACGCACCGCCCGCACCCCCGTCCGTACGCTCCTCGCCGGCTGCGCGCTGGCCGCGGCCTCGCTGGCGGGAGGCCCGGCATCGGCGTCGGCGTCCGCCCCGGCCGCGGGTGCCGCCGGCGTCGGCGCGAACGCCCGCGAGGTGCTGTTCGTCGGGAACAACTGGGAGGGCACCGCCGATGTGCTCGCCTCCACCGGCGACCTCGCGAGAGTCGGCCGGCTCAACATGATCCCCGACAAGGAGGAGCGGCTGCGGGAGATCTACCTCAACCCGATCAAGCTCGCCTTCTTCCTCGGCATCCGGGCCGGCGCGGGCGAGGGCCACGACCAGTTCGTGGACGACATGTACACCACCCCCGACGGATCCGCCGTGGTCGCCTCCCGCCCCAGTTTCGCCGACGTCGTCTCGATCGACGTGCGCACGGGCCGGATCAACTGGCGCTTCCCCGTCGCCGGCTACCGCTCCGACCACATGGCGGTCTCGCCGGACGGGACCCGCGTCGCCGTCTCCGCCTCCACCGCCAACACCGTGCACGTCCTCGACATCGCCACCGGACGGCAGCTCGGCTCCTTCCCCACCGGTGACAAGCCGCACGAGAACGCCTTCAGCCGAGACGGCCGCTTCCTGTGGAACAGCTCCATCGGGGACGTGACCTCCGCCCTCGACGCGCCGTGGCTGGACTGGACGAAGGGCGACCGGAAGATCACCGTCGTCGACGCGCAGACCTTCCGCACGGTCCGCGTGATCGACATGCGCGAGCGGTTGGACGCCTTCGGCCGCCCGGACCTGTCCGACGCCGTCCGGCCGATGTCCTTCAGCCCCGACGAGTCGAAGCTCTACTTCCAGGTCTCCTTCTTCAACGGGGTCGTCGAGTACGACGTGCCCACCGACCGGATCACCCGGATCAAGGAGCTCCCGCGCAATCCCGCCACCAACACGGACCGCACGACCTGGGTCAACGACTCCCGCCACCACGGCATGTCCATGAGCCCGGACGGGACCAAGCTCTGCGTCGCGGGCACCATGGACGACTACGCCACCGTCGTGGACCGCGCCTCCCTCGCCGAGGGGCCGCTGGTGCCCGCCGACAAGCCGTACTGGGCCACCGTCGACGGGGACGGCACGGCGTGCGTGATCTCCGAGAGCGGCGCCGACCGGGTCACCGCCATCGACTTCGCCACCGGGACCAAGCGGGTGTCCGTCCCCGTCGGCGACCATCCGCAGCGCGTCCGCCTCGGCCACGTCCCGACGGGCTGGACGGGCCCGCAGTAGCGGCGCCCGCCGGCCACCCCGGCCCATATGGGGTGACCGGTCCGCGATGACCGATTAGTCTCCCGATCATGGCGGACATCCGTGAGGTACCCGAAGCCGACATCGACCGCGCTCTGGAGCTCGCGTACCTGGTCTTCCACGACCGCCCCGAGCCGGAGGGCCGCGAACGCCACCACGCCCTCCTGCGCCACTGCGCACGGCTGGGCGCCTACGACGGGGACGCGCTGGTCGGGTTCATGGCCGCGCACGACTTCCGGCTCTCGGTGCCCGGGGCGGATCTGCCCTGCCCCGGGCTCACCTTCGTCAGCGTCGCCCCCACCCACCGCCGCCGCGGCGTGCTCACCGCGCTGATGGACGAGCAGCTGCGGCGGACGGGGGCCGCGGGCAGCCCGGTCGCCGCCCTGTGGGCCTCCGAATCCGCCATCTACGGCCGCTTCGGCTACGGTTCGGCCACCCAGGGCGCCACCATCGAGATCGACTCGACACGGCCGCTGGCCCTGCGCATCGCCCCGGATGCGCGCCCGCTGCGCCTGGTCGACCCGCAGGACGCGCTCGCGGTGATCGGGCCGTACCACGAGGCCGCCCGCGCCGGGCGGCCCGGCCGCCCGACCCGCGACGCGGAGCGCTGGAACGAGTCCTGGCTCTGCGAACAGGACGAGGAGGACGAGGAGTTGAGCCCGCCGCGGATCATCGTCCTCGGCGATCCGGGCGAGCCGATCGCGGGGTACGTGCTCTACCGAACGAAGCACGAGGCCGACGGCGCCTCCGCCCGCAGTCCCGGCCTGGTCCGCGTCGACGAACTGGAGGCGGACACCCCGGCGGTGGCCGCCGCCCTGTGGGACTGCATGGCCGGCCTCGACCTGACCGGCAAGGTCTCCGCGTGGGGCCGGCCGCTGGACGACCCGCTGCTCCGGTTCGCCGCCGACCGGGACCAGGTCAGGGTCACCGCCCAGTTCCCGGCGCTCTGGCTGCGCCTGGTCGACGTACGGGCGGCGATGGCCCGGCGGTCCTGGGCCGCGCCGGTTGAGGTGGTGCTGGAGGTCGCCGACGTACGGCTGCCGGCGAACGCCGGGCGGTTCCTGCTGAAGGCCGGGCGGGGCGGGGCGACGTATGAGCGCGCCGCGGCCCCCGCCGACCTGGAGCTCGACGTACGGGACCTGGCGGCCTGCTACCTGGGCGGGACCCGGGTCGCCGAGCTGGTCGCCGCCGGGCTGGTGGCGGAACGGACCCCCGGCGCGGCGGCGGCCCTGGACGCGGCCCTGCACACCCCCCTGCTGCCGCACACGGCGGACGAGTTCTGAGGCGCAGGCGTAAGGGGCCGCGTGGCGGGGCCGCGTGGTGGGGGCGGGGGCGGGCGAGCGGACCGCCCCGCCCCCGCCCCGGCCGCCGGGCGCCGCGCGATCAGGCGGGCAGCGAGATCCGGGCCGCCGCCATGCCGAACGAGGAGCTCCAGCCGAGCCGGGGCCCGGGGCCCCGGCCGCCGGACTTCGGGTGCAGGTCCTCGTCGCGATAACGGCGCACGCTCTGGTGCCAGTTGAGAACCGCTGCCATCCAGTCCTGCAGCTCCCGCACGTACGCGTCCAGCGAGGCCCGGGCCTCATGGCCGAGGCCGTAGTCCTCGTACAGCACCGGCAGTTGGTGGTCGCGGATGTGCTCGAACTCCTTCGTGCGCTGCACCATCAGGTCGGCGACGATCGCGAACGCCTGCGGGTAGTCGATGTCGAAGAAGTTCTGGGTGACGAGGACGTGGTTGTGCACCTCCCCCTCGACCTCGATCTCCTTCTGGTACGAGAACAGGTCGTTGGTGATGCACCCGACGTCCGCCGCCGCGCTCTCCAGCGCGCGCATCACCCCGTCCCGGTAGACCTCGGGCGGGACCCCGTCGCCCTCGTGGCCGAGTTTGGCCAGGAACATGGTCATGTACGAGCCGAAGGTGAAGCGGCGCATCTCCGCGTAGTCGACCGGATCCGGGATCCGGTTCACGGCGGCGTTGCCGATCTCCCAGACCCAGCTGTCCAGCATCCCGATGACGTGCCCGCGGAACTCCGCGCGCATCGCGGGAATCATCCCGGCGACGGTCCGGGCCCACAGGTCCTTCAGGCTCCGCTCCATCGCGGTGACCGGCTCAGGGGCCTCGGCCGGGTCGACCGGGATCATGGAGATCAGCCGGTCCGTCGCCGCCCGGGCCGCGCCCGGGGACTTCGAGCCGGCGAACACCCTGGGGTAGTAGTCGTCGGCGTACGTGCCCCAGGTCAGCCACTGCGCGCTCAGGCACAGGGCCTCGGCCGTGGCGTCGGGGTCGATGCCCGCCGAGCACAGGGCGAAGTCCATGCCGACCAGCTTGTCCTCGTCCCAGATGTCGGAGCCGGGATCGCCGGGCTGCGCCTGGAGCAGGCCCATCTCCCGCGACCAGAGCACCAGTTCGCGGCGGGCCCGGTCCAGGTGCGGGCTGAGGGTGAGAGGGAAGGGCATGTAGAAGTCGGGCAGCAGCGAAGGGCCCACCTTCCGGAACGGCACGTGCGTGAAGCTGCGGTGGCGCAGCTCCATGGCGCGGGGGGCGAACAGGGAGCGCAGGTCGAGGGCGGCGGTGCCCGGCCCGGTCGGCAGGAAGGGCAGGGTGAGCGGGGACGCGGCCGCCCCCTTGGCCTCCTCGTTCATGTAGCGGCTGGAGACCATGTGCCACTCGTGACCGCCGGACTGCCAGTCCTGCAGGCCCTTCGCGTACGCGAGTACGGACGCCGTCTCGACGGGGTCGAGGCCGTGCCGGGCGGCGAGCGCGGGGACCTCGGCGAGGGCCGTGTACTCGAATTGCTGGAGCCGCGAGGTCAGCAGGTCGTTCGACAGGTCGGCGGCCTCCTGGGTGGTGCAGTCCAGGAAGGTCTCCAGGACCAGGACGGCGTTGGAGAGTTCGCCCTCCTGCTCCACCTCGCGCTGGTACGAGAAGATGTCGTTGCGGATGTGCACCGCGTCGGAGAACGCGTCGCGGAGCACTTCGAGCGGGCGCGCGTGCGCCACCCGGGCCGGCACCTCCGCGGACACGTACTCGACCAGCCCGGCCGACCAGGGTGCGCCGCCGACCTTGCGGCGCATCTCGATGTATTCGAGCGGGTTGGCCACGCGACCGATGTTGATGTTGTGGAGCTCCCACATCGACTCGTTGAGGAGGTTCCGCGTCGACTCGGAGAACCGTTCCCTCCAGTCCATCGACATCGCGGGCACGGTGCGCGACCACAGGTCCTTCAGGCCCGCCTCGACCGGGTTCGCCGGCTCGGGGAACCCGTCGGCGAGGTCCATCGGCATGAAGGCGGCCAGCCCGTCGAGGTACTTCTTGGCGCCCTCGCGGTCCTGGGTGCGCTTGTAGACCTCCAGGAAGTGATCGTCGAAGAAGAAGACCCACACGTACCAGTCGGTGACCAGGTCCAGAGCGTCGCCGCCGCAGTCGGGGTGGGTGTACGAGCACAGCAGTGCGTAGTCGTGCGAGTCGAGGTCCCGCTCGTCCCAGACGCCCGACCCCTCCAGCATCCCGAAGCCGCGGGCCCACTGCTTGGTGTGCGCCCGCGCGGCCTCCAGATGGGGATTCAGGCGAGCCGGATACGGCACATAGAAATCCGGCAGTTGAAACGGCTGTGTCACGACGGGCTGGACCTTTCGTCCGAGGGCGCGGGGGCGGCCCTTGCCTGCGGCCCCCCGCACGAGATCAGCATCCCTCTACCCCGTTCTCGGCCGGGACAGGTGACAGTTCACCGCTTCAGGTGACGGATGGGCCGTTCCGGGGCGCAGGTGCCTCGTGTGGGATACGCACCCGGTCCCGCCGTACGCGTACGGCACATGACGAAGGGGTGAGGCCCCGGGACGGGACCTCACCCCTCGATGTCAACGGTCGCGCGTCAGAGGATGACGTCGTAGCCGTTCCAGCCGCTACCGATCAGGACGCGGCCCTGGTTCGGCAGGAAATCGTAGAGCTCCCCGTTGTTGAGCACGCCGACGTGCTCCGGGGCGCCGTCGCTGTTGAGGTCGCTGGGGTACGGGGTCCATCCGCCGACCCACCAGCCGTTGCCCTCGAAGGTCCGGGCACCGAAGGAGATCTTGCCGTCCGCACCGGTGGCGTTGGGGAAGAGGTACACGTCCCCCTGGTCGGTGCGGCCCACGATGTCGATCTTGCTGTCCCCGTTCATGTCGGCGTACCGCAGGGTCTCCCAACCACCGGGCCAGAAGCCGTTGCCGATGAACTGGCGTCCACTGAGGGTGCTGGTGCCGGTTCCGCCCGCGCCGGCGTAGACCCACAGGTCGGCGTTGGCGTCACGGGCGAAGACGTCGGTGCGGCCGTCGAGGTTGACGTCACCGAAGCCGAGGTCGTAGCCGTTCCAGCCGACACCGATGAGGTAGCGCGGAGCGAAGGAGTTGGTGTCGGTTCCGCCGGTACCCGGGAAGAGGTAGAGGTCGCCCTCCTTGGTGCGGCCGACGATGTCCGTACGGCCGTCGTTGTTGAGGTCGGCGGTGTAGAGGTTGGTCCAGTAGTCGCGCCAGAACCCGTTGCCGACGAAGTAGTGGCTGCCGAGCGTGCCGGTACCGGTTCCACCGGTTCCCTGGTAGACCCACACGTCGCCGTGAGGATCGCGGGCGAGGACGTCGGTGAATCCGTCGCCGTTGTAGTCGGGCCGGCTCTGCGAGCCGCTCGTCCACAGGCTCTGGCCGGAGCCGTTGTAGATCGCCAGCACACCGCGGCTCTGCAGCACGGCGTAGGAGTAGGGGGTGCCGGTCTTGCTGCTCCACAGGGCGGTGGTGCCGTTGGCGGCGTAGACGACGAAGTTCCCGTCGTTCTGCATACGGGCCAGGGCGCCGTTGTTGCCGCCGGTGTTCGTGGACCAGATCTGCTTGTTGTCCTTGGTGGTCAGGACCAGGTTGCCGTCGGCCCGCATGACGAGCTTGGCGTTGCCGGAGTTGAACTCCTCGCCGGAGGCCAGGGTGGTGCCGGCCGGGATCTTCGCTCCGGGCACGGAGTCGATCTGGTAGGAGCCGGAGAACGACGTGACGGTGCCGCCCGAGGCGACCGCGTTCCAGCCGAGGACCGTGTTGTCCGTCTGACGGGCCCACAGGTCGCTCACGCCGTCACCGGAGACGTCGCCGACCGAGCCGATCTGCGGGAAGGCCGCCTGGGCCACACCGCTGCCGATCTTGGTGCGGGTCTGGGTACCCCAGGTGGCGAGGTCGACGGTGGTCGTGCCGTCCAGGCTCTTCTTGCCGTAGGTGCGCAGGACGTCGCCGGTGGCGTTGTCCCGGAGCCAGAGGTCGGGAACCTTGTCCCCGTTGACGTCGCCGGGGGCGACGACGGTGTACTTGTCCCAGTCGGTGTTGCCGACGAGCACCGGCTTCCCGTTGTCGTCGAGGGTGCCGAAAATGCTGCCGTAGTACGCCCAGAGCTGCTTGCCCTGCTTGACCAGCAGGTCGGGGACCTGGTCCCCGTTCAGGTCGCCGGGCGCGAGGACCTGCTCGGCGTTGTACCAGTGGTCGTCACCGTTCCAGTCCGGACCGTAGTCGCATCTGGCGCCGGGATTCTTCACGGGGCACGCCACCGTCATCTCGACGGGGTCGCCGACCGCGCCCTGACCGTCGTTGGCGTAGCTGAAGAGCTTCTTGGCCGTCATCCCGGCCGGCTGTTCGAGGGAGACGAGGTCGTTGTACCCGTCGCCGGTCCAGTCGCCGAGCGCGTCGACGCGGGCGCCGCTGAAGTTCTTGCCGGCCCTGGTCCCGGGGGTGAACTTGCCGTTGCCCTGGCCGGCGTAGGTGAGCAGGTTGCCGAAGGAATCGCTGCTCCAGATGTCGCGGTTCCCGTCACCGTTGAGGTCTCCGGGGGCGTCCACGGCGGCCGAGCGGGTGGCGTAGAAGAGGTACGCCGTGGTGTCGGAGCGGTTGCCGGCCGCGTCCTGGCTGAAGGCGTAGACCAGGTGCGGGCCGGCGCCGGGCGGGGTCAGCTGGACGCTGACCGAGGCACCGGGGGCCACGGTGGAGCTCTTCAGCTCGGGATTCCAGTCGGTGTAGTACCCGTACCAGGTGACGTCCTGCACGCCGTTGGCGGCGAGGGTGAACGAGCCCGGCGTACGGGCCTTGCCGGTGGTGGCGGGCCAGCCGTTCCTACCGTCGGGGAAGACGGTCGAGCTGATCTTCGGCGCCTTGGTCGGCCGGTTGCGGTCGACCGAGAACTTACAGGTCTGTGACCAGCCGGAAGCGGCGTTGTCCTGATCGGTCGCGCGGACCTTCCAGGTGTAGTCGCCGTTCGGCAGGCTGGCGTCGGGGACGTTCCACGTGGCGACCTTGCCGTTGTTGGCGGGGACGGTCTGCGTGGCGACGGGAGTGCTCTGGCCGGCCTTGAAGATCTGGTACTCGGCGCTCAGGTTCCCGGCGTCGGGGTCCGAGATCGTCGAGTAGAGGCTGATCGTGGTGTTGCCGATCTTGCCGCCCTCGACGCAGGGCACCCAGGGCGACGTCCCCGGGTCGGCGGGGGTCCGGGGCGGGTTGTTGTACTCCGTCTCCAGGGTGATCGTCTTCGGGTCGAAGCGCTTCCACTGGTACTGGTCGCTCTCGTTGGACGCGTACAGGCCCAGCGTCACGCTGGACCAGCCCTTGGACGCGGACTCCTTGGCGGCCGCGGTGGCGTCGAACTCGAGGTTGCCGGCGCCGCAGTCGGGGCGGCCCTTGGCGGCGGAGACGGTCGCCAGCTTGGTGCCCTTGCCGGGCTGGCTGTTCCACGTCGTAGCCGACGAGATGGGGTCGGTGGTCCACAGCTCCACGGGGGTGGGCGTGCAGGACCAGGACCACGTCTCCTTGATGCGGAACGTGGACTTGGTGACCTGGGCGCCCTTCAGGTTGGCGGTGTCGAGCTGGAAGAAGGAACGCGAGAGCCCGTTCGTGTCGCTCTCGTAGCCGACGCGGACGTCCTGCTTGGTGTTCCAGTACGAGTTCTTCGGCCAGCTCCGGTACGCCCAGGCCCAGTTCTGGCGCTCGCCCCAGGCGACCGAGGGGTCGATGAACACGGGGTACTTGGTGGCGGCGCCGGCCAGGAGGGCCTGATCGGGCTTGATCTCCAGGTTGCCGCCGGCCACGGTGGTCGGCATCTGCGCGTCCTTGGCGCCGGACGGTGCGACGAACGCATCGGCGGGCGCAGCGGGTTCGGTCCCGTCGGCCGCGGCGGCGAGTGACCGGGCCGCCGTCTTGGCCTGGGGAGCGGCGGCTCCGGTGGTGGTGGAGTCCCACATCATGGGCGCGGAGGCGGTGAACACGGTCTGGCCCGCGGGATTGACCGCGCTCAGCAGGCCGGTGGTGGCATTGCCGGAGACGTTGAGGCCGACGGTGTCGAGCTTGAACTTCAGCGTGGCGAGGTCGGGGTGCTTGGCCGCCTCGGCCGTCTTGACGACGAGGAGCTCGGAGAAGCCCTCGACATCGGCCTTCAGCTGGAGGTCCACGTCGGGCAGCACGTTGGCGTACGTCGCCACGTTCGCGGCCAGCGTCGGCTTGGGCAGCGCCTTCGGCCAGGTCAGCGACAGCGTGCGGCCGTCCTTGACCCCGGTCAGCAGGGGCCCGGTGCCACCGCCGGAGAAGGCGATGCTGACGGCCGACGCCTTGGGAGCCACCGTGCCGTCCGCCGCGAACGCCAGCGTCGGATCGGTAGCCACCCACGCGCCGGCCCGCCGTACGCGCACGGTCGTGCCGTAGCGCTTGACGGTCCACTTGCCCGTCGGCAGCGCCCAGGTGTCCGAGGTCTCGGTGCGCGCCGAGGTCAGCTCGTACGGCTGCCCCGTTTCCTTCGCCTTGGCGAGGGCGAAGTCGGCCGGGCTCATGGAACCGTCGGCGACCGGGTCGGTCGCGGCGACCGCACTCTCCGACGGGTGTATTACCCCCAGACCGGTAGCAGCTATTCCGGTTATGAGGGCCACGGAAATAACCCGTGAAATCCCCCGCCCGCCCGGCGTACCGGGGAGGGCCTCTCTTCTTCTCACGCACACTCCAACAGTCCGATTATTCGTGGCAACCCTACGCTGCAAATGAGGCTGTTACCGCTCTGACCTGCGCTCTTTATGTCCAATTTAGGCGCACCACCCGAATTGATCCACTAGATCCACTTGGTCGGATCCATGCAGGGCGGTATGTCGGTTTGGTGAATTCGCCCTGTTAGTCTGCGCCAGTAATTTTTCATGGAAGCATGGGGTGGGGTGTGAGAAGATTTCGCATGCGAGGGCTTTCTGTGGCGTTGGCCGCAGCGGTCCTCTCGGGCATGTTGCCGGGTGCGGTTGCCGTGGCGGACAGCAAATCCAAACCGTCGTTGCCGGAGTTGAAGCAGCCGAAGGCGGTGCCGGTCAAGCCGGTCCGTGCGGGTGGGGCGAAGAAGGCCGATGAAGCGGCGGCGCCGTGGAAGGCCCCGAAGGTCTCCTGGCCGGCGGCGGGTTCGGCGGAGGTGGACCTGGCTCCTGCTCCCGGTCCGGTGGGGAAGTCGTTCCTTACCGGCGCGGCGCAGTCTCCGGCCATCGGCTCGGGTGCGCAGCAGGCGGGCAAGCTCCCGGTCGCGGTCTACGCCGCTCCGGGCAAGGCGGCCGAGGCGCCGTCGAGGGTGAAGGTCTCCGTCGCGGCCAAGGACGCGGCGCGCAAGGCCGGTATCGACGGCGTGCTGCTGTCGGTGGGCCGTGCTGACGGCTCGGCGCGGTCCGCGTCGGCCAAGGTCGAGGTGGACTACAACTCCTTCCGCGGTGCCTACGGAGGCGACTACGTCTCCCGCCTGCACCTGGTGGAACTCCCGGCCTGTGCGCTGACCACTCCCGACCGCGCGGAGTGCCGTACGCAGAAGCCGCTGCAGACGCAGAACGACACGCGCGCGGGCAAGCTGTCCGCGCAGGTCTCGACGCCCGGCCTGAGCGCGAAGGCGGCGGGAGCCCAGGCTGCCCCGGCGGCGTCCGGGGCCGCGGGGGCCATGGTCCTGGCGGCGACGGCGGACGACTCAGGTCCGACGGGTGACTACAAGGCGACGTCCTTGCAGCCGTCCGGCTCCTGGTCCTCGGGTGGTTCGACCGGGGGTTTCAGCTGGTCGTACGGGATCAATGTCCCGCCCGTGCCCGGTGGGCAGGCGCCGCAGATCGGGCTGGGCTACAGCTCGCAGTCGGTCGACGGCCGGATGAGCGCGTCGAACAGCCAGGCGTCGTGGATCGGTGACGGCTGGAACTGGGAGCCGGGGTTCATCGAGCGGCGGTACAAGTCCTGCGAGGACGACAAGGCCGGCGGCACGAACACCACCAAGGTGGGTGACCAGTGCTGGTTCAACGACAACGCCACGCTCTCCCTGGGCGGCAAGTCGACCGAGCTGGTCTACGAGGCGGGCAAGGGCTGGCACCCGGCGTCCGACTCGGGCGAGAAGGTCGAGAAGCTCACCGGCGCCAGCAACGGGGACAACGACGGCGAGCACTGGAAGGTCACCACGACCGACGGCACGCAGTACTTCTTCGGTCTGAACCGGCTGCCCGGGTGGAAGGACGCCTCCACGCCGACGACGAACTCGGCATGGACGGTCCCTGTGTTCGGCAACCAGGCGGGCGAGCCCTGCTACAACGCCTCCTTCGCGAGCGGCTGGTGCCAGCAGGCCTGGCGCTGGCAGCTCGACTACGTGGTCGCTCCCGGCGGCAGCGCGATGGCGTACTACTGGAAGACCGAGACCAACAACTACGGCCGCAACGTCTCGGCAACCACCGGTAAGGGCACGGTCACCCCGTACGTTCGCGGCGGCTGGCTGGACCACATCGACTACGGCCTGCGCTCGGACTCGGTCTACTCGGCCAAGGCGATGGGCCAGGTCACCTTCGACGTCTCCGAGCGCTGCCTGAGCACCTGCGGCACCTTTGACGAGACCAACGCCAAGAACTGGCCCGACGCCCCGTTCGACCTCTTCTGCAAGGACGGGTCCACCGAGTGCAAGAACCAGTTCTCGCCGACCTTCTGGTCCCGCAAGCGCCTGACCGGCATCAACACCAAGGTCCTCACCGGTGGTGCGTACCAGGATGTCGACTCCTGGGCCCTGGATCAGAACTTCCCGCCGGCGGGCGACGGCATCTCCACCCCGATGTGGCTGAAGTCCATCACCCGAACGGCGAAGTCGGGTGCCGCGACCGACATCCCGCTTCCCCCGGTCACGTTCGCCGGTGAGCAGCGGCCCAACCGCGTGGATGCCACCGGTGACGGTCTCGCGCCGTTCATCCGGCTGCGCATGTACCAGGTGACCACGGAGAGCGGCGGCACCATCGGTGTGACGTACTCCCAGCCCGATTGCACACCCACCACGCTGCCGAAGCCGGACGAGACGAACACGACCCGCTGCTACCCGGTCAAGTGGGCCTGGGAGGGCGAGACCTCCAAGGTCGACTGGTTCAACAGCTACGTGGTGACCCAGATCGTGGAGGGTGACAACCTCGCCTCGACGCCGGACAAGGTGACCTCGTACGCCTACCTCGGTGGGGCGGCGTGGGACAAGGACACCAGTGAGTTCACCAAGGCAGATGACCGTGTGCACTCGGTCTCCCGCGGCTATGAGCTCGTGCAGACGCGCACCGGTGCCGCAAGCGACGCCAAGATGCTCTCCGAGACCCGGTACTTCCGTGGCCTGGACGGCAAGGACGTCAAGGACTCCGGGGGTACCGGGGTCACCGACCGGCCCGAGTTCGCCGGCATGGTGCGCGAGTCGGCCGCCTTCGAGGGCGACGACACGACGAAGCTGATCAACGCCAAGTCCAGCACGCCTTGGCGCTCGGGTGTCGTGGCCAAGCGAGTTCGTTCGGGCTTGCCTGACCTGGTCTCGTACAAGACGGGTACGGAGAAGGAGGCCACCCGGACCACCGTCACCGGAGGTACCCGGACCACTGAGACCTCCCGTCACTTCGACGAGTACGGCATGGTCGACTGGGAGTCGAGTGCCGGCGACGCTGCCAAGACCGGCGACGAGACCTGCACCACGACCACGTACGCGCGCAACACCGGGACCTGGATCCTGGACAAGCACAGCCGCGTCGAGACGGTGGGCGTGCCCTGCGGTACGGTCGCCAGCCGCCCCGTCGACGTGATCTCCGACACCCGTACCTACTTCGACAACGGTGCGCTGGGCACTGTGCCCGGTTCGGGCCTGGTGACGAAGACCGAGAAGATCAATGGCAAGGGCGACGGCTACGACGCCATCTTCACCGTGCCGTTGACGTGCGGTGCCGCGAAGAACGAGCTGTGCTTCGACGCCTACGGTCGGGCGCTCGCCACGGCGGACGCTTACGGCAAGGTCACCACGACGGCCTACAGCCCGGCCGCGGGCGAGGCACCGTCTTCGATGACGGTGACGAACCCCCTGGGTCACACCACGACGTCCAACCTCGACCCGCTGCACTCGCAGCCGACCATGGTCACTGACGCCAACGGCAAGGTCACGAGCACCGAGTACGACGCCCTCGGGCGGCTGGTGAAGGTCTGGCTGCCGAACTGGACGGCCGCCGACAACCCCAACTCGCCCAGCCGCGTGTTCGACTACACGGTCCGCAATGACGGTCCGAACGTCGTCACCTCGAAGACGCTGACGCACGACTACAAGTACTCCACCGTCTACTCCATCCGGGACGGCCTGCTGCGCGAGCGCCAGACGCAGACGCAGTCGCCCGACCTGTCCGGGCGTCTGGTCACCGAGACGTTCTACGACACCCGCGGCCTGGCCTGGCGCAACTCCGGCACCTACTACGCCGACGGCGCGCCCTCACCCGACCTGGTCACGGGACAGGAGCTCAACTACCCGGCCTCCACCGACACCGTCTTCGACGGTGCCGGACGGCCCACCGCGGTGATCTCCAAGAAGTTCGGCACCGAGACCAAGCGCGCCACCACCAGCTACACCGGTGACACCACCACCGTCATCCCGCCCCAGGGCGGCACAGCGACCACCACGGTCGTCGACGCGCTGGGCCGCACCATCGAGGTGAGGCAGTACACCAACGCCGCGCGCACGACCTCGCAATCGACGCTGTACACCTTCAACAAGCTGGGCCAGCTGGCGCAGGTCACCGACCCGGCCAACGCGAAGTGGACGTACACCTACGACGTCCGTGGCCGCCGGATCGAGGACAGCGACCCGGACAAGGGCGTCACCAAGACGGCCTACGACGGCGGCGACCGCGCAACCGATGTAACCGACGCCCGCGGCATCACCGTGCACACCGACTACGACGACCTCGGCCGCCCCTCCACGGTGAAGCAGGGCACGACGACCCTGACGGCTCAGGTTTACGACACGGTTGCCAAGGGGCAGGTGGCGAAGTCCACGCGCTACGTCGACGGCAAGGCGTACGAGTCGGAGGTCCTCTCCTACAACAACCTCTACCAGCCGCTCGTCTCAAAGGTGACCATCCCGGCCACCCCCGACACGGGAGCGCTGGCCGGCACCTACCAGTGGACGAACACCTACAACATCGCCGGCCAGGTCCTGACGACCAGGCATCCGGCCATGGGCGACTTGCCCGCCGAAACGGTCGGCAGCACTTACAAGTCGGTCTCGGGCCTCCTCAACACCATGGGAGCCGGCAGTAGCCGCCTCGTCTCGGCGATGACCTACGACCACTACGGCCGTAGCACCCGCCAGGAGCTCGGAGCCCTCGGCCAGCGCCTGTACCGCTCGACCGAGTACGACGAGCACACCGGTGCCGTCAGCCGTGCCTACACCGACCGTGACCTCGCACCCCAGCGGATCGAGGACACCAAGTACACCAGCGACCCCGCGGGCAACCTCACCTCCATCGCCACCGCATTCGGCCAGGACGCCACCCGCACCACCGACACCCAGTGCGTCAACCTCGACGCGCTGCGCCGCATCACCGAGGTCTGGACCAACACGGGCGAGGCTTGTGCGAGCTCCCCGTCGGCGACGGTCATCGGCGGCGAAGACCCGTACTGGACGACGTACACCTACGATGCGGTCGGCAACCGCAAGACCGAGACCAAGCACAAGACCGCCTCGGGCCCGACCACGGACACGGTCCGCACCTACACCCAGCCGACGGTCGGCAAGCACGACCTCACCAAGGTCACCCAGACCGGCACCGACCCCCACGAGGAGGCCTTCACCTACGACGAGAGCGGCAACACCAAGACCCGCAAGAGCGGCACGGGTGAAACCCAGTACCTCGACTGGGACGTCGAAGGCCACCTGAAGACCCTCAACCAGGGCACCACCGGAAACTCCTTCCTCTACGACGCCGCAGGCCAACGTCTGCTCCGCAAGGACACCAAGGGCACCACGCTCTACCTCCCCAGCGGCAACGAACTCCACCTGGACCAGACCGGAAAGGTCACCGGCACCCGCTATTACGACGGCGTCGCCATGCGCGAGGGCGGCAAGCTCACCTTCACCCTCACCGACCACCACGGGACCGGCACCAGTCAGATCAGCGCGGACGCCACTCAGGCCGTCACCCGTCGCAAGACCGGACTCTTCGGTGAAGCCCGCGGCAGCCAGCCGACCGGCTGGGTCGGAGACAAGGCGTTCGTCGGCGGAACCAAGGACGCCTACACCGGCCTCACCCACATCGGTGCCCGCGAATACGACCCCCTGACCGGGCGGTTCATCTCCGTCGACCCGATCATGGACCTGAAGGACTCGCAGCAGCTCCACGGATACACCTACTCCAACCAGAACCCCTTCACATTCTGGGACCCCACCGGCAAGCAACTCGAAGAGTGCGCCAGCGGCATGTACAAGTGCCACAACGGCAACGACCCGTACGACTACGGAAACCGCTACGAGACCATCGTGGAATCCGTCGGCGGAACCCTCGACCCCGAGTACGTCCGCCAGAAGCACTACGGCTGCCAGAACCTGGCTTGCACCAGTTCGAGCGGCTCCGGACGCTCCGGCGGTTCGACCAGCCGGCCCGGCAAGGGCACCCAGGCGCCGCCTCCGCCGCCGCCCCCTGTAGTGGTGCTCGCGGCCTCCGAGCCGCATCCGCAGAGCGACAGCCGAAGTCTGTGGGAGAAGGCAACGGATTGGGTCGGTGACAAATGGGACAAGTACGTCCTGCCTCTTGAGGCGAATGACACCAGCGGGGTATGTCTGGGCGGTTCGCTCGGGCTCGGTGGAGGTGTCAACGCCTCGGTCTGTCTGCTTGCGACCGACCGTCCGGACGGCAAGACCGAGTACGGTGTCAGCTTCAGCAAGGGCACCGAGGCCGTCTCATTCGGGGGGAACCTGCAGCTTTCGGGTATGCGCAGCAATGCGACGGACTTCGAGCAGCTGCGAGGCGACGGCTGGGGCGGTACCGCAACGGCGTCCTATGGGTTGTCGGTCTCGACGGCCCATGAGAGGTCGATCGGCTCCAGAAACATCAGGAACGAGCCCGTAGGAACCACCAGCTTCAGCGCGGGTGTCGGTGTCGGTGCGGAGGTCGGCCTCAGTCAGACCTACGGCACCAGGATCGGGCACCTGTTCACCGTGGACTGGAGGTGAAAGTAAAGTGGCATATATGACAAGCGAGGCTCACGTGGTGATGATCACAGCAGGACGGGTGTCTTCCGAGGCGAGCGTGCCCTCCATTGTTTTCATGGCGCTGTTCGCGGCGATCGGACTCCTACTGGCGCTCAATGTCAAGGGAATCGCAGACCGGTTCAGTGACGTGATTGCCACTGTGACGTTTGGTGTCTTCGACGCTTACCAGACTGGTGTGTACCGGTTCATCGGAGCTGGACTGGCGTTGTTCGGATGCATCGGAGTCGCGGTCGAGGTGACCGTCGGGCTCAGCTGACGCGGCAGGGGCGTGGCATCCCAGCCACGGAAAAGGCCGTCCTCCCCACCTTTCAGAGGTGGGGAGGACGGCCTCTTTCAGGATGCGGTTACTCCGAGTCGGCTTCCAGGTTGCCTTCCGTGTCCAGGTAGACCTGGCGGAGGGATTCGAGGATCTGGGGGTCCGGCTTTTCCCACATGCCGCGGGATTCGGCCTCCAGGAGGCGTTCCGCGATGCCGTGCAGGGCCCAGGGGTTGGCCTCCTCCAGGAAGGCGCGGTTCTCCGGGTCCAGGACGTACGTCTCGGTCAGCTTGTCGTACATCCAGTCCGCCACCACGCCCGTCGTGGCGTCGTAGCCGAAGAGGTAGTCGACCGTCGCCGCCAGCTCGAAGGCGCCCTTGTAGCCGTGGCGGCGCATCGCCTCGATCCACTTCGGGTTCACCACGCGGGCTCGGAAGACGCGGGAGGTCTCCTCGACCAGCGTGCGGGTCTTGACCGTCTCCGGGCGCGTCGAGTCGCCGATGTACGCCTCCGGGGCCGTGCCGCGCAGGGCGCGGACCGTGGCCACCATGCCGCCGTGGTACTGGAAGTAGTCGTCCGAGTCGGCGATGTCGTGCTCGCGGGTGTCCGTGTTCTTCGCGGCCACCGTGATCCGCTTGTACGCGGTCTCCATCTCCTCGCGCGCCGCCCGGCCCTCCAGGCCGCGGCCGTACGCGTAGCCGCCCCAGACCGTGTAGACCTCCGCGAGGTCGGCGTCCGTACGCCAGTCGCGGGAGTCGATCAGCTGGAGGATGCCGGCGCCGTACGTGCCCGGGCGCGAGCCGAAGATGCGGGTCGTCGCACGGCGCTCGTCACCGTGGACGGCCAGGTCGGCCTGGGCGTGGGCCCGGACGTGGTTGCGGTCCGCGGGCTCGTCCAGCCCCGCCGCCAGCCGGACCGCGTCGTCCAGCAGGCCGATGACGTGCGGGAAGGCGTCGCGGAAGAAGCCCGAGATGCGGAGGGTGACATCGATGCGGGGGCGGCCCAGCTCGTCGAGCGGGATCGGCTCCAGCCCCGTGACGCGGCGCGAGGCCTCGTCCCAGACCGGGCGGACGCCGAGCAGGGCGAGGGCCTCGGCGACGTCGTCGCCGGAGGTGCGCATCGCGCTCGTGCCCCACAGGGACAGGCCCACGGAGGCCGGCCACTCGCCGTTGTCCGTGCGGTAGCGGGTGAGGAGGGAGTCGGCCAGGGCCTGGCCCGTCTCCCACGCGAGGCGGGAGGGGACGGCCTTCGGGTCCACGGAGTAGAAGTTCCGGCCCGTGGGGAGGACGTTCACCAGGCCCCGGAGGGGGGAACCCGAGGGGCCCGCCGGGACGAAGCGGCCGTCCAGGGCCGAGACCACGTGCGCGATCTCGTCCGTCGTGCCGGCCAGCCGCGGGACGACCTCGCGCGCGGCGAAGTCCAGTACGGCCGTCACGTCCGCCGAATGGCCGGCGGCGACCGAAGCCACCGCCTCCGGCGCCCAGTTCGCGTCCTCCATCGCCTGGACCAGCGCGCGGGCCGCCTCCTCCGCCTCGTCGGCGGTCGTCCGGGTGGCCGCGGACTCGTCCAGGCCGAGCGCCTCGCGCAGGCCGGGCAGGGCCGTCGTACCGCCCCAGATCTGGCGGGCGCGCAGGATCGCCAGGACCAGGTTGACCCGGGCCCCACCGGTCGGCGCGCCGCCCAGGACGTGCAGTCCGTCGCGGATCTGGGCGTCCTTGACCTCGCACAGCCAGCCGTCGACGTGCAGCAGGAAGTCGTCGAAGCCCTCGTCGTCGGGGCGCTCCTCCAGCCCCAGGTCGTGGTCGAGCTTCGCGGCCTGGATCAGCGTCCAGATCTGGGCGCGGATGGCCGGCAGCTTCGCCGGGTCCATCGCGGAGATCTGCGCGTACTCGTCGAGGTGCTGCTCCAGGCGCGCGATGTCGCCGTACGACTCCGCGCGCGCCATCGGCGGCACCAGGTGGTCGACCAGGGTGGCGTGCACGCGGCGCTTGGCCTGGGTGCCCTCGCCGGGGTCGTTGACCAGGAAGGGGTAGATGAGGGGGAGGTCGCCGAGCGCGGCGTCCGGGGCGCAGGCCGCGGACAGGCCGGCGTTCTTGCCCGGCAGCCACTCCAGGTTGCCGTGCTTGCCCAGGTGGATCATCGCGTCGGCGCCGAAGCCGCCGTCCTGCGCGCGGGCCTGGATCCAGCGGTACGCGGCCAGGTAGTGGTGCGAGGGCGGCAGGTCCGGGTCGTGGTAGATCGCGATCGGGTTCTCGCCGAAGCCGCGCGGCGGCTGGATCAGGATGAGCAGGTTCCCGCGGCGCAGGGCCGCGAGGACGATGTCGCCCTCCGGGTTGGCCGAGCGGTCCACGAACATGTTGCCCGGGGCCTCGCCCCAGTGCTGCTCGACGCTGTCCCGCAGCTCGGCCGGGAGCTCGGCGAACCACCGCTTGTAGTCGGCGGCCGGGATCCGGACCGGGTTGCGGGCCAGCTGCTCCTCGGTCAGCCAGTCCTGGTCGTGGCCGCCGGCCTCGATCAGGGCGCGGATCAGCTCGTCGCCGTCGCCGGAGACCAGGCCCGGGATGTCCTCGACGGGCCCGAAGTCGTAACCGCCCGCGATGAGGGTGCGCAGCAGTTCCACGGCGCTGGCCGGGGTGTCGAGGCCGACCGCGTTGCCGATGCGGGAGTGCTTGGTCGGGTACGCGGAGAGGACGAGCGCGACCTTCTTGTCGCGGCGCGCGATGTGCCGCAGCCGGGCGTGCCGTACGGCGATGCCGGCGACGCGGGCGGCGCGCTCGGGGTCGGCGACGTACGCCGGCAGCCCGTCCTCGTCGAGCTCCTTGAAGGAGAACGGGACGGTGATCAGGCGGCCGTCGAACTCGGGCACGGCGACCTGCGTCGCGGCGTCGAGCGGGGACAGGCCCTCGTCGTTCTCCTCCCAGGCGCTGCGCGAGCCGGTCAGGCACAGGGCCTGGAGGATCGGGACGCCGAGCGCGGCCAGCGCGCCCGCGTCCCAGGACTCGTCGTCGCCGCCGGCGGAGGCCGTGGCGGGCTTGGTGCCGCCGGCCGCGAGCACGGTGGTGACGACCGCGTCGACGGACTCCAGCTCGGCGATCAGCTCCGGTTCGGGGGTGCGCAGGGAGGACACGTACAGCGGTACGGGGGTGCCGCCGGTCTCCACGATCGCGTCGCACAGGGCGTGCACGAAGGCGGTGTTGCCGCTCATCTGGTGTGCGCGGTAGTAGAGCACCGCGATGCGCGGGCCGTACGGGCGCACCGGGGTGCGCTCCAGCGGGCCCCAGGTGGGAGCGGCGGCGGGCGGCTCGAAGCCGTGGCCGGTGAGCAGCACGGTGTCGGACAGGAACCGGGCCAGCTGGTCCAGGTTGGCGGGACCGCCGTGGGCGAGGTAGCCGTGCGCCTCGGCCGCGATGCCGATGGGGACCGTCGAGGCCTCCATCAGCTGGGCGTCCGGGGCCTGTTCGCCGGTGAGGACGACCACCGGGCGGGTCTGGGTCGGCGCCAGGAGCAGGTCGAGGCCTTCCTGCCAGGCGCGCAGGCCGCCGAGGAGGCGTACGACGACCAGGTCGACGCCGTCGAGCAGGGCGGGGAGGTCGTCGAGGGGAAGGCGGGAGGGGTTCGCGAACCGGTACGGCACGGGGCCGTCCGCGGCGGCGCGGGCGCTGAGCAGATCGGTGTCGGACGTCGACAGCAGCAGGATCATGCGGCGGCATGCCTTCCTCGGGGTTTCCGCGCCCCGGGCAGTGTGGACAGCGGGAGTTCCTGACTCACCCGGCGGATCGCTCCGCGGGTTCACAGTGGCGGGACCGCGCCGGATTCGCACCGGGCTTCCTCCCAGCGGGCCACGTGGCTCCGCCGGTGGTCATCTTAGGTGGCGTTCCCCCTGGCCGGGAGTGGGGGTGTCCCGCGCCAGGGGAGCGGATCCGGGCAGGTCGGGCGGAGGGCGGGGCGCAGGGGGCGGGTGGTGACGGACACAGCTCGGGGTCGGGGAATCGTGGGTATGCTCGCCGCCATGCCGCCCCAGCCCCCTTCCGCCGCACCGCGGGACGAACCGGTCATACGTGACCGCGGTGACGCCTGCCCCGGCGCGCTGCGGCTGCACGCGGCGGACGACGGGTACTTGGCCCGGATCCGGATACCCGGCGGGATGCTCGACGCGGACGCGGCCCTGCTGCTGGCCGATGCGGCGGACCGGCTCGGCGACGGGCACGTCGACCTCACCTCGCGCGGCAACGCGCAGCTGCGCGGACTCGGCGCGAGCTGCGGCGGCGAGCTGCAGGCCGTGCTCGTGCGCGCCGGGCTGCTGCCCGCGCCCACCCACGAGCGGGTCCGCAACATCGTCGCCTCGCCGCTGACCGGCCTGGACCGGGGCGGTCTGCCCGACGTGGCGCCCTGGGTGGCAGAGCTGGACGGGCTGCTGTGCGGGAGCGCGCCGGCGGCCGGACTGTCCGGGCGCTTCCTGTTCGCCCTCGACGACGGCCGCGGGGACGTGACCTCGCTCGCAGCCGATGTGAACCTGGCCGCCGTCCGGGGCGGAGGCCGGGCCCTGCTGTGGACCGCCGGCGCGGCGGACGCCCTGCTGGTGGCCGCCGCCGATGCGCCGCGGGCCGCGCTCCTCGCCGCCTCGTACTTCCTCGACTCCGTCCGCCGGGCCGGTACCCGGGCCTGGCGGGTCTCCGAGCTGCCTGCCGAACACGCGCTGCGTTCCGATGAGTTGGGTGCGCGGCTGACCGCCGGCGGCATCTCGGCCTCCGTCGTGCGGAGTTCGCCCACCCTGCGCGGGCCGGCCCCCGAACCCGGCGTGGTCGAAGGCCCCGACGGCGCCGCCGCGCTGAGCGTGTTCGCGCCGCTGGGGCGCCTGACCACCGCCCAGTGGCGCCGGCTGGCCGGGCTCACGGGCCGTGTCCGGCTGACCCCGTGGCGCGGGATCGTCGTGCCCGGCCTGCCGGCCCACGCGGCCGACGGCGCGCTCGCCGCGCTCGCCGAGGCCGGTCTGGTGACCGGCGCCGACGATCCCTGGCGGTCCGTCACCGCCTGTACGGGGCGCCCCGGTTGCGCGAAATCCCTGGCGGACGTCCGCGCCGACGCGCGTGCCGCCGTGGCGCAGCAGGCCCAGGCCCAGGCCCAGTCCGCGGCGCACGCAGGCGCCGGCGCACCCGCAGACGCACCCGCGGGGACGAGCCGCCTGCTGCCCGTGCACTGGTCCGGCTGCGAACGCCGGTGCGGGCACCCCCGCGGCACCGCCTGGGCGGACGTGGTCGCCACCGCCGACGGGTACGACCTCTGCGCGGCCGGTCGCGCCCCGCTCCGCGGTGTCCCGGCCTCCGAACTTCCCGCGGCCCTCGCGGCCGTACGCCGCACCACCTCCCACGACGCAGCGAAGAAATGAGCGAGTACACAGTGTTCGAGTACGAGAAGGACGGCGCCGCGATCTACCGCCAGTCCTTTGCCACGATCCGCGCCGAGGCGGACCTCTCCGGGCTGCCCGCCTCCGTCGCCCAGGTCGCGGTGCGCATGATCCACGCCTGCGGAATGACCGACCTGCCCCAGGACCTCGGCTACACCCCGGACGTCGTGCTCCGCGCGCGGGCCGCCCTGAACGCGGGCGCGCCGATCCTCTGCGACGTGCAGATGGTCGCCAGCGGCGTCACCCGCAAGCGGCTGCCCGCCGGCAACGAGGTGATCTGCACCCTCTCCGACCCCGCCGTGCCGGCCCTCGCCGCCGAGATGGGCACCACGCGCAGCGCCGCCGCCCTCGAAGTCTGGCGCGACCGCGGCCTGCTGGAGGGCTCCGTGATCGCCGTCGGCAACGCGCCCACCGCGCTGTTCCGGCTGCTGGAGATGATCGAGGAGGGCGCACCGCGCCCCGCCGCCGTCATCGGCGTCCCGGTCGGCTTCATCGGCGCCGCCGAGTCCAAGGACGCGCTCGCCGCCCATGCCTCCGGGCTCGACCACCTGATCGTGCGCGGCCGGCGGGGCGGCAGCGCCATCGCGGCCGCCGCCGTCAACGCGATCGCGAGCGAGGAAGAATGAGCACGGGAACGACCTCCGGGAAGCTGTACGGCGTCGGGCTCGGCCCCGGCGACCCCTCCCTGATGACGCTGCGGGCCGTCGAGGTGATCGCCGAGGCCCAGGTCGTCGCGTACCACAGCGCCCGCCACGGCCGCTCGATCGCCCGCTCGATCGCCGCGAAGCACCTGCGCGCCGACCACATCGAGGAGCCGCTGGTCTATCCGGTGACCACCGAGACCACGGACCACCCCGGCGGCTACCAGGGGGCGATGGAGGAGTTCTACGAGGCGTCCGCCGCCCGGCTGGCCGCACACCTCGACGCCGGCCGGACCGTCGCCGTGCTCGCCGAGGGGGACCCGCTCTTCTACGGCTCGTACATGCACATGCACAAGCGGCTCGCCGACCGGTACGAGGCCGAGGTGATCCCGGGTGTGACCTCGGTGAGCGCGGCCGCGGCCCGCCTCGGCACCCCGCTCGTCGAGGGCGAGGAGGTGCTGACGATCCTGCCCGGCACCCTGCCGGAGGAGGAGCTCACCGCCCGCCTCGCCGCCACCGACTCGGCGGTCGTGATGAAGCTCGGCCGCACCTTCCCCGCCGTACGCCGGGCCATGGAGGGCAGCGGCCGCCTCGCGGAGGCCCGGTACGTGGAGCGCGCCACCATGGCGGGGGAGCGGACCGGCGTCCTCGCCGACACCGACCCCGACAGCGTCCCGTACTTCGCCGTCGCCGTGGTGCCCAGCCGCATCGGGAACCGGGGCAGCGTGCCGTCCGGCCCCGGCGGGGTCGTGGTCGTCGGCACCGGCCCGGCCGGGCCGCTCTGGCTCACCCCCGAGACGCGGCGGGCGCTGGCCGACGCCGAGGTGCTCGTCGGCTACACCACGTACCTGGACCGGGTCCCCGTGAAGCCGGGCCAGGTCCGGCACGGCTCCGACAACAAGGTCGAGTCGGAGCGGGCCGAGTTCGCGCTCGAACTCGCCCGCCGCGGCAAGCGCGTGGCAGTGGTCTCCGGCGGCGACCCCGGCGTGTTCGCCATGGCCACCGCCGTGCTGGAGGTCGCCGGGCAGCCGGAGTACAAGGACGTGCCCGTACGGGTCCTGCCGGGGGTGACCGCCGCCAACGCGGCGGCCGCCGCGGCCGGGGCCCCGCTCGGCCACGACTACGCCACCATCTCCCTGTCGGACCGGCTCAAGCCGTGGGAGGTCATCGCGGAGCGGCTGCGCGCCGCCGCCGCGGCGGACCTGGTGCTCGCCCTGTACAACCCCGGTTCGCGCAGCCGGACGTGGCAGGTGGCCCAGGCCAAGGAGCTGCTGCTGGAGCTGCGTTCGGAACAGACCCCGGTGGTCGTCGCTCGGGACGTGGGCGGCCCGGAGCAGTCGGTCCGCGTCCTTGCGCTCGGCGAACTGGAGCCCTCCGAGGTGGACATGCGCACGATCCTGCTGATCGGCTCCTCGCAGACCCAGGTCACGGAGCGCCCGGACGGCTCCCGCGTGGCGTGGACCCCGCGCCGCTACCCGGAGGCCTGACCGGCGGGCCGGGCGGCCCCCCTCAGCACTGCCAGAGGAACGCCGCCCGGCCGCAGGGCTCGCAGGCGTGCGCATAGGCGCTGCCGGAGCCGAAGTTGGGGGCGGTGAGGGGATCCGGGCCCTCCTCCAGCCGGGCGACGAACTCCATCGGGCGGCCGCAGCCCGGGCAGTCGGGCGTCTCGTCGTCCTGGAGCCATTCGGGAGTGCCGCCGAGCTGTCCGAGGACGTGGCGCGTCGGGCGCCCGCTCTGCGCGGACCACGCCTCGGCGGCGGCCCGGTACCCCGGCTCGGCCACCGCCACCGGCTCGACGGTACGGACCGCCCCGAGCTGCCGAACGTCCTCGTCCTCGTCGTAGTCCCCCTCGCCCTCGTCCTCGTCCGCGGCGGTGGGGAGTGCGGGCAGCGGCAGCGGTACCAGCCCGGTCGGCGGGAAGAGGTAGGCCCTGTTGCCGCCGGCCGTTGCGCTCCAGTCCTTGCAACTGCCCGGATCGTTCGCGCACATGAAGACGGCGAGGACCCCGCGCCCGCCGCCGAGGACCAGCTGCGCGATGAATCGGAGCGGCCCGGAGCAGCTCGTACAGCCGGGCCACCGCGTGCCGGCGGGCGCCAGCGGGAGGCCGCCGATGCGGGTGACCGGGGCATCGGGCGCGGCAGAGCCGTTATGGATCAGCAGGGTGGCGGTGCTCATGCCGAGGAGAGTAGGAGACCCCTCTGACAGCGGCCGGGCGGGGCGGCGCGGGGTGCGCGGGGGTGCGTGAGGTGAGCGGGGGTGCGTGAGGTGAGCGGGATGCGCCTCGGGTCTGTCCCCGCCCCTCCTACCCCCCGGGTCCCGCGAGCCACTCCACGGCCGACTCCGGGCTCTGCGCCTCCGCGACGCCCTCCGGGACGGGGGGCCTGCGGACCACCAGGACCGGGATGCCTGCCTCGCGGGCCGCGCTGAGCTTGGGGGCGGTCGCGGAGCCGCCGCTGTCCTTGGTCACCAGCACGTCGATCCGGTACCGGGCCAGCAGCTCCCGCTCGCCGTCCAGGGTGAACGGCCCCCGGGCGAGCAGGACTTCGAGCCGCGGCGGCACCGGCGCGTCCGGCGGGTCGACCGAGCGCACCAGGAACCAGGTGTCGGCCAGGTGCGCGAACGTGTGCAGGCCCATGCGGCCGGTGGTCAGGAACGCCCGGCCGCCGAGTTCCGGCAGCCGTACGGCCGCCTCGGCGAGCGTGTCGGCGAAGTGCCAGTCGTCGCCGGGACCGGCGGACCAGCCGGGGCGGCGCAGCGCCAGCAGCGGGACCCCGGTGAGCGCCTGCGCCTCGGCGGCGTGGAAGCTCATCCGCTCCGCGAACGGGTGGGTGGCGTCGACCACGTGCGTCACGCCGTGGCCGGCGATCCAATCCGCGAGCCCGGTGATCCCGCCGAAGCCGCCGATCCGCACTTCGCCGGGTGGCAGCACGGGCGCCGAGACCCGGCCCGCCAGCGAGGTGGTCACGCGGTACGCCGGGTCGGACGCGAGCGACTCCGCGAGCCGCCTGGCCTCCGTCGTACCGCCCAGGACCAGGACGTGCCGGGGCGGATCAGCAGACATGCCGGTCGCGTTCGGGGGAGTACAGGTGGCTGTCGCGGAACTGCTCGGCGCCGAGCGTGCGGCCCACCACGATGACCGCGGTGCGGACCAGGCCCGCCTCCTTCACCTGGGCGGCGATGTCGGCCAGCGTGCCGCGCAGGATCAGCTCGTCGGGGCGGCTGGCCATCGCCACCACCGCCACCGGGCACTCGGCCCCGTAGTGCGGCAGCAGTTCGGCGACGACCCGGTCCACGTAGCGCGTGGCCAGGTGCAGCACCAGCAGCGCGCCGCTGCGGCCGAGCGTGGCCAGGTCCTCGCCGGGCGGCATCGGCGTGGCCTGCTGGGCGATCCGGGTCAGGATCACGGTCTGGCCGACGGTGGGAACGGTCAGCTCCCGCTTCAGGGCGGCGGCCGCCGCGGCGAACGCCGGTACACCGGGCACCACTTCGTACGGGATGCCCGCCGCGTCGAGCCGCCGCATCTGCTCCGCGACCGCACTGAAGATCGACGGGTCGCCCGAGTGGAGCCGCGCGACGTCCTCGCCCGCCGCGTGGGCCCGTACGCATTCGGCGATGATCTCGTCGAGGTTCAGCTGCGAGGTGTCGACCAGGCGGGCGTCCGTCGGGCACTCGGCCAGCAGTTCGCGCGGCACCAGGCTGCCCGCGTACAGGCAGACCGGGGCGGCGGCCAGCGTCCGGGCGCCGCGCACCGTGATCAGGTCGGCGGCGCCGGGGCCCGCGCCGATGAAGTACACGGTCATGTCGTCTCCTGGTCCGTTTCGTTCTGTTCGTGCGCTGCTGCTGCGGGGTGGTCCGTCCGCGGCCAGGGCTTCGTCACCGACCACTGGGTGACCGGCATCGCCTGCCGCCAGCCCGTGAAGCCGCCGACCGCCGCCGCGTGCGCGACGGCCAGCTTGACGAGGTCGCCGCCGTGGCGCCGGTAGCGCTCGGTGAGGACCGCCTCCGACTCCAGGGTCACGGTGTTGACCACCAGCCGGCCGCCGGGGGCCAGCGCGGCCCAGGCCGCGTCCAGCAGGCCCGGCGCGGTCAGCCCGCCGCCGATGAACACCGCGTCGGGGGCGGGGAGCCCGGCCAGGGCCTCGGGTGCGGCGCCCGTGACCACGCGCAGCCCCGGGACGCCGAGCGCCGCCGCGTTGCGGGTGATGCGGCCGGCCCGCTCGGGGACGCGCTCCACGGCCACCGCCCGGCATGAGGGGTGCGTCCGCATCCACTCGATGCCGATGGAGCCGGAGCCGCCGCCGATGTCCCACAGCAGCTCGCCGGGGGCCGGGGCGAGGGCGCACAGGGTCGCGGCCCGCACGTGGCGCTTGGTGAGCTGGCCGTCGTGCTCGTACGCGGTGTCGGGCAGGCCCGGGGTCGCGCCGAGCCGCGGGACGGCGCTGCCCCGGTCCCGGCGGCAGTCCACGGCCACCACGTTGAGGGGATCGCCGGGCGGGTGCTCCCAGCTGTCGGCCACTCCCTCGTACGTGTCCTCGCGCTCGGAGCCGAGCTGTTCCAGCACCCGCATCCGGCTCGGGCCGAAGCCCCGCTCTCGAAGCAGAGCAGCGATCTCGTCCGGGCTCGCTGCTCCGGCGCTGAGCACCAGCACCCGCCGCCCCTCGTACAGCGCGGCCGCGAGCCGGGCCACCGGGCGGCCGACCACCGTGACCACCTCGGTGTCCTCCACCGGCCAGCCCAGACGGGCGCACGCGTACGAGACCGAGGAGGGGTGCGGATGGACCCGCAGGGCGTCCGGCCCGAGCTCCTCGGCCAGGGCCCGGCCGATCCCGTAGAACATGGGGTCGCCGCTGGCGAGCACCGCGACCCGGCGGCCCGCGTGCTCGGCCATCAGCTTCGGCACGGCGGGCCGCAGCGGGCTCGGCCAGGCCACCCGCTCGCCGGCGCAGTCGCCGGCCGGCAGCAGGTCCAGCTGCCGCGGCCCGCCGATCAGCACCTCGGCCCCGGTCAGCGCGGACCGTGCGGCGGCGGTGAGCCCGGCCCAGCCGTCGGCGCCGAGGCCGACGACCGAGACGGGTAGGGGGAGCGGCGGTGCGGAGCTCACTGCGCGGTACCTCGGGAACGGGAAGGGGAGCGGGCGGACGGACCCGCAGCCTACTGGCCCGGTCGACCGGCCCCCGGATCCACCCCCGCGAAGGAAGAGGTCTACCCTCGGTAACCCCAAGGTGACCGCACCGTGCAACCCACCGTCGCGAGGGAGCTCACATGCCTGGCTGGAACGCCGAGAACATCCCCGACCAGAGCGGCCGCACCGCCGTCGTCACGGGCGCCAACAGCGGCATCGGCTACGTCGCCGCCCGCGAGCTCGCCCGGCGCGGGGCCGACGTGGTGCTGGCCTGCCGCAGCTCGGCGCGCGGGCGGGCCGCGGTGGTCCGGCTGCGCGCCGAAGTCCCCGGCGCCGAGGTGGAGTTCCTCCCGCTGGACCTGGCCGACCTGGCCTCCGTACGGGAGTTCGCCCACGTCCACGGGCAGCGCCGCCGCACCCTCGACCTGCTCGTGAACAACGCCGGCGTGATGGCGCTGCCGTACGGGCGGACCGCCGACGGGTTCGAGACCCAGTTCGGGGTCAACCACCTCGGCCACTTCGCGCTGACCGGACTGCTCCTGCCGCAGCTGCTGGCCGCGGCCCCCGGGGCCCGGATCGTCACCGTCTCCAGCGGGTTCCACGCGCTGGGCGACGTGGACCACGACGACCTGAACGGCGAGCACGGCTACCGGCGCTGGATCGCGTACGGCCGCTCCAAGACCGCCAACCTCCTCTTCACGCACGAGCTGGCCCGGCGGCTCGAAGCCGCCGGCTCCGGGATCGTCGCGGCCGCCGCGCACCCCGGCTACGCCTCGACCAACCTGCACGCCGGGGCCTCGCGGCAGGAGGGCCACCGGCCCATGTCGCGGCTGATGGGCCTCGGCGCCGCCGTCCTCGCCCAGTCCGCCGCCTCCGGCGCGCTGCCCACGCTGTACGCGGCCACCGCGCCGGGGGTGCGGCCCGACGCGTTCTTCGGGCCGCGGCTCGGCTGGCGCGGGGCGCCCGTCCGCTCCTGGCGGGCGAAGTGGACCCTGGACGACGCCTCGGGCGAACGGCTCTGGGCGGCCTCCGAGAAGCTGACCTCCGTCTCGTACGGGTTCCCCGCGCACTGAGCCGACCGCGGGAGCGGACCCCCTCCGCGGGCGTCCCGGTACGGGCGCCCCTCCGTGAGCCCCCCGTCCGCCCCCGGGGTGCCTCGGGGCGCCCCGGGCGGGACCTGATCCGGCGCGCGGCCGTCGCGGGAGACTCGGCGCCATGGACGACGACACGGACAACCACCCAGAAGCCCACGAAGCCCACGATCACGCGGTGGTCCTCGGCGCAGGCCTGGCGGGGCTGCTGGCGGCGCGGGCACTCGCCCAGCGGTTCGCGCGCGTGACCGTGGTGGAACGGGACGAACTGCCGGACGCCGGACCGGCCTTCCGGCCCGGTGTGCCGCAGTCCCGGCACGTGCACGTGCTGTGGTCGCGCGGCCTGGACCTCATGGAGGGGCTGCTGCCCGGGGTCACCCGCGAGCTGCTGGCGGCCGGGGCGGCCCTGATGGAGACGCCGCGGGACTTCCTGTGGCTGAGCCCGGCCGACTGGTTCCACCCGGTTCCCGGTTCCCGGATCCTGATCGGCAGCCGGGAGCTGATCGACTGGACGGTCCGCCGGGAGGTGCTGCGGGACGAGCGCATCCGGGTCCGCTCCGGCTCGACGGCGACCGGGCTCGTCGCCGGGCCCGACGGCCGCTCGGTCACCGGCGTACGGCTGCGCGACGGGGACCCGCTGCCGGCCCGCTTCGTGGTCGACGCGACCGGGCGGACCTCCCGGGCCCCGGCCTGGCTCGCCGCCCTCGGCCACCCGGCCCCGGCGACCACCCGCTACGACTCCCACCTGTGCTACTCCAGCCGCTACTACGAGATCCCGCCCGATCCGGCGCGCCGCTGGCAGGGGATCTACGTCCAGGGCCGCCCCGAGAACCCGCGCGGCGGCGTGCTGGTGCCCCTGGACGACGGCCGATGGCTGGTGACGCTGACCGGCAACGGCGAACACGCCCCGCCGACCGGGGAGGAGGAGTTCCTCGAATTCACCCGGACCCTGCGCAGCCCGGTGCTGTACGACGCCATCCGCGACGCCAAGCCCCTCTCCACGCCGACGGGTTACCGCAACACCGCCAACGAATGGCGCCACTTCGAGCGCCTCGACCGCTGGCCGGCCGGATTCGTCGTCCTCGGCGACGCCGTCTGCCGGGTCAACCCCGTGTACGGGCAGGGGATGACGGTGGCCGCCCTCGCGGCGGACGCACTGGCCGGCGCCATCCGGGGCCTGGCCCCCCGGGAGATCGCCGCGGCCGCGCGCCGGATCCAGCGGCGCACGGCCGCCGCCTCCGACGTGGCCTGGCAGATCGCCACCAGCGAGGACATGCGCTACCCGGAGACCGAGGGGCCGCCGCCCGACCGGGCGACCAAGGTGCTGCAGGCCTACATGTCCCGGGTGATCGTGGGCGCCAACGCCGACCCGGAGATCTCGCGGCCCTTCTTCGGCGTGCTGTCGCTGGCGGTCTCGCCGAACGTCCTGCTGAGTCCGGGCACGGTGGTCCGGGTCCTGTCCAAATGGCGGCTGCCGACGGCCCCGAAGACCGCCGACTACCCGCCGCACCACAAGGCCCCGGCAGATTCCGGGTCGTAGGGTCTGACGGGGTACGAGCCGCGCTCGCGACCGCGCTAGCGGGCCGCCACGGCGCGCTCGTACACGGCGCGTACCCCGTCGCCGAACAGGCTGCTGTACGAGGTCGTCTCGTCGCCGCCCCCGTCGCGGCCGCCGACCACCCCGATCAGGGTGTGCGCGTCGGTCAGCACCGGACCACCGCTCGTGCCGTCGGGTACGTCCGCGCAATCCAGCCGCAGCTGCGCGGGCCCGTCGGCACGGGCGGTGTTGAAGCACTCCACGGGGTACTCGGTGGCGTTCGGGTAGCCCACGACCCGGGCCGGCGCGGGCAGTTCGGTCCCGAACCGGATCGTCTGCGCCCCGGTGGCGCCCTCCAGCCGCTCGCCGGGGTGGCCCGGCCGGCGCATGCGGAGGAAGGCCACGTCGTAGTCGGGGTCCTGGTCCTCGATCCAGCGGGGGTCCACGTCGATCCGGGTGGGCACCCACACCCCGTAGGGGGCCTCGCCGTCCCGGTAGCCGGGGGCGAAGGCGAGGTTCGTACGGAAGCCGAAGACGCCGCGGTACACGCAGTGGGCGGCGGTGGCGATGAGGTCTCCGCCGGGGGAGTGGACCACGCTCGCCGAGCAGTGGTGGTCCTGGTCCGCGTCATCCCCGGGCGAGAACAGCGCGCCGATCGCGGGCTCCGCGGCGGCGGGCCGCGCGACCAGCGGGTCGGAGGGCCGCCAGCCGCCCGACTGCCAGGGCAGGCCGGCCGGGGGGCCGACCGTGCCCGGTGCGGCCGTGCCTTGCGCGACCGTGCCCGGTGCGGCCGTTCCCGGTGCGGCGGGATCCGGGGAGGCCTGGGACGCCGGGGACGTCGGGGACGTCGGGGGTGTCGGGGGCGCCGTGGTCACCGGGGCCACCGGAGACGCCGGGGCCACCGGTGGGACCTCCCGCGCCGGTCCCTCCAGTACGGCCGCCGCCGCGCGGTCGGCCTGCTCGGCGTCCTGTACGTAGCTCCCCTCGCCGGGATCCCCGTCCGCCAGGTACGCCGCCACGCCGTGCAGCTTCCACAGGAGCCCGGCGCACCCCATCAGCACGGCGCAGCCGACGCCGACGAGCAGGGAGACCCGTACGACCCGCCCGCGAACCCTGGTGAACATGTGGTCCTCCCCGCCCGGAAAAGCCGGTCGCGCCCCGATCGGCTCCCTGTCCGACGGACGGCGTGGCGGCGCCGGTTCCGGGTCGGAACGTGTCCGTCCTCACAGCCGGGACGCCCGTCATCCGCCGTCCTTCCGTCCGTCACCCAACTCGCCTACTCTCCCGCCGAGTTGTGACATGGCGCACCGACTGGGCGGACAGGAGCCGAAAGCATGGGATTGCGGAACCGGATGGCGGGCGCGGTGACGGCGGGCCTGGCGGCCCTCACCCTGGCCCTCGTACTGGGCACGGCCCCGGCGGGGGCGGCCGGCAAGGCGGCAGCGGCAGGGGCTGGGGCGGGGGCCGCCGATCTCCCGTACGCGGGATCGACCGGCGTCGGCGTGCACAACGCGTACGAGAAGGCCAAGTACCCGTACTTCGCGGACGCGCTCGACTCGGGCGCAGCGATGCTGGAACTCGACGTGTGGACCAACTTCTTCGGCAGCTCCTGGCGGGTCTCCCACGACAACCCCTTCGGCAACGACAACAACTGCGAGAACGCCACCAGCCCCGCCCAGCTGCGCACCAAGTCCCGCAACCAGAACCTCGCGGGCTGCCTCTCCGACATCCGCAGCTGGCACGACGCCCACCCCGGCCACCGCCCGGTCGTCCTCAAGCTGGAGCTCAAGGACGGCTTCGCAGCCAACCTCGGGCGCGGCCCGGCCGAGCTCGACGCGCTGCTGAACTCGAAGCTCGGCGACGCCGTCTACCGCCCCGGCCGGCTCGCCGCCGGCCACCCCGACCTGGACACGGCCGCCCGGGCCGGCGCCTGGCCGAGCCGCGCCGCGATGGCCGGGAAGTTCCTGGTGGAGCTGATCCCCGGCACGCTGGAGGAGGGCAACGCCGGCGACACCCTGTGGACCGACCGCGAGTACGCCGAGCACCTGCGCTCCCTCGCCGCCGCCGGCCGGCTCGACCAGGCCGCCGCCTTCCCCGCCGTGCACCGGGCCGAGGCCGGGGACCCGCGGGCCCGGTACGCCGACGCCTCGCTGCGCCCCTGGTTCGTGGTCTTCGACGGGGACGCGAGCGCGTACGCGGGCGGCTCGATCGACACCGCCTGGTACGACCGCAACCACTACCTGCTGATCGCCACCGACGCGCACGGCGTGGCGCCCGCCATCGACGGGGTGCACCCGACCGAGGCCCAGGCCCGGGACCGGGTCGCCCTGATGGCGGCGCACCACGCGTCCATCGCCTCGGCGGACTGGTACCCGCTGCCGTCGGTGCTGGCGACGGTGGTCCCGCGCGGCCAGTAACCTTATTGCGAACTATTCGCAATAAGGGTGGGTGCGGGTCTGATGGCTGCTTCTCCGGTGGTGCTCGGCATCGAGTCCTCCTGCGACGAGACGGGCGCGGGCATCGTGCAGGGCGGCCGGCTCCTCGCGCACGTCGTCGCGTCGAGCATGGACGAGCACGCCCGGTTCGGCGGTGTCGTCCCCGAGATCGCGGCCCGCGCCCACCTGCACGCCTTCAACCCGGTGGTCCGCCAGGCCCTCGACCGGGCCGGACTGCGCGCCGAACAGCTCGACGCGGTGGCCGTCACCACCGGCCCCGGCCTCTCCGGCGCGCTCCAGGTCGGACTGGCCGGGGCGAAGACCCTCGCGTACTCGCTGGGCGTACCGCTCTACGGGGTCCACCACCTGGCCGGGCACGTCGCCGCCGACACCCTGGAGCACGGGCCGCTGCCCGAACCCTGCGTGGTGCTGATCGTCTCGGGCGGGCACACCTCGCTGCTGCTCGTACGGGACCTCGTGCGCGCGCCGATCCTGCACCTCGGGGACACCCTGGACGACGCGGCGGGGGAGTGCTTCGACAAGGTGGCCCGGGTGTTCGGCCTGCCGTACCCGGGCGGGCCGGCCATCGACCGGGCGGCGCGGGGCGGTGACCCGGAGGCGGTCCCGTTCCCGCGTCCGCTGACCGGCGGCCCGCGCGCGAACGACCCGTACGCGTACTCGTTCTCCTTCTCGGGGCTGAAGACGGCCGCGGCCCGCTGGGCCGAGGGGCACCGGCAGCGCGGGGAGCGGCTGCCGGTCGCCGACGGCGCGGCCTCGCTCCAGGAGGCGGTGGCCGACGTACTGACCCGCAAGGCGGTCGCGGCCTGCGCGGAGTACGGCGTGAAGACGCTGGTGGTGGTCGGCGGGGTGGCGGCCAACTCGCGCGTCCGGGCCCTGGCGGAACGGCGCTGCGCCTCGGCGGGCATCGAACTGCGGGTGCCGCCGATGACGTTGTGCACGGACAACGGCGCGATGATCGCGGCGATCGGCGACCTCCTGGTCCGCGCCGACGCGGCCCCCGCCCCGCTCACCGTCACGATCGACCCTTCGGCCCCGCTGGAGTACGCGGCCCTCCACCCGACTCCCCTCCACCCGAGGCCCCTCCGCCCGACGCCCCTCCACCCGACGGCCTGACGGTCCTCACCTCCTCGGCGGTCGGCCGAGGGGGCCGGGCCGTTGCCGACCGGGGGCGGATTCGTTGGGCAGCGGGGTGGTCCCGGGCCGGGGCCGTCCCGGAGCACACGGGACTCGCGAAGGGACGTGCGACATGGACAGGGCCGCCGGCGACGTGAAGACGGTGCACCTCACCCCCGAGGTGTACGGGTACCTGGTCGCGCAGGCCGAGCCGCCGAGCCGCGTCCAGGAGGAGCTCGTCGAGCGGACCCGCGCGCTCGGCGGCCCGGCGCGGATGCAGGTCCCGCACGAGCAGGGGGTCTTTCTCACCCTCCTGGGCAAGATGGTGGGCGCCCGCCGGATCGTCGAGGTCGGCACCTTCACCGGTTACTCCACGCTCGCCCTGGCCGCGGGACTGGCCGCCGGCGGGCGGGTCATGACCTGCGACGTCTCCGAGGAGTGGACGTCGATCGCACAGGAGGCCTGGAAGGCAGCCGGGGTCGACGACCGGATCGAGCTCGTGATCGCCCCGGCGCTGGAGACGCTCCGCGCACTCCCGCAGGACCCGGTGATCGACCTGGTCTTCCTGGACGCCGACAAGCCCGGCTACCGCGCGTACTGGGACGAGCTCGTGCCGCGCCTGCGTCCCGGCGGGCTGATCCTCGCCGACAACGTCCTCTACGGGGGAGAGGCGGTGGACGCCGGTGCCCGGGGGAACGCCCTGGCCATCCGGGAGTTCAACGCGCACGTGCGCGCGGACGGGCGCACGGAGTCGGTGATGCTCCCGATCGCGGACGGGCTCACGCTCGCGCGCAAGCGCTGAGGCATCCTGGGCCACTCAACCGCATTCCGAGGAGCCCCAGTTGCCCGACCAGACCGTGCACCCGCACCGCCGCCACGTCGACTTCGACCGCCTGCACAACTTCCGCGACCTGGGCGGCTACCGCTCCGCCGACGGCCGTACCGTCGCCTGGGGCGCGCTCTACCGGTCCGATTCCCTGGGCAAGCTCACGGGAGCCGACTGGGACCGCTTCCTCGGCCTCGGCATACGTACGGTCATCGACCTGCGCTACCCCTGGGAGATCGAGGCCAAGGGGCGGATCCCGGAGCCCGAGCGGTTCACGTACGCCAACCTCAGCATCGAGCACCGCCCGTACGACCAGGCCGCGATCGACCCCGACATCGACCCCTGGCGGTACCTGGCCGACCGGTTCGCCGAGGTGACCGAGGACGGCGTGGAGGAGATCCGCGGGGCCATCGAGCTCATCGCCGCCGGTCCCGGACCGGCGGTCTTCCACTGCACCTCCGGCAAGGACCGCACCGGCCTGATCGCCGCTTTCGTCCTGACCCTCCTCGACGTGTCCGAGGAGGAGATCCTGGCCGATTTCGCGCTCACCGAGCTGGCCACCGCCCGCCTCACGGCCGACTGGCACGCCGCCAACCCGGGCCGCACCATGCGCTGGCCCTCGTACGGCCGCGCTCCGGCCGAGATCCTGTCCCTCGTCCTCGCCGACCTGGCCACGCGCTACGGCTCCACGGCCGACTACCTCGCCACGCGCGTCGGGATCACGCCGGCGACGGCGGCCCGCCTCCGGGACCGCCTCCTGCACTGACGGGCCTCCTGGACCCGAAAACCGCCAACTCTGGCCACATCCTTGCCTGTTGATGCGCGTGTCCCAACAATGCACATGACAACCGGAGGATCTTCGGTTGCATCGTCATCAGAGGGGAACCCCCACATGCGCAAGCCTCTCGTCGGCGCCGTGCTCTCGCTGCTCCTGATAGGAGCGGCGGCAGCACCGGCCGTGGCCTCGACACCCCGGGACGAGGCCGCCGCGGCCGTCGCCGTGAACTACGCGGGGACGGTCGCGCTCAGCAACTGCTCCGGCTCCGTCGTCCGCGCCCCCGGCTCCCAGCCGAACGACCCCGCGCTCGTGCTCTCCAACGGGCACTGCATCGAGACCGGCTTCCCGGGGCCGGGCGAGGTCGTCAAGGACCAGTCGTCCAGCCGCTCGTTCTCGCTGCTCAACGCGTCGGGCTCGCGGGTGGCGACGCTGCGGGCCAGCAAGATCGCGTACGCGACGATGACCGACACGGACATCTCGGTCTACCAGCTGACCAAGACGTACGCGCAGATCCAGAGCCAGTACGGCATATCCGCGCTCACCCTGAACGACGCCCGCCCGGTGCAGGGCACGGCGATCAAGGTCGTGTCGGGGTACTGGAAGCGGACCTACAGCTGCAACGTGGACGGGTTCGCGTACCGCCTCAAGGAGGGCGAGTGGACCTGGAAGGACTCGGTCCGCTACACCTCGTCCTGCAACACGATCGGCGGCACCTCGGGCTCCCCGGTGATCGACACGACGACGGGCAAGGTCGTCGCGGTCAACAACACGGGCAACGAGGACGGGCAGCGCTGCACGGAGAACAACCCGTGCGAGGTGGACGAGGCCGGCAACGTCACGGTCCGCCAGGGCATCAACTACGCCCAGGAGACGTACATCATCGTCCCGTGCATCGGCGCCGGCAACAAGATCGACCTGAACCGCGCGGGCTGCACCCTGCCGAAGCCGTAGCGCAGGAGGCCGCCCGCCCCACCCCGGCCCCGCCGCGGCCGGGGCGGGCGGCCGCCCCCACGCGGTGACGCGGCGGGTCGGTGACACCGGACACGCGCCGGATGTGCCAGCGTGGACGGGGTGTATTGCGCCCACGACGCCCTCACCCCGTTCCTGCACGGTGACATCCCGTACCCGGAGAAGGCGCTCCGCACCATCGGGGTCTACGTGCTGATTCTGGCGCTGCTGCGGATCGTCGGGAAGCGCCAGCTCGCGCAGCTCAGCACCTTCGACCTGGTGGTGATGCTGCTGCTGGCCAACGTCGTGCAGAACGCCGTGATCGGCCCGGACGACTCCGTCATCGGTGCGGCCTTCGGGGCCGCCGTACTGCTCGGGGTGAACTCCGTGGTGGTCCGGACGGCCGCCCGCTACGAATGGCTGGGCCGCCTCCTGGAGGGCAGCCCCACCACCCTGGCCCGCGACGGCCACTGGCTCAGCCGGGTGATCCGCCGCAACGGCCTGCGCCGCGCAGACCTGGACGCGGCGGTCCGCCACCAGGGCGGCGACGACGTCACGGAAACCACGGAGGTCACCCTGGAACCGGGCGGCGCCCTGGTGGTCCAGCTGGCAGAGGCGAACCAATCCGCGGACAAGTCCGACATCGCCGCCCTGAAGGCCGCGCTGGCCACCCTGACCCGCAAGGTCGACGCCCTGACCCCCCGCAACGCCCCCTGACGAACCGGCCGCCGGACCTCTCCCCGCCAGGGCCCCGGCGGTGGGGAGCCAGGACTCCTCCCCGGCCGTCCGGCGCTACAGCGGAATGCCCTTGCTCCGCTCCAGCAGTCGGTTCGCCTTCGGCTCGAACTCGTCGGCGATACGCATGAATTCATGGTTGTCCTTGCAGAAGCGCCGGCCGGTTTCGGCTACTGCGAGGATTCGACGGAGGGTGTCGTCGACCTGGCCCGCGGACAGCGATACTTCGCACGCCTCCAGAGGCGCCGCCGTGGACCGCAAGGCGGAGCCGCGTCGTGGCCCGTACTGAAGCCGGTTCAGCCGGCGAAGCCCGGGACCACCAGGCCGGACTCGTACGCGATCACCACCGCATGGGTCCGGTTCTGTGCGGCGAGCTTGGTCAGCACATTTCCGACGTGGGTCTTGACCGTCTCCAGGCTCACCGTGAGGGACTCCGCGATCTCCGGATTGGAGAGCCCTGTGGCCATCAGGCGCAGTACCTCCTCCTCCCGGCCGGTGAGGGCGGCCCGCGGCAGGGCCTGTGCGGAGCCCAGCGGGCGGGGGGCGACCATGCGGCCCAGTGCGGCCGGGAAGAGGACCGCTTCGCCCGCCGCCACCACCCGGACCGCCTCGGCGATCCGGCGGACCGGGAGGCGCTTGAGGACGAAGCCGCTGGCGCCCGCGCTGAGGGCGGCTGTGACGTAGCCGTCGTTCTCGAACGTGGTGATCACCACGACCTTCGGCGGTCCGGCCGCTTCGGCGACGAGTTGGCGGGTGGCCTCGATCCCGTTGAGACGCGGCATCCGGACGTCCATCAGGACCACGTCCGGTCGCAGGATCCTCGCCCGTTCGACCGCCTCGACGCCGTCGGCGGCCTCGCCGACCACCGTGATCCCCGGCTGTGCGGCGAGCAGCAGGCGCAGGCCGCTGCGGGTGACCTCGTCATCGTCCGCGATCAGGAGGGTGACGCAGGGGCTGGTGACGGCGGGCAGGGCCGTGCTCTCGCCCGCCTCGGATCCGTTCACGCCGACGCCCGTGCCGGCAGCCGACAGGCCAGCCGCCAGTGCTGCGTCCCGTCCGGGCCGGCCTGGAAGTCACCGTGCAGCAGCCTGACGCGCTCGGCCAGTCCGGGCAGACCGTGGCCGGAGGTCGGGAAGGTACCCGGGCCCGGGCCCGGGCCCGTCCCTGCCCCGGTCCGATTGACCACCGCGAGGTCCAGTCCGGCCGGCCCGGCCGCCACGCGGACCTCGATCGGGCCGCCCGCCCCGTGGCGCAGCGCGTTCGTCAGCCCCTCTTGGAGAATCCGGTACGCCGCCCGGGAGAGCGTCCCCTGCACCTGCGCCAGAGCGCCCGACAGGTCCGGCTCCACCACCGCCCCCGCGTGCCGCAGGCGGTCCAGCAGCTCGGGCAGGTCGGCCAGGGTCCGGGTCGGCGCCGTCCCCGACTGTTCCTCGCGCAGCACTCCGAGCACGTAGTCCAGGTCCTCCAGCGCGGCCCGCGTCGACTCCTCGATGCTGCGCATGGCGGCCCGCGCCGCCGCCGGGTCGGCGGAGAGCACCTCGCCGGCCACCGCCGCCTGGATGGTGGCCGCCGTCAGCGTGTGCCCGATCGAATCGTGCAACTCGTGGGCGATCCGGTTGCGTTCGGCCAGCAGCAGTTCCCGCTCGGCAGCCAGTGCGAGGCGTTCGGCTGCCGACGGTCCCAACAACCGTGGCGCCGACCATCGCAGGGTCTTCGTCACCAGTACGCAGACGGCCGCCGCCAGCAGGACGCACACGGCCGCCACCACCCAGCTGCTCCACCCGCCCGACACCCGGACCGACGTGCCGAACAGACTCGCCCGCGCCTCGCCTCCGAGCCAGTTCCCCGGCAGGGCGACGCCCATGAGGAACAGCACCCCGCTCGCCAGCGCCCCCGCCCACCCGACGGCCACGTGCAGAAGCAGCCAGAGCGGGGTCCGCCAGTCGCCGAGGCCGGGGGAACCAGAAGTGCGGCGACCGGCCACGGGCATCGGCAACGGCACGTGCAGCAGCCGGCGGGCGGACACGACCAGCGCGCGTCGGACGGGGCGCGCCAGTCCGACCAGTCCGACCAGGACGGCCCAGACGAGCAGGACCAGGACGAGCTGCACGCTTTCGGGAGCGGATCGCCACGACAGCGCCGGCAACAGGGCGAAGGGCAGCAGCGGAAGGCTGGCCAGCGCGCCGCAATAGGCGAACAGCACACCTGAATACGTGGAGCCGCGCAACAGCGGCCGGATTCCCCTGATCATGATCGCCAGTATCGCCGCGCAGCCCACCGGCGGCCTCCCCCGATCGGGGGAGCGAATTCTCCCGCCTTCCCGCGATGCGGTGACAGGGCCCTGGAAACCAGGATCGTGCTCCACCGAACGATTCCCCAGGAGTTGACCCATGCGAGCTCAGACCCGGCAGGGCCTACCTTCCTCGACCCGGCCGCATCGCGGCGGGAGGCGGCGACGGGCCGCGTCGGCCACGGTCGCGGTGGCCATCGGCGCCATGACAGTGGGCGCCCTCGCCCCGCCCTCCGTTTCCGCCGCCGCCAGTGCGGACGCCGTGCAGCAGAGCATGAACGCGCTGGTGCGCGACGACGGCATGCCCGCCGGGACCCAGGGACGGCCAGGTACGGATCGGCAACAACACCAAGGCGTTCACCGCGGGGGTGGTCCCGCAGCTGGTCGGCGAGGGGGAGATCGGCCTCGACACCATGGTGGACACCTACCTGCCCGGCCTCGTCCGCGGAGAGGGGATCGACGGACGCCACATCACGGTCCGCCAGCTCCTCCAGCACACCAGCGGACTCCCCGACTACGGCGTCCCGGTACCCCGAACCCCGCGAGCTGCTCGACATCGCCCTCCGGTACGAGGCCGACGCGGAGCCGGGAAAAACGTGGGGATGCAGCAACACCCACTACGTCCTGGCCGGCCTGATCGTCCAGAAGGTCACGGGCCGCCCCCTGGCCGAGGAGATGGACCGGCGCATCATCAAGCGCATCGGGCTGCGCCACACTACTTCCCCGCCCCCGGAGAGATGACCATCCGAGAGCCGCACCCCCAGGGCTACCACCGCAACCCGGCGGACGGACCGCTGCGCGACTTCACGGAGACGGACCCCTCCTGGGGCTGGGCGGCAGGCCAGTTGATCTCCACCAACTCCGACCTCAACCGCTTCTTCACCGCACTCCTCGCCGGCCGCCTCCTCCCGGCGGCCCAGCTCGCCCAGAGGCGCACGACGGTCCCCGCCGGGACCTCAGGCTTCCGCTACGGGCTGGGGCTCACGAGCAGGCCGCTGTCGTGCGGCGGCGTCTACTGGGGCCACGGCGGCGGCATCGCGGGATACGAGACCCGGGGCGGTGTCACCGACGACGGTCGGCGCGCCGCCAACGTCACGGTCACCAGCATCCCGACCGAGGAGGCGGCCGTGCAGCACGTCAAGGACGCCGTGGACAAGGCCCTGTCCGGATGAACCAGGCACCCGGCAAGCCGACAGCCCGAGCAAGAATCCACAAATAGCTCAGGAGTTGACTCATGCGTGAACAGAACCGCCAGGGCCTTCGTTCCTCGGCCCGGCACCAGGGCGCCAGGCGGCGCCGGGCCCTGCACGCCGCAGCCGGGGTGGCCGTCGGCGTCATGACACTGGCCGCCCTCGCCCCGCCCGCCGCCTCCGCCTCCTCCAGGCCGGACGCCGTGCAGCAGAGCATGAACGCGTTGGTGCGCGACGACGGGATGCCCGCCGCACTGGCGAGCGTCAAGGACCGTGACGGCCGAACCCGGACCTACACCGCAGGGCTCGGCAACCTGGCCACCGTCGCACCGGTGCCCGTCGACGGGCAGGTGCGGATCGGCAGCAACACCAAGACCTTCGTCGCGGTCGTCGTCCTCCAGCTCGTCGCCGAGGGGAGGATGGATCTGGACGCCGACGTCGACACCTACCTGCCCGGCCTCGTCCGCGGGGAGGGGATCGACGGACGCCACATCAGGGTCCGCCACCTTCTCCAGCAGACCAGCGGGCTCCCCAACTACAGCAACTACCTCGGGGACGACGTCAGGTACTACACCCCCCGCGAACTACTCGGTACAGCCCTCAAGCACCCGGCCGAGTTCGCCCCCGGGAAGAGTTGGAAGTACAGCAACACCAACTACGTGCTCGCCGGCCTGATCGTCCAGAAGGTCACCGGCCGCCCCCTGGCCGAACAGATCGACCGGCGCATCATCAAGCCCATCGGCCTGCGCCACACCTACTTCCCCGCCCCCGGTGACGCGGGCATCCGGGAGCCCCACCCCCACGGCTACTACCGGGAATCGGCGGACGCGCCGCTGCGCGACATCACGGAGATCGACCCCTCCTGGGGCTGGGCGGCAGGCCAGATGATCTCCACCAACTCCGACCTCAACCGCTTCTTCACCGCACTCCTGGCCGGCCGTCTCCTGCCCTCCGCCCAGCTCGCCCAGATGCGCTCCACCGTCCCCGCCGAAGCGACCTTCGGCCCCGGCTCCCGCTACGGACTCGGACTGGTCAGCAGGCCGCTGCCGTGCGGCGGTCTCTCCTGGGGCCACGGCGGCAGCTTCCCGGGGTACGAGACCCGGGGCGGCGCCACCGACGACGGCCGCGCCGCCAGCGTCGCGGTCACCCTGCAGCTGACCGACGAGGCGGGCCGGAGGAATCTCGAACGCGTCGTGGACACCGCCCTGTGCCGCTGAACCCCGCCGAGGGAATCCCGTGAAGACGACCGACGGGCCCGACACGAAATCGGGTCCGTCGGCCTCATGCGTGCGCGCACCCGCCACATGGACACCGCCCACGAGATCGGCCGGGGCGACCTGGCGGGCCGCCGCCCGGTCCCGCTCCTCGGCGCTGCGCATCCTCCCGCTCAGGAGCAGCGCTCCCCTACAACCAGTCGCGCTTCTTGAAGATGACGTACAGGCTCGTGCAGACCACTGCCATCAGCAGGATCGCGAAGGGGTAGCCCGCCGCCCAGTGGAGTTCTGGCATGGTCTCGAAGTTCATGCCGTAGATCGTTCCCACCAACGTGGGTGCAAAGAGGATGGCAGCCCATGAGGAGATCTTCTTGATCTCCTCGTTCTGTTCGAAGCCGGCTTCGGCCAGGGCTCGCATTTCGGCGTTCTGTTGTTGGGAGACCAGGGTGGCGTTGACCGTCAGGATTTCGGTCAGGGCCTGGCGGAAGCCGTCCACGCGTTCGCTGGTGTGGGTGACGTGGTCGGCCACGTCGCGGAGGTAGCGCTGGAGTTCCTCGTCCGTGCCGTACTTCGCGAAGCCGGCCATCAGGGCGTGGAGCATGCCGACCAAGGGGCGGGTGGCGCGCTGGAACTCGACCATCTCGCGGGAGAGTTCGTAGATGCGGCGGGAGACCTCCGGGTCGCCGCGGAAGACCTCCGTCTCGATCTCGTCCATGTCGTTCTGGACGCCCGCGACGACCGGGGCGTAGCCGTCGACCACCGCGTCGAGGATCGCGTACAGGGCGGCCTCGGGGCCGAGGGTCAGGAGTTCCGGGGTCGCCTCCATGCGGCGGCGGACCGCGGAGAGGTCGGGGGCGGCGCCGTGGCGGACCGTGATCAGGAAGTCCGGGCCGACGAAGACGTGCAGCTCGCCGAACTCGACCTCCTCCGGGGCGTCGAGGTAGCGCGCCGCGCGCAGGACGACGAAGAGCGTGTCGCCGTAGCGTTCCAGCTTGGGGCGCTGGTGGGCCTCCAGGGCGTCCTCGACGGCGAGCTCATGGAGGTTGAACTCGGCGGCCAGGGAGTGGAGCTCCGCCTCGGTGGGGCGGTGCAGGCCGATCCAGGCCATGCCGTCGGGCTGGTCGCGCAGTCGGCGGAAGGTCTCCGCGAGGGTCGCGGGGGAGGCGATGCGCCGGCCGTCGCGGTACACGGCGGAGTCGATCACGCTGCGGTGGTCCGGGGGAGTCGGCGGAGCCGGCGCGGGCTCCGGGCCGGCCGACGGGGAGGCGGGGGGCGTGGCCGGCGGAGGCGCGGGGCGGCGCCATCCGGTGCGCTTCCCGGACGGTGAGGGACGGCGGTGGCGGTGGTCCGGGCGCTCCGGCATCGCAGGTCAGCTCCACGTCGAACGTACATTTCGGGCGAGAGGCAAGAATAGCGGTCATCCCTCTCCGCCCCTGATCGCGGACCGTTTCTGTCCGGAAGTGCGGGTAGCTTGCCTGGTATGGCCTCCGTACTCGACACCCGTTCACTGAACCGTGCCACGCTCGCGCGCCAGCTGCTTCTGAGCCGCGCCGCGCTGTCCGCCGAGGAGGCCGTCGCGCACCTGCTCGGACTCCAGGCGCAGAACGTGAAGCCGCCGTACTTCCAGCTGCACGCCCGGCTCGCCGGATTCCGGCCCGCGGCGCTCGCGGAGCTGATGGAGTCCCGGAAGGTGGTCCGGATGGTCACCATGCGGTCCACCATCCACACCCACACCGCACACGACGCGCTGACCTTGCGCCCGCTGGTCCAGGCCGCCCGCGACCGCGAGGTCAACGCCTTCCGCAAGGGCCTCGTCGGGGTCGATCCGGAGCGGCTCGGCGAGGTCGCCCGGGCCTTCGTCGAGGCCGAGCCCCGCACGATGGGGGAGATCCGCGAGGAGCTGCTGGGGCACTGGCCGGACGCCGATCCGCAGTCCCTGTCCGTCGCCGCGCGGTGCCGGCTGCCGCTCGTCCAGGTCACGCCGCGCGGGGTGTGGGGCCGCAGCGGGCAGGTGCGGCTGACCACCCTGGAGCAGTGGATCGGCGGGCCGGCGGCGGGCGCAGCAGCGCCGCAGGGCGACGTCGGCGACATCGACGACGTCGTCCTGCGCTACCTCGGTGCCTTCGGACCCGCCTCCGTCAAGGACATGCAGACCTGGGCCGGGCTCACCCGGCTGCGGGAGGCGTTCGAGCGGCTGCGCCCGCGGCTGGACGTCTTCCGCGACGAGAACGGCGTCGAGCTGTTCGACCTGCCCGACGCGCCCCGGCCCGACGCCGGCACCCCGGCCCCGCCCCGCTTCCTCCCGGAGTTCGACAACCTGCTGCTCTCCCACGCCGACCGGTCCCGCGTGATCGCCCCCGAACTCAAGGGGCGCACCTGGACGGGGAACCAGTCCCACCGCACCCTCCTCGTGGACGGCTTCGTCGCCGGGCTGTGGCACTGGGAGGAGGCATCGCTCACCGTCGAGCTCTTCGGCAAGGTGTCGAAGGCGGAGAAGGAGCACATCGTCGTCGAAGGGGAGCGCGTCATCACCGAGATGGCCGAGTCCGGCGGCCCCCGACGCGTGCGCTTCGGGTCAATCCACGGCTGACGCCGCTCTGGTGGGGCGTACCGGCGGCACGGCACGATGCCTTCCATGACGCACAACACCGGCGCCTCCGCCGAGTTCCTGGCCGCACGCGACTACCTGCTCGAACGCCGCGGGGACTACGAAGCCGCCCACGCCGGATTCACCTGGCCCCGCCCCCAGAGCTTCAACTGGGCCCTGGACTGGTTCGACCACCTCGCCACCGGCAACGCCGCCGATGCCCTGCGCATCGTCGAGGAGGACGGCACCAGCCGGTCCGTCTCCTTCGGCGAGCTGTCCGTACGGTCGTCCTCCGCCGCCAACTGGCTGCGCGACCAGGGCGTCGCCGCCGGAGACCGGATCCTGGTCATGCTCGGCAACCAGCGCGAGCTGTGGGAGGTCATGCTCGGCGCGATGAAGCTGCGCGCCGTCGTCATCCCCGCCACCCCCCTCCTCGGCGCGGCGGACCTGCGCGACCGCATCGAGCGGGGCAACGTCCGGCACGTCATCGTGCGCGCCGACGACACCGGCAAGTTCGACGAGGTACCCGGCACCTACACCCGGATCGCCGCCGGAACGGACGTACCCACCGGATGGCGGCGGCTGGAGGGCATGTACGCGGCCGACGGCCACTTCACCCCGGACGGCGAGACCCTGGCCACCGACCCATTGATGCTGTACTTCACCTCCGGCACCACGGCCCGGCCCAAGCTCGTCGAGCACACGCACGCCTCGTACCCCATCGGGCACCTCTCCACCATGTACTGGCTCGGGCTGCGCCCCGGCGACGTCCACCTCAACATCGCCTCGCCCGGCTGGGCCAAGCACGCCTGGTCCAACCTGTTCGCCCCGTGGAACGCAGGCGCCACCGTCTTCGTCCACAACTACACCCGCTTCGACGCCGAGCGCCTGATGGCGGAGATGGACCGGCACGGCGTGACCACCTTCTGCGCACCGCCCACCGTGTGGCGGATGCTGATCCAGTCCGACCTCACCAAGCTCCGCACCCCTCCCCGCGAGGCCGTCGCTGCGGGCGAGCCGCTCAACCCCGAGGTGATCGAGAAGGTCCGCGAGGCCTGGGGCGTCACCATCCGCGACGGCTTCGGCCAGACCGAGACCACCCTCCAGGTCGGCAATTTCCCCGGGGTACCGGTCAAGCCCGGCTCGATGGGGCGTCCGGCGCCCGGGTACGAGATCGTGCTGCTGGACCCCGTCACCGGCAAGGAGTCCCCGGACGAGGGCGAGCTCTGCGTGGATCTGCGCACCCGGCCCGCCGGGGTGATGACCGGCTACCGGGACGACCCCGAGCGCACCGCCGAGGCCATGGCGGACGGGCTGTACCGCACCGGCGACATCGCCTCGCGCGACGAAGCGGGGTACCTCACCTACGTGGGGCGCTCGGACGACGTCTTCAAGGCCTCCGACTACAAGATCAGCCCGTTCGAGCTGGAGAGCGCCCTGCTCGAACACGAGGCCGTCGCCGAGGCCGCCGTGGTCCCGGCACCCGACCCGCTGCGCCTCGCCGTGCCGAAGGCGTACATCGCGCTCGCCGCCGGCTGGGAGCCCGGGCCGGAGACGGCCCGGGCGCTGTTCGCGCACTCCCGCGCGGTGCTCTCCCCGTACAAGCGGATCCGCCGCATCGAGTTCGCGGAGCTCCCGAAGACCGTGTCCGGCAAGATCCGGCGCGTGGAGCTGCGGGAGCTCACCGCGGCCGGGTCGGGCGCCGAGTACGACGAGGCCGAGCTCGGCTGAGCGGCTCCTGCGGACGCCGCCTGGGCGGGCCGCCCACCGTGGGCCGGCCCGCCCAGGCCCGTACGGTCAGGCCCGACCCCGTACGGCAGGCCCGCCCCGGCCCGTACGGTCAGGCCCGACCCCGTACGGCAGGCCCGCCCCGGCCCGTACGGTCAGGCCCGACCCCGTACGGTCAGGCCCCGGCCCGTACGGTCAGGCCGGCAGCTGCGCCTCGATCGCGGCGACGACCTCGGGGGCCTCGGGCTCGACGCTCGGGCGGAAGCGCGCCACGACCTCACCGGCGGGGGAGATGAGGAACTTCTCGAAGTTCCACTGGATGTCGTCGCCGGCCTCGCCGTCGGTGTACGAGGTCTTCACCAGCTCCGAGTAGAGCGGGTGCCGGTTCTCGCCGTTGACCTCGGTCTTCTCCAGCATCGGGAAGGTCACGCCGAAGCCGGCGGCGCAGAAGGTCGCGATGTCGTCGGCGGTGCCGGGCTCCTGCCCGCCGAACTGGTTGCAGGGCACGCCGATGACGGTGAAGCCCTTCTCCTCGTACTTGAACTGCAGCCGCGCCAGTCCCGAGTACTGCGGGGTGAGACCGCACTGCGAGGCGGTGTTCACCAGCAGGATCGCCTTGCCCTTGTGGGCCGCCAGGCTGGTGGGCTCGTCGGACAGGGTGGTCAGCGGGATGTCGTACAGGCTCATCGGGCTCTCCTCGGCACAGATACGGATACGTGTTCCGCCAGGTGCTCCGAGCCTACGTCCTGTCCCGGCGGCCTGATCGCAGCGGTCGGCCCGGCCCCCGACGGCCCTACGCCCCCGCGCCCACCAGGGCGTCCGCCGGGTCGTTGACCGGCTGCGGCATGCCGGTGAGGTCCATGACGAACAGCGGTATCCCGAGGTCGTCCGCGCGGGAGCGGGCGTCCTGGGTGTACCCGGCCAACGAGAAGTAGACGCTGGTCGCGGAGGCCGTCAGCCCGTTCAGCCAGACGCACTCCACGGCCCGCACCCCGGCCGGCGCGGTGGTCGGGTCCACCTGCGCCACCAGCCCGGGGGCCCGCAGGTCCACGGCCTCCGAGGGGATGGTCCGCCCGTCGGGCTGGCGGACGTCCTCGAATCCGAGCCACCGCAGGTACAGCGCGGCCGTGGCCACCGCGTCCCGGGCGGTACGGATGGTCACCGGGCGGAACGCGGGCCGCTGCGCGGGAGCCGCCGGAGGCCGGCCGGGAGCGCCGGATCCGCCCGGCCCGCGGCCGCCGGAACCGTCCGACCCCGACCGCGACCGCGCCCGCCCCCGTACGTCCCGCACATCCAGTACTCCGCTCCCCGGCGCGGACTCGGGCTCCACCGGATCCACCGGATGCACCGGAATCCGCACGACCGTCCCGCACGACGCGCAGCCCAGCTCCGGATGCGGCCACTCGCCCACCCGCCCGCAGGCCGCGCAGCGCACCGCCACCCAGGCCTCCGACCAGGTCCGGTGCGTCAGCGGCAGGGGAGGGGCCGCCAGATCCAGCGGCGGGGCCACCGGGCTCCCGCAGGCGCACGGGAAGACCGGGGCGGCGTAGTCGTTCTCGCGCAGGCACGCCGGGCAGCGCACCGGTACCGCTTCCGCCATGAGTACCGCCCCTCCGTCGCTCTGCGTAGGCCCATGTTCCACCACCGGCCACCGACGGGGCGAGCGTGCCCTCGATTTTCCGCGGATATTCCGCCCCGTCCCGGTCGTTCGTACAAGTCGCTTGCGCGACACGCGGCTTTTGGTGGGTTCCGGGGTCCTGAAGCTCCTTGACGTGCCGGGACTCGCCGCTTAGTTTGTTCCGTATAGCAGAACAAAACTTCCGGATTGTGGAAACGCTCCGGAATCCGGAAGCAGCCTGACCGCCTGACCGCCTGACCCGCAGGAGAACTCGATGCCTCGTATGACAGCCGCCGCCGCTGCAGTGGAGATCCTCAAGCGCGAGGGCGTGTCGCAAGCGTTCGGCGTGCCCGGCGCCGCGATCAACCCGTTCTACCGCGAGCTCAAGAACGTCGGCGGGATCAGCCACACCCTCGCCCGCCACGTCGAGGGCGCCTCGCACATGGCGGAGGGCTACACCCGCACCAACCCGGGCAACATCGGCGTCTGCATCGGTACCTCCGGCCCCGCCGGCACCGACATGATCACCGGCCTGTACTCGGCCATCGCGGACTCCATCCCGATCCTGTGCATCACCGGTCAGGCTCCGGTCGCGAAGCTCCACAAGGAGGACTTCCAGGCCGTCGACATCGCCTCGATCGCCAAGCCGGTCACCAAGGCCGCGACCACCGTCCTGGAGGCCGCGCAGGTCCCCGGCGTCTTCCAGCAGGCCTTCCACCTGATGCGCTCCGGCCGCCCCGGCCCGGTCCTCATCGACCTGCCGATCGACGTCCAGCTGACCGAGATCGAGTTCGACCCCGAGACCTACGAGCCGCTGCCCGTCTACAAGCCGCGCGCGACCCGCGCCCAGGCCGAGAAGGCCATCCGGTTCCTGCTGGACTCCGAGCGGCCCCTGATCGTCGCCGGCGGCGGCATCATCAACGCCGACGCCTCCGACCTGCTGGTCGAGTTCGCCGAGCTGACCGGCGTCCCGGTCATCTCCACCCTCATGGGCTGGGGCGTCATCCCGGACGACCACGAGCTCGCCGCCGGCATGGTCGGCGTCCAGACCTCGCACCGCTACGGCAACGCGACGTTCCTGGAGTCGGACTTCGTCCTCGGCATCGGCAACCGCTGGGCCAACCGCCACACCGGTTACAACCTGGACGCGTACCTCGGCGACCGCAAGTTCGTCCACGTCGACATCGAGCCCACCCAGATCGGCAAGATCTTCGCCCCGGACTTCGGCATCGCCTCCGACGCCAAGGCCGCGCTCGAACTCTTCATCGAGGTCGCGAAGGAGCTCAAGGCCGAGGGCAAGCTGCCCGACTACAGCGCCTGGGTCGCCTCGCACCTGGAGCGCAAGGGCTCGCTGCAGCGCCGTACGCACTTCGACAACGTCCCGATGAAGCCGCAGCGCGTCTACGAGGAGATGAACAAGGCCTTCGGCCCGGAGACGCGCTACGTCACCACCATCGGCCTCTCCCAGATCGCCGGCGCGCAGATGCTGCACGTCTACAAGCCGCGCCACTGGATCAACTGCGGCCAGGCCGGCCCGCTCGGCTGGACCATCCCGGCCGCGCTGGGTGTCGCCACCGCCGACCCGCAGACCCCCGTCGTCGCCCTCTCCGGCGACTATGACTTCCAGTTCATGCTGGAGGAGCTGGCGGTCGGCGCGCAGCACAAGATCCCGTACGTCCACGTCCTCGTGAACAACGCGTACCTCGGCCTGATCCGCCAGGCGCAGGGCGGTCTCGGCATCAACTTCGAGGTCAACCTCGAATTCGAGAACATCAACGCCCCGGAGCTGGGCGTCTACGGCGTCGACCACGTCAAGGTCGTCGAGGGCCTGGGCTGCAAGGCCATCCGGGTCACCGACCCGAACGAGCTGGGCGCCGCTTTCGAGGAGGCCAAGAAGCTCGCCGCCGAGTACAGCGTCCCGGTGGTCGTCGAGGCCATCCTGGAGCGCGTCACCAACATCTCGATGAGCAAGACCGTCGACATGAGCGACGTCACCGAGTTCGAGGAGCTCGCGACCGAGCCCGGCCACGCCCCGACCGCGATCCGCCCGCTGTCCGCCTGATCGCTGTCCGCCTGAGTGCTGATCGCATGCGCCATCGCCTGATCGCCTGACGACTGCGGTACGAAGCGGCCCCCGTCCCTCCACGAGGAGGAACGGGGGCCGCTTCTGCGTTGTCCGGCACCGGGGCCGCCGGGCCACCGGCGGCGGGCGTCGCACCCGGCACGCTCCACGCCGACGGCCCGGTGCCGGTGCCGGTGGCGGGCGAGGGCCGGGGCACCGGCACCCGCCTCGACGGCCGCGGCCGGCCGGTGAAGAGCCGATCACGGCGACGAAGGACCTCCGGTTCTTGGACCACCAACCCGAGGCGCAGATCCCTCCCCACGGCCAACCGCGGCGCGGCATGCCCGTCGTGGCGGCGCTGAGCGAGGGGCTCGTCCCGTCCGCACCGGCCGCCGCGCGGGCGGAGCCCGGGTCCCAGCGCGACGAACACGGCGTTCCCACGACCGACCTGACACCGGTCGAGGTCGCCGGCCCGACCTGCACGCCCCGTGCGACCGGCATCACGGTCGACGTACGCCCCGCCGAGTCCCTGCGCGCAGCGGGCGCCGCCCCGACCGCCGAGGAACTGGTCCCCCTCCCGAACGTGGGGCCGTGCCCGTCCGTGGAGATCGGCGGCCGCCGCGCCGTCTGATCGCGGGCACGACAAAGCGCCGAGTCACGGGACCGTCCGTGACTCGGCGCTTTGAGTGTGACCGCCCGACGGTGCGAGGCTGGCGCGACAGGACTTTCGCGCCGCCGGGCGGAGCCTGGCGGCTCATATGCAGGGGGGCCTCTGTGCGTGGCCCCCCTGTATATAAGGAGTAGGTGGGAGGAGCGGCTGGGACCGCGACGGGCGGTGACGAGAGCTCCGGCGTCGTCTCCCTCAGGTCAAGAGACGGGCCTCGGCACCCATTACCACCGCACTGGCTCACACGCCCGTCGCGGCCCTCGTCCGGCCCTTACCGCGTACCACCCCTCATCCGGGTCCGCGGTTCGGGCTCGGCACCCGGGACCTGACCTCCCGCCAGGTCCCCGGTGCAGCTGTGAGGCTCAGGCGTCGCGCAGGGCGCGGACGGCCTCCTCGACGCGGCGGCCGTAGTCGGCGTCCGCGGCGTGGAAGTGAGCCAGGTTCTTCTCGATGACGTCCTCCAGGGTGACCTGGGACAGGCCGCCGGCGATGTTCGCCACCAGGCGCTGCTTCTCGGCCTCCGACATCAGGCGGTAGAGCTCACCGGCCTGGAAGAAGTCGTCGTCCTTGGTGTGGGCCGGCGCCTCGTGGGTGCCCGTGTAGCCGGAGACGGCCTTCGGGGCGCCGAGCGCGAGACCGGTCTCGGCGGGGCCCTGGTACGAGTTGGGCTCGTAGTTCTTGTCGTGGCGCGAGCCGTTGCGCAGTGCCATGACGCCGTCGCGGCCGTAGTTGTCTGCCTTCGTCGCCTTCGGGGCGTTGACCGGCAGCACGGTGTGGTTCACGCCGAGGCGGTAGCGCTGGGCGTCGGCGTACGCGAAGAGGCGGCCCTGGAGCATCTTGTCCGGCGAGGCGGTGATGCCGGGGACGAAGTTGTTCGGGGAGAAGGCGGACTGCTCGACCTCGGCGAAGACGTTGTCCGGGTTGCGGTCGAGGACCAGGCGGCCCACGCGCTGCAGCGGGTAGTCGCTGTGCGGCCACACCTTGGTGAGGTCGAACGGGTTGAAGCGGTAGTCCGCGGCCTCGGCGGCCGGCATGATCTGGACGTACAGGGTCCAGCTCGGGTGCACGCCGCGCTCGATCGCCTGGAGCAGGTCGGTCTGGTGCGAGTTGGCGTCCTTGCCGACGAGCTCGGCGGCCTGCTCGCCCGACAGGCAGCGTATGCCCTGGTTCGTCTTGAAGTGGTACTTGACGAAGAAGGCCTCGCCCTGCGCGTTCGTCCACTGGTAGGTGTGCGAGCCGTAGCCGTTCATGTGGCGGTACGAGGCCGGGATGCCGCGGTCACCCATCAGCCAGGTGATCTGGTGCGTCGCCTCGGGGGCGTGCGCCCAGAAGTCCCAGACGTTGTCCGGCTCCTGCTTGCCCGTGAAGGGGTCGCGCTTCTGGGAGTGGATGAAGTCGGGGAACTTGATCGGGTCCTTGATGAAGAACACCGGGGTGTTGTTGCCGACGAGGTCGTAGTTGCCCTCTTCGGTGTAGAACTTCAGCGCGAAGCCGCGCGGGTCGCGGACCGCGTCCGCGCCGCCGAGGGAGTCGGCGACGGTGGAGAAGCGCAGGAAGGTCTCGGTCTTCTTGCCGACCGTGTTCAGGAACGCGGCGCTGGTGTACGCGGTGACGTCGTCGGTCACCTCGAAGTGGCCGTACGCGGCCGAGCCGCGGGCGTGCACCACGCGCTCCGGGATGCGCTCCCGGTTGAAGCGGGCCAGCTTCTCCAGGAGCTGCTGGTCCTGGATCAGGAGCGGGCCACCGACGCCGGCGGTGGCGGAGTTCTGGTTGTCGGCGACCGGGGCGCCGGACTCGGTCGTCAGCGTGCGCTTCGACATGGTGACCTTCCGTACGGGAAACCTGCTGACGGAAAGCGTCTTCCGTCATGCGGAACAGCCTAATTTCAGGCCGAACGCAGCGTCAACAGTTTGTTGAACAAAGATGGAGAGAGGGGATCCGGACGGTGCCGGCGCTTGGGCGCGACAGGACAGGTGTCAGCACCGGCACCATCCGGAAACTCAGAGCCCCTGCGAGAGGGGAAGCGCTCAGATCTGGGCGCCGGAGAGGCGCTCGACCGCGCGGAGCAGGGCGGAGTGGTCCAGGCCGCCGTCACCCTGGGCGCGCAGCGAGGCGACCAGCTGGGCGACGACCGCGCCGACCGGGAGGGCCGCACCGACGTTGCGGGCGGCGTCGGTGACGATGCCCATGTCCTTGTGGTGCAGGTCGATCCGGAAGCCGGGCTTGAAGTCGCGGTTCAGGAAGTTGTCCTTCTTGCGGGTCAGGACCGTGGAGCCGGCCAGACCGCCGTTGAGGACGTCGAGGGCGGCGTTCAGGTCCACGCCGGACTTCTCCAGGAAGACCACGGCCTCGGCGCACGCCTGGATGTTCACCGCGACGATGAGCTGGTTGGCGGCCTTCACCGTCTGGCCGGAGCCGTGCGGACCGCAGAGCACGATGGTCTTGCCGAGGGCCTCAAGGATCGGCAGGGCGGCGTCGAAGTCGGCCTGCTCGCCACCCACCATGATCGACAGGACGGCCTCGATGGCGCCGGCCTCGCCGCCGGACACCGGGGCGTCGATGACGCGGATGCCCTTCGCGGCGGCGTTCTTCGCGAGGTCGATCGAGGTCTGCGGGGTGATCGACGACATGTCGATGATCAGCGCGCCGGACTTCGCGTTCTCCAGGATGCCGTTCTCGCCGTACGAGATGGCCTCGACCTGCGGGGAGGCCGGCACCATCGTAATGATGACGTCGGCGTCCTTGACGGCCTCGGCGATCGAGCCGGCGGCGGAGCCGCCGGCGGCGGCCAGGCGGTCGAGCTTGTCCTGCTCCAGCGTGAAGCCGGTGACCGGGTAGCCGGCCTTCAGGAGGTTCTCGGCCATGGGGGAGCCCATGATTCCGAGCCCGATCCAGGCGATCGACGGGAGCGCAGTGGGGTTGCTCATGATGAGGGTCCTTCTCTTAATGCTTTGTACGAAAAGTTCGTGAGGTGCCTGGCTGATCGCCCGGACTTGGTCCGCCTACTTCGCGGCGCGGGCCTCGGCCGGCAGCCACGCGAAGGAGGCGGCGGCGTCGGCGGCCTTGTACTCCAGGCCTACGTAGCCCTCGTATCCGGCCTTCTTCAGCTGGTCGAGCAGCTGCTCGAGCGGCAGCCCGCCGGTGCCGGGGGCACCGCGTCCCGGCTTGTCCGCGATCTGGACGTGCCCGGTCTTGGCGGCGTACTTTTCGATGACCTCGGAGAGGTCCTCATCGTTCATCGCCAGGTGGTACAGGTCGAGCAGGAACTTGGCGTTGCCGAGGCCGGTGGCCTCGTTCACCTTGTCCACGACCTCGATGCCGGCCGGGGCGCTCACCAGCGGGTAGAGCGGCGACTCGGGCTTGTTGAGGGTCTCGATCAGCAGGATCGCGCCGACGCGGTCCGCGGCCCGGGCCGCCGCGACCAGGTTCTCCAGGGCGAGCTCGTCCTGGACGGCCGGGTCCACACCTTCGACCCGGTTGCCGTAGAGGGCGTTGAGCGCCTTGCAGCCCACCGAGGCGGCGAAGTCCGCGGCCACGTTGATGTTGGCGTTGAAGCGGTCCGACTCCTCGCCGGGTACCGAGACCGCACCGCGGTCCGGGCCCGGGAGCTGTCCGGCGTAGAAGTTCAGGCCCACCAGCTGGGTGCCGGCGTCCTCAAGAGCCTGCTTGAGGGCGTCGAGCTCCTCCTGGGCGGGGGTGGGGGTCTCGATCCAGGGCCACCACAGCTCGACCGCGGTGAAGCCCGCCGCGGCGGCGGCCGCGGGACGCTCCAGAAGCGGGAGTTCCGTGAAGAGGATCGAAAGGTTCACATCGAAGCGCTGGTCCGTGTATCCCATGAGGGGTGTGCGCTCCTTCCGTATTGCGGAAGTTAGTTTCTGCTTGATGGAAGACTGCATGGGCTTCTGCGTGGATGTCAAGCCCGGGCTGCCGAAAAAACCTGACCGGGAGGTAGCTTGACCACGTGCGATTGAGAGTGGAGTTCACGACCGAGCCCTTCGATCTCGAAGAGGCCCCCGCCCACGCCGTGGCCGCTCGCGAGGTCATCCAGAAGGCCCAGCTGGACGCCGTCGACGTGGGTCCGTTCGGCAATACCGCCGAGGGTGACGTCGACGCGGTGCTGACCGCGGTGGCCGCGCTGCTGCGCGACTCCCTGGAGTCCGGGGCCACCCGCGTCTCGCTCCAGATCAACGTGATCGGGGAGGACAGCCCATGACCGAGCCCCGCGACCACCCGTTCGTCACCGCGGTCAAGCCGCTGGTCGACGCGATGGGCGGTGAGCTGATGGATCCGGCCCTGGCGCAGCCCGACGACGTCGTGCTCAGCTGGGAGGGCCAGGAACTGCTGGCCGTACGGCTGCCGCAGCTGTCCGACTCGCTGGACCACATCCTGGCGGCGCTGGAGCGGCGGCACGGCGTACCGTTGTCACAGCTCGACCGGAAGTCCAAGCAGGACGTCGTGCGGATACTGGAGGCGCGGGGCGCCTTCTCCGTGCGGCACGGCGTGGAGACGGTCGCGAGCGCCCTGGGGGTAAGCCGTTTCACGGTCTACAACTACTTGAACAGGGAAAACGCCAGTAAAGGCAACCAGACGTGAAGCCCGCCTGACTCACGGTGACGAGCCGCCGCCCAATTCATCCGGGCGGCGGCTTTTGTGTACGGGAAGTTTCAACAAAGTGTTGACGCCGTGTTGTCGAGGGCGTTAGCTATGCGCAGCCCGTCAAAGCAACAACAGGCCACGGAGGCCTACCGTGACTTCGAGTCCGACCCCGGGTCTCACCCGGTTCAACGCCTTGGACGACAGTGCGGCCGCGGCCGAGCTGCACGAGGTGTGCGCCAGCTCGGCGTGGGGGAGCAAGCTGCTCGCCCAGCGCCCCTTCGCCGGCGCCGACTCCCTGTTCTCCGCGAACGAGGCGGCCATGGCCGAGCTCACCGCCGAGGACCTGGCCGAAGCGATGGCAGGCCACGCGCCGATCGGCCGGCCGAAGCCGGGCGACCCGACCTCCGCCCGCGAGCAGCGCGGCATGGCCGGTGCGTCGGAGGAGCTCAAGAACGAGCTCCTCGAACTGAACCTGGCGTACCAGGAGAAGTTCGGCCACGTCTTCCTCATCTGCGCCACCGGTGCGACCGGTGAGTTCATGCGGGACGCGGTCAGGGTCCGGATCGAGAACTCGCCGGAGCAGGAGCGGGAAATCGCCCGCGGCGAGCTCGTCAAGATCAACAAGATCCGTCTGACCCGCCTCGTCGAACTCGCAGAAGAAGGAGCGTGAGCATGAGCACCGCGACCACCGCGTCGGTGTCCACGCACATCCTGGACACCAGCATCGGACGCCCCGCCGAGGGCGTCGCCATCTCCCTGTCCGCCCGTACGGGCCTGGACGGCGAGTGGGCGGCCCTGGGCGGCTCCGCCACCGATGCGGACGGGCGATGCAAGGACCTGCCGGCGCTGCCGGAGGGCACCACCCACGTGCGTCTCGACTTCGAGACCGAGACGTACTTCTCCAAGAAGCAAGCCGAGGCGCAGCAGGACGCCCCCCGCGTAAGGGACAGCGGTGCGTTCTTCCCCGAGGTAACGATCACCTTCGCGGTGAACCCGGGCGAGCACTACCACGTACCGCTGCTGCTCAACCCGTTCGGCTACTCCGTTTACCGAGGGAGCTAGCATGGCCACGATTCTGGGCCAGAACCAGTACGGCAAAGCAGAGAACCGCGTCGTCAAGATCACGCGGGACGGCGACACCCACCACATCAAGGACCTGAACGTCTCGGTCGCCCTCTCCGGCGACATGGACGACGTCCACTACTCCGGCTCGAACGCCAACGTCCTTCCGACGGACACCACCAAGAACACGGTGTACGCGTTCGCCAAGGAGTACGGCATCGAGTCCGCCGAGCAGTTCGGCATCCACCTGGCGCGCTGGTTCGTGAACAGCCAGGAGCCGATCCAGAAGGCGCGCATCCGGATCGAGGAGTACGCCTGGGACCGGATCGCCACCTCGGACGCCAACTCCAAGTTCATCGGCTCCGACGAGGTGAACCACTCCTTCGTCCGCAAGGGCATGGAGACCCGCGTCACCCAGATCACGTACGACGGCCAGAACTGGGAGGTCATCTCCGGCCTCAAGGACCTGATCGTCATGAACTCCACGAACTCCGAGTTCTGGGGTTACGTGAAGGACAAGTACACGACCCTGCAGGAGGCGTACGACCGCATCCTGGCCACCCAGGTGTCGGGCCGCTGGCGCTTCAACTGGACCGACGACGAGCAGCGGATGCCCAACTGGGAGAAGTCCTACGCCGAGACCAAGAAGCACATGCTTCAGGCCTTCGCCGAGACCTACTCCCTGTCGCTGCAGCAGACCCTGTACCAGATGGGTTCGCGCATCATCAACCACCGTTCGGAGATCGACGAGGTCCGCTTCTCGCTCCCGAACAAGCACCACTTCCTCGTCGACCTGGAGCCCTTCGGCCTCAAGAACGACAACGAGGTCTACTTCGCCGCGGACCGTCCGTACGGCCTGATCGAGGCCACGGTCCTGCGGGACGGCGTTGACGCCCGCATCCCCGTGGACATGACCAACCTCTGAGCGCGGCACGCGCGTCCCGGGGCCCCGCAGTGGCCCCGGGACCGCACGACACGCCCTCCACTTCCTGAATCGGCACCCGGACGCAACACACGGGGCGACAGTACTGTCAGCTGTCAGACCCCCGGCTCCGGCACTCAAATCCCCTGGGTTTTGCCGTGCCCGCACCGCCACTGAAAGCACGAGGAAGTCCCATGGCAGCATCGGCAGCCCAGGACGGCGCAGTAGAGCGCATCGTCATCGAGAACTGCGCGATCGCAACGGTCGATGCGAACGACACCGAGTACGCCTCGGGTCACATCGTCATCGCCGGCAACAAGATCGAGTCCATCGGTGCGGGCAGGGCCCCCGAGAACCTCGACAACGTCGTCCGCCGCATCGACGGCACCGGGCACCTCGTGACTCCCGGTCTGGTCAACACGCACCACCACTTCTACCAGTGGATCACGCGCGGCCTGGCCACCGACCACAACCTCTTCAACTGGCTCGTCGCGCTGTACCCGACGTGGGCGCGCATCGACGAGCAGATGGCCTACTCGGCCGCCCAGGGCTCCCTCGCCGCGATGGCCCGCGGTGGTGTCACCACCGCCATGGACCACCACTACGTGTACCCCAAGGGCGCCGGCGACCTCTCCGGCTCGATCATCCGCGCCGCGTCCGAGATGGGCGTCCGCTTCACCCTCGCCCGCGGTTCGATGGACCGCAGCGAGAAGGACGGCGGCCTGCCGCCGGACCACGCCGTCGAGACCCTTGAGGGTGCGCTCGCCGACACCGAGGCGACGGTGAAGAAGTACCACGACGCCTCCTTCGACGCGATGACCCAGGTCGCCGTCGCCCCCTGCTCGCCCTTCTCGGTCTCCACCGAGCTGCTGAAGCAGGGCGCCGAGCTGGCCCGCCGCCTCGGTGTGCGCATGCACACCCACGGCTCGGAGACCGTCGAGGAAGAGAAGTTCTGCCACGAGCTCTTCGGCATGGGTCCGACGGACTACTTCGAGTCGACCGGCTGGCTCGGCGAGGACGTGTGGATGGCGCACAGCGTCCACATGAACGACTCCGACATCGCCGCGTTCGCCCGTACCAAGACGGGTGTCGCGCACTGCCCGTCCTCCAACGCCCGTCTGGCCGCCGGCATCGCCCGCGTCCCGGACATGCTGGCCGCCGGCGTACCGGTCGGCCTCGGCGTGGACGGCACCGCCTCCAACGAGTCCGGTGAGCTGCACACCGAGCTGCGCAACGCGCTGCTGATCAACCGTCTGAACCCGGTCCACCGCGAGGCCGCGCTCAACGCCCGCCAGGCCCTGCGCCTCGGTACGTACGGTGGCGCGCAGGTCCTCGGCCGCGCCGACAACATCGGTTCGCTGGAGGCCGGCAAGTGCGCCGACCTGGTGCTCTGGAACATCAGCACCTTCCTGCACTCCTCGATCGCCGACCCGGTCACCGCGCTGGTCTTCGGCGCGGCCGCCCCGGTGACCGCGTCGTTCGTCAACGGCAAGCAGATCGTCGAGAACAACCGACTCCTCTTCGCCGACGAGGACGCCATCGCGGTGTCCACCCGCGAAGAGGCCCAGCGCCTCGCGCGCATCACCGCGCAGGGCTGATCCCACGGAGTCCGGCCGGGGGGGACGGCCCCCGGCCGGTCGTCGCGGACCCGAGCGGGGTCCGCGGCAGCCGTTCCGGGAAGCGCCCGAGGTTTTCCGCGGGCGTTCCCGGGGCGGTGACTCGTGCCACTGCTTGGCTGGAACGGTTTGGGCGAATCGTTTCTGCGCCTCTTGGGACAAGAACCAGCACCACCCGCACCACCCACAACTCCATACAGGCTCGACTTGCACAGCTTTCGCACCACCTCCAAGACACCCACGTCCCTGCCGACGTGTTACCCGACCGGAGGAAGCCGTGGCACTCACGCCCAGGTTTCGCAAAGATGCAGTCGCAGTACCGGAGGAGAAGCACCCGGTCGACGAGACCCTGCCTCCTCTGAAGATGTTCACGAGCGGCCTCCAGCACGTGGCCGCCATGTACGCGGGTGTCGTCGCCCCGCCCATGATCGTCGGACCCGCCGTCGGCCTCTCCGCCACCGAGACCGCCTTCCTGATGGGCGCCTCGCTCTTCACCGCCGGCCTCGCCACCCTCCTGCAGACCCTCGGTTTCTGGAAGATCGGCGCCAAACTCCCGTTCGTCAACGGCGTTTCGTTCGCCGGTGTGACCCCGATGATCGCCATAGGCAAGGGGGAGGGCGCGGACGCCATCCCCGTCGTCTTCGGCGCGATCATCGTCGCCGGGGTCGTCGGCTTCTTCGCCGCCCCGTACTTCGGGAAGCTCGTCCGCTTCTTCCCGCCGGTCGTCACCGGTACGGTCATCACCCTGATCGGCGTGTCCCTGCTGCCGGTCGCCTTCAACTGGTCGCAGGGCGGCAACCGCACCGCAGCCGACTACGGCTCGATGCAGAACATCGGCATGGCCGCCGTCACCCTCGTCATCGTGCTGCTGATGCGCAAGTTCCTGCGCGGCTTCCTCCAGCAGATCTCGATCCTGCTCGGCCTCGTGGCGGGCACGCTCATCGCGCTGCCGCTGGGGATGACCAACTTCGACGCCGTCAAGAACGCCCCGCTGGTGGGCTTCCCGACCCCGTTCCACTTCGGCGCCCCGCAGTTCCAGGTCGCCGCCGTCATCTCCATGTGCATCGTGATGCTGGTGTGCATGACCGAGTCCACCGCCGACATCCTGGCGCTGGGCAAGATCGTCGGACGTCCGGCGGACGCGAAGACCATCGAGGGCGGACTGCGCGCGGACACGCTCGGCAGCGCGCTCAGCCCGCTGTTCAACGGCTTCATGTGCAGTGCGTTCGCGCAGAACATCGGACTCGTGGCGATGACCAAGGTGCGCAGCCGGTTCGTCGTCGCCGCGGGCGGCGGCATCCTGATCCTGCTGGGCCTGTGTCCGATGGCGGCCTCCGTCATCGGCGTGGTCCCGCTGCCGGTGCTCGGCGGGGCCGGCATCGTCCTCTTCGGCTCGGTCGCGGCCAGCGGGATCCAGACCCTGGCGGGCGCGGCCATGGAGAAGGGCGAGAACGCCCTGATCGTCGCCGCGTCGGTCGGCATCGGCCTGATCCCGATCGCGGCGCCGGATTTCTACCACGCGTTCCCGAAGGACCTGCTGGTCGTCCTGGACTCCGGCATCAGCACCGGCTGCGTGGTGGCCATCGTGCTCAACCTGGCCTTCAACCACTTCGGCACCCGGCGCGCCCCGGCGGGGGCGCCGGAACCGGTCCCGGTGCACTGACCCGGCCGTCCGGCCGCTCACGGCGGTGCGTACGCCACCCACTGCGGGCGTGGCGTACGCACCGGCCGTCGACGGTGCCGGACGTGCGCCATGCCGGTACCGCCGATCTCCTCGCCGCCGTCGGGCCGGAGTCGGTCACCGGGGACGTCTAGGAGGCGTCGGCAGCGGGTGGAGGTGTCCAGAGCATGAGGTTGCTCATCAGCTCCGCCTGCTCGACGGCGTCGTCGAGGGCGTGGTGGGTGTGCGGGCGGGCGGAGAGGAGTCCGCGGGGCATCCGGCCCTTGACCGCCGCGCGCAGCGGGACGCGCGCCTTGGTGGCGTACAGGGTCTTCATGTCGAGGCAGCCGGAGTGGCCGAAGGGGCTGTCGCCGCCGAAGCGGATCAAGTACCAGTACAGGAAGGTCCAGTCGAAGGAGGCCGGGTAGCCGCACATCACGGGCTGTGCCCCGGCCTCGGCGGAGACCTCCCGTACCCACGCCCGGAACTCGGCCATGGCCGACGCCGGTTCGGCGCCCTCCCGGAGCAGCCGGTCCCGGTCGAGCCCGCTGACGGCGAGCGCCTCGGGTACGTACTGGTCGCTGATCGGGCGGAGTTCGCGGTAGAAGGTGTGCCGCTCGGGGTCCGCGGCCGTATACGATGCGCCGTCCTGGCGCCCCGCGACGGCGGCCCCGAAGCTGATCATCGAGTACGGGCCGGGGATCGGGCCGTCGGCCTCGATGTCGACGGAGATGTAGAGGCTGGGGCGTGCGCTGCGGGCCGGCATGAGCGGGATCATGCCAGCCCGCGCCGCCCCGATCACCCGAATTCCCGGCGCGGGAAGGGACAGCCCTTAAGCGGGGGTCCGGGGGGAGGAAATGCGGTCCACCATCCGTACGACCGTGCGGCGGCTCGCGAGCCGTCCGCCGAAGGCCATGATGCGGTTCATGGAGCCGGAGATCACGCTCGGCGCCGGGTTCCTGCGGTCCAGCGCCTTCAGCGCGGTGCGCACGACCTCCTCGGAGGTCTGCATCCTGGTGCCGCCGGCGGCGTCCTCCGTGCCGACCACGTCGAAGAACTCCGTCTTCGTCGCGCCCGGCGACAGCGCCAGGACGCGCAGCCCGGTGCCCCGGGACTCCTGCCAGAGGGCCTCGGTGAAACTGAGGACGAAGGCCTTGCTGGCGCCGTAGACCGCCATGTTCGGGACGGGCTGGTAGCCGGCCACGCTGGCGACGTTGACCAGGACGCCGTCGCCGCGGCTGCGCAGCGGGCCGATGAAGGTGCGGCTGATGTCGACGACGGCCATCACGTCGAGGGCCACCTCCTGGCGGAGCCGCTGCGGATCCTCCTCGTGGAAGCGCCCGTACGTGCCGAAGCCGGCGTTGTTGACGACGCTGGAGACCGTGATCCCGCGCCGCTCGACCTCGGCGGCCAGCAGGTCGCCGCACCCCTCGACGGACAGGTCCATGGCGAGCGGCTCGGCCTTGACGCCGTGCGCCGCCGACAGCTGCCCGGCGAGCTCCTCCAGGCGGTCCTCCCGGCGCGCGACGAGCACGAGGTCGGAGCCCCGCGCGGCGAGCTGACGCGCGAACTCGGCGCCCAGGCCGGAGCTCGCGCCGGTGATCAGGGTGGTCCTGCCTCGGTAGTCGACCGCGTTCACAGTGGCTCTCCTGCCATGGGGTGACATCGTCTGGCATCACTGTATGCCTGCCTGGCAGTGACTGCCAAGCGGGCAGTGACAGCACGGTTGGCGGCCCGCCTATATGCTGGCCGGATGGGGACAACCGCAACGCAGCCGAGCCTGTGGGACCGCTCCCGGCAGGCCGTGGTCGCGAGCATCTTCGACACGGCCATGCGGCTCTTCGCCGAGCAGGGGTACGAGGCCACGACCATCGCGCAGATCGCCAAGGAGGCGGGCATCTCCCAGCGGTCGCTGTTCCGGTACTTCGGTACCAAGGAGGACATCGTCTGCGGTGAGCAGGAAGAGCTCGGCGCGCTGCTGCGCGCGACGGTGGAGGCACAGCCCGCAGCCGCCACTCCGTGGGAGGCCCTGCGCGCCGGTTTCGAGGCGCTCATGGAGGCGCACGGCGACCGGGGGCAGCTGCTGGAGATCACGGCGCTGATCTTCGACACCCCGCCGCTGCGGGCCCGCTACACGCAGAAGCGGCTGCGCTGGCAGGAGATGGTCCTGCCCGCCGTCACGGCCCGCATGGCCGCCGGCGAGGGCCCGGGCGCGGTCCCCGAGCTGCGCGCCGCGGCGGTGACCGCCACCGTCTTCGCCTGCGTGGACGCCGCGACCGAGGCCTGGGTCCGCGGCGGCGGCAGCGCCGACCTGGCGGCCCTCTACGACGAGGCCCTGGCCGCCGTACGCGGCTGACGCGAAGGGGCGCCCGCGGAAGGCTCCGCGGGCGCCCCGAACGCGGTGCGTACGGATCAGGGGGCGGATGTCAGGAACATGCCCGTGTGGTCGGCTCCGGCGGTGTTCTTGCAGCTGGACGCCGAGTTCGCGGGCTGGGCCACGGCGAGGTTCAGGCAGCGCCCGACCGCCAGCTGGCCGAAGTAGTTCGGGTGCATGGACTCCTGGACCAGCCCCTGCGTCTCGCTGCTGTCGATCCAGCGTGCCCACTCGCTCGTCGTCGCCGACGCGGGCGCCGAGCTGCTCACCAGCCTGCTGGCCTTCGCGCACACCTCACGGCCCTGCATCATGTCCCGCAGGTCCAGGAACTGCACGCCCTTGGCGGCGGCAACCGCCTTGAGGCGATTGGCGATCTGCGGCACGAGCGAGTCGCGCGCCCAGTCCGAGTCCCGGTTCCAGAACGGGCAGCCGCCGGTGTTGAGGCGGCTCCAGTCGCTCTGCGTGTACCGGTTCTCGGCGGCGCGCGGGATCGGCGACGGGTAGGACTGCAGCACGATCCGGTACGAGGAGTCGGTGTACCCGGCGGTCCGCATCACGGCGCGGATCTCGTCCACCGACTTGCCGACGTCGGCCATGACTCCGTCCATCTTCTGGTCGACCGCGTACTGCTGGTCGTCGTAGCAGTACGAGCCCCACAGGACGAAGTCGAGGGCGCAGTCCTTGATGATGTCGGCGAAGCCGAGGTCGTTGCCGCCGAGGGACAGGGCGATGACCTTGACGTTGTCGGCGGCGGCCACGGCGGCGAGCTGATCGGCCTGCGGGGCCTCGCCCTTGAAGGCCACGCCGCCGTTGGAGGCGCGGAAGACGTTCTGGGAAATCGCCCCGGAGCAGGCCAGGTTCACGGCCACCTCCGCGACGGCCCCGGCGCTCTTGACCTCGGCGGAGTCTGAGCGGTGGCACCCCCCGGCGGTGCTCCCGTACACCTTGGCGGGATCGTAGGTGCTCCCGGAGACCCAGGCGCGGTCGGTTCCGGTGCGATTCCCGCTGTTGGTCAGGCTGTTGCCCTTCCAGCGGCCGCCCTCGCCGGAGATGTAGCTGTCGCCCATGGACACCACGGCGGTGGGCCCGGTCCCGGGACCGGCCACGGCGGTCCCGGCGGAGCCGGCGACCAGGGCGCTGACGGCGAGCGGCAGAACCATCCCGGCCCCGGCGAGCCGTCGCACTCGGCTACGGGCCCGGTCCTTGCTGGCGTTGCGGAATCCGATCACGGCGGAACTCCTGCGGTCGGCCATGCCCAAGCCGAAGTGAACTCCGGTGCATGGCTGGGAAAGTGGGGGTACCGCCGGCCGGTGGCATCGGAAAGGTGACATGCAGCACGTTGTTACCGCTAGGTAGCCGCAGATTACGATGACGTAACGACCGACCGGTCGTTCGGGCCGCCGACGTTCCGCTTGCGCGGCCGGGTTCCGCCGTTCGCGCCGAGGCGCGCCGCTCGAAGGCCCCGCGCCCGCATGCGGAAACACCTCCGCCCCCGAGGCCTGGGGCCTGGGGGCGGAGGTGGGGTCGGCCGCTGTGCGGGCGGGTGGAAACCGGGGGTCAGCCGACCAGTTGGTCGTAGGCGGGGAGGGTGAGGAAGTCCGCGTAGTCCGCGTCCAGGGAGACCTGGAGGAGGAGGTCGTGGGCCTGCTGCCACTTTCCGGCCGCGAAGGCCTCCTCGCCGATCTCGGCGCGGATCGCGGCCAGTTCACCGGCGGCGATCTCGCGGGTGAGGTCGGCGGTGGCCGTCACCGGTTCGCCGTCGTGCTCGAAGACGACCCCGGCATTGATCCACTGCCAGATCTGCGAACGGGAGATCTCGGCGGTGGCCGCGTCCTCCATGAGGCCGAAGATGCCGACCGCGCCCAGGCCGCGCAGCCAGGCCTCGATGTAGCGGATGCCGACCTGGACGGCGTTGCGCAGGCCCTCGTACGTCGGCTTCGCGTCCAGCGAGTCGATCGCGATGAGCTCGCCCGGAGCCACCGAGACGTCCTCGCGCAGCCGGTCCTTCTGGTTCGGCTTCTCGCCGAGGACCGCGTCGAAGGAGGCCATCGCGATCGGCACCAGGTCGGGGTGGGCGACCCAGGAGCCGTCGAAGCCGTCGCCCGCCTCGCGGTCCTTGTCGGCCTTGACCTTCTCGAACGCGATCCGGTTGGCCTCGGCGTCCTTGCGGGACGGGATGAAGGCCGCCATGCCGCCGATGGCGTGCGCGCCGCGCTTGTGGCAGGTGCGCACCAGGAGCTCGGTGTACGCCCGCATGAACGGGGCGGTCATCGTCACCGCGTTGCGGTCCGGGAGGACGAACTTCTCGCCGCCGTCACGGAAGTTCTTCACGATCGAGAACAGGTAGTCCCAGCGGCCCGCGTTCAGGCCCGCCGCGTGGTCGCGCAGCTCGTAGAGGATCTCCTCCATCTCGTACGCGGCCGTGATGGTCTCGATCAGGACGGTCGCGCGGACCGTGCCCTGCGGGATGCCGACGTAGTCCTGCGAGAAGACGAAGATCTCGTTCCAGAGGCGCGCCTCCAGGTGCGACTCCGTCTTCGGCAGGTAGAAGTACGGGCCCTTGCCGAGCTCGATGAGGCGCTTGGCGTTGTGGAAGAAGTACAGGCCGAAGTCGACCAGCGCACCGGGGACCGGGCGGCCCTCGACTTGGAGGTGGCGCTCCTCCAGGTGCCAGCCGCGCGGGCGCATCACGACGGTCGCCAGCTGCTCGGCCGGCTTCAGGGCGTACGACTTGCCCGTGCGCGGGTCCGTGAAGTCGATGCGGCGCTCGTAGGCGTCGATGAGGTTGAGCTGACCGAGGACGACGTTCTCCCAGGTGGGGGCGGAGGCGTCCTCGAAGTCGGCGAGCCAGACCTTGGCGCCCGAGTTCAGGGCGTTGACGGTCATCTTGCGGTCGGTCGGACCGGTGATCTCCACACGGCGGTCGTTCAGCGCGGCCGGCGCCGGCGCGACCTTCCACTCGCCCTCGCGGACCTGTGCGGTGTCCGGGAGGAAGTCGAGGTGGGAGGTGCGGGCGATTTCGGCGCGGCGCTCGGCGCGGCGGGCGAGGAGCTCGTCACGGCGGGGCGTGAACCGCCGGTGGAGCTCGGCCACGAACGCGAGGGCCGCCTCGGTCAGGACTTCGTCCTGCCGGGGCAGGGGCTCGGCGTCGACGATGGCCAGCGATGACGGCGCTGGTGCGGACATATCTGTCACTCCTTCAGCGGCGGTGCCTGGCGGCCGCGGGGAATGCTCGCGCAGGACGGCACGCAGTGCCGTCGGGTGTGGAGAGTTCCGGGATACGGTCGCGGGCGCCGTCTGGGGTTCAGGGCGCTTCTGACCAGTGGATAGTAATTTCCTTATGGTGGAAGTTCAATGGTTTGTTGATGTCGAGATTCTCTGAGTCGACAGAGTCCTGCGCCTGGTGGCCCTCAGTGCCACCTTCGTCACTGCCCGCTCAACCGTCCCTGGGCCGCCGCTCAAGCGAGTCGTGCCAGGTCGGGCGGGGTGTCGATGTCGAAGGCCTCGGCGATGTCCCCGCACTCCACCAGCGTGAGCTCGTCCGCGTGATCTGTCAGGTGCACCCGTGCGCCCTTGTCCCCCGTCGCCGTCGCCGCGATGTCCGCCCAGCGGTCCGCGCCGAAGAGCACCGGATGCCCGCGCTCCCCGCCGTACGCCGCCGCCACCAGGCTCGCCGGCGAGCGGTACGCCTCCCGGACCCGGGCCACGGCCGCCGGCCCGATCCCCGGCTGGTCCACGAGCGACACGAGGGCCGCGCGGGCGCCCGTACCGGCGAGCGAGGCGAGGCCCACCCGCAGGGACGAGCCCATGCCCTCCGCCCAGTCGGGGTTGTCCACGACCACGCAGCCCGTCAGGTCCGCCCGCTCGCGGACCTCGGCCGCGGAGGCGCCGAGCACCACGTGGAGCGGCCCGCAGCCGGCCTCGCGCAGCACCCGCACCGCGTTCTCGACCAGCGGGCGGCCGCGGTACGGGAGCAGGGCCTTGGGGCGGCCGCCCAGGCGGCGGCCGCCGCCGGCGGCGAGGAGCAGGCCCGCGATCACCGGGCTCGCGCTCGGGCTCGGGCTCACGCTCGGGGTGGGGGTGGGAGTGGGGCTTGGGTTCGCGTTGGCCGGCATGCCAGCGATTCTCGCTCCTGCGGGCCGGTGCGCGGCCGACGCGCCAGGAGGCGCCGTAAGGCGGCCACGGCGGGCCCGAGCCGCAGCGGCTCTGAGATCCGGTTCTCGGCGGCGGCCGCCAAGGCGCGTTCGTCGCGGTCGGTCAGGCGGATCTGCGGCTGGGCCGGCGGGGTCGCCACGGGCGGTCTCCTTGCCAATCGGGGGCCAATACCGCGAGTCTGGACCCCGATTGGTCTGGTCGGCAGAGCCAATCAGGGGAGGTTGGCATGGCAAACGGGCGAGTTGTCCAGACGGCGGACAGAACCCTCGGCAGCCGCCAGCTCGCGGCACTGCTGCCCTCCGAGGTGCTGGCCCGCCCCGGCTACCGGTCCCTCGCCGACGCCGTGCGCACGCTGATCCTCGACGGCCGGATCGCCCTGCACGTGAGGCTGCCCGCCGAGCGCGAGCTCGCCGAGGCGCTCGCCGCGAGCCGGGCCACCGTCACCGGGGCCTACGACCTGCTGCGCGAGAGCGGCTACGTCCGCAGCCGGCGCGGCTCCGGCACCTGGACCGAGCTCCCCGAGGGCCACGGCCCGGTCGGCGCGCACCTGCTGGCCGGCTCCGGCGGGTACCTGTCCGACGGCGAACCCGGGATCGACCTGGCCATCGCCGCCCTCGGCGCCCCGCAGGACAGCCTCACCGACGCCCTCGCCTGGGCCGCGCCCCGGCTGCCCGCGCTCGCCCGGACCCCCGGCTACCACCCCTTCGGCCTGCCCGACCTGCGCGGTGCCATCGCCGAGCGGTTCACCCGGCGCGGGCTCGCGACCCGCCCCGGGCAGATCCTGGTCACGGCCGGCGCGCAGCAGGCGTTCTCGCTGGTCGTGAGCCTGCTGTGCAGGTCCGGGGACCGGGTGGTGACCGAGAGCCCCACGTACGCGAACGCCCTCGACGCGCTGCGGCGGGCGCGGCTGCGCACCGGGTCGATCGCCGTCTCCGACGCGGGCTGGGACATGGAGATCGCCGAGTCCACGCTGCGGCAGACCGTGCCGAGGCTGGCGTACGTGATCCCGGACTTCCACAATCCGACGGGCCTGCTGATGCCGCGGGAGCAGCGGCTGCGGCTGCTGGCGGCGACCCGGCGGACCGGGACGTGGCTGGTGGTCGACGAGACCATCGCCGACATCGCCCTGGACGTACCCGCGCCTGCGCCGCTGGCCTCGCTGGCGCCGAGGGGCGGGGCGGAGCACGTGGTGACGATCGGTTCGCTCAGCAAGACGCACTGGGGTGGTCTGCGGGTGGGCTGGGTCCGGGCCACCGCGAAGATGATCACGGAGCTGGCGGCGGTGAAGGTGGCCGCGGACATGACGGGGTCGGTCCTGGACCAGCTGGTGGCGCTGCCGCTGCTGGAGGGGCTGGAGCGGACGCTGCCGGCGCGGCTCGCCCAGTTGCGGGGGCAGCGGGAGGCGTTGGAGCGGGCGCTGGAGCGGCACACGCCGGAGTGGTCGTGGTCGCGCGGGCCGGGCGGGCTCTCGCTGTGGGTGGATCTGGGGGAGCCGGTCAGCTCGGCACTGGCGGAGCGGGCCGCCGCCTGCGGCGTGCACATCGGGCGGGGGGCGCGGTTCGGGGTGGATCCGGGGACTTTCGAGCACCGGCTGCGGATTCCGTACACGCTGGCAGCCGATCACCTGGACGAGGCGGTGCGGCGCCTCGCGGCGGCCTTCCACGACGGGGTTCCGCTGGCTCCGGCGGTGGAGCGGCCGCACTGGGTGGCGTGAGCCCGGACCCCGTAGCGGCTACGGGGTGCGGATGAGGCGGCGGGTGGCGGCCGCGGCCACCGCCGAGGTGCGGGAGTCGACGCCGAGCTTGGCGTAGATGTGGACCAGGTGGGATTTGACCGTGGCCTGGCTCAGGAAGAGCTTCTTCGAGATCTGCTGGTTCGACAGGCCGTCCGCGACCAGCTGGAGGACCTCCAGCTCCCGCTTCGTCAGCGCCTCCGCAGGCGTCCGCATGCGGTCCATCAGGCGCAGGGCCACCGCGGGGGCCAGCGCCGACTGCCCCGCCGCCGCCGTGCGGACCGCCGCCGCCAGCTCTTCCGGAGGGGCGTCCTTCAGCAGGTAGCCCGAGGCGCCCGCCTCCACCGCCGCCAGGATGTCCGCGTCCGTGTCGTACGTGGTCAGCACCAGGACCCGGGGCGCCCCGGGCCGGGCCGTGATCGCCGCCGTCGCAGCCGAGCCGTGCATGCCCGTACCGAACTGGAGGTCCATCAGGACCACGTCCACCGGCTCGGAGGCGGCCAGTTCCACCGCCCGCTCGGCGGTGGCGGCCTCCGCGACCACCGCGAAGTCCGGCTCGGTGTCCAGCACCGCGCGCAGGCCGGCCCGGACCACCGGGTGGTCATCGGCCAGCAGCAGGCGGATCGTCATCAGGTGGCCTCCAGGGGCAGCGGCAGGGTGACGGCCACGGCGGTGCCCTGGCCCGGCGCGGACTCCACGGTGAACAGCCCGCCCAGCGTCTCGGCCCGCGAGCGCATCGCGGGCAGCCCGAACCCGCCCTCGCCGGAGGGGGCCGAGGAGGGGTCGAAGCCGGTCCCGTCGTCGACGACGTCCAGTGTCACCGAGGCGTCCATGAAGGTCAGGGTGATCTCGGCGCGGTCCGCGCGGGCGTGCCGGACGACGTTGGCCAGTGCCGACTGGGCGATGCGGAGCAGCGCGACCTCGTACGGGGTGGGCAGGACCCGGGGCGCGCCGCTCAGGCAGAACCGGACGCGCGGCCCGGGCGCGGCCGTGCACAGCCGCTCCAGGGCGGCGGCGAGGGAACCGTGCTCCAGGTCGGGCGGGGTGAGCGCCCGTACGAACCGCCGCGCCTCGGCGAGGTTCTCCTGCGCGGCCTCCCGGGCCTGCGCGATGTGCGCGAGGGCTGCCGCGCGGGAGTCGGCCAGGCCGCCCGGGTCCGGGCGCGCGGCGTCAGGGCCGTACGGGTTCGACGAGTCCGGGTTCGGCCACTGCGGGGAGTCCGGTGCGTCCGGTGCGGGCGCCGCGGCCTCGGCGAGCGAGCGTTCCGCCGCGCGGAGCAGGAGCTGGATCGAGGACAGGCCCTGGGCCAGGGTGTCGTGGATCTCGCGGGCCAGGCGTTCCCGCTCCGCGAGGATCCCGGCGTTCCGCTCGGCCGCGGCCAGTTCGGCCCGGGTGGCGATGAGCTCCTCGATCAGCTCGCGGCGGCGCTCGCTCTCGCGGTACAGCGCCTGGTAGCCCAGTACGGTCGCCACCGCCACGGCCCCGCCGAGCAGCGGTCCGAGGAAGGCCCCCGGCGAGACCGCGCCGCTCTGCGCGTGCGCCAGGAAGCCGCCGATCGCCGCGCACGCCGTCACCGCGACGGCCGCGATGCCCCAGCGCAGCCGCAGCAGGTGCAGCTCCAGGAAGTACAGCGGGAACGCGATCCACAGCCCGTCGGGGGAGACCGCCAGCAGCCCCGCCCAGGCCGCGCCCAGCCCGGCCAGCCACACCGCCCCGGCGCGCGGCGAGCGGTGCACCGAGGGCGCCAGTACGCCCCCCGCGTACACCGCGGCCAGCACCGCGCAGGCGGCCACCACCCAGCCGGCCTCCGGCGCGGAGTCGGTGACGGCCCGCCCGGCGGCCAGCGCGAGCAGCCCGAACAGCAGCGCGTGCAGGCACAGGCGCAGTACGCGCGAGACGGGGGTGAGGGGGCGCGGAGCGGGGGATCGCGAAGCAGTGGCCATGGCTCGACCAGCCTAAGCGGGCGTCGGCGGCGCCCGGTCAATCGAAAGTTTGATGTCCGGATGCGTCGTTCGATACCAGGATCGCTACCGTGGCGCGATGCCGTGTGCCCCCGCCGAAGACCAGGGTGGGGACATGTTCGTCGCATGGAGAGATCTACGGTTCGCCAAGGGCCGCTTCGCCCTCATGGGCTCGGTCGTACTGCTGATCACGCTGCTGGTCGGCCTGCTGTCCGGGCTCACCGCCGGCCTGGCCCGGGAGAACGTCTCGGCCGTCACCGGACTGCCCGCCGGCCACCTCGCCTTCGCCGCGCCCGCCGGGGACCAGAAGGTGTCCTTCACCAACTCCCAGGTGTCCGAGAAGGCCTGGCAGGCCTGGCGGGCGCAGCCCGGAGTGAAGTCGGCCGAGCCGCTCGGCATCCGCACCACCAACGCGTCGGCGGGCGCCCGCACCGCCGCGGTCTCCGTCTTCGGCGTCGACCCGGCCGGCCCCCTCCCGCCGCGCGGCAGCGGCCTCGCCCAGGGGCAGGTGGTCCTCACCGAGAAGGCCGCCAAGGAGCTCGGCGGCCTGACGCCGGGCGCCAAGCTGAGGACCGGTCCGCTGGAACTGACCGTGGCCGCCGTCTCCGGCACCGCCGCCTACAGCCACACCCCGGTCGTCTGGATGGACCTGCGGGACTGGCAGCGCATCGGCAACCCGGGCAACTCCACCGCCACCCTCGCCACCGTGATCGCACTCGACACGGCCGGGTCGGCGGACCTCGCCGCCGGCGACAAGGCGGCCGGCACCTCGGCCCGGACCATCGACGAGGCACTCGGCGCCATAGGGTCCTACCAGGCCGAGAACGGCTCGCTCCAGCTCATGCGCGGCTTCCTCTTCGCCATCTCCGCCCTGGTCATAGGGGCCTTCTTCACCGTGTGGACGATCCAGCGCAGCGGCGACATCGCCGTGCTGAAGGCACTGGGCGCCTCCACCCCGTACCTGCTGAAGGACGCCCTCGGCCAGGCCGTCGTCATGCTCGCCATCGGCACCGGGCTCGGTACGGCGCTCGCCGCCGGCTTCGGCGTGCTGATCAGCGGGGGCGACGTCCCCTTCGTCCTCGACGCGGCGACCGTGCTGGCGCCCGCCGCGATCATGATCGCGCTCGGCGCGCTGGGCGCGGCCCTGTCCATCCGGCGGATCACCGCCGTCGACCCCCTGACCGCCCTCGGGAGCGCCCGATGACCCTGCTCGTGCACGACGTCACGCTCACCTATCCGGACGGCGAGAGCCGGCTCACCGCTCTCGACCGGGTCGGCCTGGAGGTGCCCGCGGGCACCCTGACCGCGGTCATCGGACCCTCCGGATCCGGCAAGTCCAGCCTGCTGGCCGTCGCCGCCACCCTGGTCACCCCGGATTCCGGGCAGGTGGTGGTGGCCGGCCGGGACACCGCCAGGCTGAGCGCGGCCGAGAAGTCGGCCCTGCGCCGCGAGAAGATCGGCATCGTCTTCCAGCAGCCGAACCTGCCGGCCTCGCTGACCGCCGCCGAGCAGCTCCAGGTGATGGCCCACCTCTCGGGCCGCCCCCCGCGGGCGCTGCGCCGCCGGGCGCTGGACCTGCTGGACGCGGTGGGGCTGGCCGACAAGGCCGACAAGCGGCCCCACCAGCTCTCCGGCGGCCAGCGCCAGCGGGTCAACATCGCCCGCGCCCTGATGAACGAGCCGGCCGTCCTGCTGGTCGACGAACCCACGAGCGCCCTGGACCACGAGCGCGGGGCGGCCGTCCTCGACCTGCTGGTGACCCTGACCCGCGAGCGCTCCACCGCGACCGTGCTGGTCACCCATGACCACGCCCACCTGGAGCGGATGGACCGGACGGCGACGATGGCGGACGGCCGTCTGACGGACTCCGCGTCCGAGACGGTCCCGGCCGCCTGAGCGCCCGTACGTGCGTGAAGGCCCCGGCCCCCTCGCAGCGGAGGGGGGGCCGGGGCCTTCACGTACGGGCGGCGGACCTACGCGGGGCTCTGGCTCTGCAGCGCCACCGACAGTTCGGCCGCGACGTTCTGCAGGATCGGCACGAAGGACTCGGCCACGGCCTCGGTCACCCGGCCCGCCGGACCCGAGATGGAGATCGCGGCGGCGGTCGGCGAGTTCGGCACCGACACGGCCAGGCAGCGGACCCCTATCTCCTGCTCGTTGTCGTCGACCGCGTAGCCCGACCTGCGCACCTGCTCCAGGGCCTCCAGGAAGCCCTCGGGCGTGGTGATGGTCTTCTCGGTCGCGGCCGGCATGCCGGTGCGCGCCAGCAGCGCCCGTACCTCGTCGGCGGGCGTGTACGCGAGCAGCGCCTTGCCCACGCCGGTGGAGTGCGGCAGCACCCGGCGGCCGACCTCGGTGAACATGCGCATGGAGTGCTTGGACGGCACCTGGGCGACGTAGACGATCTCGTCCCCGTCGAGCAGGGCCATGTTGGCCGTCTCGCCGGTCTCCTCGACCAGGCGGGCGAGGTACGGCCGCGCCCAGGTCCCCAGCAGCCGCGACGCGGACTCGCCGAGGCGGATCAGCCGGGGGCCGAGGGAGTACCGTCGATTGGGCTGCTGCCGGACGTAGCCGCATGCCACCAGGGTGCGCATGAGGCGGTGGATGGTGGGCAGCGGCAGACCGCTGGCGGTGGAGAGCTCGCTGAGGCCGACCTCGCCCCCGGCATCGGCCATGCGTTCAAGCAGATCGAAGGCGCGCTCAAGGGACTGAACGCCACCGCTGGCGGCGGTGGGCTTCGCGGAAGCGTCGGTGGTGCTGGCGCTGGACGTCGGCACGGCGCGGTCCTTTCGGTGCTGGCAGGCAAGGAAGCAGCCTACCGGTCGGTCGGCGTCGGCCCTAGAGCCGGGTCGAAGCCGTCCCCGCCGGTCAGAGGGGGTTTGTCCGGGTCGCGGACCTCCTCGGGAAGTTACCCGTCCGCCCCCGGTAGTGGTAGCTACATTCTGGATAGTGAAATCTTAATTCCATCCTGTGGAAACATCCAATTGCGGCGCCGGTGTGTCGGTGGTCCGTCCGGCCGCTCTTGACGGGCCCCGGATCGGCGGCGAGACTCCGTCAACAGAACGTTGAATTTCGCTCTGTGGAAGTAGATGGGGAGGTTCCGGCGTGTCCGACGACGTGGAACTGGTACTGCGCTCGACTCGCGTCATCACCCCCGAGGGGACGCGCGCCGCTTCGGTCGCCGTCGCCGCCGGGAAGATCGTCGCCGTACTGCCGCACGACGCCGAGGTACCGGCCGGCGCCCGGTTCGAGGACTTCGGCGACGACGTCCTGCTCCCCGGCCTGGTCGACACCCACGTGCACGTGAACGACCCGGGCCGCACCGAGTGGGAGGGCTTCTGGACGGCCACCCGCGCCGCCGCGGCCGGGGGCGTCACGACGATCCTCGACATGCCCCTCAACTCCCTGCCGCCGACCACCACGGTCGACCACCTCCGCGTCAAGCAGGAGGTCGCCCGGACCAAGGCGCACGTGGACGTCGGCTTCTGGGGCGGCGCCCTGCCGGACAACGTCAAGGACCTGCGCCCCCTGCACGACGCCGGCGTCTACGGCTTCAAGTGCTTCCTGTCGCCCTCCGGCGTCGAGGAGTTCCCCGAGCTCGACCAGGAGCGGCTGGCCACCTCCCTCGCCGAGATCACCGGCTTCGGCGGCCTGATGATCGTGCACGCCGAGGACCCGCACCACCTGGACTCCGCCCCGGCCGTCCCGGGACCCAAGTACGCCGACTTCCTGGCCTCCCGCCCGCGCGACGCCGAGAACACCGCGATCGGCAACCTGATCGCCCAGGCGAAGCGGCTGGACGCGCGCGTCCACGTACTGCACCTGTCCTCCTCCGACGCGCTGCCGCTGATCGCCGCCGCCAAGGCCGAGGGCGTCCGGATCACCGTCGAGTCCTGCCCGCACTACCTCACCCTGACCGCCGAGGAAGTGCCGGACGGCGCGAGCGAGTTCAAGTGCTGCCCGCCCATCCGCGAGGCCGCCAACCAGGACCTCCTGTGGGACGCGCTGGCCGACGGCACCATCGACTGCATCGTCTCCGACCACTCGCCCTCCACGGCGGACCTGAAGACGGACGACTTCGCCACCGCGTGGGGCGGCATCTCCTCGCTCCAGCTCGGCCTGCCCGCCATCTGGACCGAGGCCCGGCGCCGCGGACGCACCCTTGAGGACGTCGTGCGCTGGATGTCGGCCGCCCCGGCCGCGCTCGCGGGCCTCGCCGACAAGGGCGCGATCGAGGCCGGCCGCGACGCCGACTTCGCCGTGCTGGCCCCCGAAGAGACCTTCACCGTGGATCCCGCGGAACTGCACCACCGCAACCGGGTCACGGCGTACGCGGGCAAGACCCTGCACGGCGTCGTGAAGTCCACCTGGCTGCGCGGCAGGCAGATCGCCGACCACGGCACCCCGACCGAGCCCACGGGCCGACTCCTCGAAAGGCAGAACTGACCAGTGGCGATTCCCTCCTTCACCGGTAACGCGAACCCGTACGGAGGCGGCGACCCGTACGCCGACTACCGCACCGCGGACTTCCCGTTCACCCAGCACGCGAACCTCGCCGCGCGTCAGCTCGGCGCGGGCGTCCTCGCCGCCAACGACGAGTTCTTCGCCCAGCGCGAGAACCTGCTCGTCGAGGAGGCCGCGCACTTCGACCCCGAGCACTTCGGCCACAAGGGCAAGGTCATGGACGGCTGGGAGACCCGCCGCCGGCGCGGAGTCTCGGCCGGGCAGCCCTGGCCGACCGCCGAGGACCACGACTGGGCGCTGATCCGCCTCGGCGCTCCCGGCGTCATCCGCGGCATCGTCGTCGACACCGCCCACTTCCGCGGCAACATGCCGCAGGCCGTCTCGGTGGAGGCCACCTCCGTCGAGGGCTCCCCGACCGCGCAGGAGCTCCTCTCCGACGACGTGAAGTGGACGACCCTCGTACCGCGCACCCCCGTCGGCGGCCACGCGGCCAACGGCTTCGAGGTCGACGTGGAGCAGCGCTTCACGCACCTGCGGCTGAACCAGCACCCGGACGGCGGCATCGCCCGCCTGCGCGTCTACGGCGAGGTACGCCCCGACCCTGAGTGGCTCGCCGCGCTCGGCACCTTCGACGTCGTCGCCCTGGAGAACGGCGGCTCCGTCCAGGACGCCTCCAACCGCTTCTACTCCCCGCCGACCAACACCATCAACCCGGGCCGCTCCCGCAAGATGGACGACGGCTGGGAGACCGCCCGCCGCCGTGACAACGGCAATGACTGGATCCGCTACCAGCTGGTGGCCGACTCCGAGATCCGCGCCGTCGAGATCGACACCGCCTACCTCAAGGGCAACTCGGCCGGCTGGGCCTCGCTGTCCGTCAAGTCCGGCGAGGAGGGCGAGTGGACGGAGTTCCTGCCGCGCACCCGCCTGCAGCCCGACACCAACCACCGCTTCGTACTGGACGCCCCGGCGGTCGGCACCCACGTGCGGATCGACATCTTCCCGGACGGCGGCTTCTCCCGCCTGCGCCTGTACGGCTCGCTGACGGAGGCCGGCGCGGCCGCGCTGACCGCCCGACACCAGGAGCTGGGCGGCTGACGCCGCCCCGTGACTGCCCCGGGGGCCGACACCCCCGGGGCCCGCACGGCCCGACGGGGCGCACCGCCGCAGCGGCGCGCCCCGTCGGCGTGTCCGGGCCCCGGCCGCGCCCCCGGGACCCGTGCCCTGGGGCCCCGCGCACCTTGGCCCCGCGCACCCGCCGCCTGCCGGCCCCCGGCCCCCGGCGCGCTACGCCGCGTGGCCGCCGTCCACCGCGAACTCGGCGCCCGTGACGTAGGCGGCGTCCGGGCCCGCGAGGAAGGACACCAGGCCCGCCACCTCCTGTGCGGTGCCGAAGCGCCCGAGGGCCGTCAGCGCGCTCTGCGCGGCGGCGTGGGGCCCGTCCGCCGGGTTCATGTCGGTGTCCACCGGGCCCGGGTGCACGAGGTTCGCGGTGATGCCGCGCCCGCCGAGCTCCCGCGCCAGCGCCTTGTTCAGCCCGGTCAGCGCGGCCTTGCTCATCGCGTACAGGGTGCCGCCCGGGCCGGGGACCCGCGCCACCATGCAGCTGCCGATGGTGACGATCCGGCCGCCGGAGCCCATCCGCGCGGCCGCGGCCCGGGTGGTCAGGAACACGCCGCGCACGTTGACCGCCAGTACCCGGTCCACATCGGCCGGGGTCAGGGCGTCCAGCGGGCCGAGTACGCCGATGCCGGCGTTGTTGACCAGGGTGTCGATCCGCCCCAGGCCCCGTACGGTCTCCTCCACCGCGGCGACCGCCTGCGCCGGGTCGCCCACGTCGGCCCGGACCGCCAGGGCGCGCCGGCCGAGCGCCTCGATCCTGCCCACGACCTCGGCCGCGGCCTGCGCGCCGTGGACGTACGTGACGGCGACGTCGGTCCCGTCCTGCGCCAGGCGCAGGGCGGTGGCAGCCCCGATGCCGCGGCTGCCGCCGGTCACCAGTGCCACCGTGCCGATGCTGCTCATGGTCTTCTCCCCGCTCTCGTCCGACAAGTCGTTGCGGGTTCAATGAAACGGGCGTCAAGGGACCGGCGCTGGCGGGAATCGGACCTCGCGTTCGTGCGCGTCGCGCCGATGAGTTCCGGGGCGCCCGGGAGTCTGAACACGTGCAGCAGACACCGGACGCAAGGAGCGCAGAGCCATGGGCAAGCTGACCCTCACCACCTTCCTGACCCTCGACGGCGTCATGCAGGCCCCCGGCGGGCCGGAGGAGGACCCCAGCGGCGGGTTCGCGTACGGCGGCTGGCTGGTGCCGTTCAGCGACGAGGGCATGGGGGTGTTCATGAACGAGGTGTTCGACCGGGCCGGGGCCTTCCTGCTCGGGCGCCGGACGTACGAGATCTTCGCCGACTACTGGCCGAAGGTGACCGACCCCGCGCACCCGATCGCGAGCCGGCTCAACGGGCTGCCGAAGTACGTCGCCTCGACCACGCTCAGGGAACCGGCCTGGGCCGGGACCACGGTCATCGACGGCGAACACCTCCAGGCCGAGATCGTGCGGGTCAAGGACGCGCTGGAGGGGAGCCGGGAACTCCAGGTGCACGGCAGCGGGGCGCTGGCGCAGTGGCTGCTGGCGCGGGACCTCGTGGACGAGCTGAACCTGCTGGTGTTCCCCGTCTTCCTGGGCGCCGGGCAGCGGCTGTTCCCCACGGGCGGGCTGCCGACGGCCTGCGAGCTGGCCGCGTCGCGCACGACGCCGAACGGCACGGCCATCCTCACCCACCGCCCGACGGGCCGCGCCACCTTCGGCACCTTCGTCTGACCCGGCCGCCGTCCACCGGGGCCCGGCCGCCGTCCACCGGGGCCCGGGCCGGCGGCCCCCGGAGGCGGCCCCGGAGGGCGGCCGCCGGCCGGTGGCTCCGGGCGGCGGTGAAACCGCTCGACCGCCCTGATCGGCTCGGGTACGGTGAGCCGCACCCGAGGGAGCCGCCGAAGTCTCCACCCGCTTCACGCCGATGGAGAGTCCCCGGTGAGCTCGCCCGCCCTGCTCGCACGCACCGCCGCCCCCCGCCGCGCCTGGCTCGCCGACCTGCCGGTCCTGGCCGTCGCCGTCGTCTGGGGCGGCAGCTACCTCGCGGCCAAGGGCATCACCGCGGCCCACACCGTGATCGCCGTCCTCGTCCTGCGCTTCGCGCTCGTCCTGCCCGTACTCATCGTCGCCGGACGGCAGCGGCTGCGGGCACTCACCGCCCGGCAGCTGCGCGGCGCGGGTCTGCTGGGCCTCGTACTCGGCGGGATCTTCCTGCTGGAGACGTACGGGGTCGTCCACACCTCCGCCACCAACGCCGGGCTGATCATCAGCCTGACCATGATCTTCACCCCGCTCGCCGAGGCAGCCGTACGGCGCGAGGCCCCCTCGGCCGCCTTCCTCGCGGGCGCCGCGGCCTCCGTCGCCGGCGTCGTCCTGCTCACCCAGGGCGCCGGGTTCACCGTCCCCGGCGCCGGAGACCTGCTCATCCTCGGCGCGGCCCTCGCCCGCACCCTGCACGTCCTGCTGATGGCGCGGATCAAGGCCGTGCGGGACGCCGACTCGCTGTCGCTGACCACCGTGCAACTCGGCGGCGCCGTCCTCGTCTTCGCCGTACTGGCCGCCGTGCCGGGCACGGGCGACAGCCCCTGGGCGGCGGCCGCCGCCTTCGGGGCCGCCGAGTGGGCGGGACTCGCCTTCCTCTCCGTCTTCTGCACGCTCTTCGCGTTCTTCGTGCAGATGTGGGCCGTACGCCGCTCCTCGCCCTCCCGCGTCAGCCTGCTGCTCGGCACCGAACCCCTGTGGGCGGCCGCCGCCGGCATCGCCATCGGCGGCGAACACCTCGGCCCGGCCGGGTTCGCGGGCGCCGCACTCGTCCTCGGCGGCACCGCCTGGGGCCGCCGCGCCGTGGCCGGCTGACCCGGCGCGCATCCGACAGGTGGCCGGAGGGCGCTGACGAGTGACCGGAAATCGCCGGGTCCCGTACTGAGCGGTCACATTAATGTGACCGCATGCCCTTACCGGACATCAGCGCGAACGACGCCGACTTCCGCACCGATCCCTACTCCTTCTACGCCCGGCTCCGCGCGACGGGCCCGGTGCACCACGTGGAGGTCACGGCCACCGAGTACGCGCCCACCTTCCTGGTGGTCGGCTACGACGAGGCCCGCCGGGCCCTCAGCCACCCCGGTCTGGCGAAGGACTGGAGCAGCGGCGCCATCCTGCCGGGCATCACGACCACCGCGGCCAACAGCAACATGCTGGAGGCCGACCCGCCGCACCACACCCGGCTCCGCCGCCTGGTGGCCCGAGAGTTCACCGCCCGCCGCGTGCAGGACATGCGCCCCCGCGTCCAGCAGGTCACCGACGACCTGCTCGACGCGATGGCCGCCCGCCCGCAGCGCACCGCCGACCTGGTCAAGGCCCTCGCCTTCCCGCTCCCGATGACCGTCATCGCCGAACTCCTCGGCGTCCCCGACCTGGACCGCGAGCGCTTCGGCCACTGGTCCAAGGAGGTCGTCGCCCCCACCTCCGCCACCCCGAGCACCACCGCGCACCGGAAGCTCGGGGAGTACCTCGCCGAACTCGTCGAGGCCAAGGCCGAGGATCCCGGCGAGGACCTGCTCAGCGCCCTCATCCGGACCCGCGACGAGGACGGCGACGCACTGTCCTCCACGGAGCTGATCGGGATGGCGTTCCTGCTGCTGGTCGCCGGCCACGAGACCACCGTCAACCTCATATCCAACGCCGCGCGCGCCCTGCTGGCCCACCCGGACCAACTGGCCGCCCTGCGCGCCGACTACGACGGCCTCCTCGACGGAGCCGTCGAGGAGGTGCTCCGCTACGACGGCCCGGTGCAGAACACCACCTACCGATACGCCCGCGAGGACATGGAGCTCGGCGGCACCGCCATCCCGGCCGGGGCCACCGTCCTCGTCTCGCTGGCCGGAGCCGACCGCGACCCCGGGCGCTACGGGGACCCCGACGCGTTCGACATCCGGCGCGCGCCGCAGGGCCACCTCGCCTTCGGGCACGGACTGCACTTCTGCCTCGGCGCCCCGCTCGCCCGGATGGAGGGCCGCATCGCGATCCGCGGCCTGCTGGAGCGGTTCCCGGACCTGGCCGAGGACCCGGACGAGGAGGCGCCGACGTACATCGGGGGCAGCCTGATCCGCGGCGTGACCCGGCTCCCGGTGCGCTGGTAGCCGCCGCCCGTGGCCGATTCCCCACCGCCCCCGCCCGCTTCCCCGGCGCCCCTACAGGTCCGGGAGCTCCGCCATGCGCACCGGGCGCCGCTCCCGCCGCGACGCCTCGCACGCCTCCGCGATCCGCAGCGCGGCCAGCGCCTCCCGGCCGTCGCACGGGTTGGGGCCCTCGCCGCGCACCAGCCGGACGAAGGCCGCCAGCTCCGCCTCGTACGCGGGGGCGAACCGCTCCAGGAAGCCCGCCCAGGGCTTGCTCGCCGGGGGCGGGCCGTGCGGTTCGGTCGAGGCGATCGGCGTACGGTCGTCCAGCCCGGAGGAGACCTGGTCGAGCTCACCGGCCAGCTCCATGCGCACGTCGTACCCGGCGCCGTTGCAGCGGGTGCCCGTACAGGTGGCCAGGGTCCCGTCGTCCAGGGTGAGGACGGCGACGGCGGTGTCCACGTCGCCGAGCTCGCGGAAGACCGCCGGACCCGCGTCGGAGCCGGTCGCGAACACCTCGGTCACCTCGCGGCCGGTCACCCAGCGGACCATGTCGAAGTCGTGCACCAGGCAGTCCCGGTACAGCCCCCCCGACGTCGCCAGGTAGGCGGCGGGCGGTGGCGCCGGATCGGCGGTCATCGTCCGTACGGTGTGCAGCCGGCCCAGGGCTCCGGAGCGCACCAGCTCCCGCGCGGTGCGGCAGCCCGCGTCGAAGCGGCGCATGAAGCCCAGCTGGAGCACCCCGTCCGCGGCGACCACCTCGCGCAGTACGGCCAGTGTCCGGGCGAGGTCGGGGGCCAGGGGCTTCTCGCAGAACACCGGGAGCCCGCCGCGGACCGCCCGCAGGACCAGCTCGGCGTGCCCGTCGGTGGCGCAGGCCACGACCACGGCGTCCACGCCCCAGGTGAAGACCTGCTCCACGGACGGGGCGGCGGTCGCCCCCAGCCGGTCGGCGAGGCGAGCCGCCCGCACGGGATCGGCGTCGGCGAGGAGCAGCGAGCCGGCGTCCGGGTGGCGGGCCAGTGCCGCCGCGTGGAAGGAGCCGATCCGGCCCGTTCCGATCACCCCGATGCGCATGCAATCAACCTGACCCCCTCACCGGGGGCTGTCAATCCGCCCGACAGTACCCGTATGGCCCAGATGGGCTCGAAGGACCCGATGACCGCACATGGTCCACTGTGGCGGATACTGAGCGGCTGGAACCGTAATGACCGCTTTGACAGCAGCGGACCGCACAAGACGCAGGACGAGGGAAGGGCACGCAGACGTGGCTAGGGTTCGGACAGGGGTGCGCGTCGCGGGCGCCGTGCTCGCGGCGGTACTGGGGGCCTCCCTCGTGGGCTGCAGCAGTACGGGCGGCAAGCGTGCCGAGGAGCGGGCGAAGGCCGCCCAGGCGGGCCGGCCCGCCGTGTCCACCCCGCGCTGGACCTTCGCGATGGTCACGCACGCGGGAGACGGCGACACCTTCTGGGACATCGTCCAGAAGGGTGCCAAGGAGGCCGCGGCGAAGGACAACATCAACTTCGTCTACGCCCACGACGACCAGGCTCAGCAGCAGGCCCAGTTCGTGCAGAACGCCATCGACCAGAAGGTCGACGGGATCGTGGTGAGCCTGGCCAAGCCCGAGGCGCTCAAGGACGTCATCGGCAAGGCGGTCAAGGCCGGGATCCCGGTGATCACCGTCAATTCCGGATCCGCGCAGTCGGCCGAGTACGGCGCCCTCACCCACATCGGCCAGGACGAGCAGATCGCCGGCGAGGCGGTGGGTGCCGAGCTGGGCAAGCGCGGAAGGAAGAAGGCCGTCTGCGTCCTGCACGAGCAGGGCAACGTCGGCCACGAGCAGCGCTGCGCCGGGGCGAAGAAGACTTTCGGTGAGTCCGGCGGAATCATGGAGAACCTGTACGTCGAGGGCACCAACATGCCCTCCGTCCAGGCGGCCATCCAGGCGAAGCTCCAGGCCGACCCCTCCGTCGACGCCATCGTCACCCTCGGCGCGCCCTTCGCCCCGACGGCGATCAAGGCGAAGGACGCGGCGGGCAGCAAGGCCGAGGTCGACACCTTCGACCTCAACGCGTCCGTCGCCCGCGACCTCAAGTCCGGCGCCCTCGGCTTCGCCGTCGACCAGCAGCCCTACCTCCAGGGCTACGAGGCCATCGACCTGCTCTGGCTGTACCGCTACAACGCGAACGTCCTCGGCGGCGGCCGCCCGGTGCTCACCGGACCGCAGATCGTGACGGCCGACGAAGCCGGCAAGCTGGAGGAGTTCATCAAGCGGGGCAGCCGATGAGCACGGCAACGGCCGTCGACGAACGGCTCGCCCCCACCTCGCTGGTGCGCAAGCTGCTCGGCCGCCCCGAGCTCGGCGCGGTCGTCGGCGCGGCCGCCGTCTTCGTCTTCTTCTCCATCGCCGCGCCCAGCTTCCTGCAGGCCTCCAGCCTGAGCACGATCCTGTACTCGGCCTCCACCATCGGGATCATGGCCTGCCCGGTGGCCCTGCTGATGATCGGCGGCGAGTTCGACCTCTCCGCCGGCGTCATGGTCACCACCTCGGCGCTGGTCAGCTCGATGTTCAGCTACCAGATGACCGCCAACGTGTGGGTGGGCGTCGCGGTGTCCCTGCTGGTCACCCTGGCCATCGGCTTCTTCAACGGGTTCATGCTGACCCGTACCAAGCTGCCCAGCTTCATCATCACGCTCGGCACCTTCCTGATGCTGACGGGCCTGAACCTCGGCTTCACCAAGCTGATCAGCGGATCCGTCTCGACGAAGACCATCGCCGACATGGAGGGCTTCGACTCCGCCCGCGCGCTCTTCGCCTCGCAGTGGAACGTCGGCTCGGTCACGCTCAAGGTCACCATCCTGTGGTGGCTGGCCCTGGTCGCCGTCGCCACCTGGATCCTGCTGCGCACCCGCGCCGGCAACTGGATCTTCGCGGTCGGCGGCGGGGCGGACGCGGCCCGCGCGACCGGCGTCCCCGTCGTCAAGACCCGGATCGGCCTGTACATGGGCGTCGCCCTGTGCGCCTGGATCTCCGGGCAGCACATCCTCTTCTCGTTCGACGTGGTCCAGTCGGGCGAGGGCGTCGGCAACGAGTTCCTCTACATCATCGCGGCCGTCATCGGCGGCTGCCTGATGACCGGCGGCTACGGCTCCGCGATCGGCTCGGCCGTCGGCGCCTTCATCTTCGGCATGACCAGCAACGGCATCGTGTACGCCCAGTGGAACCCGGACTGGTTCAAGTTCTTCCTCGGCGCGATGCTCCTGCTGGCGACGCTGCTCAACGCATGGGTCCGCAAGCGGGCGGAGGCGAAGTGATGACCGAGACCGTGTCCGCCACCCCGTACGAGAAGTCCTCCTCGCCGGCGCTCGTGAAGATGACGGACGTCAGCAAGTTCTACGGCAACATCCGGGCCCTCCAGGGGGTCTCCCTGGAGGTGCACGCCGGCGAGATCACCTGTGTCCTCGGCGACAACGGCGCCGGCAAGTCCACCCTCATCAAGATCATCGCGGGGCTGCACCGGCACGACGCCGGCCGCTTCGAGATCGAGGGCGAGGAGGCCGTGCTCGCCAACCCGCGCGCCGCCCTCGACCACGGCATCGCCACCGTCTACCAGGACCTCGCCGTCGTCCCGCTCATGCCCGTCTGGCGGAACTTCTTCCTCGGCTCCGAGCCCACCAGGGGCCGCGGCCCCTTCCGCCGCCTCGACGTGGAGTTCATGCGCGAGACCACCCGCGCCGAGCTGCTGCGCATGGGCATCGACCTGCGCGACGTGGACCAGCCGATCGGCACCCTGTCCGGCGGCGAGCGGCAGTGCGTGGCCATCGCCCGCGCCGTCTACTTCGGGGCGAAGGTCCTCGTCCTCGACGAGCCGACCGCCGCCCTCGGCGTCAAGCAGTCCGGCGTCGTCCTCAAGTACGTCGCCGCGGCCCGGGACGCGGGCCTGGGCGTGGTCCTGATCACCCACAACCCGCACCACGCCTACCTGGTCGGCGACCGGTTCGTGCTGCTCAAGCGCGGCACGATGGCCGGCAGCCACACCCGTGACTCGATCACTCTGGACGAGCTCACCCGGCAGATGGCGGGCGGCTCCGAGCTGGACGAGCTGAGCCACGAACTGGAGCGGGTGGCAGAATCAGGACCGGACCACCCGTCCGGAGCAGCCGATCCGGCGTCCGGCACCACCGCACCCTGAGGGACGACACGACTCGATGAGCACGTACCGGGACTTCACGCTCACCCACCGGGGGTCGGCGCGAGGCACCGTCCTGCGGACCATCGGGACCCGTGAGCGCCGGTCGCACCTGACCGCCCCGCGCGTCCCGACCGTCGGCATCGACATCGGCGGCACCAAGGTGATGGCCGGCGTCGTCGACGCCGACGGGGTCATCCTGGAGAAGATCCGCACCGAGACCCCCGACAAGTCCAAGAGCCCCAAGGTCGTCGAGGACACCATCGTCGAGCTGGTGCTCGACCTGTCCGACCGGCACGACGTCCACGCCGTGGGCATCGGCGCCGCCGGCTGGGTCGACGCCGACCGCTCCCGGGTGCTCTTCGCACCCCACCTGGCCTGGCGCGACGAGCCCCTGCGCGACGCGCTCCAGTCCCGGCTCGCGGTCCCGGTCATGGTGGACAACGACGCCAACACCGCCGCCTGGGCGGAATGGCGCTTCGGCGCGGGGCGCGGCGAGGACCACCTCGTCATGATCACGCTCGGCACCGGCATCGGCGGCGCGATCCTCGAAGGCGGCCAGGTCAAGCGCGGCCGCTTCGGGGTCGCCGGCGAGTTCGGCCACATGCAGGTCGTCCCCGGCGGCCACCGCTGCCCCTGCGGCAACCGAGGCTGCTGGGAGCAGTACAGCTCCGGCAACGCCCTGGTCCGCGAGGCCCGCGAGCTGGCCGCCGCCGACTCCCCGGTCGCGCACGAGATCATCGCCCGGGTCGGCGGCAACGTCTCGGAGATCACCGGGCCGCTCATCACCGAGCTGGCCCGCGAGGGCGACGCCATGTGCGTCGAGCTGCTGGATGACATCGGCCAGTGGCTGGGCGTCGGCATCGCCAACCTCGCAGCCGCCCTCGACCCCTCCTGCTTCGTCATCGGCGGCGGCGTCAGCGCCGCCGACGACCTGCTGATCGGCCCGGCCCGGGACGCTTTCCGGCGCCACCTCACCGGCCGCGGCTACCGGCCCGAGGCCCGCATCGCCAAGGCCCAGCTCGGCCCCGAGGCCGGCATGGTCGGCGCCGCCGACCTGGCCCGGCTCGTCGCCCGCCGCTTCCGCCGCGCCACGCGCCGGCGCGTCGAGCGGTACGAGCGCTACGCGCAGTGGGGCCTGATCGACTCCCCGGCCGCCGCCGGGCGCAAGGCCGCGGACCTCAAGGCCGCGGAGCTCAAGGCCGGCGAGGCCGAGGCCGCGGACACGAAGCCCGCGGACCTCAAGGACGGTGAGACGCAGTGACACCGCCCTCGGTGCCCCACCAGGCGCCCGCCCCCGACGAGGGCGGCACGCCCGCCCCGGCCGAGGACCGCAAGCACGTCGTCCGGCGCCGCTGGATCACCGCGATCATCATCCTGCTGCTGGTCGGCGTGCCCGCGGGCTACCTCGCCGTATCCGCCCAGCAGAGCCGCGAGAGCGGCCGGGACAAGGCCGCCAAGGTCGGCGCGACCAAGGTCCGCCCCGGCTGGCCCTCCAAGGTGCAGCGCAGCATCTACGAGGTGCCGATCCCGCCGAAGGCCTGGCGGGTGGGGTTCCTGGAGACCAACAACTGGCGCACCAGCCGGCTGTACGTGCAGTTCGCGGTCACCCCCGCCGACCTGGACACCTTCCTGGCCGACGTCGGCACCAGCCGCTCCGAACTGACCCGCGAGGTCTCCGTCGGGGCGCACGACGCCGCGATCGCGGGCTGGAGCTGGGGCCCGCAGAACGCCTGGTACGGCACCACGCTGGAGCAGCCGAACCCGCGCCCCACCCGGGACGTCACGGTCGACCTCACGGACCCGGCCAAGCCGAGGGTCTACGTGGTCTCCACCGCGACCCCGTAGCCGGGGGCGTTCGGCGGATCACGGCCGGGCACCCCCTAGCCTTCTGCCATGAAGCTCACCAAGCGGCTGCACTCCTGTGTCCAACTGGAGAAGGACGGGCGCGTGCTCGTCATCGACCCGGGCGTCTTCAGCGAGCCCGACGCGGGGCTCGGGGCGGACGCCCTGCTCGTCACCCACGAGCACCCCGACCACTTCGACGAGGGCCGGCTGCGCGCCGCCCTCGACGCCGACCCCGCGGCCGCGCTCTGGACGCTGCGCAGCGTCGCGGAGCGGCTGGCACCCGCCTACCCGGGCCGGGTGCACACGGTCGGCCACGGGGACGCCTTCAGCGCCGCCGGCTTCGAGGTCCAGGTCCACGGAGAGCTGCACGCCGTGATCCACCCGGACCTCCCGCGGGTCACCAATGTCGGCTTCCTCGTGGAGGGTTCGCTCTTCCACCCCGGTGACGCGCTGACCGTCCCCGAGGTGCCCGTGGACACCCTGATGCTCCCGGTGCACGCGCCCTGGAACAAGGTCGCCGAGGTGATCGACTACCTGCGCGAGGTCAAGCCGCGCCGGGCCATCGACATCCACGACGCCTACCTCTCGGACATCGCCCGGCCGATCTACGACAACGCCCTCGCGGCCCTCGGCGGCACCGACCACGGGCGGCTCGCCGCCGGGGAGGCCGCCCAGCTGTGACTGTCGGTGCCGGGCGGTAGGTTGGACGGCATGCGTATCGCCACGTTCAACGTCAACTCGATCACCGCCCGGCTGCCCCGTCTGCTGGCCTGGCTGGAGAGCTCCGGCACCGATGTCGTGTGCATCCAGGAGACCAAGTGCTCCGAGGAGCAGTTCCCGCGCGAGCAGCTGCGCGAGCTGGGGTACGAGTCGGCCGTCAACGCCACCGGCAGGTGGAACGGGGTGGCCCTGATCTCCAAGGTCGGCCTGGAGGACGTGGTCAGGGGCCTGCCCGGCGGGCCCGACTACGAGGGCGTCGAGGAGCCGCGGGCGATCTCCGCCACCTGCGGCGGGGTGCGCCTGTGGTCGGTGTACGTGCCGAACGGGCGCGAGGTCGAGCACGACCACTACGGGTACAAGCTGGACTGGTTCCGCGCGCTGACCGCCGCCGTCGCCGAAGACGCGGCCGGCCCGCGCCCGTTCGCGGTGCTCGGCGACTACAACGTGGCCCCGACCGACGAGGACGTGTACGACCCTTCGGTCTTCGCGGGCCTGACCCACGTGACCCCCGCCGAGCGCGCCGCCCTGGAGGCACTGCGTGCCGCGGGGCTCTCCGACGTGGTGCCGCGCCCGCTCAAGTACGACCGGCCGTACACGTACTGGGACTACCGCCAGCTCGCCTTCCCCAAGAACCGGGGCATGCGCATCGACCTGGTCTACGGGAACGAGTCCTTCACCAAGGCCGTCACCGACGCGTACGTGGACCGCGAGGAGCGCAAGGGCAAGGGCGCCTCGGACCACGCGCCGGTGGTCGTGGACCTGGCGCTCGACACCCCCTGACCGGCCGGGGCGGACGGATCCCGCGCGCCCTGTGGCCAGCGCGGGATCCTGGTGCCAGGCTGGCGGTATGAACATCCCCTTCCTGGACAACTGGCTGAACCGGCACGAAACGGAACGGGGTGCGGGACTCGCCGCCGCCCTCGCGGACGACCCCGAGGGCGTCAACGAGTTGTTCTCGGAATGCGAGATGCTGCGCGTCCACGCGCGCGCGGCCGGGCTGGAACTCGACGAGAGCCCGGCCTCGTTGGAGGCGCTCGACCAGCTGATGCCCCGCTGGCGCCGGGACCCCGAGGTCGTGCCCTGGCTCGGCAACGACGCGGGCTTCTACCTCGGCACGGTGATCATCCGGACCAAGCTGGGCGCCGCCTGGCAGGTCTGGCCCAACGGCCAGCCGGTGATCCGGCTGGCCTCGGGCCGCGAGCTGAACGTGGTGGAGTCGGGGGTGTCGTGGGCGATGACCGGCTCCCCGGAACTCTCCCAGGCGTACGCCGAAGCCTCCGAAGGCTGACCCGATTGAGCTTTATGTCGCCTTTAGGCGTGTCGAGCGGAAGTGCCCTTCCGTCGCTGGATAGTTTGCGCTGACCTCGACACTCCGACAGGTGGGCAGGGCAGCGCATGGCCGTCGATCCGTTGATCGAGCTGAGGGACGTCAACAAGCATTACGGGGCGTTGCACGTCCTCCAGGACATCAACCTCACCGTCGGCCGCGGCGAGGTGGTGGTGGTCATCGGCCCGTCCGGTTCCGGGAAGTCGACCCTGTGCCGGACCATCAACCGCCTGGAGACCATCGAGTCGGGCACGATCCTGCTCGACGGCAAGCCGCTGCCCGACGAGGGCAAGGAGCTGGCGGCCCTCCGAGCCGACGTGGGCATGGTCTTCCAGTCCTTCAACCTCTTCGCGCACAAGACCGTCCTCGCCAACGTCTCGCTCGCGCAGGTCAAGGTCAGGAAGCGCAAGAGGGACGAGGCCGACAAGCGCTCCCGCGAGCTGCTCGGCCGCGTGGGCCTCGCCGACCAGGCGCCGAAGTACCCCGCCCAGCTCTCCGGCGGCCAGCAGCAGCGCGTCGCGATCGCCCGGGCCCTCGCCATGAACCCCAAGGCCCTGCTCTTCGACGAGCCCACCTCGGCCCTCGACCCGGAGATGATCAACGAGGTGCTGGAGGTCATGCGCCAGCTCGCCGCCGACGGCATGACGATGGTCGTGGTCACGCACGAGATGGGCTTCGCCCGGTCCGCGGCCAACCGCGTCGTGTTCATGGCCGACGGCAGGATCGTCGAGGACCGCACGCCGGAGGAGTTCTTCACCGCCCCGGAGAGCGAGCGGGCCAGGGACTTCCTCTCCAAGATCCTCAAGCACTGAGGGGCGGCCCGATGAAGCGCACCCCCGGCGCGCGCCCGCGCGCCCGCCTCCTTCTCCTCGCCGCCGCCCTGCTGGTCCTCCTCGCCGGCTGCGGCAAGGAGGGCAGCCCTCCGGTCAAGGGGCCGCAGCCCGAGGACCTGCCGGTCTACAAGGTCGCGACCGGCTTCGAGCTGCCGCAGTCCCGTACCTGGGAGCGCGCCAAGCGGCGCGGCCGCCTCGTGGTCGGCGTCAAGGAGGACCAGCCGTACCTGGGCGAGAAGGACCCCGCGAGCGGCCGCTACTCCGGTTTCGACGTCGAGATCGCCAAGATGATGGCGGCCTCGCTCGGCTTCGACCCCAAGACGACCGAGTTCAAGACAATCGCCTCCGCCAACCGCGAGACGGCCCTCCAGAACGGCCAGATCGACTACTACGTCGGCACCTACACGATCAACGACAACCGCAAGAAGCAGGTCGGCTTCGCCGGCCCGTACTTCATGGCCGGCCAGTCCCTGCTCGTGCGCAAGAACGAGAAGGACATCAAGGGGCCCGAGGACCTCGCGGGCAAGAAGGTCTGCTCCGCCGCCGGATCCACCCCCTACCAGCGGCTCCAGCGGGAGTACCCGCAGGCGGTCCTGGTCGCGTACGACACCTACTCGGCCTGCGTGGACAACCTCCTGACCTACCAGGTCGACGCCGTCTCCACCGACGACTCCATCCTCCTCGGCTACGCGGCCAAGGTCCCCGACGAGCTCAAGGTCGTCGGCGCGCCCTTCTCCAAGGAGCCCTACGGCGTCGGCGTACCGCGCAGCGACAACGCCCTGCGCTTCGCCCTCGACGACGCCTTGGCGGAGCAGGAGGCGAACGGGAACTGGAAGAAGGCGTACGAGGCCACGCTCGGCCTGTCCGGCGTACCCGCCCCGAAGCCGCCCGCCATCGACCGCTACCCGGCGAGCTGAGGGGAGAGCCCACCACCATGGACGTACTCACGCAGAACTTCCCGCTCTACTGGAAGGGCTTCCTCGGGACCGTCGAACTCACCGTCTACGCCTCGCTGCTCGCCCTGGTCCTCGGCTTCGTCATGGCCTCCTTCCGCGTCGCGCCCGTCGGCTCCTTCCGGGTCTTCGGCACGGTCTGGGTCACCGTGCTCCGCAACACCCCGCTCACCCTGCTCTTCTTCGCCGTGCTGCTGGGCCTGCCGCGCTTCGGGCTGGTCCTGCCCTTCCAGGTGTTCGCGGTCCTCACGCTGGGCTGCTACACCTCCGCCTTCATCTGCGAGGTCCTGCGCTCGGGCATCAACACCGTGCCCAAGGGCCAGGGCGAGGCCTCCCGCAGCCTGGGCATGAGCTTCACCCAGACCCTGGGCTCGGTGGTGCTGCCGCAGGCCTTCCGCAGCGTCATCCCGCCCATCGGCTCCACGCTGATCGCCCTCGCCAAGAACTCGGCGATCGCCGGCGCCTTCAGCGTCACCGAGCTGCTGGGCACGTACAAGACGCTCAGCGAGCTGGGCTACAACATCATCTGGACCTTCGTCTGGATCGCCGTCGGCTACCTGATCATCACCTTGTCCATCAGCGCGCTCTTCAACGTGCTGGAGAAGCGCTGGGGGATCGCCCGATGACCGCGCACGCGCTCCGCGGGGACCCGGAGTCCACCGCCCTCTACGACCTGCCCGGCCCGCGGGCGCGGCGCCGGCACTTCCTCTACGGGGTCGCCTCCACGGTGGTGATCCTCGGACTGCTCGCGTGGATCCTCTACCTCCTCTTCGACACCGACCAGTTCACCTCCGCCAAGTGGAGCCCCTTCGCGTACAAGGGCATCCAGGAACTGCTGCTCAAGGGGCTGGGGAACACCCTCAAGGCCTTCCTGTACGCCTCGGCGTTCTCGCTCGTCCTCGGCGCGGTGCTCGCGGCCGGGCGGCTCTCCGTCCACCGGCCCCTGCACTGGGCGGCCACCCTGTGCGTGGAGTTCTTCCGGGCCATGCCCGTGCTGGTGATGATCTTCTTCATCTTCGTCGCGCTGAAGGTCCAGCCGCTGCCGGCGCTGGTGGCGGGACTGACCCTGTACAACGGCTCGGTGCTCGCCGAGGTCTTCCGTACGGGCATCAACTCCGTGGACCGGGGCCAGCGCGAGGCGGCGTACGCGCTCGGCATGCGCAAGACCCAGGTGATGACGTTCGTGCTCGCCCCGCAGGCGGTCCGGGCGATGCTGCCCACCATCATCAGCCAGCTGGTGGTGGCCCTGAAGGACACCTCGCTCGGCTACCTGATCACGTACGAGGAGTTCCTGCACGCGGGCAAGCTGATCGCCTCGAACCTCGACTACGACCTGCCGTTCATCCCCGTCGTGATGATCATCTCCCCGATCTACATCGGGATGTGCATGCTGCTCTCCTGGTTCGCCGGCTGGGTGGCGCGGTTCGAGCGGCGCAGTGTGAAGACCGAGGCGGTCGAGGTCGTCGAGCCCGATCCCGGAACGGTGCTGCCGGGCACGCAACGGTAGCTCCGAAGAGCCGCCCCGCCCGGCAGCAGCCGCAGATCACTGCTCGCGCAGCGGCACCGAGACGTACGAGGGATCGGTGCGCGGCGAGGAGAAGGTCAGCTGTGCGCCGGTGGGGTTGTGCTCGATGTAGAGGGGGTCGACGGTGTCGATCACGAGGGCGATCCGGTGGCCCTCGGGCACGTCGTAGGCGGTGGAGAACAGCTCCAGGTCCACGCCGAAGGAGCGGCCCCGGGGCTTGCCGTGAAAGGTGTACGGGGCGTGGCTCACCAGCTTGCCGATGCCGAGCGGCCCGACGTCGTAGAGGTACGCGACGAACGTGCCGTCCTCGGCGGTGGGGGTGACGGTGGTGTGCAGCTTCACCGTGCCGCGGATGCGGCGGTCGCCGTCCTGGCGCGGGGACTGCCAGACGGCCGCGAAGGCGCGGGGGAGGAGCGGGACGGAGGCGGTCGGGGGCGCCTTGGCGAACTGGTCGAGGATGCTGGAGAGGAAGACGACGCCGCCGTCGGCGCCCGAGTCGATGCCGGTGAGGAGGCGCTCGCTGTCGGGGAGCGGGATCCTCTCGGTGCCCGCGGAGCCGACCGACTTCCAGTCGGCGTAGCCCTCGTAGACCTCGTCCCCGCCGTTGCTGCGGGACTTGATCTGCACCGGGGCCTCGGTGTCCACGCCGTTGCGCTCGCCCTTGAGGTAGCGGTCGAACCAGCGGTGGGCGTTCGCCCAGGTGTCGTTGGGCAGCCCGAGCAGGCCGGTGCCCTCGGCGGTGGCGTGGTCGCCGGGCCGGAACTCCAGGCGCTTGGGGCCGGTCAGCTTCTCGAAGAAGGCCGCGTACTGGTTGGGAGGGAAGATGCTGTCTCCCCAGGCGTTGCCCAGCATGATCGCGGCGCCGTTGGCGTTGATCCCGTCGAGCTGCTCCGCGGCCGAGCGCTCCCGGCCCCACTCGATCATCTGCGGCTCCCGGTCCAGCCGGGAGCCCAGGAAGTCGCCCAGGACCTGCTGGAGTTCGGGGCCGGGACGGCCGGTGAGGTAGCCGGCGCCGCCGAGCAGCGCGGCGGCCTGGAGGTGCTGGGTGCGGCCCGAGTAGATCGACTCGATGACGTCGGCCCAGCCGCTGAGCGCTACGACGGCTTTGATCCGGGGGTCGTGCGCCGAGGCCAGCAGGCTGATGCCCGCGCCGTAGGAGACCCCGCCCAGGCCGATGTGGCCGGCGTCGGCGGGGGTGTTGGCCAGCGCCCAGTCGATGACGGCGGAGACGTCGGCGGTGTCGGGCGGGCCGGCCACCTCGATGCGGCCGCCCGAGAGCCAGAAGCCGCGGGAGGTGTAGCTGACGACGACGTAGCCGTCGTCGGCGAGCTTCTCGGCCTGCGCGACGTATTCGATCTGCGGCATGCCCCAGCTGGTGGGCAGCACGATGAGCGGGTACTTCCGGCCGGTCTGCGCGTCGGCCGGGGTGAAGACGTTGCCCTTGAGGGTGATGCCGCCGGAGCCGGGGATGTCGTGGAAGCGGAGGTCGGACGGCGCCGACGGAGCCCCCGCCGCGGCGGGGGCGGGCGCCGCCTGGGCCTGGTGGGGGGCCAGGCCCAGAGCGGTCGCCGCCAGTACGGCCGCCACGGCGGCCGCGGTGCTGGTGGTGCGGGCGGTGCGGACCATCGATCGCTCCTCGCGTGCGCCGGTGTCAAAGCGACCCGACGGTAGTGCGAGGGACTTACCGGTGGTAACCCGCCGGTGAGTTACGCGGTGGTAACGATTGAACGAGTGTCAAGTGCGCGGATCAGCCGTTCTGGGGTGTGGCGCCCGCGCCGCCCGCCAGGGCGCTCTTGGCCTTCCACTCGTCCCAGGAGAGGTTCCACTCGCCGTAGCCGTTGCCGATGTCGGCCTTGCCCTTGGAGCCGTCGCCGGTGACCTCCACCAGGTCGCCCACCTGGGCCTCGGCGAACAGTTCCTTCGCGTTGGAGTCGCTCATGCCCACGCAGCCGGAGCTGGTGTTGGCCCGGCCGAAGTTGCCCGTGTTCCACGGGGCGGCGTGGATGTACATGCCCGACCAGGTCACCCGCATCGAGTAGTCGACCATCTTGTCGTAGGAGTCGCCCAGGCCCACCGTCTGGGAGTCCATCCGGATGGTGCCCTCCTTGGACATCAGCACCATCTTCCCGGACCAGGAGGCCTTCTGGCCGCCGGGCGTGCCCGCCGAGACCGGGATGGTCTTCACGGCCTGGCCGTCCTCGGTCACCGTCATCTTGTGGGTGTCGAGGTCCACCTGGAGCCGGCGGTCCTTGCCGATCTTGAACTCGGTGTTGTAGTCCTTGACGAACATCCCGCCGCCCTGGCCCGAGTCCACCCCGTTGAGGTTCATCTCGACCTTCACGTCGGTGCCGGACTTCCAGTACTCCTTCGGCCGCCAGTCCACCCGGTCGTTGCCGGTGTAGTCCTTGAACCAGCCCCAGGAGCCCTCGGTGTTGTTCGAGGTGGTGACCTTCAGGTGCTTCTCGACCTCGGCCTTGTTCTTCACCGGGTTGTCGAAGACGATCGAGACCGGCTGGGCGATGCCCACCACCGGGTTGGCCTTGCCCGGGTTGATCGTGACCTTGTTCACCTTGTCCGCGGCGACCGTCTTGAACTGGGCGCTCGCGCTCTGGCTGTCGGTGTTCTGCGCCTCGACCTTGTAGTCCGTGCCCGGTGAGGCGTTGCGCTCGGAGGTCCACGTCTTGCCGTCGTCGGCTATCTTCCCGGGCAGCTCGCCGCCCTTGCCGTCGGACACCTTCACCAGGGCCAGCTTCCCCGCGGCGAGGGTCACCTTCACCGGCTCGCCGGGCTTGGCCTGGTCGCCCGTGAGGTTCACGGATATCGCCATGTCCGGCTTCTTCTTCGCGTCCGCAGTGCCGGAAGCGCCCGCGCTCCCGTTTCCGCCCGAGCCGCCGCAGGCGGTCAGCGCGGCGGCCATGAGTGCGGTCCCGGCCAGCATGGCGTGGCGACTGCGTGCGGTACGGCGTGTGCGGCTCAACGAAAACCCCTCCAAGTAATGATCGTTCGCAGATGGAGATGCGGACGGCACGACTTTAGGTTGCACAATCCGCCGAAAGAATCCGACTTTCGGTTGTGACGTGGACCGCAGCGAAACGGTCATCGTCCGGTCACAAACGCCGCGCACGCCGGTCACGGACTCCTGTGAGAGTCAGGTGTGTCCCGCATCCCCGGATGTACAGGAAGGCCGATTCGCCGTGTGCGCACTGCTCGTGACCCCTGCCCAGCGACACCAGTCCCCGGAGCGGGAGCTGAGTGTGCGTGCGATGTCCGTACCGGAATACCAGGGCTTCCTTTCGGGTAACCGGAACGCCAGCTTTCTCCAGTACCCGTCCTGGGCCGAGGTAAAGGACCTCTGGCGCTCGGAAAGGGTCGGATGGCACTACCCCGACGGGCAAATAGCCGGTGCCGGACTGGTCCTCTACCGCCAATTCCCCGGCACCCGCAAATACTTCGCCTACCTCCCCGAAGGCCCGGTCGCCGACTGGTGCGACCCGCACCTCGACCGGTGGCTGGACCCCCTCAAGCGGCATCTGCGCGCGGCCGGCGCCTTCGCCGTCCGGATGGGGCCCACGCCCGCCTACCGCCGCTGGGACGCCGCCGCCGTCAAAGCCGCCACCGGAGCGGGCCGGCAGATCTCCGACGTACTCGCCACCGAGGTCGACCCGGTCGGCGCCGCCCTCGCCGACCGGCTGCGCACCCGCGGCTGGAAGCGCTGCGGCGGCGAGGACGACGGCGACGCCCAGCCCCGCCACGTCTTCCGCGTGCCGCTCGCCGGCCGCTCCCGCGAGGAGCTGTGGTCCGGCCTCAACCAGGAGTGGCGGCGCAACGTCCGCAAGGCCGAGAAGGCGGGCGTGCAGACCGTCCTCGGCAGCGCCGCCGACCTGCCCGAGTTCTACCGGCTGCTGCGCATCACCGAGGAGCGCGACGGCTTCCGCCTCGGCCGCTCGCTCGCCTACTACGAGCAGCAGTACGAGGTCCTCAACGCCGAGGCGCCCGGCCGGATGCGGCTCTACCTGGGCGTCCACCAGGGCGAGATCCTCGCCGCGCACACCATGATCGTGGCCGGGAAGCGGGTCTGGTACCAGACCGGCGCCTCCGCCGACCACCGCCGCGAGGTCCGCCCCAGCAATGCGCTCCAGTGGCGGATGATGTGCGACGCCCACGACCTCGGAGCCGAGGAGTACGACATGCGCGGGGTACCCTCCACCCTTGACCCCGACGAACGTTCTTTCGGGCTGCTGCGCTGGAAGCTCGGCACCGGCGGGCAGGTCGTCGAAACGCTCGGCGAGTGGGAGACCCCCATGGACGGATACGCCAACACGGCGCTCTACAAGGCATTCCAGGCCTACCTGGCCCGCCGGTGACCACCACCGACACCAGACCGGCCACCGGCCCCTCCGCCGAAGCTGCACCGGGGAAGAGCTCGGTGCTACGCAGCGGCGCCCTCATGGCGGCCGGCTCGATCGTCTCCCGCGCCACCGGGTTCGTCCGCTCCGCCGTCGTCGTCGCCGCGCTCGGCACCGGGCTGCTCGGCGACAGCTACGCCGTCTCCAACACCGTCCCGAACATCCTGTACATGCTGCTCATCGGTGGCGCGCTCAACGCGGTCTTCGTCCCCGAGCTGGTCCGGGCCGCGAAGGAGCACCAGGACGGCGGGGCCGCCTACACCGACCGGCTGCTCACCGCCTGCACCGCGGCGCTCGTCGTACTGACGGCCGTCGCCGTGCTGGCCGCGCCGCTGATCGTCGCCGCGTACACCCCGTACACCGGCGGCCAGGCGAGCACCACCGTCGCGCTGGCCCGGTACTGCCTGCCGCAGATCCTCTTCTACGGGCTGTTCACCCTGCTCGGCCAGGTACTCAATGCCCGCGGCCGGTTCGGCGCGATGATGTGGACCCCCGTCCTCAACAACTTCGTGATCATCGGCGTCTTCGGGCTCTTCCTGTACCTCTCCCACGGCGCCCCGGACGGCCTGACGGCCGGCGAGACCCGCCTGCTCGGCCTCGGCACCACCGCCGGCATCGTCATCCAGGCCCTCGCGCTCGTCCCCTCGCTGCGCGCCGCCCGCTTCCGCTGGCGCCCCCGCTTCGACTGGCGCGGCCAGGGCCTCGCCCGCCCGCTGCGCAACGCGGGCTGGCTGGTCATGCTCGTCTTCACCAACCAGATCGGCTACTGGGTCGTCACCCGGCTCTCCACCGCCACCGGGCACCGGGCCGTTGAGGCCGGCCTCGTCGGCGGCGCCGGCTACACCGCCTACAGCAACGCCTACCAGCTGTGGATCGTCCCGCAGGGCATCATCACCGTCTCCCTGGTGACGGCCCTGATGCCCCGGATGAGTTCCGCGGCCTCCGACGGCGACCTCGGCGCGGTCCGGCGGGACGTGTCGTACGCGCTGCGCTCCAGCGCCGCCCTCGTCGTCCCCGCCGCCGCGCTCTTCGCCGCCCTCGCCCCCTGGGTGATGGGCAGCGTCTTCGGGTACGGGCGCACCGGCGCCGCCGACACCGAGGCCATGGCCGGGATGCTGGCGGCCTTCGCCCCCGGCCTGATCGCCTTCTCCGGCCAGTACGTCCTCTCGCGGGCCTTCTACGCCCTCTCCGACACCCGGACCCCGTTCTTCCTGAACCTGGTCATCGCCGGCCTGAACGCCGGGCTTTCGGCCGCCGCCTACCTGCTGCTGCCCCCGCGCTGGGCGGTCACCGGCATGGCCGGCGCCTACTCCGCGGCCCTGTTCGCGGGCCTCGCGGTGACCGCGTACACCCTCGCGCGGCGACTCGGCCCGCGCACCGGGACCCGAACGCAGCGCCGCGCCACCGCCGTCCGCACCCACCTGCGGCTGCTGACCGCCTGCCTGCCCGGTGCCGCCGCGGCCTACGCGGCCGCCCGGGCCGCCGACGGCCTCGGCGACTTCGCCTCCGTCGGTGCGGGAACCGCGGCGCTCGCGCTGGTCGTCGTCCTCCTCGCCAGGCCGCTCGGCCTCACGGAAATCACCGACCTGCTGGACTCCCTGCGGCGCAAGACCAGCCGTTAGCGGGAGACGAGAGCGAGAGCGAGCCTTCGAGCCGTCTTGGATAATGACCGGATGCCACGCGTACTGCTGATCGAGGACGACCCTTCCATCCGGGAAGGAGTGGGCCTCGGCCTGCGCCGCCGCGGCCACGAGGTGGCCGCCGCCGAAACCGGCGAGGCGGGCCTCGCGCTGATGGGGACCTTCCTCCCGGAGCTGGTCCTGCTCGACCTCATGCTGCCCGGGATGAACGGCGTCCAGGTCTGCCGCCGCATCCGCGAGACCAGCCAGCTCCCGATCATCATGCTGACCGCCCGCGGCGACGACTTCGACATAGTCGTGGGCCTCGAAGCCGGCGCCGACGACTACATCGTCAAACCCGCCCGCACCGAGGTCATCGAGGCCCGCATCAAGGCCGTGCTGCGCCGCCTCGGAGCGCCGGCGGGCAGCCGCCCCGAAGTCGAGTTCCACGGCGAGCTCGCCATCGACCGGGCCGGACTGACCGTCGCCAAGAACGGCGAGCGCGTCCCCCTCGCCCCCAGCGAGATCAAACTCCTGCTGCACCTGTCCGCCTCGCCCGAGCAGGTCTTCTCCCGCCAGCAACTCCTCGAGTACGTATGGGACCACAGCTACCACGCCGACGCCCGGCTCGTGGACGCCTGCGTACGCCGCCTGCGCACCAAGGTCGAGGACCCCGCCGGCAGCCCCCGCTACATCCAGACCGTGCGCGGCTTCGGCTACCGCTTCGGCCCGCTGTGAGGCGCATCGCGCCGCTCGGGCTGCGCACCCGCCTGATCGCGGCCTTCCTGCTCGTCGCCGCGATCAGCGCGGTGACCACGGCCACGCTGACCTACCAGCAGGCCCGCACGGCGGTGCTCAAGCAGAGCCAGGACACCGCGGTCAGCACGCTGCGCGACCAGATCGAGACCCAGCCCCTCGATCTGCCGCTGGACCAGGCACAGCTCCAGCGGATCGTCACCGAGCTGGGAAAGAGGGGCAAGCCGAACCCCTGGAACGTCTTCGGCGAGTACGGCACCCTGCGCGCCTCCAGCACCAGCGCGCCCACCTCCACCGTGGTCACCGAAGAGCTCCGCCGCCAGGTGACGGCCCATCCGCACGGCGCCTTCCAACGGGTGACCGATCCTGCGGGCCGACCGTACCTCGCCGTCGGCATGCCGGCCGTCTGGCTCCACCACGACGCCCGGGAACCCACCGGCCTGGTCCTCTTCGCGACGATGCCGCTGACCACCGAGGGCAAGACGGTCGAGGCCATGGTCGAAGCCGCCAAGCGCGGCGCCGTCCCGGGTCTCGCCATCGCCGTCATCCCCGCCCTGCTCGCCGCGCGCAGCGTGCTGCGCCCCGTGCGGGACATGCGTCGAGCCGCCCAGCGGCTCGGCAGCGGCCGTCTCGACACGCGGATCGAGGTCCGCGGCTCCGACGAGCTCGCCGGACTGGCCCGCACCTTCAACGAGACCGCCGTCGCCCTCGAACAGTCGGTGGACGAACTGCGGGAGGCCGAGGCCCGGGCCCGCCGCTTCGCCTCCGACGTCTCCCACGAACTGCGCACCCCGCTGGCCGGGATGCTCGCCGTCACCGAGGTCCTGGACGAGGAGGCCGAGAACCTCGACCCCGACACGGCCGCCGCCCTGCGGCTGGTCAGCGCCGAGACCGGAAAGCTCGCCGTCCTCGTCGAGGACCTGATGGAGGTATCCCGCTTCGACGCCCGCGCGGCCGAGCTCAACCTCGACGACGTGGACGTGGCCGAGGCGGTGCGGAAGACCCTTGAGCGCCGCCACTGGGACGACGAGCGGGTGCTCACCGACCTGCCGTCGCAGGTCCGCGCCCGTCTCGACCCGCGCCGCTTCGACGTGGTCCTCGCCAACCTCGTCGGCAACGCCCTCCGGCACGGCGGAGCCCCGGTCCGCGTCGGCGTGCGCACGCAGCCGCGGCCCGACGGCCCCCGGCTGCTGATCGAAGTCGCCGACAGCGGCCCCGGCATCGCCCCCGAGGTGCTGCCGCACATCTTCGACCGCTTCTTCAAGGCCGACGCCGCCCGCACCCGCTCCGCGGGCAGCGGCCTCGGGCTCGCCATCACCCTGGAGAACGTCCGGCTGCACGGCGGCACCCTGCGCGCCGCGAACGCCGCCGCCGGGGGAGCGGTGTTCACCCTCGACATGCCCCTGGAGGCCGACGCGTGATCCGGACACGGGCGGCCGCGGCCGCCGCCGCCCTGCTGCTGGGAGGACCGCTGCTCACCGGCTGCGGGATCAAGCCCACCGGGGTCATCGAGAGCGGGGCCGCCGGGAAGGTCGTCGTGCCCGGGCCCGGGACCAAGGGGACGGTGTACCTCGTGTCGTCCGACGGGCGGCTCTTCCCCATACCCGACAAGGAGCAGCCCTCGGTGTCGGAGACTCCGCTCCTCGTACGGCTGCTCGTCGGCCCCACCGAAGCCCAGAAGGCCGCGGGCCTGGAGACCCGGCTGCCCGTGCTGGACATCAAGAATCAGGGCGCCAGCGCCGGGACCAGCATGTTGTCGGCCGACACCATCGGGGTCGGCGTGCCGTTCAAGGTCGCCACCCTGTCCGAGACGGCCCGCCAGCAGCTGGTGTGCACGGTGGCCTCCACCGACCCGCGCTACCAGGTGGTCCTGCTCGGCCCGGACGCCGACATCGGCCCCGCCCGCTGCGAACTCGGCAGCTGACCCTCCCCTTGCGGCGGGGCCGGTGCGCCCGCCACCGTGGCCCCATGGACCCCGCCGCGTACGTGCCCGACGTGTTCGACCCCCGGATCTACGGGGCCGGGATCCCGTACGAGAGCTACCGGCTGCTGCGCGAGCACCACCCGGTCGCCTGGCAGGAGGAGCCGGAGATCGCCGGCTGGCCCGCCGGCCCCGGTTTCCGGGCGGTCACCCGGCACGCCGACGTGGTCCGGGTGCTGCGCGACCACGCCACGTACTCCTCCTGGCTGGGCGCGACCCAGATCCGCGACCCCGACCCCGCCGACCTGCCGTTCCTGCGGCGCACCATGCTCAACCAGGACCCGCGCCGCGCCGCGGGCGACCACGGGCGGCTGCGCCGGCTGGTCTCCCGCGCCTTCACCCCTGCCCGCGTCGACGCCTTCGCCGGCCGGGTCCGCGAGCGGGCCCGTACGCTGCTGGCCGCCGCCCGGGACGGGGCCGAGGACGGCGCCGCCGACCTGGTCGCCGCGGTCACCGACGAGTACGCGCTGCTCAACCTGACCGACCTGCTGGGCGTTCCGGAAGCCGACCGGGGCCTGCTGCTGGAGTGGACCGTACGGATCATCGGCTACCAGGACCCCGAGGACGCGCCCGCGCCCCTGCTCGGCCCCGACGGCAAGCCCCTGAACCCGCGCTCCCCGGCCCTGCTCGGTGAGATGTTCGCGTACGCCCGGGAACTGGCCGCCCACAAGCGGGCCCACCCCGGCGACGACGTGATGACCGCGCTCGCCGGGGCCGGACTGGACCCGGCCGAACTGGAGATGTTCTTCTTCCTGCTCACCGTCGCGGGCAACGACACCGTGCGCAGCGCGGCCCCCGGCGGCCTGCTGGCCCTGGCCGGGGATCCGGACGCGTACCGGCCGCTCGCCGAGGGGCGGGTGGCGATGCACACGGCGGTGGACGAACTGCTGCGCGTCCACCCGCCGGTGCTCAGCTTCCGCCGCACCGCCGCCGTCGACACCGAGCTCGCCGGGCACCCGATCCGCGCCGGGGACAAGGTGGTGGTCTTCCACGCCTCCGCCAACCGCGACGAGCGCGTCTTCACCGACCCCGGGCGCCTCGACCTCGGCCGGACGCCCAACCCGCACGTCTCCTTCGGCGACGGGCCGCACGTCTGCCTCGGCGCCCACTTCGCCCGGCTCCAGCTGCGCGTGCTCTACGAGGAGTGGCGCGCGGCCATGCCTGCCCCCGAACTCGCGGGCCCGCCGCGCCGGTTGGTGTCGAACTTCATCAACGGGATCACGCGTCTGCCGCTGCGGGTGTCCGGGCCTGCCGGGTGACGTCCGCCAACAGGTCGACCACGTCCGGGCCGTAGGCGTCGGAGTTGTTGACCTTCAGCACCACGCAGAAGGAGTCACCGCGGTAGCGGCGGGCCAACTCCTCGTGGTGGCGGGCCAGGTAGCGGGCGCCCGCCTGGTTGCTGATCGCGGTCTGCCCGGAGACGAGGAACACCGGGCGGCTGCCCGGCCCGGTCGTCAGCCGGGCCAGCAGCACGTGGTCGATCTGGCCCTTCTGCCAGCGGTACGCCTCCCCGCCGACGTGGATCGCCCCGCGGTCCGGACCCGGCTCGCGGGAGAGGTCGACCCGCACCCCCGGCAGCATGGAGGCCAGGTGCGCCGCCGTCCGGGCGTTGGACACCGGCCCGCCCACGCAGAACTCGGCGCGCTCGCCGAAGCCCTGGCGGACGGAGTCGTGGGAGACGATCTGGAGATTGGCCCCGCAGTCCTTGATCAGGGCGGATATCTCCAGCAGCGCGAAGGCGTCGTTGCGGTGCACCGACCCCTCCGTGCCGCCCATCTGCCGGTTGACCACGAACAGGCAGTCGGAGCCGGTGGGCAGGCCGAAGAAGGCCTGCTTGCGGCGCAGCGTACGGCGCCACAGGTAGGTCCGGGTGAACCAGCCGAAACCGCCGCTGATCGCGGTGGCCACCACCCCGAGCACGATGTTGCGCACGTCGTCGTTCATGCGCCGGATGCTAGCCCGCAGGGCGTCTTCCTGACGCGGGGGGTGCGGTGAAGTTACAGTGCCGAGTCAGGGTTCAGGCCTGTCCGGTGGGGTGCGGCAGGCCGTCGACTGGAGGTTCGGATGCGTCGTTCCGCCACACGTCAGTTAGCGCTCGTCGCACTCGCCGGAGCGCTGGTGTCCACCGGCGCGGCCGCCCCGCCGTCAGCGGCGCCCGGCGGCGCTTTTGGCGCTCCCGCGAAGGTACCGGTCGCCGCCGGGTACGGCGGTGCCGTCGCCAGCGTCGACGCCGACGCCTCGGCGGCAGGCATCGCGGTCCTGCGTTCCGGCGGCAACGCCGTGGACGCCGCCGTCGCGACGGCCGCCGCGCTCGGGGTGACCGAACCGTACTCGGCCGGCATCGGCGGCGGCGGCTACTTCGTCTACTACGACGCCGGGTCCCGCCGGGTGCAGACCCTCGACGGCCGCGAGACCGCGCCCGCCACGGCGACGGAAGGCCTGTTCCAGGAGAACGGCGTCCCCATCCCCTTCGAGCAGGGCCAGACCAGCGGCCGCAGCGTCGGCGTCCCCGGCACCCCGGCCACCTGGAAGAGCGCGCTGGACGCCTGGGGCACCCGCTCGCTCGGCCAACTCCTCAAGCCCGCCGAGAAACTGGCGCGCGACGGTTTCACCGTCGATACGACGTTCCGGGCCCAGACCGAGCTCAACCGGGACCGCTTCAAGGACTTCCCGGACACCGCGAAGCTGTTCCTGCCGGGCGGGGAGCTCCCGGTGGTCGGCTCCACCTTCAAGAACCCCGACCTGGCGGCCACGTACGCCGAGTTGGGCCGCAAGGGCACCGGCGCGCTCTACCGGGGCCCGATCGGCGAGGACATCGTCCGGGCCGTCCGCAAGCCCCCCGTGGACCCGGCCGCCACCCGGATCGTCCGCTCCGGCGACCTGACCACCGGGGACCTGCGCGCGTACGGGACCAAGCGGCAGGCGCCGACGCAGGTGGGCTACCGGGGACTCGACGTGTACAGCATGGCGCCCTCCTCCTCGGGCGGCACCACCGTCGGCGAGGCGCTCAACATCCTGGAGCGCACCGACCTTTCGAAGCTCTCCGAGACCCAGTACCTGCACCGGTACATCGAGGCCTCGCGGATCTCCTTCGCCGACCGCGGACGCTGGGTCGGCGACCCGGCCGCCGAGAACGTGCCGACGCGGGAGCTGCTCTCGCAGCGCTTCGCCGACTCGCGCGGCTGCCTGATCTCCCCGGACCGTACTCTGACCAGCCCGCTGGCCCCCGGCGATCCGCGCCACCCGGCTGCCTGCGGCGGCTCCGGCCAGGCCGCCCCGACCACGTACGAGGGGGAGAACACCACGCACCTGACGGTCGCCGACCGCTGGGGCAACGTCGTCTCGTACACCCTGACCATCGAATCCACCGGCGGCAGCGCGATCACCGTCCCGGGCCGCGGGTTCCTCCTCAACAACGAGCTGACCGACTTCTCCTTCGCCCCGGCGGCCCCCGGGGTACCGGACCCGAACCTGCCCGGCCCCGGCAAGCGGCCGCGCTCGTCCATGTCCCCGACCATCGTGCTGGAGCACGGGCGTCCGGTGCTCGCGGTGGGCTCGCCGGGCGGCGCCACCATCATCACCACCGTCCTGCAGACCCTGATCGGGCACCTGGACCGGGGCCTGCCGCTGGTCGACGCCATCGCGGCGCCGCGGGCCAGCCAGCGCAACCAGACCACCACCGAGCTGGAGCCGGGCCTGTGGAACAGCCCGCTGCGGGCACAACTGGAGGCGCTGGGCCAGGGCTTCCGGCAGAACCCGGAGATCGGCGCGGCGACCGGGGTCCAGCGGCTCCCGGACGGCCGCTGGCTGGCCGCGGCCGAGACGACCCGGCGCGGCGGGGGCTCGGCGATGGTGGTCCACCCGTACGGGAAGCCGTAGGGTTCCGCGGGTCCGCAGCGGGCGGCGAAGGCCGGTGGTCACCGGCTGAAGATCAGCGTGCGAACGCGCGCCGCCGGTGGCGGACGCCGGACTCGGCGACGGTACGCTCGTCGTCCACCTGGCCCGGAAGGAAGTGGTGGTGGTGGTCGTGACCCGGCCGCGTGTGGGTGTCGCCGTGCTGACGATGGGCGACCGGATGCCTGAACTGCTGGCTCTGCTCGCCTCGGTGGCGAAGCAGGACGAGCCGGCGGCCCGGGTCGTGGTGGTCGGGAACGGGACGGCCCTGCCCGGCCTGCCCGAGGGCGTGACCGTGGTGGAGCTGGAGGAGAACCTGGGGGTGTCCGGCGGCCGGAACGCCGCCTGGCGCCGCCTGCGGGACTTCGGGGACGTCGATGTCCTGGTGGATCTGGACGACGACGGCCTGTTGGTCGAGGCTGACGTGTTCCGGCGGATCGCCGACCTGTACGCGGCGGAGAGCCGGCTGGGCATCGTCTCGTTCCGGATCGCGGACGAGACCGGGACCACGCAGCGGCGGCACGTGCCCCGGCTTCGGGCGGGTGACCCGATGCGGCGGGGCCCGGTGACGACGTTCCTGGGCGGCGGGCACGCCCTGTCGATGCCGATGCTGGAAGAGACCGGCGGCTGGCCGGACGCCTTCTTCTTCACGCACGAGGAAACGGACCTGGCCTGGCGGGCCGTCGACCGCGGCTGGGACATCCTCTACGAACCGCAGCTGGTCCTCCGGCACCCGAAGACGTCCCCGGCCAGGCACGCGGTCTACTACCGGATGACGGCCCGCAACCGGGTCTGGCTGGCCAAGCGCCACCTGCCCGCCGTCCTGGTCCCGGTGTACCTCGCCTCGTGGGCGGCCTACACCCTCGTCCAACGCCCCACGCCGGCAGGACTCAAGTCGTGGTGGGCCGGGTTCTTCGAGGGCGTGCGGACCGCGTGCCCGCCGCGTCGACCCATGCGGTGGCGCACGGTGTGGCACATGACCCGACTGGGTCGCCCACCGGTGATCTAGGGAGTGTCTTACGGATCACGCCGTGAGCCCGGCCTGATCCGTAGGACACCCCTGGCCCCGCGGCGCCGTTTCGAAGGCCGTTCCCCTGCGGCTCAGAGGGCGGTGAGGATCCTCGGGCCGTCGGCGGTGATCGCGACCGTGTGCTCCGTGTGCGCGGCGCGGCTGCCGTCGACGGTGCGCAGGGTCCAGCCGTCCGGGTCGCAGCGGTAGTCGTCCCCGCCGCCCGCGATCAGCATCGGCTCGATCGCGAGGACCATGCCGGGGCGCAGCTGCATGCCGCGCCCCGGCCGGCCCTCGTTGGGCACGCCCGGATCCTCGTGCATGCTGCGGCCCACGCCGTGGCCGCCGAAGTCCTCCATGATCCCGTACCCGGCGGAGCGGCAGACCGTGCCGATGGCGTACGCGATGTCGCCGATCCGGTTGCCCGGCCGCGCGGCGGCGATGCCGGCCGCGAGGGCCGCCTCGGCGGTCTCGATCAGCCGCAGGTCGGCGGGGCGGGGGCGGCCGACGGTGAAGCTGACCGCCGCGTCCCCGACCCAGCCGCCCAGCTTCGCCCCGCAGTCGATGCTGACCAGGTCCCCGTCGCGGAGCCGGTAGCCGTCGGGGATGCCGTGCACGATCGCGTCGTTGACCGAGGCGCAGATCACCCCGGGGAAGGGCACCGGCGCGAAGTGCGGCCGGTAGCCGAGGAACGGCGAGCTCGCGCCGGCCTCGGCCAGTACCGCGCGGGCCGCCTCGTCCAGGTCCAGCAGGGACGCCCCGACCCGCGCCGCCTCCCGCGCGGCGGCCAGGGCGTGGGCGACGACCCGGCCCGGCGCGCGCATTGCGTTGATCGATTCTTCCGTCTTCAGTTCCACCATTCCAATAACTATACCGGTATAACTTTAACGGGATAGTTATTGGGTGAGGCGGTAGGATGGGGGCATGGTCCGTACCCCCCTCACCCCCGAAGAGCGCGAGCGCGGCGAACGCCTCGGCGCGTTGCTGCGCGAGGCCCGCGGCGGCCGCAGCATGGTCGAGGTCGCGGCGAGCGCGGGGCTGTCCGCCGAAACCCTCCGCAAGATCGAGACCGGCCGCGCGCCGACCCCGGCCTTCTTCACCGTGGCCGCCCTCACCGAGGCGCTCGGGCTGTCCCTGGACGACGTGCTGCGCCGCTGCGCGTTCGTGCCGGTCTGACGTTCGGCCACATCCGGGCCGGCCTCCGGGCCCGGCCTTCGGCATGGGACTCCGTCGAGGTGGCCCGAGGTCCCGCCGGGGCCGCGGACCTGCGGTTTCTTTCGGGCGGGCCCGGCGGGCCGAACGGCCCAATCGGCGGTGGGGGCGGGCCGGAGCGGGGCAAGCGTGAAGGCGTGTCGACCTCGAACGCTTCCCAACGACTCGGTTTCGCACTCCTCGGCGCCCTGCTGGCGGCCGGTCTGCTGCTTGCCGCGTGCCCGGCACCGGAGGGCCGGGCGTCCGCCCGGGATCCGGCTGCGCGGCCGGCCGCGCCCCGGGGGCCGTCGTAGGCTCCGGGGATGACTCTCGATGAGCTGAACCAGGGCAAGTACGTCAGCCTCACCACCTTCCGCAAGGACGGCACGCCCGTCGCGACGCCGGTGTGGGCCGTGGCCGACGGGGGCGAGCTGTACGTGTGGACGCGCAGCGACTCCTGGAAGGTGAAGCGGATCCGCAACAACGGGCGGGTCACGGTCCGCGCCTGCGACGTGCGGGGGCGGGTCGCGGAGGGTGCGGCCGTGCTGGAGGGCGAGGCGCGGCTGCTGGACGAGGCGGGGCTGACGCGGGTGCGGAAGCTGATGTCGCGGAAGTACACGTGGCAGTTCTGGGCCGTGGACCTGCCGGCCGCGCTGGTCCGGCGCGGGAAGCGCCCGCACACCGCGATCGCCGTCAAGCTTTGAGATTCCCGTAGCCCGCCCGTAACACCGGTGGGGTCCAATGCGGGGCATGGAGACCGCGACTTCGCAGGCGATCGGTCAACTCTCGGGCTACTTGCGCGGGTTGACGCAGAGACTCGATCCGGGGACGGGCTGGTACGGAGAATTCCTGCGCCGGGATCCGCAGGGTCTGCGGGCCTGCCTGGACGGAGCCGCGATGCCCCCGTGGGACGTGGTGGAGTCGCTGCTCGGCGACCTCGCGGCGATCAGGGGCGCGCAGTTCGCGGCGCGGGAGCGGGAGCACGCCGCCCGGCTGCGGGCCGCGGCGGTCGCGGTGTGGGACAGGCTGCCGGGCGGCGCGGAGGAGCTGCGACCCTGCTGGCGGCGGCCGCCGACCAGCGCTCCGTCTCGGAGGCGGCGAACCGCACCCTGACGGCCCGCCTGGCCGCGGCTCGGGACCCGGCGGAGGCGGAGGCCCTGACCCGGGAACTGGCCTGGATCCAGGACGACACCGCCAGGGCGGCCTCCCGCCACGAAGACCTCGCGTCCCGCCTCGGGGCCCTGGAGGCACCGGCCGCCCCGCCCTCGTTACACCCGGACCCCGCCCCGCCCGAGCCGGGGTGGCCCGCAGGCCCCTGGCCCGCCGAGGCCGAACCGCCGGCCGGCGCCGGGGCCGTGGTGGGCGAGGCCGGGCCGGTGTCCGGGGTGCCGCGGCAGCGGGAGGCGGGGGAGGAGCGGACCGAGCCGCCCGTCGGGCGGGCCGAAGCCCGGTGGCTGCGCGGGGCGCGGCGGGCCGGCGGGGCCCGGTACGCGGGCGCCGCGGCCCCGGCCCCCGAGCCCTTCACCCCACCGCCCGGCCACCCGGACGGGCCCGCGGCCGCACCGCGCGGCGCCCGCTTCGCCCACGCCGAGCCGCGCACCGAGCCGCGCACGGAGCCGGCCCCCGGGCCCGACCCCGGGTCGGGCACCGCGGCCGGGCCCACCGCTCCCCGCCGGTCCCGCTCCGGAACGGCGATCGGCCGCCCCCGCTTCGCCCCGCCCGAGCCGGAGCACTTCAGCCCACCCCAGCCGGAGCACGCCGCCCCGGCGGAGCCGGAGAGCCGGTCCGACGCCCCGGGGTGGGACGGACCGGCCGCCGCGCCCGCGGTGGAGGGGCCGGGGCCCGGCGGGATCGCCGCGGTGATCGGGGAGTTGCTCGGACTGCGGGCCCGGGGGCGGGGCGGGGAGGCCCACGCGCTGCTGTGCGAGGCCGCCGCATGGCCCGCCGCGTGGCTGCCCGGGTTCGCCGACGAGCTGGTCCGCGCCGGGCTCGGGGCGGACTGGGCCACGCTGCTGTGGGAGGCGGCCTCGCTCCCGCCCGAGCGGCTCGCCGCGGCGGCCGCCGCCCTCGGCGAAGCCGGCCGGCACGCCGACTGCGAGGCCCTGCTGCGCCAGGGCGCGGCCCGCCCCGCCGCCGAGATCGCCGACGCCGCCCTGGCCCTGGCCGGGACCGGCCGGACCCGCGAGGCCGACGCCCTGCTCGGCGCCTTCGTCAAGGTCCGCACCGCAGAGGAGGCGGTCCGCCTCGCCCGCCGTGATCCGCAGTGGTTCACGCCCCGGCTGCTCCGGGCCGCGGAGGCCCTCTCCGACGCGCACCACCGTGACCTCGTACACGCCCTGCGGGTTGCGAAACCGCCCGTCCATTGAGCGGATTCGACCATCCGCTGTCATTACTTGATCGACTCACCCAACCGCGCACGGCGGTCTTGCCCCGCGGTGTGACGCGGCCTACGTTCTACTCCCTACGCACACCGTCTACGTGCGTAGAACTCGGCGTTCCCGTCGCGAGGAGCAGCTCATGGCCCAAGTCGTCCGCGCCGCACTCGTCCAGGCCACCTGGACCGGAGACACCGAGTCGATGATCGCCAAGCACGAGGAGCACGCCCGGCGGGCAGCCGCCGACGGCGCGCAGATCATCGGCTTCCAAGAGGTGTTCAACGCCCCCTACTTCTGCCAGGTCCAGGAACCCGAGCACTACCGCTGGGCCGAGGCCGTCCCCGACGGCCCCACCGTCCAGCGGATGCAGGCCCTCGCCCGCGAGACCGGCATGGTCATCGTCGTACCGGTCTTCGAGCTCGAATCCGAGGGCTTCTACTACAACACCGCCGCCGTCATCGACGCCGACGGCAGCTACCTCGGCAAGTACCGCAAACACCACATCCCCCAGGTCAAGGGCTTCTGGGAGAAGTACTACTTCCGCCCTGGCAACCTCGGCTGGCCCGTCTTCGACACCGCCGTCGGCCGGGTCGGCGTCTACATCTGCTACGACCGCCACTTCCCCGAGGGCTGGCGCGCCCTGGGCCTGGCCGGGGCCCAGCTGGTATACAACCCCTCCGCCACCCACCGGGGCCTGTCCTCCTACCTGTGGCAGCTGGAGCAGCCCGCCGCGGCCGTCGCCAACGAGTACTTCGTCGCCGCGATCAACCGCGTCGGCCAGGAGGAGTACGGCGACAACGACTTCTACGGCACCAGCTACTTCGTCGACCCCCGCGGCCAGTTCGTCGGGGAGGTCGCCAGCGGAAAGGACGAGGAACTCCTCGTCCGGGACCTCGACTTCGACCTGATCAAGCAGGTCCGCGACCAGTGGGCCTTCTACCGCGACCGCCGCCCCGACGCCTACGGAGGGCTCGTTCAGCCGTGACCAACCCGATTCCCCTGCACAGCCGCCACCAGGCCGTACTGCCCGACTGGCTCGCGCTCTACTACGACCGCCCCATCGAGCTCACGCACGGCGAGGGCCGCCACGTCTGGGACGCCGACGGCAACCGCTACCTCGACTTCTTCGGCGGCATCCTCACCACGATGACCGCCCACGCGCTGCCCGAGGTCACCAAGGCCGTCGCCGAACAGGCCGGCCGGCTGATCCACTCCTCCACCCTGTACCTCAACCGCCCGATGATCGAGCTGGCCGAGCGGATCGCCGCCCTGTCCGGCATTCCCGAGGCGCGGGTCTTCTTCACCACCTCCGGAACCGAGGCCAACGACACCGCCCTGCTGCTGGCGACCGCGTACCGCCGCTCCAACCAGATCCTGGCGATGCGCAACAGCTACCACGGCCGGTCCTTCTCGACCGTCTCCATCACCGGCAACCGCGGCTGGTCCCCGACGAGCCTCTCGCCGCTCCAGACGTACTACGTCCACGGCGCCGTCCGCACCCGAGGCCCCTTCGCGCACCTGGACGACGCCGCCTTCACCGCGGCCGCCGTCGCCGACCTCGAAGACGTGCTCGGCCAGGCCCGCGGCGGGGTCGCCGCCCTCATCGCCGAGCCGATCCAGGGCGTCGGCGGGTTCACCGCCCCGCCCGACGGGCTGTACGGGGCCTTCCGCGAGGTGCTCGACCGGCACGGCATCCTGTGGATCAGCGACGAGGTGCAGACCGGCTGGGGCCGTACGGGAGACAACTTCTGGGGCTGGCAGGCGCACGGGCGGAGCGGCCCGCCGGACATCCTCACCTTCGCCAAGGGCATCGGCAACGGCATGTCCATCGGCGGGGTCGTGGCCCGCGCCGAGGTGATGAACTGCATCGACACCAACTCCATCTCCACCTTCGGCGGTTCCCCGGTCACCATGGCGGCCGGCGTCGCCAACCTCGCGTACCTGCTGGAGCACGACCTCCAGGGCAACGCCCGCCGCGTCGGCGGCCTGCTCCTGGAGCGGCTGCGCGCCGTCTCCGCCGCCGTGCCCGCCGTACGGGAGGTCCGCGGCCGGGGCCTGATGGCCGGCCTGGAGCTGACGAAGCCCGGTACCGACGAGGCCGACCCGGCCGCGGCCGCCGCCGTACTGGAGGCCGCCCGCGAGGGAGGCCTGCTGCTCGGCAAGGGCGGCGGGCACGACACCAGCGTGCTGCGCATCGCGCCGCCGCTCTCCCTCACCGTCGCCGAGGCGGAAGAGGGCGCCGAGATCCTCGAACGGGCCCTGCACAGCATCGTGTGACCGGAAGGCGCCGCACATGTCCATCCGCACCCTCATCCGCGGCGGCCTCGTCATCACGGCCGCCGACGAGCTCCACGCCGACGTCCTCATCGAGGACGGCCGCGTCGCCGCCCTCGCGGCCCACGGCTCGGCGGCCGCCGACGCCTGGACGGCCGACCGCACGATCGACGCGAGCGGGAAGTACGTCATCCCCGGCGGCGTCGACGCCCACACCCACATGGAGCTGCCCTTCGGCGGGACCGCGGCCTCGGACACCTTCGAGACCGGAACCCGGGCCGCCGCCTGGGGCGGCACCACCACCATCGTCGACTTCGCCGTGCAGAGCATGGGCCAGGCCCTGCGCCAGGGACTCGACACCTGGTACGACAAGGCCGACGGCAAGTGCTCCATCGACTACGCCTTCCACATGATCCTCTCGGACGTCAACGAGGGGACCCTGAAGGAGATGGACCACCTGATCGGGGAGGGCGTCACCTCCTTCAAGCTGTTCATGGCCTACCCCGGGGTCTTCTACAGCGACGACGGGCAGATCCTGCGCGCCATGCAGCGGGCCTCCGGAAACGGCGGGCTGATCATGATGCACGCCGAGAACGGCATCGCGATCGACGTGCTCGTCGAACAGGCCCTGGCCCGGGGCGAGACCGACCCGCGCCACCACGGCGAGGTCCGCAAGGTCCTCCTCGAAGCGGAGGCCACCCACCGGGCGATCCAGCTCGCGCGCGTCGCCGGATCCCCGCTGTACGTGGTCCACGTCTCGGCGCAGGAGGCGCTTGCCGAGCTCGCGGCCGCCCGCGACAAGGGCCTGCCGGTGTTCGGCGAGACCTGCCCGCAGTACCTGTTCCTGTCCACCGACCATCTCGAAGAGCCCGATTTCCAGGGCGCCAAGTACGTCTGCTCCACCCCGCTGCGGCCGAAGGAGCACCAGGCCGCCCTCTGGCGGGGTCTGCGGACCAACGACCTCCAAGTGGTCTCCACCGACCACTGCCCGTTCTGCTTCCGCGGCCAGAAGGAACTCGGCCGCGGCGACTTCTCCAAGATCCCGAACGGGCTGCCGGGGGTGGAGAACCGGATGGACCTCCTCCACCAGGCCGTCCTGGACGGCCACATCAGCCGTCGGCGCTGGATCGAGATCGCCTGCGCGAGCCCGGCCCGGATGTTCGGCCTCTACCCGCAGAAGGGCACGATCGCGCCGGGCTCCGACGCCGACATCGTCCTCTACGATCCGCACGCCGAGCAGGTCATCTCCGCCGAGACGCACCACATGAACGTGGACTACTCGGCGTACGAGGGCAGGCGGATCACCGGACGCGTCGACACCGTGCTCTCCCGCGGCGAACTCGTCATCGACCGGCGCGAATACACGGGCCGGGCCGGCCACGGGGTGTTCATCCCCCGCTCCACCTGCCAGTACCTCTAAGGAGCCGTGATGGACTTCGGCCTCGTCCTCCAGACCGACCCGCCCGCCTCCCGGGTCATCAGCCTCATGAAGCGCGCCGAGCGCAACGGCTTCCGCTACGGCTGGACCTTCGACTCGGCGGTCCTGTGGCAGGAACCCTTCGTCATCTACAGCCAGATCCTCGCGAACACGCAGAAGCTGCACATCGGGCCGATGGTCACCAACCCCGGCACCCGCACCTGGGAGGTCACCGCCTCCACCTTCGCCACACTCAACGACATGTACGGCAACCGCACGGTGTGCGGGATCGGCCGCGGAGACTCGGCGATGCGGGTCGCCGGACGCAAACCGAACACCCTGGCCCGGCTGGGAGAGGCCATCGACGTCATCCGGGACCTCGCCGAGGGCCGGGAGGCCGAGGTCGACGGCAATGCGCTGCGGCTCCCGTGGGTCCGCGACGGGAAGCTCCCCGTCTGGATGGCCGCGTACGGGCCGAAGGCGCTCGCCCTGGCCGGCGAGAAGGCGGACGGGTTCATCCTCCAGCTCGCCGACCCCTACCTCACCGAGTGGATGGTCGGCTCCGTCCGGCAGGCCGCCGAACGGGCCGGGCGCGACCCGGACGCGGTCACCATCTGCGTCGCGGCGCCGGCGTACGTGGGCGACGACCTGGCCCACGCCCGCGACCAGTGCCGCTGGTTCGGCGGGATGGTCGGCAACCACGTGGCCGATCTCGTCGGCCGCTACGGCGAACACTCCGGCATGGTGCCGGACGCCCTCACCGAGTACATCAAGGCCCGCGAGGGCTACGACTACAGCCACCACGGCCGCGCCGGGAACCCGTCCGCCGACTTCGTGCCCGACGAGATCGTGGACCGCTTCTGCCTGCTGGGGCCGCCCGAGGCCCACATCGAGAAGCTGCGGACCCTGCGCGACCTGGGCGTCGACCAGTTCGCCGTGTACGACATGCACGACGCGCAGGAGGCCACCATCGACGCCTACGGACAGCACGTCATCCCGGAGCTCAGAGCCTGATCCCATCCCGACCGACCCGAAGGGGCGTGCGCACCATGCCGGACCACCCGATCGGCGACACCGGGGACCGCGTCGAGCTCGCCCCCGGCTCGGTCCCCTCCGACGGCCGCTTCACCAACCCCGACCTGCTCCCCGTACCGGTCGCGGACCGGCGCTGGACCACGTACAACTTCACGGCCCTGTGGGTCGGCATGGCGCACAACATCCCCTCCTGGCTGCTCGCCTCCGGGCTGGTGGCCCTGGGGATGGACTGGAAGCAGGCCGTCTTCACCATCGCGCTGGCCAACGTCATCGTGCTGGGGCCGATGCTGCTCACCGGGCACGCGGGCCCCAAGTACGGGATCCCGTTCCCGGTACTGGCCCGGGCCTCGTTCGGGGTGCGCGGGGCCAATCTGGCCGCGCTGATCCGGGCGGCCGTGGCCTGCGCCTGGTTCGGGATCCAGACCTGGATCGGCGGATCCGGGATCTACGTGCTGCTCGGCGAGATCTTCGGCGGCTGGGCGGGAGCCGCGGAGATCGGCGGCGAGCCGTGGCCGCTGTGGCTGTGCTTCGCCCTCTTCTGGGCCCTCGAACTCGCCATCATCTACCGGGGGATGGAGACCCTGCGGCGGTTCGAGAACTGGGCCGCGCCCTTCGTCATCGTCGGCGCGCTGGCCCTGCTGGTGTGGATCGGGGTGAAGGCGGGGGGCTTCGGCGAACTGCTCGACCAGCCCTCCCGGCTCGGCTGGGGCGCGGAGTTCTGGACGGTCTTCTTCCCCGCCCTCATGGGGATGATCGCCTTCTGGTCCACCCTCTCGCTCAACATCCCGGACTTCACGCGCTTCGGCGCCGGACAGCGCTCCCAGATCCTCGGACAGACGCTCGGGCTGCCGACGACGATGACCCTCTTCGCGCTGCTTTCGGTGTTCGTCACCTCCGGCTCGGAGGCGGTGTACGGGGCCCCGATCTGGGACCCGGTGGAGCTCGTCGCCAAGGCCGACAGCGTCTTCGGCCTGCTCTACGCCCTGGTCACCGTACTGGTGGCGACGATCTCGGTGAACATCGCGGCCAACGTCGTCTCCCCGGCGTACGACCTGTCCAACCTGGCCCCCCGCCTGATCGACTTCCGCAGGGGCGCCCTGATCACGGGTGTCGTCGGCGTGCTGATCATGCCGTGGAAGCTGACCTCCACCCCCGAGCTGTACATCTTCACCTGGCTCGGCCTGGTCGGCGGACTGCTCGGCACGGTCGCCGGCATCCTCATCGCGGACTACTGGATCGTGCGGCGCACCCGGCTGTCGCTGGCCGACCTCTACCGGGCGGGCGGGCCGTACTGGTACACGGGCGGCTGGAACGTCCGGGCCCTGGTGGCCTTCGCGGTCGGCGGGGTGCTGGCCATCGGCGGCTCGCACTCGGCCCCCGGCAAGGGCCCCTTCCCCGAGGACGGCCTGATCCCCCTCCTGAAGCCGCTGGCGGACTACGGCTGGGCGGTCGGGCTGACCGCGTCCCTGCTGCTCTACACGGCGCTCATGCACGGGGCGCGCCCCGGTTCACCGGGGGGCCGTCCCGGGTACGGCAGACCGACATGACGACCAGTGGGGTTTGTCAGCCCGGCATGGTGTGATGGGGGCATGATCGAAGAGTTCCTGGCCCGAGACCTGTCCGCAGTGGAAGAAGCCGTCCGCAAGGCGGCGGCGGTCGAGATCATGCCGAGATTCCGGCAGCTCGCCGACCACGAGGTCGACCAGAAGAGCGGCCCGCACGATCTGGTGACCGTCGCCGACCGCAAGGCCGAGGAGCACCTCACGGCCTCCCTGACGCGCCTGCTGCCCGGCTCCGCCGTCGTCGGCGAGGAGGCGGTCCACGCCGACCCGACCGTGTACGGGGCGCTGCGCGCCGACGCGCCGGTCTGGATCGTCGACCCGGTGGACGGCACCCGGCAGTTCGTCGCCGGCGACCCGGCGTTCTGCACCCTGGTGGCCCTGGCCCACCGCGGCGAGATCCTCGCCTCCTGGACCTTCGCCCCGGCGCTGGAGGAGCTGGCGACCGCCGTCCGAGGGCAGGGCGCCTACGTCAACGGCGAGCGGATCCACAGCGGTTCGCCGGAGCAGGGCGCCGACCTGCGGATCGCCATGGCCCACCCGCTGTACACCTCCGAAGCGGACAAGGCCGCCCTGTCCCGGCTCGACGTCCCCGGGGTCGCCGCCCGGCCCTGCGGCTCCGCGGGCCTGGAGTACCTGAAGGTGGCCCGCGGGGAGATGGACGGCCTCGCCTTCACCTGGCCCTCGGCGTGGGACCACGCGGCCGGCCTGCTGCTGGTCGCCGAGGCGGGCGGCGCGCAGAGCACCGTCGCCGGGGTCCCGTTCCGGGTGGACCGGGACAACGAGCTGCCGTTCGCCGTGGGCCGCGACGAGGCCACCGCCGTCCGGATCCGCGAGCTGCTGCGCGGCGCGTGAGCCGCCGGCCCGCGCCCGGCCGGGCGCGGGCGGGTCCCCGTATGGACGGGGCGAATATCCTGGGAGCGCAGCCGCCGCCGGACGAAGGAGTCTCAAGGTGCCGTCGATTCTCGATGCCGTCGTGGTGGGGGCGGGGCCCAACGGGCTGACGGCCGCCGTCGAGCTGGCCCGGCGCGGCTTCTCGGTGGCCGTGTTCGAGGCCGCGGAGACGGTCGGCGGCGGGGCCCGCACCGAGGAGCTCACCCTCCCGGGCTTCCGGCACGACCCCTGCTCGGCCGTGCACCCGCTCGGCATCGGCTCGCCGGTGTTCTCCACCATGCCGCTGAAGCGGTACGGGCTGGAGTGGCTGCACGCCCCGCTGCCCATGGCGCACCCCTTCGACGACGGCACGGCCGCCGTGCTCTCCCGCTCCGTCTCCGAGACGGCCGCCTCCCTCGGAGCGCGGGACGCGGGCACGTACCGGAGGCTGGTGCAGCCCTTCCTCGGCAAATGGGACACCCTGGCCCGGGACTTCATGTCCCTGCCCTCGACCGCCCTGCCCCGGGACCCGCTCACTCTGGCCCGCTTCGGGCTCGCCGGACTGCCGCCCTCCACCTGGCTGCTGAGCCGTTTCCGCGAGGAGCGGGCGCGGGCGCTGTTCGCCGGGCTCGTCGGGCACGTCATCGCCCCGCTGGGCGGGATCGGGACGAGCGCCGTCGGCCTGGTCTTCGCCCTCGCCGCGCACGCCGGCGGCTGGCCCCTGCCGCGCGGCGGCTCCCAGTCGATCTCGGACGCCCTCGCCGGGTACCTGCGCGACCTCGGCGCCGCGGTCCACACCGGCTTCGAGGTCAAGCGCCTCGACGACCTGCCGCCGGCCCGGGCGTACGTCTTCGACACCTCGCCGACCGCGCTGGCCCGGATCGCCCGGCTGGGGCGCGCGTACGACGGCTACAAGTACGGCGCCGCCGCGTTCAAGCTCGACTACGCCCTCTCCGGCCCCGTGCCCTGGACCGCCGAGGCGCCGCGCCGGGCCGGCACCGTCCAGATCGGCCCCCGCGCCCGCGACATCGACGCCGCACTCCAGCTGGCCACCGGCGGGCGGGCCCCCCGCAACCCCTTCCTGATCACCGCCCAGCCCAGCCTGGTCGACTCCGGCCGGGCGCCCGAGGGCAAGCACGTGTTCTGGGCGTACGGGCACGTCCCCGCGGGCTGGGGCGGCGACCTCACCGACGCCGTCGAGCGGCAGATCGAGCGCTTCGCCCCCGGATTCCGCGACCTGGTGCTGGCCCGCGCCACCGCCGGCCCGCCGGAACTGGCCGCCCGCAACCCCAACTACGTCGGCGGCGACATCGCCTGCGGCGCGGCCTCCGGGCTCCAGCTGCTGCTGCGCCCCAAGCTGTCCCTGTTCCCGTACACGACGGCCCACCCGGCCGTGTTCCTCTGCTCCTCCGCCACCCCGCCCGGCCCCGGAGTGCACGGCATGTCCGGGCACAACGCGGCCAAGGCGGTCTGGCGCCACCTGCGAAGGGCCCGCTGATGGTGCGCATCACCCTGGTCCGGGGCGACATCACCGCAGAGCACGCGGACGCGATCGTCAACGCGGCGAACTCCTCGCTGCTGGGCGGCGGGGGAGTGGACGGCGCCATCCACCGGCGCGGCGGCCCCGAGATCCTGGACGCCTGCCGGGCGCTGCGCGCCTCCCGGTACGGCAAGGGCCTGCCGACGGGCCGGGCCGTGGCCACGACGGCGGGCCGGCTCCCGGCCGACTGGGTGATCCACACGGTGGGCCCGGTCTGGTCCCGGGACGAGGACCGCTCGGAGCTGCTGGCCTCCTGCTACCGCGAGTCCCTGCGGGTCGCGGCCGAGCTGGGGGCCCGTACGGTCGCCTTCCCGGCGATCTCCACCGGCATCTTCGGCTGGCCGATGGACGACGGAGCCCGCATCGCCGTCGAAACGGCCCGGGCGGCTGCCGCGGCGCCCGTCGAAGAGGTCCGCTTCGTCCTCTTCGACGAGAAGGCGTACGCGGCCTTCGAGGCGGCGCTGGGGTAGCCCCGGGCCGGGGCGATCCGGCCGATGTGGGCGGGGGTGTCGGTGGGGGTCGCTAGGCTTCTGGGATGAGCCTTGTCGACGCCCCCACCGAGACCCCCGATGCCCTTGAGGTGCTGCACCGCGTCTTCGGATACGACTCCTTCCGCGGCGAGCAGCAGCAGATCATCGAGCACGTGGCCGGCGGTGGCGACGCACTGGTCCTGATGCCCACGGGCGGCGGCAAATCGCTCTGCTACCAGATTCCGGCGCTGGTCAGAGCCGGTACGGGCGTGGTGATCTCGCCGCTGATCGCGCTCATGCAGGACCAGGTGGACGCCCTGACCGCCCTCGGGGTGCGGGCCGGGTTCCTGAACTCGACCCAGGACCCGTACGAGCGGCAGGCCGTCGAGCAGGCCTTCCTCGCCGGCGAGCTGGACCTGCTCTACCTGGCGCCGGAGCGGCTGCGCACCGAGGGCACCCAGCGGCTGCTCGACCGGGGCACGGTATCGCTCTTCGCGATCGACGAGGCGCACTGCGTCGCCCAGTGGGGCCACGACTTCCGGCCCGACTACCTGGCGCTGTCGATGCTGCACGAGCGCTGGCCCAAGGTGCCGCGGATCGCGCTGACGGCGACGGCCACCGAGGCCACGCACGCCGAGATCGCCGCCCGGCTGGGCCTGGCGGAGGGCGAGGCCCGGCACTTCGTGGCCAGCTTCGACCGGCCCAACATCCAGTACCGGATCGCCCCGAAGAACAACCCGACCCGCCAGCTGCTGGAGCTGATCCGCACCGAGCACGACGGGGACGCCGGAGTCGTCTACTGCCTGTCGCGGGCCTCCGTGGAGAAGACGGCCGCCTTCCTGGTGGAGCACGGCATCGACGCGGTCGCCTACCACGCCGGCATGGACTCCCGTACACGCGCGGCGAACCAGGCGCGCTTCCTGCGGGAGGACGGGGTCGTGGTCGTGGCCACGATCGCGTTCGGCATGGGCATCGACAAGCCGGACGTGCGGTTCGTGGCGCACCTGGACCTGCCGAAGTCGGTCGAGGGCTACTACCAGGAGACCGGCCGTGCCGGGCGCGACGGGGAGCCGGCCACGGCCTGGCTCGCGTACGGGCTCCAGGACGTGGTGCAGCAGCGCAAGATGATCGAGGGCTCCGAGGGCGACGAGGCGCACCGCCGCTCCCTGGCCGCGCACCTCGACGCGATGCTCGCGCTCTGCGAGACGGTCGAATGCCGCCGGGTGCGGCTGCTGGCGTACTTCGGGCAGGCGGCCGCCGGGCCGTGCGGCAACTGCGACACCTGCCTGGCCCCGGCCGAGTCCTGGGACGGCACGGTCGCCGCGCAGAAGCTGATGTCCACCGTGTGGCGGCTGGCGAAGGAGCGGCGGCAGAAGTTCGGCGCCGGCCAGATCATCGACATCCTCCAGGGCAAGAAGACGGCCAAGGTCATCCAGTTCGACCACGACGCGCTGTCGGTCTTCGGGATCGGCACGGACCTGAGCACCGCGGAATGGCGCGGAGTCGTACGGCAGCTGCTGGCCTCGGGACTGCTGGCGGTCGAGGGGGACTACGGGACGCTGGTCCTCACGGACGCCAGCGGCGAGGTGCTGGGCGGGCGCCGCAGCGTGCCGATGCGCAAGGAGGCCGCGCCGGCCCCCGCGGCCCGCAGGTCCTCCGGCTCGGGGTCCGGGTCCGGGAAGGCCGGGCGGGTCCCGGTCGACCTGCCGGAGGCGGCCGTGCCGGTGTTCGAGGCCCTGCGCGCCTGGCGGGCCGCGACGGCGAAGGAGCAGGGCGTGCCGGCGTACGTGGTCTTCCACGACGCGACGCTGCGGGAGGTCGCGACCCGGCTGCCCGGCACGGTGGAGGAGCTGGGCACGATCAGCGGCGTCGGCGAGGCCAAGCTGGCCAAGTACGCCGAGGGGATCCTGGCGGCGCTGGCCGGGACGGACGCCGCCGCGGCCCCGTCGACCGGGGCCCCGTCGATCCCGGCCCCGGCCCGGGCTGCGGCGCCGGAGCCCCCGGCCCCGCACGCCGAGGAGGAACCGCCCTTCGACTTCGACGACACGGACCCGCCCTGGGACGACTGGGAGTAGGCCGGGCCGCGGGGGTCCGGTCGCTGCTGGGCCGGCAGGTGCAGCTGAGGTACTGCTCCTGCGCGCTCGCCGATGTCGCCCCCGGGCCGCGGGGAACCAGGAGTTCCCCACGACCGGTTACGCGTCCCCGGGCAGGGGGAGCCGCGCGGATACGGCGCACCGACGCGCTCGACCCGCTGCCCGGCCGGTACGACGACCGGGTGCCGGGGGAGCGCGGACGGGTCCGCCGGCGGCTGCCGCACGCGCCGGAGGCGCTGGGCCGCGGGCCGGCCCCGGGTCGGCCGGCACGCCGGGGCGGTGGAGTCGGCCCTGCCCGCGGTCGGCACCGAACCAGCGCGCGGGAGCGCCCAGCGGGCCCTGCCCCAGGCCCACTTGGCGGCGGGCGGCCTGAGGGAGGCCAGGCGCGCCCACGACACGTACCGCGACCCCCTCACACGCGGACCCGGGGTGGCGCCGGGAAGTGAACTCTCCGGACCGATACGGAACTTCCGCCACTCGGCCACCCGCTCCCGCGAGGTGGCCGCCGCCCGGGTGCGGCGCGCCTGATCCGGGGCCAAGCTGGTGGCATGAGCGACGACCGGCCTCGGCGCAGCACCGAACTGCGCCTGGCCCTCGCGATGCGCGGCGGGGTCAGTCTCGCCGTATGGATGGGCGGGGCCTGTTGCGAGACGGCGGCGCTGCGCATGGCGGCCCAGGAGCCCGCCCCGGACGCCGGGGAACCCGCCCCGGACGCCGGCCTCTACCCGGGGCTGCTGAACGTGTGCGGATACGAGGACGTCGACATCGACGTCCTCGTCGGGACCAGTGCCGGGGGGCTCAACGGCGTACTGCTGGCCTGCCACCTCGTCTACGGGATGCCCTTCGGGCCGGGCGTACGGGACGTGTGGCTGCGCCTGGGCGACCTGGAAGGACTGCTGCGCCGCTCGACGCCGTTCCACGTGCCCGCCTCGCTGATGCGCGGGGACGAGGTCTTCTACGCGGAGCTGCGCGGCGCGCTGGGCCGGCTCATCAACGAGGCCCCGCCCGACTGGCGGCGCCCCTCCTCGCTGCGGCTGATCCTGACGGCCACCCGGCTGCGCCCGCGCCGGGACCGGGTGCGGCCCACCCTCGGCCTGCCGCTGCCGGTCGGCCGCTCCAACGCCTACTTCCGCTTCCGCCACCGCACCTCGCTGACGGACTTCCCCGTCGACGCCACCGGCGTGGCCCGGGAGGCGGCGCTGAACCGGCTGGCCTACGCGGCCCGTACCTCCTCCTCGTTCCCGGGCGCCTTCGAACCGGCCCGGGTGTACCTCGGGAACGGCGCGCAGCCCGTCGAGGAGCCGCCCCGGGTGGACATGCGCGGGGTCAGCAGCGAGACCGGCTACCCCGACGAGAACCTGAACGGCTGCGCCGAACTCATGGACGGCGGGCTCCTCGACAACATCCCCGTCGCCTGGGCCGTACGGGCCGTCGCCGGGGCCCCGGTGGCCCGCAAGGCCGACCGCTGGCTGCTGTTCCTCCAGCCGGTGCCGCCCTTCCCGCCGCCTTCCGAGCCGGGGACCAGCCGGCGCGTCACCCGGCTGGTGCGGATGGCGGTGAAGTCCTTGGCGGTGAAGACCGGTTCGGAGTCCCTGCGCGACGACGCCCTCGAACTGCGCGCCGCAGAGGCCGCGGCCCAGCAGAGGCGGGCCGCCACCGGGGTGCTGCCCCCGACCCTCGCCGAGCTCCAGGACACGGCGACGATCCGGCGGGACGGGTACGCCGACAGGGTCGGCGCGGCGGAGGCGCTGCGCCTCATCAGGCTCCTGGAGGACCCGGCGGACGTGACCGGCCCCGACGCGTTGCCGCTGCCCGCCGGTCCGGGGCCGCTGGAGGTGCTGGACGAGAACGCGGGGGACGGCTCGACCGCACTGTTCGCCCGGCTGCGCGCGGCCTCGCACGAGCTGGCGGTGGGGCCCGCCGAGCTGCCCGGGCCGGGGTACTCGCCGCTGGCCCTGGCGCGTACCGTACGGCTGCTCATGGACTGGCTGGGCGCCTACGAGGACCGCCCCGGGCCGGAGGAGGCGGAGCCGGAGGACGCGGAGCTGGTCGAGGGGTACCGGACGCGGCTGTTCGCGTGCCGCGCCGCCATCGCCACGCTGACCGCCGCCCGGGACCGGCTGCTGCTCGACCGCTACCGGGCCGCCCTCGCCCAGGGGCTGCTCCCCACCGACGTCACGGCCCCGTTCCACGAGGCGACCCGGCTGCTGGGCGCCCTCATGCCGCCGGCGCCCCCGCCCGATGCCGCCCCCGCGCAGTGGGAGACCTGGGCCGCGAACCTCGCGACGGCCGTCACCGGCGGATCCCTGCCGCCGGCCCCCGCGCCGGACCCCGGCCCGCCGCCCGTACCGGGGGGCTTCGAGCACCTGTGGTCGCGGCTGGCGGAACTGGGCCGCAACATCGGCCTGGACCTGGTCCCCGACGTCGAGGGCCACGAGGCGCTCCACGCGGCCGCCCGCGGGGCCGGCCCGATGACCTCCGCGCTCGCGTACGCCGAGGTGCTGCTCGGCCCGCTGCGCCCGGACCCGCTGGCCGAGGCCCCCGACATCGACTTCCACACCGTCTCGGCGGCGAACACCAGCTGGGCCACCCGCAGGGTGCTGCCGGCGGTGGTCCAGGACTCCCCGAAGGAGATGGTCAGGGCCAAGCTCAGCGGCAACCAGCTCAACAACTTCGCCGCGTTCCTCAGCGCCCGCTGGCGGATGAGCGACTGGACCTGGGGCCGCCTCGACGGGGCCGCCTCCCTCGTGTCGGTCGTCGCCACCGACGACCGCCTCCAGGACGCGTTCGGCACCACCACCGACCTCACGGCGCTCGGCGAGGCGGTCGCCGGGGCGACGGGACTCGGCCCGGCGTTCATGGAGCTCTGGGCGCAGGAGGTCGCCGCCCACCCGGGCGCGGACCGCTGGGACCGGGTACGGGACGTGCTCACCGCCGTACGCCAGCACGAGATCCTGCGCGAGGAGCTGCCGTTCCTCGCCGCACTGAACCGCAAGGGCTTCCGGGGCGGCAACAGGCCCCCGGACCCCCCGCTGAACCCGCCCGCCCTGACCTCACCGGCCGAGTTCGACGCCGCGCTGGAGTCCTTCGGCAGGATCGGGGAGGAGGAGGCCGGACAGCTGATCCGGGCGCGGGACCCGCGCCGGGCGGCCCTGCGGACCGGGCTCCTCGCCTGGCCGGCGCTCCAGCCCTCCGGCAAGGCCCGGGCCCGCCTGGTGCAGGGCGTCCTCGGCGCGCTGAAGCCCCTCGTCTACGTCCCGCCCCTGGTCGGCGTGGTGGCCCCGCTGTGGGCGCTGCTCGCGGCCGTGCTGATGTGGACGGGCATCGCCTTCTCCACCGGCCACTGGTCCTCGCTGCTCGCCGACGTCCCGGTCTGCCTGTACGCCATGGTCGCCCTGGCCGCGCTGGCCCGGCAGCGGATCCGGCCGGCCCGGCTGCGCCTTCCCCTCCTCCTGCTCGCCGTGGCCGGGCCGCCGATCGCCCTGTGGCAGCTGCGCGGGCTGCATCCCCCGGACACCGGCCACGGCTACGGCACGGCCCTGATCGTCGGCGCCTGCTTCGCCCTCGCCGCAGCGGCCATGCTGTACGTCGGCACCGACCGGTGGTGGTGGCTGCCGTGGGCCGCCGCGGCCGCGGGAGTGATCGCCGCCCTGATCCAGATCGGCCAGTTCGGCGGAAGCGAACCCAGCGGATGGTGGGCCGCCCTCACCCTCTACGCCGTCCTGTTCTGGACCACCTTCGTCCTGCCCTGGCTGTATCCGAAGCCGCGGACCGGTCCGACCTGACGCAGCGCCCCGTGCCGATGGCTCGGATAGGGTGAATCGGTAGGAATCGGACCCCGCGGGGTGAGGTCGGTGCGGTGGACACATACCAGTCGACGAGCGAAGTCCCGGACCAGCCGGCCGCGGCCGTCGGGTACGCCGGCGTGCTCAGCGAGCTGCTGCCGATCGCGCTGTGGCGGGAGGACGCAGACGGGATCATCGTCGAGTGGTCGCTCGCGGCCCAGGACCTGCTCGGACACCGCCCCGAGGACATCCTCGGCCTCCCCGGCGCCTCCGTACTCGTCCCCGAGCCCAACCACGCGCTCGCCGACGACCTGACGCGGCGGGTCCAGGCGGGGGAGACGGTGGTCGGCACCCTCCCCGTACGCCACCGCGACGGGCACCGCGTCCCCATGGAGATGTGGATCGTCCCCGCCGCCGACCCGCAGGGCCGCACCGGGGCCATGCTGATCGCCGTGGAGACCTCCGAGGTCCTGCGCATGCGGGACTCCCTCGCCGCCCTCCAGAGCCTGTTCACCCAGTCGCCCATCGGCCTCGCCACCCTCGGCACCGACCTGCGCTTCCTGCGCGTCAACGACGCCCTGGCCCGGATGAACGGCGTGTCGGCCGCCGCGCACGTCGGCAAACGGCTCACCGAGGTCGTCCCCGGCGTCAACGCCGCCGCGCTCGAAGCGACGATGCGGCAGGTCCTGGACCGGGGCACCGCCGTCGTCGACGTCCGCCGCACCGGCCGGACCCCGGCCGACCCCGAGCACGACCACACCTGGTCCTGCTCGTACGCACCCCTCCTCGACGGCTCCGGCCGCCCGCTCGGCGTGATCGCCTCCCTCATCGACATCACCGAGAGCCAGCAGGCCCAGGGCGAGGCCGAGCGGGCCCGCCGCCGCTTCGCCGTCCTCGCCGAGGCCGGGACCCGCATCGGCACCACCCTCGACCTCAGCCAGACCGCCCGGGAGATCGTCGAGGTCCTCGTGCCCCAGCTGGCCGACTCGGCCGACGTCCAGCTGCTGGAGACCGTCCTCGCCCCCGACGACGCGGCGGCCACCCACGAGGGCGTGCTCCGCCGCATCGCCGTCGAGTTCCCCGACCCCGAGGCCCCCACCGCCCGGCTGGCACCCGGCCAGACCTTCCAGATCCCGCCCGACTCCGTCTACGAACGGGTCATCGCCGAGGGCCGGCCCATGAACCTGTACCGGTCCGACGTCCATGCGCTGCTCCCCGACCCGCGCGCCGCCGAGCTGCGCGCGTACCTCGCCACCCTCGGCTCGGCCCGGCTGATCCCGCTCCTCGCCCGCGGCACCGTCCTCGGCGCGGTCACCGTGACCCGGACGAGTGACCGCGAGCCCTTCGACGAGCAGGACGGCGTCCTCATCGACGAGGTGGTCGCCCGCGCGGCGCTCAACATCGACAACGCCCGGATGTACACCAACCAGCGGCGGGCCGCCCTGACCCTCCAGCGCAGCCTCAGCAACAGCGCCCTCCCCGAGGTCACCGGCCTGGAGCTGACCGGCCGCTACCTGCCCGCCAGCGACCACGACGTCGGCGGCGACTGGTACGACGTCATCCAGCTGCCCGGCGGCCGCACCGGCCTGGTCATCGGCGACGTCATGGGCCACGGCATCCACGCCGCCGCCGTCATGGGACAGCTGCGCACCGCCGTACGCACCCTCGCCCGTCAGGACGTCTCCCCGACCAGGCTGCTCCGCTCGCTCGACGAGGCCGTCGCCGACCTGGGCGAGGACGAGATGGCGACCTGCGTGTACGCCGTCCACGATCCGGCCACGGGCGGCTGCGTCATCGCCCGCGCCGGCCACCCGCCGCCGGCCGTGGCCACGGCCGGCGGGGAGGTCACCTTCCTCGACGGCCCGCCCGGCACTCCGCTGGGCACGGGCGGGCAGGAGTTCCGCACCGAGGAGGTCGACCTGCCGCCCGGGAGCCTGCTCGTCCTGTACACCGACGGGCTCATCGAGTCCCGCGACCGCGACCTCGACCAGGGCATGGCCCAGCTCGGGTGGGCGCTGCGCGACCCCGGGCAGCCGCTGGACGCGCTGTGCGACGACATCCTGGCGCGGCTGCTGCCCGGGGCCCCGCAGGACGACGTGGCGGTCCTGCTGGCCCGTACGGCGGCCGCCCGGGAGCGCTGACCCCCTGGGCGGTCCCGGACCGGTGGGGCGGGGCTCGTGGGGCGGGGCCCGGCAGGCCCGGCGGGGCCCGGTCCCGGTCCCGGTCCCGGGTGAATCGTTACGCCGCAGGCCCGGTCACCAGGCCAGGTCCTCCAGCGCCGCCAGGTCCGGTTCGGGCAGGGTCGGCTCGGGGCCTCCCGTCAGGGGCAGCTCGGCCCAGATGACCTTGCCGCGCTGCGTGTACCGGGTGCCCCAGCGCTCGGCGTACTGCGCGACCAGGAACAGGCCGCGGCCGCCCTCGTCGGTCGTGGCCGCGTACCGCAGGTGCGGCGAGGTGCTGCTGCCGTCGGAGACCTCGCAGATGAGGCTGCGGTCGCGCAGCATCCGCACCCGGATGGGCGCGTTCCCGTACCGGATGGCGTTGGTGACGAGCTCGCTGAGGATGAGCTCGGCCGTGAACGCGATGTCCCCCAGTCCCCAGGCGGCCAGCTGCGCCGAGCCCGCGTTGCGCACCCGGGAGACCGCCGCCGGGTCGGGCGGCACCTCCCACTCGGCGATGCGGTCCGCCTCCAGCCGCCGGGTGTCGGCGATCAGCAGGGCGATGTCGTCGCTCGGCGCCGGGAACAGCAGTGCGGCCAGTACGTCGGCACAGGCCTGCTCGGGGCTGCGGCCGGGGTGGGAGAGCGTTTCGGCCAGCAGGCCGAGGCCGGTGTCAAAATCCCGGTCGCGGTCCTCCAGCAGGCCGTCCGTGAACAGCACGAGACGGCTCGACTCCGGCAGCCGCAGCTCCATCGCCTCGAAGGGCATGCCGCCCACCCCGAGCGGCAGCCCGGTGGGCAGCTGGAGGAACTCCACGGAGCCGTCCGGCCGGACCAGAGCCGGCCCGGGGTGCCCGGCGCTCGCCATCGCACAGACCCCGGACACCGGGTCGTACAGCGCGTACAGGCAGGTGGCGCCGGTGACGCCGGCCGCCTCGCCCGCCCCCTCCGAGGGGTCCCCGGCGCCCGCGGACTCGTTCTGGTCGATCCGGTGGATCAGCTCGTCCAGGTGCCCGAGCAGTTCGTCCGGCGGCATGTCCAGGGAGGAGAAGTTGTGCACGGCGGTCCGCAGCCGGCCCATCGTCGCCGCCGCGTGCACCCCGTGCCCGACCACGTCGCCGACGACCAGTGCCACCCGGGCGCCGGCGAGCGGGATCACGTCGAACCAGTCCCCGCCCACCCCGGCCTTCGCGGGCAGGTACCGGAAGGCCACGTCCACGGCGGTCTGGTCCGGCAGCACCCGGGGCAGCAGGCTCCGCTGGAGGGCCACCGCCGTCGCGTGCTCCCGGGTGTACCGGCGGGCGTTGTCGATGGACACCGCCGCCCGGGTCCCCAGCTCCTCCGCGAACGACAGGTCCTCCTCCTCGAAGGCCTCCGGGGTGTCGGCCGCCCGCCAGAAGTTCGCCATGCCGAGGACCACCCCGCGGGCCTGCAGCGGCACCGAGATCAGCGAGTGCAGCCCGTACTCCAGGGCCTGGCGGGTCCCGGCCTCGTCCTGGGCCCGCCAGCCCATCGCCGCGTTGAGATCGGGCGCGAGCACCGCGTGCCCGGCATCCAGGGCCGCCGCCATCGGCGCCGTCGGCACCACGAACCGGATGATGTCGCCGACCGGCTGCAGCGGCTGGTCGGTGCGCACCCCACCCATCGCCGCCCGGCGCATCTCCGTGTACGTGCCGGCTGCCCGCGAGGGGGGCTCCTCGCCCTTCAGCACCGGCTCCAGCAGTTCCACGGTCACGAAGTCCGCGAACCGGGGGACGGCCACCTCCGAGAGCTCCTCGGCGGTCCGCACGACGTCCAGCGTGGTCCCGATCCGCACCCCCGCGTCGTACAGCAGCTGGAGCCGCTCCCGGGCCACCTCGGCGCGGCCGGAGAGCGCGGCGAGCTCGGTGGTGTCGCGCAGGGTCATGACGCTGCCGGACGGGTGCCCCCCGTACGGTTTGGTCGGGCGGACGTTGACCGCCAGGAGCCGGTCGCCGGCCAGGTGCACCTCGTCCGTGGCGACCCGCCCGGACACCAGCAGCGAGGTGGTTCGCGCATCGAGGCCGAGTTCGCTCACGTGACGCTGCTCGGCATCGGGCGGCAGGTTCAGCAGCCGCCGGGCCTCGTCGTTGGCGAGCAGCAGCCGCTGGTCGTCGCTGATGATCAGGACGCCCTCGCGGACCGCGTGCAGGACCGCCTCGTGGTGCTCGTTCATCCGGGCCATGTCGGCCTCGCCGAGGCCCCGGGTCTGGCGCCGCAGCCGCCGGCTGACCAGGGCGGCGCCGCCCGTGCCGAGCAGCAGCGCGCCGGCCGCCGCGCCGAGCAGCAGCGGCAGCTGGGCGGCGACCGTGTCGGAGACGGTGGCGACCTCGATGCCGGTGCCGACCAGGCCGACGACCTTGCCGCTCGCGTCCCGTACGGGCACCACGGCGCGGACCGCGTCGCTCGGCGAGCCCGTGTACACCTCGGTGAAGGAGTGCCCGGCCGCGGCGCGCGAGAGGTCCCCGGTGGCCCGTTGGCCGATCAGGTCCGGCCGGGAGTCGGTGTAGCGCAGCCCGTCCGGCGTCATCACGGCGATGAAGTCGACGCCCGCGGCCTGCCGCGCGGCCTCGGCCAGCGGTTGCAGCACGGCCGTCGGATCAGGGGACTTCAGGGCCGCGGGGAGCCCGGGCGCGTGGGCGAAGGCCTCGGCGGCCGCCAGCGAGCGGTGGCGCGCGTCGCGCTGCGTGCCGTACCGCTCCTGGAACACGAGGGCCAGCGCGGCCGCGGTGATCAGCAGGACGACGATGAACGCCATGAGCGCGAAGACCTGACCGGCGACACTGCGGGCGCTCCGGGAGCGGCGCGCGAGCAGGCCCGGGTCGCGCCCGGTCGGCTGCCGGGGCGGCGATCCCCTGGGTCGACCCAAACGTCCGGTCATGAGCCATTTCTAACACTGTCACCGCGATTTGGCGGGGCTGCCGATGTGGCGCCCGCCGTACTGCGGTACGCACGGGGGCTGAGGCCGACGTACGAGGTGAAATGCTGGCGGAAGGTGACCTCGCTGGCGAAGCCCGCCCGCCGGGCCACCTCCGGCACCGGGTGGTCGGTGCGCTCCAGCAGTCTGCGGGCCGCGTCCAGGCGGTGGCCGAGGAGCCAGCGGTGCGGGGTGGTGCCGGTCGCGGCGACGAAATGGCGGGCGAAGGAGCGCGGCGACATCCCGGCCCAGCGGGCCAGTACGGCCACGGACAGCGGCTCGTGCAGATGGCGCAGGGCCCGCTCCCGTACGGCCGCCAGGGCCTCGGCGGTCCGGTCCGCCGACGGGGTGGGCCGGTCCAGGTACTGGGCGTGGTCACCGGTGCGGAACGGACCCGTCACCATGGACCGGGCGACGGCGGCGGCGGCCTCCGCGCCGTGGGCCCGCCGTACGAGGTGCAGGCAGAGGTCGATCCCGGAGGCCACCCCGGCGGAGGTCCACAGCCCTGCGTCCTCCACGTACAGCGGGGCGTCCTCGACCAGTACCGACGGGTGGCGCTCGGCGAGCCGCGGTGCCAGCGACCAGTGGGTCACGGCCCGGCGGCCCGCCAGCAGCCCCGCCTCGGCGAGGATGAACGCCCCGGCGCACAGCGCGGCCACCGGAACGCCCCGGGCGTGCGCCTCCCGCAGGGCGGCGAGGACCGGCTCGGGCGTCGGGTCGGAGGGCTCGGCCAGCGCCGGTACCACGACGAGGTCGGCCTCGGCGAGCCAGTCGAGCCCCCGGTCGGGGGCCAGGGTGAGCCCCCCGGGCAGCGTGATGGGGTCGGCGTCGATGGCGCACCGGCGCAGCTCGAAGCGGGGGACGCCCAGTCGGCTGCGGTCGGGGCCCCAGACCTCGGTGATGACGGCGAGGTCGAAGCTGCGGATACCGGGCTGGACGACGATGGCGACACGATGCATGCTGCCATCCTGGCAGGATCCCATCGGTTCGGGTCCCGGTTGCCGCTGTCGGCGGGCCCGTCCCGCGGAAGACCATGGACCCATGACGAAGAACGAGATCGAACTCGCCCCGAACGCTGCGCTGCTGGTCATCGACGTACAGAAGGGCTTCGACGACCCGTCGTACTGGGGCCCGCGCAACAACCCGGCCGCCGAGGCCAACATCGCCGCCCTGATGGACGCCTGGCAGCACTCCGGCCGCCCGGTGGTCCTGGTCCAGCACGCCTCGCGGACCGCGGGCTCGGTCCTGGCCGCCGACCAGCCCGGCCACGCCTTCAAGGACTTCGTGGCGGACCGGGCGGGGAAGGAGTCCCTGCTGGTCACCAAGACGGTGAACTCCTCCTTCTACGGCACCCCCGACCTGGCCGCGTGGCTCACCGCCGAGGGCATCGGCCAGCTGGTGGTGTCCGGGATCCAGACCAACATGTGCGTCGAGACCACCGCGCGGATGGCCGGCAACCTCGGCTACGACGTCCTCGTCCCGCTGGACGCCACCCACACCTTCGACCTCGCCGGTCCGGAGGGGCTCAGCCTGACGGCCGACGAGCTGGCCACCGCCACCGCCGTCAACCTCCAGGGCGGCGGCTTCGCCCGCGTGGTCAGCACGGCGCAGCTGCTCGCCGCCTCAGGGTCCGCGGCCCAGGCCACCCACTAGGGGGTGTCGTCGAAGGAGCGCCGGCCGCCCGTCCTCCCCGACGAGCCGCCTGCGCGTCCCGGCCGGGAAACGCCGGGGCCCGGCACCCCCGCTCGGGGGGGGCCGGGCCTCGTACGGCCGATCGGAGGTCAGAGGACGTCGGCGGCGATGTTCTGGGCGACCCGCTCCAGCAGGGGACCCGCGTTCGGGATGGACTTGGCCGGGTCGGGCTCCAGGTCCGTCAGCGGGTACGCCTTGCGGATGCCGGCCGCCTCCAGCGCCTCCTGGCCCAGCAGCAGACGGCCGCAGACTGCCACGACCGGCTTGCCCGCCGCGCGGGCAGCGGCCGCCACACCGGCCGGGGCCTTGCCGTGCAGGGTCTGCTCGTCCAGCGAGCCCTCACCGGTGATCACCAGCGTGGCACGCTCCAGCGCCGGGGCGAAGCCCAGCACCTCCAGCATCAGCTCGATCCCGGGCCGGAACGACGCGCCGAGCAGCAGCGCCCCGTACCCGATGCCGCCCGCGCCGCCCGCGCCCGGGGCGGCGGCCAGCCGGCCGGCCTTCTCGCCGATCGACTTCTCCAGCACCACCGCGAAGTGCGCCAGCGCCGCGTCCAGCGCCGCCACGTCCTCGGGCGACGCCCCCTTCTGCGGGCCGTAGACCGCGGGCGCGCCCTTCGGGCCCGTCAGCGGGTTGTCCACGTCGCTGGCCAGGACGAGGTCGACCTCCGCGAAGCGCGGGTCGATCCCGGACAGGTCCGCGGACGCCAGCGCGGCGAGCGCGCCGCCGCCCGGACCGACCGGTTCACCGTTCGCGTCCAGGAACACCGCACCCAGCGCGGCCAGCATCCCCGCACCGCCGTCGGTGGTCGCGCTGCCGCCCACGCCGAAGACGATCGAGCGCGCGCCCGCGTCCAGCGCGGCCTTCAGCAGCTCGCCCGAGCCGTACGTGGTCGCCGTCAGCGGGGCGAACACACCCGCCGGCAGCAGCTGGAGCCCGGAGGCCTCCGCCATCTCGACCACGGCGGTGCCGTCGCGCAGCGCGAAAGCGGCCGTGACCTGCTCGCCGAGCGGTCCGGTGACCCGTACCTCCCGGCGCTCGAACCCGGCCGCCACGGCGGCCGCGACCGTACCGTCGCCGCCGTCCGCGACGGGGAGGGTCTCGATGTCCACGCCCGGTACGGCCTTGCGAAGGCCGGCCGTCACCCGCTCCGCGACCTGAACGGCCGTGAGCGAGCCCTTGAATTTGTCCGCGGCGATGAGCACGCGCGCGGTCTCAGTTACTGCTCCGTCCGTCACCTTGCTAATCCCTTGCTATCGAACAGTGCAGTCGCGCCTCCATGAGCCTATCCGGAGGATCCTCCTATGCCCATGGGTGGCCTGGGTCACACGCGGCGCGCCATCCCCTTAAAGGGGGATATACGCCTGCATGGCGTGGCCGCATGAGCGCGGATTCACTGGAAGAGGCACGTCCGGAGGGCCCAGCCCCGAACCGGACCGTGCCGTCGTCGCCATCGGGGTGATCGCCGTGCTGGCCGTCGTCGCATGGGCGGCGCTCGGCAAGGACTCCTTCGACACGGCGTCGAGCACCGCGCTGGCCTGGGTCCTGGCCAACGTCGCCTGGCTGTTCGCGATCGCCGCCGCCCCCGGCTCGGGCGCCGCCGCCCGCATGGCCCTCGACTACTCCTTCTTCCACTGGACGCTCACCCCCCGGGCGATCTACGGCATCGCCGGCCTCGCCCTCGCCACCTTCCGCAAGCGCCGGGGCAACCGGCTCAGCGCCGCCTTCGTCCCGCTGACGGGGGAGGAGCGCGCGGGCGGCCGGCCCGGCAAGGCCATCGACCTGCTCGCCGTCTTCGCCACCGTCTTCGGCACGGCGACCAGCCTCGGCCTCGGCGCGCTCCAGATCGCCGAAGGGCTCAACATCACGACCGGGATCGAGGACTCCACCGGCGTCGAGCTGATCATCACGCCTCGCTCACCTCGGGCCGACCGTACACATCCTCGACGTGATCCCGGCCAGTGCCGGCAGCTACCTGGGCGAACTGCTGCCCATGGCCACCGGCACAGGCGCCTTCACCGACAGGTCGAGCAGAGCTCCGCGAGGACCCCGGCGCCGGCCCCGCCCGGCACCACGCCCCGCACGGGATGCTCGACGCGGTCACGGCGATCGTCGGCGACGCCCTCACCGAAGCGGGCCCGGTCCGCCACCCGCGCCTGCGCCGACTGGCCGACTCCACCCGCCGCGGCCGCGGCGACCCGCCCCCGCCGGACAGCCCGGAGACGTGATCCCGTCCGGTCGGGCGGCTGGGTAGGGTGGCGGCGTGACCACCACCGATGACTACGCCACCTACATCGCGAGCCTGCCCCGGGTGCTGGCCGGCGCCGCCGCGCTCTACCGGGACGCCGACGGGCGGGTGCTGCTCGTCGAGCCCAACTACCGCGAGGGCTGGGCCCTGCCGGGCGGCACCGTCGAATCGGACCTCGGCGAGTCCCCGCGGACGGCCGCCCGCCGCGAGAGCGCGGAGGAGATCGGCCTCGACCTGCCGCTCGGCCGGCTGCTCGCCGTCGACTGGACGCTGGGCGTGGGCCGTCCGCCGCTGGTCGCCTACCTCTACGACGGCGGCGTCCTCGACGCGGCGCAGCTCGCCTCGATCAAGCTCCAGGAGGCGGAACTGCTCTCCTGGCGGCTGGTCGAGCCCGCCGAACTCACCGCCTACCTCCCCGGATCGCTGGGCCGCCGCACCCAAGAGGCCTACCGGGTCCTGGAGTCCGGCGAGGGCGCCGCGGAGCTGGAGAACGGCAGCCGCCCGGTCTCCTCGTGACACCGGGCTTACTTCGAGCAGGACAGAATCATCTGATGATCACGATGTACGCCTGGCCCAGCACCGCCGACGGGCCCGACGCCCTGCCCATGGTCCACTTCACCACCGAGCAGCAGGAGGGCGGCGAGGTCACCCCCGAGGGGACGCCGGTGTGGCTGTTCGACACCGCGATACGCGAGGGCGGCTGGGCCTCGTTCACCGACTTCGAGGGCTGGTCCGCCCCCGCCGCCGGCTGGCAGGCCTTCTACCGCCGGGAGGACGACCTCCTCGCCGTCACCGGCCCGGGCGCCTGCGAGGGCTGGTACCAGGGCAACCTCGGCGCCGACGCGGACTGGGTGGCGGCGGCCACCGCCCAGCAGAGCGTGGTCCTGCTCGCCGCCCCCGTCCCGCACCCCTCCCTGTACGCCTACGCGGTGGAGGCCGGCGCCGCGTTCGCCCTGCTCGTCCCCCTCGCGCTGGTCTGATCTACAGCGTCGCCGCGCCGGCCTCGAAGGCCAGCAGCCGCACCTTCCGCTCCACGCCGCCGCCGTAGCCGGTCATGCTCCCCGAGGCACCGATCACCCGGTGGCACGGAACGATGATGCTGACCGGGTTCCTCCCGTTGGCCAGGCCCACCGCGCGCGAGGCGTTCGGCTTGCCGAGCTTGGCCGCGAGCTCCCCGTACGACCAGGTCTCCCCGTAGGGGATCCGTGCCAGCTGGTCCCACACGCTGCGCTGGAACGCGGTGCCCTCCAGTCGGACGGGCACGTCGAACTCGGTGAGCTCCCCGGCGAAGTACGCGGCCAGCTGCCGCACGATCTCGGGGAAGGGCTCCTCGGTCGCGGCGACCCGTTCCCCGAAGGACTCCTCGGCCGGCCGGTGCCGCTGCCCGGTCATGTACAGGCCGCTCAGGACGCCGTCCGAGGCGACCAGGGTGAGCGGGCCGTACGGGCTCTCGACGACGGTGTGCTGCTTGGTGCTCATGACGCAATGACTCCTCAGACGGGCAGGTGGTTGATGGGGTGGGCATCGGTGGCCCACAGGTACTGCACGGCGTACGCGCGCCAGGGACGCCAGCCGGCCGCCCGGGCGGTGAGCGCCGCGGGCGTGGACGGCAGCCCGAGCTCCCTCGCGGCCCGCCGGACCCCGAGGTCGGACGGCAGGAAGGCGTCGGGATCCCCCAGCGCCCGCATCGCGATCACCTCGGTGGTCCACGGGCCGAACCCGGGCAGCGCGTTCAGCCGCGCGCGGGCCGCGTCCCAGTCGCTGTCGACGCCGAGCGGCAGCGAGCCGTCGGCCAGGGCGCCGACGAGGGTGGTGAGGGTGGTGCGCCGGCTCGCCGGGAGGGCCAGGGACTCCGGGTCCAGGGCGGCCAGCGCCTGCGGCGAGGGGAACAGGTGGGTCAGCCCGCCCTCGGGGTCGGGGTCGGCCACCGCCTCCCCGTACGAGGTGACCAGCCGGGCGGCGTGCGTACGGGCAGCCGCCGTGGACACCTGCTGGCCGAGCACCGCCCGTACGGCGAACTCCGCCGCGTCGACCGTACGCGGCACCCGGCGCCCCGGGGCCTTGTCCACGAGCGGGGTCAGGAGCGGATCGGCGCGCAGCTGCGCGTCGACGGCCTCCGGGTCGGCGTCGAGGTCGAGCATCCAGCGGCAGCGGCTGATGGCGATGGTGAGGTCGCGCAGGTCGGTGAGGGCCAGTCGGCAGCCGATGTGGTCGGGCCCCGGGGTGAGCGCGACGACCCCGGTGCCGTACGGGAGCCGCAGCGTCCGGCGGTAGGCGCCGGCCCGCCACTCCTCGACGCCCGGCACGGCGGTCGCGGCGAGGTGGCCGAAGAGGTTGTCGGGGTTGAGCGGGGCCCGGTACGGCAGGCGCAGGCTGATCGTCCCGGGCACCTCGGGGACGTGCCGGTTCGCCTTCTCGGCCCGCAGGCGCAGCTCGCCGGGGGCGAGGGCGAAGACCTCGCGGACGGTCTCGTTGAAGGTCCGGATGGAGGAGAACCCGGCGGCGAAGGCGACGTCGCCCATCGGCAGCGCGGAGGTCTCGATCAGCAGCCGGGCCGTCTGGGCGCGCTGGGCCCGGGCGAGGGCGAGGGGCCCGGCGCCGAGCTCGGCGTTCAGCTGCCGCTCCACCTGGCGGGTGGAGTAACCCAGCCGCGCCGCCAGCCCCGGCACTCCCTCGCGGTCCACGACGCCGTCCTGGATGAGCCGCATGGCCCGGGCGACGGCGTCGGCGCGGGCGTTCCACTCGGGGGAGCCGGGGGAGGTGTCGGGCCGGCACCGCTTGCAGGCCCGGAACCCGGCCTGCTGGCAGGCGGCGGCGCTGGGCAGGAAGGTCATGTTCTCGACCTTGGGCGGCACCGCGGGGCAGCTGGGCCGGCAGTAGATGCCGGTGGTCCGCACGGCGGTGAAGAACCATCCGTCGAAGCGGGCGTCCTTCGACTGCACGGCCCTCACGCAGCGGTCGGTGTCGGTGTACATGGCTCCAGCATCCCGGCCCGGACCCCGCCGGGCTGGCGGTTTTCCGACATCAAGCGTAGCCGCCCCCGCATGCGGAAGCCCCCGGCGCCTGTCGGCGGCCGGGGGCCTCGTACGGACTGCAGCGCCCCGTGCTACGGGAGCTGCGACGCCGCTCGCGCCTCGCGGCGGTTGTGGCGGAAGGTGTTCGCGCGACGGGTCGTCGCGAACAGCGGGATGGTCGCCGCCAGAGCGATCTGCAGCGCGCAGCCCGCCTGGAGCAGCAGCTGGCCGCCCGGGGCGTCGAACGCCCAGGCCGCCAGCAGGCCCATGGCCCCGATGATCCAGCTCAGCATGGCCACCGCGAGGACACCCCGCGGCTTCGGGTACTCGACCCGGCTCACCATCAGCCAGGCCACCCCGATGATCGCCAGCAGCGTCGGGACGAACGGCAGCTCCAGCAGCACGATCGAGACGACCGTGAGCGCGCCGAAGGGGCTCGGCATGCCCTGGAACATGCCGTCCTTCATGGTCACGCAGCTGAATCTCGCGAGTCTGAGCACCACGGCCAGCAGCACCACGATCGCGGCCAGCGCGGACATCTTCTGCACCGCGTCGTCGGCGACCATGCCGTACACGAGCACGAAGTACGCGGGAGCCAGGCCGAAGCTGATCAGGTCGGACAGGTTGTCCAGCTCTGCGCCCATCGGCGAGCTGCGCAGCTTGCGGGCCACGATGCCGTCGAAGAGGTCGAAGACCGCCGCGAGCAGCATCAGTATCACCGCCGTCGCGGCGCTGTTGCGGGCCATGCCCGACTCGCCACTGCCGGTGAGGTGCGGGATGAGGATCCCGGTGGTGGTGAAGTACACCGCCATGAATCCGCACGTCGCGTTGCCGAGGGTGAGGGTGTCCGCTATCGACAGCCGCAGCGAGAGCGGCATGTCGTCCTCTGCGGAGTCCTCCTCGGCGGCCTCGGGCACCCAGCCGCCCGCCGGTGTGGTGGGAGTCTCAGGGTCAGTCACGGTCAATTCGGGTCACCCCCGCGGTGGTGGCCTGTCCGACCTCGACCGCGACCTCGACACCCTCGGGGAGGTAGATGTCGACGCGGGAGCCGAAGCGGATCAGACCGATGCGTTCGCCCTGCTCCACCTTGGTACCGGCCGGCAGGTACGGGACGATGCGGCGTGCGACGGCGCCGGCGATCTGCACCATCTCGATGTCGCCGAGCTCGGTGTCGAAGTGCCAGACAACGCGCTCGTTGTTCTCGCTCTCCTTGTTGAACGCCGGGACGAACCCGCCGGGGACGTGCTCCACGGACGTCACCGTGCCCGCGAGGGGCGCGCGGTTGACGTGGACGTTCAGCGGGCTCATGAAGATCGCGACCCGGGTCCGCCCGTCCTTCCACGGCATGATGCTCTGCACCACACCGTCGGCGGGCGAGATGACACGGCCCTGCGTGATCTCACGCTCGGGGTCGCGGAAGAACCACAGCATGCCCGCCGCGAGAGCGGTGGTGGGCACGGCCACCGCGGCCCAGCGGCCGGACTTGCGGGCCCGGGTGAGGCTGAGCGCAGCGGTGGCGACGGTCGGCAGGAGCCACGGCGATGCTCCGCGTGCGAGACGTCCGTTCAGGAAGCCGACGCGAGGTGCAGAGGTTTGGCTGTGGGGCATGGATGACCTTCGTAGCGGGTGATTGCCGCGCCGCAAACAGGGGGACGGGACGGCGGCTTTACTGGAATGCTATCGGTTGCACGCAACAACTGGGCAAGCCAGAAGCCGAGTCGATGGCCGCCAGCCAGTGACTGCCAGTGATTCTTTTGCGACGGACCCCTGGAGGATCCGCCGCAAAAGGGACTTTCAGCCCTGGAGTCGGTACTCCTCAAGCAGGCGTCGACCGATGATCATTTTCTGGATCTCGGCCGTACCTTCACCGATGAGCAGCATCGGCGCCTCGCGGTAGAGGCGCTCGATCTCGTACTCCTTGGAGAATCCGTAGCCGCCATGGATACGGAAGGCGTCCTCGACTACCTCCTTGCAGTACTCGGAGGCGAGGTACTTCGCCATCCCTGCCTCAAGGTCGTTTCGTTCCCCGGAGTCCTTTTTGCGTGCTGCGTTCACCATCATCGCATGGGCGGCCTCGACCTTGGTAGCCATCTCGGCCAGCTTGAACTGGATGGCCTGGTGCTCGGCGATCGCCTTGCCGAAAGTGTGACGTTGCTGGGCATAAGAGACACCCAGTTCGAATGCACGCTGAGCGACGCCGCAGCCACGCGCCGCCACGTTGACGCGGCCGACCTCGACCCCGTCCATCATTTGGTAAAACCCTCGGCCCGTCTGGCCTCCGAGGACCCGATTGGCCGGAATGCGCAGTCCGTCCATGATCAGCTCGGTGGTGTCGACGCCCTTGTAGCCCATCTTGTCGATCTTGCCCGGGATGGTCAGGCCCGGACGGACCTCACCGAAGCCCGGCTCCTTCTCGACGAGGAAGGTCGTCATCGACTTGTGCGGGGCCGTGCCCTCGGGGTGTCCTTCGTCACTGCGGACCAGGACGGCCACCAGGGTCGAGGAGCCGCCGTTCGTCAGCCACATCTTCTGGCCGTTCAGGACGTACTCGTCGCCGTCCTTCACCGCCTTGGACGTGATGGCCGACACATCGGAGCCCAGCCCCGGCTCGGACATCGAGAACGCGCCGCGCACCTCGCCCAGCGCCATGCGGGGCAGGAAGTGGTCCTTCTGCTCCTGGGTGCCGTGCTGCTTGAGCATGTACGCCACGATGAAGTGGGTGTTGATGATGCCCGAAACGGACATCCAGCCCCGCGCTATCTCCTCCACGCACAGCGCGTAGGTGAGCAGCGACTCACCCAGGCCGCCGTACTCCTCCGGAATCATCAGGCCGAAGAGGCCGAGCTCCTTGAGGCCGTCGACGATCTGCTGCGGGTACTCGTCACGGTGTTCGAGTTCGGTCGCGACCGGGATGATCTCCTTGTCGACGAACTCCCGGACGGTCTTGAGGATCTCCCGCTGGACGTCGGTCAGCCCGGCGGTCTGGGCGAGTCGGGCCATGGCTACTTCCCCTGTTCCTTCAGCTGCGGGCGGCCGGGCTGCTCGCCGCCGCGCTCCTTGATGTACGTCTCCGTCGGGACCATCACCTTGCGCCGGAAGACGCAGACGAGGGTGCCGTCCTGCTTGTAGCCCTTGGTCTCCACGTAGACGATCCCGCGGTCGTTCTTCGACTTCGACGGGGTCTTGTCGAGGACCGTGGTCTCGCCGTAGATGGTGTCGCCGTGGAAGGTCGGCGCCACGTGCCGCAGCGACTCGATCTCCAGGTTGGCGATGGCCTTCCCGGAGACGTCCGGCACGGACATGCCGAGCAGCAGCGAGTAGATGTAGTTGCCCACGACCACGTTCTTGCCGAAGTCGGTCGTGTTCTCGGCGTAATTGCTGTCCATGTGCAGAGGGTGGTGATTCATGGTCAGCAGACAGAAGAGGTGGTCGTCGTACTCCGTGACCGTCTTCCCCGGCCAGTGCTTGTAGACCGCGCCGACCTCGAACTCCTCGTACGTGCGTCCGAACTGCATGGCCCTACGCCTCCGGGATCTCGAACTTGGTGGTGCGCTGCATGCCGGCGGCGCGGCCCTTGCCCGCGATGACCAGGGCCATCTTGCGGCTGGCCTCGTCGATCATCTCGTCGCCGAGCATGGCCGAGCCCTTCTTGCCGCCGGCCTCGGAGGTGCACCAGTCGTACGCGTCGAGGATCAGCTCGGAGTGGTCGTAGTCCTCCTGGGAGGGGGAGAAGACCTCGTTGGCCGCGTCGACCTGGCCCGGGTGCAGGACCCACTTGCCGTCGAAGCCGAGGGCCGCGGCGCGCCCGGCGACCTCGCGGTACCCGTCCACGTTCTTGATCTGGAGGTAGGGGCCGTCGATCGCCTGCAGGTTGTTGGCCCGGGCGGCCATCAGGATCTTCATCAGGATGTAGTGGTAGGCGTCCGCCGGGTAGCCGGGCGGCTGCTCGCCCACGACCAGCGACTTCATGTTGATGGAGGCCATGAAGTCGGCCGGCCCGAAGATGATCGTCTCCACGCGCTGGGAGGCCTGCGCGATCGCGTTGACGTTGTTGAGGCCCTGCGCGTTCTCGATCTGCGCCTCGATGCCGATCTTGCCGACCTCGAAGCCCATCGTCTTCTCGATCTGCGTCAGCAGCAGGTCCAGCGCCACGACCTGCTGAGCGTCCTGGACCTTCGGCAGCATGATGCAGTCGAGGTTCTGGCCCGCGCCCTCCACCACCGTGATGACGTCGCGGTACGTCCAGTGCGTGGTCCAGTCGTTGACGCGCACCACCCGGGTCTTGCCGGTCCAGTCGCCGTTGTTCAGCGCGTCCACGATCGTGTGGCGGGCGCCTTCCTTGGCGAGCGGGGCGCAGGCGTCCTCCAGGTCGAGGAAGACCTGGTCGGCCGGCAGGCCCTGGGCCTTCTCCAGGAAGCGCGGGTTCGAGCCCGGCACCGCGAGGCAGGAGCGGCGCGGACGCAGCCGGTTCACGGGAGACGTGGGCGTGGTCATGCGGGGACCTCCAGAGGGTCGAGCTTGTTCGCTTTCCGGATCTCGTCGACGATACGGCCGATGATCTCCGTGATACCGAAGTCCTTGGGTGTGAAGACGGCGGCCACTCCGGCCGCCTTGAGGGCGATGGCATCGGCGTTCGGAATGATGCCGCCGAGGACCACGGGGATGTCACCCGCCCCCGCCGTACGGAGGCGTTCCAGCACGTCCGGCACGAGCGCGCTGTGCGAGCCGGACAGGATGGACAGTCCCACGCAGTGCACGTCCTCGGCCAGCGCCGCCGACGAGATCTCCTCGGGCGTCAGCCGGATGCCCTGGTAGACCACCTCGAACCCGGCGTCGCGGGCCCGTACGGCGATCTGCTCGGCGCCGTTGGAGTGCCCGTCCAGGCCGGGCTTGCCGACCAGCAGGCGCAGCCGGCCGGAGCCCAGGTCCTCGGCGGTCCGGGCGACCTTCTCGCGGACGAGGGCCATCGGCGTGCCCTCCTCGGCGGTGACCGCCACCGGGGCCGAGGAGACCCCGGTCGGGGCGCGGAACTCGCCGAACACCTCGCGCAGGGCGTTCGCCCACTCGCCGGTGGTGACACCCGCCCGGGCGCACTCCAGGGTGGCCTCCATCAGGTTCTCGGTCCCGGCGGCGGCCTCCTTGAGCCGGTCCAGGGCCTGCATCACCGTCGGGAAGACGAAGGGGTCGCCGTTCCCCTGCCGCTCCGAGGACTCCTGCCGCTCGGCCCGCCAGCGGACGATCCGCTCCACGGTCAGCGCCTCGGTGGCCGGGTCGACCGTCATGATGGCGCCGTCCAGGTCGGCCGTCAGCGGGTTCTCCTCGGTCTGCTCGAAGCAGTTGACGCCGACGATCTTGTCCTGGCCGGCCTCGATCCGGGCGCGCCGCTCGGCGTGCGAGGCGACCAGCTCGCCCTTCAGGTAACCGGACTCGACGGCGGCCATCGCGCCGCCCATCTCCTGGATCCGGTCGATCTCGGCCAGGCAGTCGGCGACCAGGGAGTCGACTTTGGCCTCGATGACGTGGGATCCGGCGAAGATGTCCTCGTACTCCAGCAGGTCGCTCTCGTGCGCCAGGACCTGCTGGATGCGCAGCGACCACTGCTGGTCCCAGGGCCGGGGCAGACCCAGCGCCTCGTTCCAGGCGGGCAGCTGCACGGCGCGGGCCCGGGCGTCCTTGGAGAGGGTGACCGCGAGCATCTCCAGCACGATGCGCTGGACGTTGTTCTCCGGCTGCGCTTCGGTCAGCCCGAGGGAGTTGACCTGGACGCCGTACCGGAAGCGGCGCTGCTTGGCGTTCTCGATGCCGTAGCGCTCGCGGGTGACCTGGTCCCAGATGCGGCCGAAGGCACGCATCTTGCACATCTCCTCGATGAAGCGGACGCCCGCGTTCACGAAGAACGAGATGCGGGCGACCACTTCGCCGAAACGATCCTCCGGGACCTGGCCCGAGTCGCGCACCGAGTCCAGCACGGCGATGGCCGTCGACATCGCGTACGAGATCTCCTGGACCGGGGTGGCCCCCGCCTCCTGGAGGTGGTACGAGCAGATGTTGATCGGGTTCCACTTCGGGATGTGGTTGACCGTGTACGCGATCATGTCCGTCGTCAGGCGGAGCGAGGGCCCGGGCGGGAAGACGTGCGTCCCGCGCGAGAGGTACTCCTTGACGATGTCGTTCTGGGTGGTGCCCTGGAGTTGGGCGATGTCCGCGCCCTGCTCCTCGGCGGCCACCTGGTAGAGCGCCAGCAGCCACATGGCGGTGGCGTTGATCGTCATCGAGGTGTTCATCTGCTCCAGGGGGATGTCCTGGAACAGCCGCCGCATGTCGCCCAGATGGGAGACCGGGACCCCGACCCGGCCCACCTCGCCGCGGGCGAGGATGTGGTCGGGGTCGTAGCCGGTCTGCGTCGGGAGGTCGAAAGCGACCGACAGGCCGGTCTGGCCCTTGGCGAGGTTGCGGCGGTACAGCTCGTTGGACGCCTCGGCCGTGGAATGGCCGGCGTACGTCCGCATGAGCCACGGACGGTCTTTCTGGCGCTCTGTCATCTCAGGCTGTCCCTTTGGCCCTTGAACGGTCTCGGACGGTCGGGCGGATCAGATGTCGCGGAAGCGGTTGATGGCTTCCAGGTGCGTCGCCCGCATCTCGTGGTCGCGCACGCCCAGGCCCTCCTCGGGGGCCAGCGCGAGGACGCCGACCTTGCCCTGGTGGAGGTTGCGGTGGACGTCGTAGGCCGCCTGGCCGGTCTCCTCCAGGGAGTAGACCTTCGACAGCGTGGGGTGGATCTTGCCCTTCGCGATGAGGCGGTTGGCTTCCCACGCCTCGCGGTAGTTGGCGAAGTGCGAGCCGATGATCCGCTTCAGCGACATCCACAGGTAGCGGTTGTCGTACTCGTGCATGTAGCCCGAGGTCGAGGCGCAGGTGGTGATGGTGCCGCCCTTGCGGGTGACGTAGACGCTCGCGCCGAAGGTCTCCCGGCCGGGGTGCTCGAAGACGATGTCGATGTCCTCGCCGCCGGTCAGCTCGCGGATGCGCTTGCCGAAGCGCTTCCACTCCTTCGGGTCCTGCGTGTGCTCGTCCTTCCAGAACTTGTAGCCCTCGGCGCTGCGGTCGATGATCGCGGTCGCGCCCATGGAGCGGCAGATGTCCGCCTTCTGCGGGCTGGAGACCACGCAGATCGGGTTGGCGCCGCCGGCCAGGGCGAACTGGGTGGCGTACGAGCCGAGTCCGCCGCTGGCGCCCCAGATCAGGACGTTGTCGCCCTGCTTCATGCCGGCGCCGTTGCGGGAGACGAGCTGGCGGTAGGCGGTGGAGTTGACCAGGCCGGGGGAGGCGGCCTCCTCCCAGCTCAGGTGGCCGGGCTTCGGCATCAGCTGGTTGGACTTGACCAGTGCGATCTCGGCGAGGCCGCCGAAGTTCGTCTCGAAGCCCCAGATGCGCTGCTCGGGGTCGAGCATCGTGTCGTTGTGGCCGTCGGAGGACTCCAGCTCGACCGAGAGGCAGTGCGCGACGACCTCGTCGCCCGGCTTCCAGGAGTTGACGCCGGGGCCGGTGCGCAGCACGACGCCCGCGAGGTCGGAGCCGATGACGTGGTACGGGAGGTCGTGGCGCTTGCTGAGGTCGCTCAGCTTGCCGTAACGCTCCAGGAAGCTGAAGGTCGACACCGGCTCGAAGATCGACGTCCAGACCGAGTTGTAGTTGACCGACGAGGCCATGACGGCCACCAGGGCCTCGCCCGGGCCGAGCTCCGGCACCGGGACCTGGTCGAGGTGCAGGGACTTGCGCGGGTCCTTCTCACGGGTGGTGAGCCCCGCGAACATCTCCGCCTCGTCCTTGTGCACGGTGATCGCGCGGTAGGAGTCGGGGAGCGGCAGGGCCGCGAAGTCGGCGGCCGTAGCGGCCTGCGACTGGATCGCGTCGAGGATGTCCTTCACGGTGTTGCCTCCGGCGAAGCGCTGATGAGGGTGCGCTGGGGGATCCGCGGGTGCGCGGTACGGGTGTGGTGGGGTTGGTGCTGTACTGCGGTGCCGTCGGTCCGGCGGGGGTCCCCCCGGCCGGAGGCCAAGGGGAGAGCTGTGGTGCTGGCGCGACGCCCGTGGTGGGGCGTGCGCGCGGCCTGGTGACGCAGGCATCCGGGGCGCGGTTCGTGCCGAGTGGGCGTGGACCGCGGGGACATCCGGACAGATTCAACGTATGGCACCCCGTGTCACTCAGCAAGGCACCGCGTGCCAAAACTTTCTCTCATTTGGCTATTGACCTGCGCGAATGAGCGATGATCGATCAGGGTTACCCGTGAGTAGGGGCAAGCCGGACAAACGGAAGCGGCCGCTCCCGGAACGGGAGCGGCCGCTGTGACGTGAATCGCTTACTGAGCGCCCAAGGGGGTGCCTACCGGTTCTTGAGTGCCTCTTCGATGGTCCGCATGACCTCGTCGAGCGGGGCGTCCGTACGGGCCACCGCCACCAGTACCTCGCCCTGCGTACGGACCTCCGCCGGCGCGGCCGGGGCCGGGGCGGGCGCGGTGCCCAGCGTGCGGCCCGCGCCGATGCCCGTGCCGAAGGTCTTCCGCACGATCGAGAAGGCGTGGTCCAGCTGCGCCTCCACGTCCCCCTGGCCGCCCGCCCGCAGCCAGCGCCGCAGCACGTGGTTGTGGGCCGTCACCACCGCCGAGGCCGCCACCTCCGCCAGCAGCGGGTCGTCATTGCCGTCGTGGTGGTCGGTCTCGTCGAAATGGGCCAGCAGATAGCGGGTGAACAGCCGCTCGTACCGGGCCACCGAGGCGATCTCCCGCTCCCGCAGCGCCGGCACCTCGCGGGTCAGCCGGTAGCGCTCCACCGACACCGCAGGCGACGCGGCGTACATCTTCATGACTTCCTTGATCCCGCGGCACACCGTGTCGAGCGGGTGCTCGTGCGCCGGGGCCACGTCCAGCACCGCCTCGGCCCTGGTCAGGGTGTCGTCGTGGTCCGGGAAGATCGCCTCTTCCTTGGACCGGAAGTGCCGGAAGAACGTCCTGCGCGCCACCCCCGCCGTCGCGGCGATCTCGTCGACCGTCGTCGCCTCGTACCCCTTGGTCGCGAACAGCTCCATGGCGGCGGCGGCGAGCTCGCGGCGCATCTTCAGACGCTGGGCGGCCGCCTTGGTGCCGGCCGCGCTCTCCGTGCTGTCGGAGGCCGTGGCGGCGCGGGACGAGGTCTTGGCGGGCTGGGACATAGAGCGAAAGTACTTCATTTGCGCGGGGGAGCGCGCCTGAGGGGGGTGGGGCGGAGGTGGATGCGGGGGAGGGCCGGCACTGGGCACACAGTGCTCGTCGGGAGGGTTCGCCTGCCGTGAGGGTGCGGCAGGCCCGAGCAACCCTCCCCACGCATCCGGCTCTGGGGGCACCTGGCCGGGGCGCTGCTTACCGGCGGGCGTACTCACGGAATCCGCGGCCGGTCTTGCGGCCCAGGCAGCCCGCCGCCACCAGGTGCTCCAGCAGCGGGGAGGGGGCCAGGCCGGGGTCGCGGAACTCCTTGTGGAGCACCTTCTCGATCGCCAGCGAAACGTCCAGGCCGACGACGTCGAGGAGCTCGAAGGGCCCCATCGGGTAGCCGCCGCCCAGCTTCATCGCCGCGTCGATGTCGTCGAGGCTCGCGTAGTGCTGCTCGACCATCTTCACGGCGTTGTTCAAGTACGGGAACAGCAGCGCGTTCACGATGAAGCCGGCCCGGTCCCCGCAGTCGACCGGGTGCTTGCGCACCTTGACGCAGATCTCGCGGACCGTGGCGTGCACGTCGTCGGAGGTCAGGACCGTCCGGACCACCTCGACCAGCTTCATCGCCGGAGCCGGGTTGAAGAAGTGCATGCCGATCACGTCCTGCGGACGCGAGGTCGCGCGGGCGATCGCGATCACCGGCAGGGAGGAGGTCGTGGTGGCCAGCACCGCACCCGGCCGGCAGACCTTGTCGAGGGCCGCGAACAGCTCCTGCTTGACCGCCAGGTCCTCGGCGACGGCCTCCACGGCCAGGTCCACGTCGGCGAAGGCGTCCAGGGAGCCGGCCGCGGTGATCCGGCCCAGCGTCTGCGCCGCGTTCTCCTCGGTCAGCTTGCCCTTGGACACCGCACGGCCCAAGGACTTGCCGATCGCGGCCTTCGCGGCGTCCGCCTTCTCCTGGCTGCGGGCGGCGAGCACCACCGCGAAGCCCGCCTGCGCGAAGACCTGCGCGATGCCGCTCGCCATGGTGCCGGAGCCGGCCACGCCGACCTTCGCGACCGGGCGGCCCTCGACGAGCCGGGCCCCGTCCAGCGGGGTCTGCGCGTCGCGGACGATCGTGGATCCGCCCGGCTCCCCGTACGTGTAGAAGCCGCGCCCGGACTTCTGCCCGGTCAGGCCGGCCTCGGCGAGGTGGCCCAGGATCGGGGCCGGGGCGTGCAGCCGGTCGCCGGAGGAGGCGTACATGGCCTCCAGGACGGTCCGGGCGGTGTCCACGCCGATCAGGTCGAGCAGGGCGAGCGGGCCCATGGGCAGACCGCAGCCGAGCCGCATCGCCGCGTCGATGTCCTCGCGGGAGGCGTACTTCGACTCGTACATCGCGGCGGCCTGGTTGAGGTACCCGAAGAGCAGGCCGTCCGCGACGAAGCCGGGGCGGTCGCCGACGGAGACGGGCTCCTTGCCGAGCTCGCGGGCCAGCAACGTGACCGCCTCGACGGCCGGCGGGGCGGTGAGGACGCTGGAGACCACCTCGACCAGCTTCATCGCCGGGGCCGGGTTGAAGAAGTGCAGGCCGAGGACGCGCTCGGGGCGCTGCGACTCGGCGGCGAGCCGGGTCACCGAGAGGGCGTTGGTGCCGGTGGCCAGGACCGTGTCGGGGCGGACGATCGCGTCGAGCTCGCGGAAGAGGCGCTGCTTGAGCTCGTAGCTCTCCGGGACGACCTCGATGACGAGGTCGGCGTCGGCCGCGGCGGTCAGCTCGGTGAAGGTGCGGAAGCGGGCGAGAACGCCCTCCCGCTCCTGCTCGGTGAGGCGCCCACGGGCCACGGAGCGGGCCGTGGCGGCCGCGAGGGCGGCGGTGGCCCGGCGGGTGGCGGCTTCGCTGATGTCGATGCCGATGACCTCGCGGCCGGCCTGGGCGAGGACCTCGGCGATGCCGGTGCCCATGGTGCCGAGGCCGACGACGGCGATGGTCTGGAAGGCGGACTGACCGGTCGACTGGCCGGCGGACTGACTGGACGTGGACGGAAGGTCCATCGCGGGACTCCAGTGGAAGAGGGTGACGACTGAGGGCGCCGCACGGCGCACGACGCGCGGCGGGAGATCCGGCCCGTGCGAGAGCGCGGGGCGGAGAACGGCGGACCCTGTCCCGGGGCCACGCCGTACACGAAGGGCAGCAGAGGTAGCTGATGCACATGAGTCGTGGAAGCTACCGAACCGACTGATACGGGGCGGCTGCGTCACCAGGCCGGCCTCGTACGTTGAAAGGAGCGTAACCCGCCGGTAACTGCCGCGCCAGAGCGCGGAGATGTGACCTGTACCGCCCAAATGTACCGATCATCGATCATCGATCAGTCATCTGCGGAAACCCGGCGTGGCGGCGGCCGCGCCGCCCTAGGGTGGCCGGGTGAACGACGTGCTGGAGCGCCTGCGAACGGAAGCCGGGCAGTCGGGGGAGTCCGGCGGGTCCGCGGAGTCCGGGGGGCCCGGGGGGTCCCCTCGCTACGAGGAACTGCTCGCGGCGGACCCCGACGCGCTGGCCGCCTCCCTGACCTCCGCGGGCCTGCCGCTGTGGGCCCGCGAACTGGCCGCGTACCGCCTCGGCCTGGCCGGCGACCGGCGCGCCTTCGAGCCCTTGGTGCTGCTCCTCAACCACCGGGACCCGCCGCGCTGCGCGGCCGCCGCCGAGGCGCTCGCCGCCCTGGGAGACCCGCGCACCGCCCGCGCGGCGGCGGCCCTGACCACCAACACCCTGCGCACGGCCTACGCCCTCCAGCCCGTACGGCTCCTCACGACCCTGCGCGCCCCCGAATCGGCGCCGGTCCTGATGGCCACGCTCGCCCGGCTGCTGTCCCCGCAGGAGCCCTATTGGCGGGTGGCCCTGGCCTGCGTCGAGGGCCTCGGCACCCTCGCCGACCCGCGCGCCCGCGAGGTCCTCACCCGGGCCCAGTCCCATCCCCGCCTCGCGGTGGCGGCGACGGCCGCCCTGCGCAAACTGCGCAGACCTCGCTGACCTCGCTGACCGCGCTGAGATGATCAGCCGCATGAGCGACCTCACGAGCAGGCCCGACGACCACCGCGACCACCCCCGCGACCACCACCACGTCACGCGCATATCCGCGCCGGAAGGCGTCCACCCCGGTACGGGCTACAGCCACGTCGCCTGGGGCACCGGGCGGTTCGTCGCGATCTCCGGCCAGTGCGCCTTCGACGAACAGGGCCGGGTCGTCGGCGCGGGCGACGCCGCCGCGCAGGCCCGCCAGGTGTTCGAGAACCTTCGGCGCTGCCTGGCCGCAGCCGGGGCGACCTTCGACGACGTGGTGAAGCTGACGTACTTCGTCACGGACATCGCCCACCTCCCGGCCGTCCGGGAGGCGCGCGACGCCGTCATCCCCGCCGACCGGCTGCCGGCGTCCTCGGCCGTCCAGGTCGCCGCCCTGGCCCGCCCCGAACTCCTGCTGGAGGTGGAGGCCTTCGCCGTCCTGCCGAGCGGGTCAGCCGCGGGACACTGAAGCCGCCTCGTCCGGCGCGCGGACGGCGGCGGCCGGGAGGCCCCCGCCCTCCGCACGCAGCGGCGGGCCCCCCTCGGGCGCGGCGGCGGGTCGGCGGCGGTCCGCCGCCTGCTGGACCCGCTTGCCCAGGCGCTGCGCCGGCAGCTCGACCAGGCGGTACGTCAAGTGGCTCGCAGCCATCAGCACCGTCAGGAAGATCGCTGTCCAGGCGATCTTCCCGAGCGTCGACTCGGGCATCGGCGGGACTCCCAGCGGCGGACCGATCGTGCGCAGCAGCGGGAAGTGCAGCAGGTACATCGAGAAGCTGATCGCGCCGAGCCAGGTCAGCGGCTTCGGGAAGCGCCGCCCCCGCAGCAGGAAGAAGAGGCCGAACAGGATCCAGGCCGCGAGGTACGAGAGCGACCAGGCCTTCCAGCCCGAGGTCCAGGTGCTCTCCTGGACCCCGTTCCGGTTGTAGAGCCATCCGACGAGCACGCCCGCGAGGACCACGGACCCACAGGTGAGCAGCGCCGGAACCCGGCGGACCGTGCCGTGCTGCGCCCGGTACACGACGGTGCCGGCGAACATCGTCGCGAAGATCATCAAAGTCTCGAAGGCGACGGCCCGGCTGTTGAGCGTGGCGAGGACCAGGCCGAGTCCGCCGAGCATCAGCGCCCCCGCCGCGGTCGCCTTCCGGTGGCCGCTGAGCACGCCCCAGAAGCCCACGAGGACGATCGGGGTGGCGATCAGCAGGAGCAGCCGGACCGAGCCGAGCTGCGTCAGCAGGATCTGGGGGGCCAGGGCGGTACCGATCGCCAGCGCGGCACCGGCGAAGCCGACGGCGATCGGGGCGCTGTGCCGGTGCAGGCCCCGGGTGAACAGGGCGGTGACGAAGAAGTAGAAGACCATCTCGTAGCAGAGCGTCCAGGTGACGTTCATGCCGTTGATGACGCCCAGCATGTCCTGGAGCATCAGGCCGTTCGCGACGAGCGAGGCGAGGTCGTCGCCGGTGCGCAGCAGCTTGACCGAACCGTCCCCGGCCGGGAGCATCAACATCGCGGCGACGAAGGCGACGATGACGGCCGGGTAGATCCGGAAGAGGCGGCCGATCCAGAAGCCCCGGACGTCACCCCGGCGCTCCAGTGAGGCCGGGATGATGTAACCGCTCACGATGAAGAAGAGCATGACCCCGAACACGCCGAGGTCGAAGTTCCGCCAGACCATCCCCCCGAAGGGCAGCATCCGCAGAACGTCGAAGTGGTGCAGGACCACGACGAGGGCGGCGATGCCGCGCAGTGCGTCCAGCCATCCGAGCCGGGCACCGGCGGCGGAGCGCGGGGCTGCGGCGGCCTTCCGCCGGGCGAGCGGGGATGTCAGCTTCTTCACCGCAGGGACCCTAGCCCATGTCCGCTCGTCCCGTCCCCGTTCACCGAGGTGTCAGGGACGAGACGGTCAAACCTGACGAACCAGTACATATAGCAGCGTCTGCCTACCCGCGGAAGCCCAGGAGGCCGTGGAGGGCCGTGCCGCCGGCGGTCGGAGGAACCGCGCGCGTGGACGTGGTCGGCTTAGGGGCCGGCTGGGCGGGGCAGGCGGCGTCCGAGGCCTGGCCCGCCCGCAGGTACGCCGCCACCTTCTCGTCCAGGCACTTGTTGCCGCTGAGCGCGACCCCGTGGTTGCCGCCGCCCTCCTCGACCACCAGCGCCGAGCCCTTCAGCTTCCCCTTCATGCTCAGCGCCCCCTCGAACGGGGTCGCCGCGTCCTCCGTCGCCTGGAGCAGCAGGGCCGGCGGCAGGGAGGCGTTGCTCACGTCGGGCGCCGCCAGCGGCTCCGTCTTCCAGAACGCGCACGGGGCGTTGTACCAGGCGTTGTTCCAGGTCATGAACGGTGCCTTCGCGTGGGTGCGCCACATGTCCGCACGCCACTGGTTCCAGTCCTTCGGCCAGGCCGAGTCGCGGCACTGGACCGCCGTGTACACGCTGTAGCTGTTGCCCGCGGACGGCTCCACCGCCCCGAACCGCTCGTACGCCGCCACCAGCGGCTTCGGGTCCTTCGCCACCTCGTACGCCGAGAAGGCCTCGGCGAGGACCGGCCAGTAGCCGTTGTAGTAGCCGCCCGGCATGTAGGTGTCCTCCAGCTCCGCCGGGCCCACCTTGCCGCCCGCGGGGTTCGCGTGCAGGGCGTCCCGCATCGCGTACCAGCGCTCCTCGACCCCCGCCGGGTCGGTGCCCAGCCCGTACTTCTCGTCGTACCGGGCCACCCAGGCCAGGAAGGACTTGTGGCGGGCGTCGAAGGCCCGGTCCTGCGCGAGGTTGTCCTCGTACCAGACCCCGCCCGGGTCGACCACGGAATCGAGGACCAGGCGGTGTACCCGGTCCGGGTGGAGCTTGGCGTACACCGCGCCCAGGTACGTCCCGTACGAGTAGCCGAAGTAGCTGAGCTTCGCCGCGCCCAGGGCCCCGCGCAGCACCTCCATGTCGCGGGCGGCCGAGACGGTGCCGATGTAGGGGAGCACGTCGGCGTGCTTGGTCTGGCAGGACTCGGCGAAGGACTTCACCCGGTCCAGGTTGGCCCGCTCGGTCTGCGCGTCGAGCGGTACGGAGTCCGGACGCACGGGGGTGAAGTGGCCGGGCCCGCAGTCCAGGGCGGGCTCGCTTTTGCCGACGCCCCGGGGATCGAAGCCGATCACGTCGTACTGGGCGGCCACGTCCTTCGGCAGCGCGGACGCGATGAACCCGGCCAGGGTCCGGCCACTGCCGCCGGGCCCGCCGGGGTTGACCAGGAGCGGCCCCTGCGAGGTGGCGGCGGTGTGCGGGACCCGGGTCAGGGCCAGGGAGATCTGCCGGCCGGCCGGGTGGTCGTGGTCGAGCGGGACCTTGAGGGAGGCGCACTGCAGCGTCGGATAGCGCGGGCTCGCACAGCCGGTCCAGCGCAGCGCCGCGGGCGCGGCGCCCGGCGCGGCGGCCGTCGGCGCGGCACCCGCCGGGCTCGTGACGACGGCGGCCACGCTCGCGGTGGCGACCGACAGCAGGACGGCGGCGCGCTTCGTCAGCGGACCGCGCTTCTTCGCAGGGTGCAGCATGGGGCCTCCCAGCCGAGGGTTCTGGGCGGAATCGTCCCGGAAACCACGCCGGGAAGGCGGGATTGGGCCGCTGATTGGCCCGATGTGATGAGCCTTCAGCGGCCGTACGAGGTCACAGGAGGCTGAGCTGGACCGGATCGGCGGCCGCGGGGCCGGTGGGACGTTCGGGGAGGGGGATCCTGCGGGCCGCGCCCCGCCGGGAGGGTCCGATGCCGAATTCGGCGGCGAGTTCGTGCACTTGCCGGGTGATCTGCCGCTGGTACCAGGTGGGTGCGTACGAGCCGCCCGCGTACATCCGCTCGTACCGTTCGACGAGGCGGGGGTGGTGGGCCCCCAGCCACGCCGTGAACCATTCGCGGGCGCCCGGCCGCAGATGGAGTACCAGGGGTGTCACGGAGGTCGCCCCGGACTCGGCGACGGCCCGGACGGTGGCCCGCAGCTGCTCGGGGGAGTCCCCGAGGAAGGGGATCACCGGAGCCATCAGCACCCCGCACTCGATCCCGGCCTCGGTGAGGGCCCGTACGGCTCCCAGCCGGGCGGCGGGGGACGGCGTACCCGGTTCGACGGTCCGCCACAGGGCGGCGTCGGTGAAGCCGACGGAGACGGAGATGCCGACGTCGGCGACCTCGGCGGCCTGGCGCAGGAGCGGGAGGTCGCGCAGGATCAGCGTCCCCTTGGTCAGGATGGAGAAGGGGTTGGCCCGGTCGCGCAGGGCCTCGATGATCCCGGGCATCAGCCGGTAGCGGCCCTCGGCGCGCTGGTAGCAGTCGACATTGGTGCCCATGGCGATGTGTGCGCCGCTCCACCGGCTCGAAGCGAGTTCGCGGCGCAGCAGCTCGGGGGCGTTGGTCTTGACGACGATCTGCGAGTCGAAGCCGATGCCGGTGTCGAGGTCGAGGTAGCTGTGGGTCTTGCGGGCGAAGCAGTACACGCAGGCGTGGCTGCACCCGCGGTAGGGGTTGACCGTCCACTCGAACGGCATGCGCGAGGCGCCGGGCACCCGGTTGAGGACCGAGCGGGCGCGGACCTCGTGGAAGGTGATCCCGCGGAACTCGGGGGTGTCGAAGGTCCGCGTGACGACGGAGGCGGCCCCGAAGAGCGCCCCCGCGCCATCGGGCGTCCCGGGCCCGTCCGTCAGATTGTCCCAGCGCATGAGCGCCTCCCTCGGTGTCTCGGCCCCGAGAATAGAACAAACGTTCCCATGATCGTGCGGCACGGCAATGCCCTTGATCACCACGGCGGTGCCGAGGCGGCTCCCGCCATGGGAAAACACGGATCGTGGTCCGTCTGCCGGGCACGGCGGGCAACCGGCTGGAGGAGGCGATAGCCGGGGCCGCGGCCCCGTTCGAGTCCCTGGACGGGCGGCGGTGCGAGAACGGCGAGAGCCCGTCCACGGGGCCGGCCGCCGCTGACCCGGATTTGGGTGCTTGCCCCGGAGGTGGTTGGCTTGCCGCGACGAGCGGACACAACTGCTGGAGGAACAGCTATGGCGCAGGTCGAGGCCACCACGGAGCGGATCATCGCGGCCGACGCGGAGACCGTGTTCGACGCGCTGGCGGACTACACCGGGACCCGGGGGAAGCTGCTGCCCGAGCACTTCAGCGAGTACGAGGTGCGCGAGGGCGGCGACGGCGAGGGCACCCTCGTCCACTGGAAGCTCCAGGCCACCAGCAAGCGCGTGCGCGACTGCCTGCTGGAGGTCACCGAGCCGACCGACGGCCAGCTCGTGGAGAAGGACCGCAACTCCACCATGGTCACCACGTGGATCGTCACCCCGGCCGGCGAGGGCAAGTCCAAGGCCGCGGTCACCACCGTCTGGAACGGCGCCGGCGGCATCGGCGGCTTCTTCGAGCGCACCTTCGCCCCCAAGGGCCTCGGCCGGATCTACGACACCCTGCTGGCCAACCTGGCCGCCGAAGTCGAGGGCTGAGCAAGGCGGTTGCCGTGCCGCGGCAGTGCCGCCGGCGCCGGGCGGCTCACCGGATCGGGTGGAATTCCCGGCCGATGTGAGCCCCCGGCCCGGGCGTGCCCCCGGGCCGGAGCGGGCCCGCGCGGCTAGGCTGGAACCCTGCGCGCACACAGCGTGGAGGCCTGCCCGGACGGCTCCGTCCGCGACGGCCGCCCTGCGACGACGCGCCGTGCGCAGCCGACCGCCCGGGGGGCCCGATGAAGATCCTCGTCTCCGCCGACATGGAAGGCGCCACGGGCGTCACCTGGCCCGCCGACGTCCTGCCCGGCACCCCCCAGTGGGAGCGCTGCCGCCCCATGTTCACCTCCGACGTGAACGCGGCCGTCCGCGGCTTCCTCGACGGCGGCGCCGACCAGGTCCTCGTCAACGAGGCGCACTGGACCATGCGGAACCTGCTGCTCGAACAGCTCGACGAGCGGGCCGAGATGCTCACCGGCCGCCACAAGTCCCTCTCCATGGTCGAGGGCGTCCAGCACGGCGACGTCGACGGCGTCGCGTTCGTCGGCTACCACACCGGCGCCGGCTCCGAGGGGGTCCTCGCCCACACCTACCTCGCCAACTCCATCACCGGCGTCTGGCTGAACGGGACCCGCGCGAGCGAGGGGCTGCTCAACGCGCACGTCGTCGCCGAGTACGGAGTGCCCGTCATCCTCGTCACAGGCGACGACCTGACCTGCGCCGATGCGGACGGCTACGCGCCGGACGCCCTGAAGGTCGCCGTCAAGGACCACGTCTCCCGCTACGCCGCGGTGTGCCGTACCCCGGCCCGTACCGCCGCCGACATCCGGGCCGCCGCCAAGGAGGCCGCGGCCCTCGCCGTACGCCGGGACCCCGTGCACGGCGGCCCGTACACCGTGGAGCTGGAGTTCGACGCCGCGCACCTGGCGATGGCCGCCACCGTCGTGCCGGGCGCCGAACGCTTCGGGGAGCGCAGGGTCGCGTACACCAGCGAGACGATGTACGAGGGGATCCGGACCTTCAAGGCGGTCACGACGGTCGTCTCGGCAGCCGTGGAGGAGCAGTATGGCTGACATGCCCGCAGTCACCCAGGAGTCCCCCGTCGACCAGGTCGCGCTCGACGAGGCCGTCGCGTTCACCTCCGGCCTGATCCGCATCGACACCACCAACCGGGGCGGCGGCGACTGCCGCGAGCGCCCCGCCGCCGAGTACGTCGCCGAGCGGCTGGCCGCGGCCGGTCCGGAGCCGGTCCTGCTGGAGCGCACGCCCGGCCGCACCAACGTGGTGGCCCGGATCGAGGGCACCGACCCCGGCGCCGAGGCCCTCCTCGTCCACGGCCACCTCGACGTGGTCCCCGCCGAGGCCGCCGACTGGAGGGTGGACCCCTTCTCCGGGGAGATCCGCGACGGGGTGGTCTGGGGCCGCGGCGCCGTCGACATGAAGAACATGGACGCGATGGTGCTGGCCGTCGCACGGGCCTGGGCGCGGGCCGGGGTCAAGCCGCGCCGGGACATCGTGATCGCCTACACCGCCGACGAGGAGGACAGCGCGGTCGACGGCTCGGGATTCCTCGCCGACCAGTACGCGCACCTCTTCGAGGGCTGTACGGAGGGCCTGAGCGAATCAGGCGCCTTCACCGTGCACAACGGCCCCGGCCAGGCCCTCTACCCGATCGCGGCCGGTGAACGCGGCACCGCCTGGCTGAAGTTGACCGCCCACGGCACGGCGGGCCACGGCTCCAAGCCCAACCGGGCCAATGCCGTCAGCCGACTCGCCGGCGCCGTGGCCCGGATCGGCGAGTACCGCTGGCCCGTCCGGCTCACCGGCACGGTCGCCGCCTGTATCACGCAACTCGCGGCACTCCAGGGCCTGTCGGTCGATCCCGGCGCCCGCGGCTTCGACCTCGACGCCGTCCTCGGCAAGCTCGGGCCGGCCGGCCTCCTCGTCGAGGCGACCGTGCGCAACAGCGCCAACCCGACCATGCTCAGCGCCGGTTACAAGCTCAACGTCATCCCGGGCACGGCCACCGCGTACGTGGACGGCCGGATGCTGCCCGGCACCGAGGCGGAGTTCATCGCCACCCTCGACGAACTCACCGGCCCCGAGGTCACCTGGGAGTTCCACCACCGGGAAGTGGCCCTCGAAGCCCCCGTGGACGGGCGGACGTTCGCGATCCTGCGCGAGTCCGTGGAGCGCTTCGACCCCGACGGGCACGTGGTGCCGTTCTGCATGGCGGGCGGCACCGACGCCAAGCAGTTCTCCCGGCTCGGGATCACCGGATACGGCTTCTCCCCGCTGAAGCTGCCGCCCGGATTCGACTACTGGTCCCTCTTCCACGGCGTGGACGAGCGGGTCCCCGTCGACGCCCTGCACTTCGGCGTACGCGTCCTCGACCACGCCCTGCGGACCCTGTGATGGTGAGCCGGTGATGGCGGTGCCGACCGGGCCCTACGGCAGCTGGCCCTCGCCCCTCGACGCGGCCGCCGCCGCCTCGCTCGACGGGCGTCCCGAGTACGTGGGTACCGTCGGCCCCGAGGTGTGGTGGACCGAGCCCCGCCCGGCCGAGGGCGGCCGCCGCACCCTGGTGCGCCGGCCCGCCGACGGCAGCCCCGAGGTCTCGGTGCTGCCGGCCCCGTGGAACGTCCGCAGCCGGGTCACCGAGTACGGTGGCCGGCCCTGGGCGGGCGCCGAACGGCCTTCGGGCGGGCCCCTGTTGGTGTTCGTCCACTTCGCCGACCAGCGGATGTACGCGTACGAGCCCGACGCGCCCGGCGGCCGCGCCCCGCGGCCCCTCACCCCCGTCTCCCCGGTCGGAGGCGGACTGCGCTGGGCGGATCCCGTCCTGCGCGACGGCGAGGTCTGGTGCGTGCTGGAGGAGTTCACCGGGCCGGCGCCGACCGACGTACGCCGGGTGCTGGCCGGCGTACCGCTGGACGGCTCGGCCGCCGAGGACCGGTCGCTCGTACGCGAACTCACCGACGACCGGCACCGGTTCACCACCGGACCCCGGCTCTCCCCCGACGGGCGGCAGGCGGCCTGGCTGGTGTGGGACCACCCCCGGATGCCGTGGGACGGCACCGAGGTACGGCTCGCCGAGGTCACGCCCGAGGGGGCGCTGGCCGGAGCCCGCACCGTACTCGGCGGCCCCGAGGAGTCCGTGGCCCAGGTGGAGTGGACCTCCGGCGGGGCCCTCCTCGCCGTGAGCGACCGCAGCGGCTGGTGGAACCCGTACCGGGTGGATCCGGCGACCGGCGAGGCCGTCAACCTGTGCCCGCGCGAAGAGGAGTTCGGCGGCCCCTTGTGGAAGCCCGGGCTGAGCTGGCTGGCCCCGCTCCCCGGAGGGCTCGTCGCCGTCCTGCACGGCCAGGGCTCCTCCGTGCTCGGCGTCCTCGACCCGGAGAGCGGCGACCTGGTGGACGCCGCCGGACCGTGGACGGCCTGGCAGCCGACGCTCGCCGCGTACGGCAACCGCGTCTACGGGGTCGCGGCCAGCCCGCGCAGCGCCTACGAGGTCGTCGAGCTCGACGTCGAGGACGGGCACGCGCGGGTGGTCGGCGCGGCCGGGGTGGACCCGGTGGACCCCTCCTACTACCCCGAACCGCAGAGCCGGACCTTCCTCGGCCCGGGCGGGCGGGAGATCCACGCCCACATCTACCCGCCGCACCACCCCGCGCGCCGGGCCCCCGCCGACGAACTGCCCCCGTACGTCGTGTGGGCGCACGGCGGCCCCACCGACCACGTGCCGCCCGTACTCGACCTGCACATCGCGTACTTCACCTCGCGCGGCATCGGCGTGGCCGAGGTGAACTACGGCGGCTCCAGCGGCTACGGGCGCGCCTACCGGGAGCGGTTGCGCGAGCAGTGGGGCGTCGTCGACGTGGAGGACTGCGCGGCCGTGGCCCGCGCCCTGGCCGCCGAGGGCACCGCGGACCGGGCCCGCCTCGCCATCCGCGGCGGCAGCGCGGGCGGCTGGACGGCGGCGGCCTCGCTGGCGGCCACCGACCTGTACGCCTGCGGGACGGTCATCTACCCCGTGCTGGACCTGCTGGGTTTCGCCGAGGAGACTCACGACCTGGAGTCCCACTACATCGACGGCCTGGCCGGGCCCCCGCAGACCCTGGCCGTACGGTGCCGCGAGCGCTCGCCGCTGGCCCGGGCCGGGCGGATCACCGCGCCCTTCGTCCTGCTGCAGGGCCTGGAGGACCCGGTCTGCCCGCCGGCCCAGGCGGAGCGGTTCCTGGCCGCGCTGCGGGGACGGCCCGTGCCGCACGCGTACGTCGCCTTCGAGGGCGAGGGCCACGGATTCCGGCGGGCGGAGACCATGGTCCGCGCGCTGGAGGCGGAACTCTCCCTGTACGCCCAGGTGTTCGGCATCGAGCGGACGGACGTCCCGCGCCTGGCCCTGGAGCCGAGTCCGGCCGCCGGCGCCGACACGGTTTAGCCGGTGGGCAGGTCGAGCCCGGTGTAGATCTGGTTGAGCACGGTGGGCAGCAGGGCCTGGGCGGTGGTGCGGCCGTCCGGGGACAGGGTCAGGTTCGTCCAGATGACGAGCGTGACGTCGTTGGCCGGGTCGTGGCCGATGAAGGAGTTGAAGCCCGGGAGTTCACCGCCGTGGTAGTACATCGCGGAGTGCGGGCCGAAGCGCTGGTAGGCGATGCCGTAGCCGTACTTCTGGCCGTCGGGCGCGGCCGGGTCCTCTGCCTGCGGGCTGCGGAGCCACTGCTGTTGGGACGCCGGGTCCAGAACCCGGCCCCTCACCAGGGAGCGGATCCAGGTGGCCAGGTCGTCGGCGGTGGAGACGGCCCCGCCGGCGGCGGTGGCGTAGGAGGGGTTCTGCCGGGTGTAGTCGAGGGGGCGGAGCTTGCCCGACCGCGCCGCCTCGCGCATCGCGGGGGAGTACGGGTCGTCGGCCAGGGCGTAGACCGAACCGCCGTACATGTAGCCGTGCGCGGAGGGCTCGGGCAGCGACCGGTCGCCGGCGGCCGGCAGAAGTGTCCCCCTCATCCCCAGCGGGATGAACAGCCGGTCCCGGAACTGCCGGGCCAGGGGCCGGCCGCCGGCCTTCTCGGCGACCAGGCCCAGCAGGGCGTAGTTGGTGTTGGAGTACTCGTAGGACGCGTCGGGCGCGAAGTTCGGCGGGTGCCGGAAGGCGATGGCCAGGACCTGCTGCGGGGTCCAGGCCTTCCCGGGGTCGGCGTCCAGCGCCGACGAGATTTCCGGTGCGTTGGTGTAGTTGTAGAGCCCGCTGCGCATCTTCAGCAGGTCGGCCAGGGTGATGTGCGCCCCGTTCGGCACTCCCGGGACGTAGGCGGACACCGGGTCGTTCAGCCGGAGCTTGCCGTCCCGGGCGAGGAGCAAGACCAGCGCTGCCGTCATGGTCTTGGTGTTGGACGCGATCCGGAAGTGGTCGTTCGTCCCGGGCGGTGCGGCCTTGCCCAGCTCCGACGTGCCGACGACGGCCCGGTATGTGCCCTGCGGGGTGCGCAGCAGCACCACCGCGCCCGGCACCATCAGCTTCTTCGCCGCGCGTTCGACGGTGGCCTGGAAGGCGGCCGGCTCGATCGGCTTCAGGGGAGGCGGGATACGGGTGGGGGCGGGGGCGGTCATCGTCGCCACGGGAGCGGGCGTGGGCGACGGGGCGGCGCGCGCCACGGCGACGGCCGCGCCGAGCGGAGTGCCGCCCCCCGCGATCAGGAGGGCGACGCAGGGGGCCAGCAAGACCGTACGCCGACGTGCGCGGGAGGTCCTCATGCACTCACCCCAACCCGATTTGGGCAGAATCACCCAATTTTAGCAGCGCGACCGGACGTCGGCCGCGCTGCGGACCCCTCCGCCGTGTGCAGCCAGACGCGGAGCGGGCCCAGCGGGGTGAAACCGTGGCGCAGGGCCGTGTCCAGGTCGTCACCGGACTCGTAGCCGACGACCGGGAGCCCGGGCCAGAGGCCCGCGACCGCCGCGAGGGCGCCCGCCCAGGCCTCGTCGCCGGGGGTGCCGTCCGCCGTGAAGACGTTGGAGAGGCCGACGACCGCGCCCGTACGGTTGGCGGCGGCCCCGGCGGCGATGCGCCCGTCGGCCGCCCGGCCGGCGAGGAAGGCGACCTCCGGGGTGAGCAGGCCGGGGTGGAACAGGCCGCTGCCCTCCCCGCCGCCCCACGCCGCCTCCCAGGCGGCCAGCTCCCCGACGTCGGAGACGCGGGCCCAGGCCAGGGCGGTGGAGGGCGCGGCCCGGGACGGCGCCGCAGGATCCGGCGCCGCAGGATCCGGCGCGGCAGGATCCGGCGCGGCAGGATCCGGCGCGGCAGGATCCGGCGCGCGCCACGGCCGGTGGATCCACTCTGCGTCGAACAGCACTTCGAACCCGGCCGGAGCCAGGTCCAGGGCGGCGAAGCTGTCCTTGACCGAGCAGCCGGGGGACGCGGTGTCCATCCCGGCCAGCAGTGCGTCCGCCGAGGCCTCCCGGGCCAGGGTCACGCCGTCGGGGTAGTACGGCGGCGTGCGGCGCGCGCTGGTCCACGCCTCGGCCGCGAAGGTGCCTCCGCCGCTGACCGCCGCGCACCACTCGGCGTTGTTGCGTACCGCCGCGCGCAGCAGTTCTTCGGTGTCCAGGTCGATGATCACCGGGCGAAGCCTGCCACAGCTCATAGCCTGGGCGGATGGCATTTCCCACGTACCTCCGCGAGGGGGAGCGCGTCGGGCTGCGGCCCTTCCGGCTCGCCGACGGCCCCGAGTTCACCACCCACGTCCAGGAGAGCCGCCACCTCCACCGCCCCTGGCTCGCCCCGCCGGCGACGATCGAGGAGTACGAGGAGTACGCGACCCCGCTCATCGAGGGCGCCGGCCGGGTGGGATTCCTGGTCTGCGAACGCGAAACCGGGGCCATCGCGGGCTTCGTCAACATCAACAACATCGTCTACGGCGCCTTCGACTGCGGAGCGCTCGGCTACGGCGCCTTCGCGCACGCCGCCGGACGGGGGCTGTTCCGGGAGGCCCTGGGCCTCGTCGTGACGCACGCCTTCACCCCCGGGGACGAAGGCGGTCTGGGGCTGCACCGGCTGGAGGCCAACGTCCAGCCGGGCAACGCGGCCTCCCTCGCGCTGGTCCGCGGGGCCGGATTCCGACGGGAGGGGTTCTCGCCGGACTTCCTCTTCGTCGACGGCGCCTGGCGCGACCACGAGCGCTGGGCGATCACGGCCGAAATGTCTGGTCCTGCGGCCGCGGATCGCACAGGATGAGGAGATGCGAAACCTGGTGCTCCTCGACGCCCCGTCCAACCTGGGCCTGCGCCCGCCCGCACCCGCCACCGTCCCCGGCGTCTACAAACTGGCGGGCGCCCTGCGCGAGCAGGGCCTGCTGAACCGGCTCGGCGCCCGTGAGGGCGGAGTGGTCGTGCCGCCGCGCTACGACCGTGGCGACTGGCGGGAGGGCGACGGGGTCTTCCACGCCGGCCCCCTCGCCGCCTACACCCTCGCCCTCGCCGACCGGATCGAAAGACACCTGCGCGCCGGGGAGTTCCCCGTCGTCCTCGGCGGTGACTGCTCGATCCAGCTCGGCGCCAGTCTCGCCATGCGCCGCGTCGGGCGGTACGGACTGGCCGCGATCGACGGCTCCGCCGACTTCCGCCACCCCGGCAACGAAGCCGTCAACGGCCCCGTCGGAGCGGCCGCCGGGGAGGAGCTCGCCCTCGCCACCGGCCGCGGCCAGGCCGACCTCGCCGACCTCGAAGGGCGCGGACCCTACCTCCGGGACGAGGACGTACGGCTCTTCGGACTGCGCGACGGCGACGGGGACCTGCCCGAGCTGCGCGCCGCGGGGATCTCCACGGCCACCGTCGGGGACATCCGGGCCCGCGGCGCCACCGCCGTGGCCCGCGCCGCGCTCGACGGCCTCCATCCGCCGGACACCGACGGGTTCTGGGTCCACCTCGACGCCGACGTGCTGGACCCCGAGGTGATGCCCGCCGTCGACAGCCCCGACCCCGGCGGCCTGCTCCCCGGCGAACTCGCCGGACTGCTCTCCGTCCTGCTGGGCTCCCCGCGCTGCGTCGGCCTCGACGTCACCGTCTACGACCCGGACCTCGACCCGCAGGGGCGGTCCGCGGCGCTGCTCGCGGACCTGGTCGCCGGTGCGTTCGCGTAGCGCTCCGGCCAGGGCTTTGCGCAATCCTGACCGGTGGTGATCCGCGGAACCCCTGTGCACCGGCCGTCCCGGCGTGTTCCATTTCCTGCATGGCCACCACCGTCCGCCGCGCCGTACTGAACCTGCCCGCAGCCCCGTTGGGCCCCGAGAACCCGCTGCCCGCACTGCGCGCGCCCGCCGACGCGCACACGCTGGACGAGCCCGCCCGGCCGCCGCTGGGAGGCACCCCCGGGCGCGAGGGGCTCCCGCGCGACATGGCCCGGCAGATCGGGTACGAGCCGCTGCGCTCGCTGCTGCCCGTACGACTGCGGGACGGCTACCAACGGCGCAGGCAGGAACGCGAGTTCGAAGTCCTCGTCATCGAGAACGCGCACCTGCGGGTCACCGTGCTGCCCGGACTCGGCGGCCGCGTCCACTCACTCGTGCACGTGCCCACCGGGCGTGAACTCCTCTACCGCAACCCGGTGTTCCAGCCCGCCAACTTCGCCCTCAACGGCGCCTGGTTCTCGGGCGGCATCGAGTGGAACATCGGCGCCACGGGCCACACCACCCTCTCCTGCGCCCCGCTGCACGCCGCGCTCGTACCGGCGCCCGACGGGGGCGTGATGGTGCGCCTCTGGGAGTGGGAGCGGCTGCGCGACCTCCCGTTCCAGGTGGACCTGTGGCTGCCGGAGGACTCCGAGTTCCTGTACGTCGGCGTCCGCGTCCGCAATCCGCACGAACGCGCCGTCCCCGTGTACTGGTGGTCCAACATCGCCGTCCCGGAGGACCCCGGCACACGGGTGCTCGCCCCCGCCGACGAGGCCTGGCACTTCGGGTACGAGCGCGCGCTGCGGCGGATCCCCGTGCCGCGCTGGGAGGACGAGGACCGTACGTACCCGCTGCGCAGCGAGTACCCGGCCGATTTCTTCTACGAGGTCCCGGACGGGGCCCGGCCGTGGATCGCCTCGCTGGACGCCGAGGGGCGCGGGCTCGTCCAGACCTCCACGGCCCGGCTGCGCGGGCGCAAACTGTTCGTCTGGGGCTCGGGGGAGGGGGGTCGGCGCTGGCAGGAGTGGCTGACCGAGCCCGGCACCGGAGGCTACGCCGAGATCCAGGCCGGCCTCGCCCGGACCCAGCTGGAGCACGTACGACTGGAGGCCGGGGCCGAGTTCAGCTGGCTGGAGGCGTACGGACCGCTGGCCGCGGACCCGGGGCCGGTGCACGGCCCCGACTGGGCGTCGGCCCGGTCCGCCGCGGAGACGGCCCTGGCGGCCGCCCTGCCCCCGGAACGGGTCGAGGAGGCGTACGGGGCGTGGCGCGGGTGCGCCGACACCGAACCCGGGGAGCGGCTGGCGGCGGGCTCGGGGTGGGGCGCGCTGGAGGTGCTGTGCGGCGGGCACAAGCTGCCCGGTACCCCCTTCGCGGAGTCGGAGCTCGGCGAGGCCCAGGCGCCCTGGCTGGAACTGTGGCGCACCGGAGTCTTCCCCGCCCCGCGGCGGGTGGCGCCGCCGGGGCCCAGCCTGGTCGCCCCGCACTGGCGGGACATGCTGGAGACGGCCCCGGCGGATCCGCTGACCGAGTACCACCTCGGCGTGGCCCAGTGGCACGCGGGCGATGTGGCGCAGGCGGTGCGCAGCTGGGAGCGCGGGCTGGCGCTGGCGCCCTCGCGGTGGCCGCTGCTGCGCTGCCTGGCGGTGGCGGACGCGCTGGCCGGCGACCAGGCGCGGGCGGCGCAGCGCTACGCCGAGGCCTTCGAGGACCTGGCCGAGGAGAGCCGGGGCGGCGAGCCGTGGACGGCCGCGGAGTCCGCGCTGGGGCGGGAGGCGATGACGGCGCTGCTGGCGGCCGGCCGTCTGCCGGCGGCGCGGGCGGTGTGGGACCGGCTGCGGCCGGCGCTCCGCGAGGAGGGCCGGTTCCGCCTGCTGGCCGCGCGCCTGCTGGCCGCGGAGGGCCACGTGGGTGCGGCCCGACGGGTGTTCGAGGACGGCTTCGAACTCCCGGACCTGCGCGAGGGCGACGAGGTCCTGTCGGAGGTCTGGTCCCGCATAACGCACCGGCCGCTCCCCGCGTCGTACAACTTCCGCATGCGCCCGCCGACCTAGGAGGTGACGGCAAAGTCCTGCCCGGCCCGGCGGACTGCCCGACCGGGCCGCCCTGGTACGGCTCATGCCCCGGGTACGGCTCATGCCCCGGCCCCGCCTCATGGCCGCGGCCCGGCCTCATGGCCCCGGCCCGGTCTGATGCCCCGGCCCGGTCTCAGGCCCGGGCCAGGATTTCGCCGTTCAGGACCGAGAACCAGGCGTCCGGGGACGCCGCCCAGCGGTGCCAGGCCTCGGCGATGGCGGTCAGGCCGGCCGGTGTGGCGTGCCCGGCGCCCGTCGCGAGGGACGCGTACGCCGAGGCCGTCGTGCGGTCCGCCCACAAGGAGGACCACCACGCGGCCTCCTCGGCGGTGGCGTAGCACCAGGCCGTCGCCGACGAGGCCACCTCCGTGAACCCCGCCGCCCTCGCCCAGGACAGCAGGCGGCGTCCGGCGTCCGGTTCGCCGCCGTTCGCGCGGGCCACCCGGCGGTACAGGTCCTGCCACGCGTCCAGGCCCGGTTCGGCCGGGTACCAGGTCATCGCCGCGTAGTCGGCGTCCCGGGCGGCCACGATCCCGCCCGGCCGGCACACCCGCCGCATCTCCCGCAGGGCCTGGACCGGGTCGCCGACGTGCTGGAGCACCTGGTGGGCGTGGACCACGTCGAAGGAGCCGTCCGGGAAGTCCAGCGCGTGCACGTCCGCGGTGGCGAACGTGACCGCGCCGGCCAGGCCGCGCTCCTGCACGTACTCCGCGGCCTGCTCCAGGACGTCCCGCGCCGCGTCGACCGCCGTGACCCGGCCGCCCGGCGCGACCAGTTCCGCCAGGTCGGCGGTGATGGTCCCCGGACCACAGCCCACGTCCAGGACCGACATCCCCGGCCGCAGCTCGCCGATCAGGTACGCCGCCGAGTTCGCGGCGGTGCGCCAGCGGTGCGAGCGCAGTACGGATTCGTGGTGCCCGTGCGTGTAGACGGCGGTTTCCTTCGTCTCCCCGGTGCCCATGAGCCGACTCCTCCTCGTCGTTGAAGCGTTGTGATCACCGTAGGGGATCAGTTCGATGGATGAGATATGCGTTTTGACATGTGGACACGAGCCTTGTGCGGCACGGCGGATCCGAGGGCCGGTGGCAGGGAGGGGGAGGCGCGAGGACAGTGGGCTCCAGAGATCCGGCCCGCTGGCAGAGGATGGTGAGAGCCATGCCGGACACGCTGCTCGAACAGCACGCCGGGGCCCTGCGGCTCTTCGGAGAGCGGGTGCGCGCCGTCCAGGAGGGCCAATGGGGAGCCCCGACCCCCTGCACGGAATGGAGCGTGCGCGACCTGGTCAACCACGTCACCGGCGAGCAGCTCTGGATCCCGCCGATGGTCACCGACGGGCGCACCATCGAGGAGATCGGCGACGCGTTCTCCGGCGACGTGCTCGGCCCGGACCCGGTCGGCGCCTGGGAGCGGGCGTCGAGCGCGGCGCACGCCGCGTTCACCGCGCCCGGGGCGCTGGACCGCACGGTCAGGCTCTCGTACGGGCCCGCGCTGGCCCGGGCGTACTGCGCGGAGCTCACCGCCGACTGCATCGTGCACGCCTGGGACCTCTCGCGGGGCATCGGCGCCGACGACCGGCTCCCGGACGGGCTGGTCGAGTTCGCCCTCAAGGAGGTCATGCCGTACGCCGACGGGCTCGCGGCCAGCGGCTTGTTCGCCGCGCCGCTGGACGTGCCCGCGGGCGCGAACGCCCAGACCCGGCTGCTGGCCCTGGTGGGCAGGCAGGGCTGAGCCCTCCGCCGCCCGCCGGGTGACGACAACAGGCGTACCCCTTCGAATCGCCGTATAAAGGGCATGGCCGATCGGGTCGGCGGTACGCGTACGGAACGGGGAAGGCAGGGCGAGGTGTCGGGGATGCAGCGCACGGCGGAGGGCCGCGGTCCGGTCCGCTACGGACCGCCCGCGCCCCAGCCCGGCCTGCCCGTGCTCCCCGAGCTCACCGCCGTCACCGCCGCGGCCGCCGAGCGGTCCGCCCCCGAACCCCCGGGCGGCGGGGAGCCCGTACGCGAGGCCGCCTGCCGGCACTGGGGGCGGCGCGGGCTGCCCACCGCGCCGGAGAACGTGGCCGCCGGGCCCGGCGCCCCGGCCCTGCTGCTGGCACTGCTCGGCGCGTACGGGGGCGACGTGATGCTGCCCCGGCCCTGTCCCGCATGGTGGACCCCCCAGGTCCGGCTGCTGGGGCGGCGGGCTTATCACGTGCCGACCCCGGCCGAGTGCGGCGGCATCCCGGACCCGTACGCCCTGCTGGAGACCGTACGGAGGGTGCGCGCCGAGGGCGGCGACCCGCGCGTGCTGCTGCTGTCGGTAGCCGACGACCCGACGGCGACCGTGCCCCCGCCCGAGATGCTGCGCGAGGCCTGCGAGGCCGCCGGGGACGCAGGGCTGTTCGTCGTCAGCGACGAGAGCTGGCGCGACACCGTCCACCGGCCGCACGACACCCTGGTCCTGAGCCCGGCCGAGATGCTGCCCGACCAGGCCGCCGTCCTCCTCGACCTGTCCGGAGCGCTGCTGCCCGCCGGGTGGCCGGCGGCCGTGGTCCGCTTCCCCGGCACCCCGCGCGGCACCTGGCTGCGGGCCCGCACCCTCGACATCCTCACCGCGACCGGGGCCATGGTCGCGGGGCCGGTCGCCGGGGCCGCGGCCTACGCGCTCGACGAACCCGACGCCGTCGCCGGGCGTGCCTACGCCGCGGCGGCGCTGCACGGGGTGGTCGCCGCCGCGGCCCACCGGGAGCTGCTTTCCGTCGGCGCGCTCGCCCGGCCGCCGCAGGCCGGGCGCCACCTGTACGCCGACCTGACCCCGCTGCGCGCCGGGCTGGCCCGGCAGGGGGTCCGCGACGCGATGGAGCTGGAGGACTACCTGGGCGGCCGGCTCGGCGCGCCCACCCCCGGCGGGCAGCGCTTCGCCGACGAGCTGGGCGCACTGCGGGTCCGGCTGTCGACGGGCCCGCTGCTCGGCGCCACCCCGGAGGAGCGGCTCGCCGCGCTCACCGCGCGCGACCCCCTCGGCCTCCCGCACGTACGGAGCTCCCTGGACCTCCTCGGATCGGTCCTGGCCGGACTGGGCTCCTGACCTCCCGGCTCCCGGGTTCCCAGCCCCCGGCCTCCCGGCTTGCCGGATCCCCCGCTTCCCGACTTCCCGACCGCCTGCCCCGCCCCGCCCCGCCCCTTCCGCCCGACGCGACGAGCCCGCTGTGCGGTGAACGGAGAGCTCTTGATGAGGGATCAGACGGAAACCCCCGCACCGCCGGGCCCCGCGCCCACCGCCCTCGCGGACGCGGCCCTGCCCGCTGACGTCCGCCCGGGCACCGGCCGGCGCCGAGCGGCGCCGCGGCCGTTGGGGGAGGTACGGAGCTGGCCGCGCTCCTTCGCCGATCGGCTGACCACGCCGCTGCCCGGGGTACGGGCCTTTGCCCGGCTCGCGCGCGAGGGCGCGTTCCGCCCCGGCCCCGACGGGCTGCGCGGCATCCCCGACCTGCCGTACGCCCCCGCCCCGCTGCCCGCGGCCGGCCCCGGGACGCTCTGCGCGACCTGGGCGGGCCACGCCAGCTGGGTACTGCGGATCGGCGGGCTGACCGTACTGACCGACCCCGTCTGGTCGCGGCGCATCCTGGGCACCCCGGCGCGGATGACCCCGGTCGGCGTGTGCTGGGAGGAACTGCCGCCGGTGGACGCGGTGGTGATCAGCCACAACCACTACGACCACCTCGACGCCCCCACCCTCAAGCGGCTGCCCCGGCACACCCCGCTCTTCGTCCCGGCCGGCCTGGCCCGCTGGTGCCGGCGCCGCGGCTTCACCCGGGTCACCGAGCTCGACTGGTGGGAGTGCGCGGAACTGGGCGGCGTACGGTTCGACTTCGTCCCGGCGCACCACTGGTCGAAGCGGTCGCTGCTCGACACGTGCCGCACGCTGTGGGGCGGATGGGTGCTGAGCGACCTGCGGTCCGCCGAGACGCCGAGGAAGGTGTACTTCGCGGGGGACAGCGGGTACGGGCACTGGTTCGGGGAGATCGGGCGGCGCCATCCGGGGATCGACCTGGCGCTGCTGCCGATCGGGGCGTACGCGCCGCGGTGGTGGCTCAGAGATGTCCACGCCGATCCGGAGGAGGCCGTCCGGGCCTGTCGGGACGTGGGGGCGAGGCGCATGGCGCCGATGCACTGGGGCACCTTCGTGCTGTCGGCGGAGCCGGTGACGGAGCCGCTGGAGCGGGTCCGGGCGGCATGGGCCCGGGCCGGGCTGTCCCGGGAGGACCTCTGGGACCTGCCGATCGGCGGCTCGCGCACGCTCCGACCCGGCGGGGCCGGCGCAACCGGGTCCGGTGCCACCGGGCGATGAGCGCCGTCGGCGAAGTCCGCGCGGGCGGGCGCTACTTGCTCTGCAGTCTGCCGAGCGCAGCCGGGTCGTTCTCCAGGGCGGTGGCCGCCGTCTGCCAGCCGGTGTCCCCGGGGGAGAGGGCGCTGCGCAGGAAGGCCGTGGTGAGCCGCTAAATCAGGGCGACGCGCGCGGGGCTCTCGTCGGTGGTCTCGGCGACCTCGTATCCGGGGAAGCCGCCGAGCGAGTGGCTCGGCCCCGAACAGGGTGAGCAGGCTCCTGGCGGCCGGGCTGCGGGTGAAGGAGCGCCGCGGTGGACGACAGCTGCCCGACCGCGAACGGGGCACCCGCGTCCAAGCGCACGGACGCCCTGCGCAACCAGCAGACCCTGCTGGACGCGGCGGCGGCGGTCTTCGTCACCTCGGGCGTCGAGGCGCCCGTACGGGACATCGCGGCCGAGGTCGGCGTCGGTTTGGGCACGGTCTACCGGCACTTCCCCACCCGGGCGGACCTCGTCATCGCCGTCTACCGCCACCAGGTCGAGGCCTGCGCCGAGGCCGGACCGGCCCTGCTGGCCGCCGGCCCGACCCCGCACACCGACCTCGGGCAACGGGTGCTGCTCTTCGTCGACTTCCTGGTCACCAAGCACGGGCTCGCGGCCGCGATGCAGGCGGACAACGCCGGCTTCGAGGCCCTGCACTCCTCCTTCCTCGACCGCCTCCTGCCGGTCTGCACCGAGCTCCCCGACGCCGCGGTCGCCGCGGGCGAGGTCCGTTCCGACCTCACCGCGTACCAACTCATGCGCGGCATCGGAAACCTCTGCATCGGCGCCGAGACCGATCCCCGCTACGACGCGCGCCGGCTGGTCGGGGTCCCCGTCGAGGGGCTGCGCCGACAGCCTTGACCCGGACGGCCGCGGGTACCGGGTACGTCACCGGCTCCGCAGCCGGCGCCACGCCGACGGCGCCCCGCTGATCAGCAGGGTCACGGCCACTGCCACCGCCACGCCCTTCCACGGCTCCGAGAACAGGGAGCCGCCCAGGATCCCGATCAGGCAGTACGTCGCCGCCCAGGCGAGGCAGGCCGGGGCGTCGCCGCGGGCGAAGCGGGGCAGCGGGAGCCGGGCCAGCAGGCAGGCCAGCATCACCGGGATCCGGCCCGCCGGGACCAGCCGGGAGACCACCAGGACCAGTACCCCGTGCTCGTCCAGCTTCCGCTGCGCCTGGGCCAGCCGCTCGGGCGTCGCCCGCCCCCGCAGCGCCTCCAGCCACCGCGAGCCGTTGCGCGACCGCACCCCGCGCTGCCCCAGCCAGTACAGGGCCAGGTCCCCGGCGAACGCGGCCACCGCCGCAACCCCGAACACCGGCAACACACCGAACGGCACCGACTGCTGATGGAACGCCACCACCGCCGCCGTGCTCACCAGCGCCCCCGTCGGGATCACCGGCACCAGAGCGCCCAGCGCCACCAGCAGGAACAGCGCCGGGTACCCCACCGCCTGCCGGGTCGTCTCCGGAGGCACCTGGCCGACCGCCGCCACCACCGCCACCCCGAGCCCGTGGTCGAGCCCGTGCCCCGTCACGGCAGCCGCACCCGCTCGCCGTGGCCGGGCACCCGTACCGTCACCTTCGGCGCCAGCTGCCGGGCCCGCCGCACGAACTCCTCGCCCGGCGAGTGGAATTCGTGCGGCCGTACCGCGTCCAGCCCCATCGGCCAGAACGTCCCGTAGTGCACCGGTACCGCAGCCGCCGGCGCCAGTTCGGCCAGCGCCCGCGCCGCCCCGCCCGGATCCAGATGCCCCGGCCCCAGGTACGGGCCCCAGCCGCCGACCGGCAGCAGGGCCACGTCCACCGGCCCGACCTCCTCGGCCATCGCCGCGAACAGCCCGGTGTCCCCGGCGAAGTACGTCCGCGCCGAGCCCTGGACCACGTACCCGAGCGCCGGCGCGAGACGCGGCCCGAACGGCAGCCGTCGCCCGTCGTGCCGGGCGCTGACCGCCCTGACCCGTACGCCCGCCCGTACGCCGACCTCGTCGCCCGCAACCACCTCCGTGACGGGCAGCCCGCGCGCCGCCGCGACCCGCGCGAGCCCCGGCACGGCCCGGCGCGCCCCGCGGGGCACCAGCAGGCGGGTCCCGGGCGCCAGCCGGGCCAGCGACGGCAGGTGCAGATGATCGGCGTGGAGGTGTGAGACCAGCACCACGTCCGCCTCGGCCGCCTCCGGCGGGGGCGGTGCCCCGCGCCGCCGCCGCAGATGCGCGAGCCGCCGGGCGAACAGCGGGTCCGTCAGCAGCCGCACCCCGGAGTCCTCGACCGTGCACGTGGCATGGCCCCACCAGGTGATCTCCACCGGCACCCGGCCTCCCCGTCGCTCGTGCGTCCCCCGGCCCTCCTGAGCCTAGGGGGTTCTTGTCGATCAGGCCGGATCAGGGAGCGGCGGCGCCCGCCGCCGCGAGCCCGGCGTGATCGGCGAGACACACCCCCAGAGCTTGCCCCGCCCGTACGCGTCGAACCGAAGCCTGCCGCCCCCTCCCTCCCGGGCGGCGGATCGGAGTAGGGTCGGGCGGCATGGATGAGCTGCGCGTGGCCGCTATCGCCAGCCTGGCCCCGCTCGAAGACCTGGACACCGACCCCTTCGCCGTCGACACCCGCAGCCAGCAGGCCATGTGCGCCCGCTGGGCGGCCGACCGGGGCTACGTCGTGACGAGGACGCTGCTCTTCTACGGGCTGCGTGCCGACCACTGCGGGCTCTGGTGCGACGTGGACGCAGGGCAGGTCGACCTGTTCGTCGCCCCCAACCGCCGGGTCCTGGCCCGCGCGCTGCGCTCCGTCGACGAGTTCGCCGCCGAGTGCGAGCGGCGCGGCGTACGGCTGGAGACCGCGGGGCTCGCCGAGCCGCAGTACACCTCCGCCATGAAGGCCGAGGTGCACCGCCGCCTGTCCATGCCGACCGCCGGCTACGACGGCACGTAGGGCGACGGGGGCACGCGGGCACGCAGGGCACGCAGGGCACGCGGCTCCGTCCCGAGCTCCCGGTCATCGCGGTTCGCACCTCCGTGCGCCACCCCCGCCACCCGGCCGCGTCCGCCGCCCTGTGCGACGCTGGGTGGTGCGGCCGGGACCGCGGGCGGGGCGCGGATCCGGGGGAGACACGAGGCGGTACGGCGTGTGGCGAGGACGGTGGCGGACCCTGGGCGGCGCCCTGGTGCGGGTGATCCTCGTCTGGGCGGTGTCCACCCTCACGATGCTCGCGCTGGCCGGCGTCCTCCCCGACTTCCGGCTCCAGTCCGGCGACGGGGACAGCGTCACCGAGATCGGGCTGACCGCCGCCTGGGGCGCCGGGGCCTTCGGCCTGCTGAGCGCGCTGGTGTGGCCGGTGCTGGTCCGGGCGCTGCTGCTGGTGCCCGCCCTGGTGCTCGGCCTGCTCGTCTTCTTCCTCAACGGTTCGCTGCTGCTGCTCGCCCTCAGCCTGATCCCGTCCGGGCGCGGCGAAGTCGCCCCGGAGACAGCCGTGGTGGTGGCCGCCGTCATGTCCGCCGTCGCCTCCGCGACCTCGACGGCGCTCGCCGTGCGCGACGACGAGGCGTACCGGCGCCGGCTCTACCGGCTCGCCGACCGGCGCCGCCGGCGTACCCGGCGCCGGGGCGCGTCCGGCGCCGGCCCGGCCGCCCCCGGCCTGCTCCTCCTCCAGCTCGACGGCGTCGGGTACGGGACGCTGCGCCGCGCGGCGGGCAGCGGCCTGATGCCCACGGTGGCCGCCCGGCTGGAAGGCAGCCACCGCATCGCGGCCTGGCGCACCGACTGGTCCAGCCAGACCGGCGCCAGCCAGCTCGGCATCCTGCACGGGTCCACCTTCGACGTGCCCGCCTTCCGCTGGTACGAGAAGGACACCGGCGAGGTGGTGGTCTGCAACCGGCCGACCAGCGCCGCCGAGCTCCAGCGCCGGGCCATCGCGCGCACCGGGGACGGCGGGCTGCTCACCCTCGACGGGGCGAGCCGGGGCAACCTGTTCAGCGGCGGCGCCGACCAACTGGCGCTCGTGCTGTCGGTCTCGGCGCGGCGGGGCAGGGCGAACCGTTCCCGCGCGGGCTACTTCGCGTACTTCTGCGACCCGGCCAACGCCGTCCGCACCGCGCTGTCCTTCGTCGCCGAGGTCGTCCGGGAGATCGGCCAGTCGTTGCGGGCCCGGCTGCGCGGGGACCGGCCGCGGGTGGCCCGCGGCGGGCTGTACCCGCTGATCCGCGCCTTCGCGACGGTCGTCGAGCGGGACGTCGTCGTGGCGGCGGTGATCGGCGACATGCTCGCGGGACGCGCCGCGATCTACGCGGACCTGGTCGCCTACGACGAGGTCGCCCACCACTCGGGGCCGCACGGCCGGGACACCGACCGGGTGCTGGCCCGGCTCGACCGGAGCCTCGCGCTGATCGCCCGCGTCGCCGAGCACGCGCCCCGGGAGTACCGCATCGTGCTGCTCTCGGACCACGGCCAGAGCCCGGGGGAGACCTTCCTGAGCCGGTACGGGCTCACCCTGAAGGACCTGGTCCGCGCGGGCTGCGGACTGCCGGTCTCCCGCCGGGCCGGCCGCACCCGCAGCGGGGCCGAAGCCCGCGCGGCGGTGCTCGCGGCCCTGCACCGGCCGGTGGAGGAGGGCGTGGAGGCCCACCCTGAGCGGGGTCCGGACCCGGTGGTGCTGGCCTCGGGCAACCTCGGGCTGATCTCCTTCCCGGACCTGCCGGGGCGGGCCTCGCGGGAGCGGATCGAGCGGGCGCACCCGGCCCTGCTGGAGACCCTGGCCGACCATCCGGGCATCGGGTTCCTGCTGGTGGACGGAGAGGTACTGGGCCCGGGCGGGAAGGCGGCCCGGCTCGACGAGCCCGGCGCGGCGGAGGAACTGCTGGCCCGGTTCGGACCGGGTGCGGCGCAGGCGGTCCGGCGGACCGACGCCTTCCCGCACGCGGCCGACGTCATGGTGAACTCGGCGTACGACCCGCTCACGGGCTCGGTGCACGCCTTCGAGGAGCAGATCGGCTCGCACGGCGGCCTGGGCGGGGAGCAGGGGCACCCGTTCCTGATGTGGCCGACGGAGCTGTCGGAGCCGGAGCCGGAGCTGGTGGGCGCGGAGGCGGTGCACGAGGTGCTGCGGCGCTGGCTGCGGGAGGCGGACGGGCCCCAGGTGCCGGTGGCCCCGCCGATGGGCGGGTCGGCGGCGGACCCCGCGGGCCGGCCGGTGGAGGAACCCCGGCCCCCGGGCGGAAATAGCGGAAGCCTTCCTTCCGCAGGGGTGCCCGCGCGGGACGAAATCCGCTGATTTTGCGACGCCCGCACGCTGGTCAACCATGTGTTGACCCTGCCCAGCATGTGAGACATCCCAGAGGCGCACCACCGATGACCAGCACCGCAACCCTGCCCGCCGAGGCCGCCGCACCCCCCGGGCAGGACCGCGACCCCCACGCCCGGCGCTTCGGCCTCCCGATCGCGACCTGCCTGGTCATGGGCAACATCATCGGCGGCGGGATCTTCCTGCTGCCCGCCTCGGTGGCGCCCTTCGGCACGATCAGCCTGGTCGCCTTCGGCGTGCTCACCGCCGGCGCGATCGCCCTCGCCCTGGTCTTCGGCCGGCTCGCGCAGCGGCTCCCCCAGACGGGTGGCCCGTACGTCTACGCCCGCGCCGCGTTCGGCGACTTCGCCGGGTTCCTCGCGGCCTGGAGCTACTGGATCACGGCCTGGGTCTCGAACGCGGCCCTCGCGGTGGCGGCCGTCGGCTACCTCACCGTCCTCTTCCCGGCCATCGGGGAGCACAAGGCGGCGATGTGCCTGGCCGCCCTCACCGTGCAGTGGCTCCCGGCGCTCGCCAACCTCGCCGGCACCCGCTACGTCGGCGCCGTCCAACTGGTCGCCACGGTACTGAAGTTCGTCCCGCTGCTGCTGGTCGCCGTCGGCGGGCTGTTCTTCTTCGACCCGGCGAACCTCGGTCCCTTCCAGGCCACCGGCCAGAGCCCCGTCGGCGCGGTCTCCGCCGCCGCGGCGATCCTGCTCTTCAGCTACCTCGGCGTGGAGTCGGCCGCCGTCAGCGCGGGCGAGGTCCGCGACCCCGCCCGCAACGTCGGCCGGGCCACGATCCTGGGCACCGCCGGCGCAGCCGCCGTCTACCTGCTGGGCACCCTCTCCGTCTTCGGCCTGGTCGCCCACGACAAGCTGGTCGCCTCCCAGGCCCCGTTCACCGACGCCGTCAACGCCATGTTCGGAGGCACCTGGGGCGGCACCCTCGTCGCCTGCGCGGCCGTGATCTCGATGCTCGGCGCCCTCAACGGCTGGACCCTGCTCAGCGCGCAGACCCCGTACGCCGCCGCCCGCGACGGGCTCTTCCCCAAGGTCTTCGAGACGAGGAAGCGGGGCGTCCCGGTGGCCGGCGTGCTCGTCACCGTCGCCCTGGCCTCCGGCCTGACGATCTACAACTACACGGCGGGCTCGGACGGGGTGTTCGAGGTCCTCGTCCTGGTGACCACCTTCACGGCGACCGTCCCGTACCTGCTCTCCACCGCCGCGCAGATCTACTTCCTGCTCTCCGGGCAGTCCGAGCGCGTCCACCGCGGCCTCCTGGTCCGCGACGGCATCCTCGCCGGCCTGGCCTTCGGCTTCTCGATGTGGCTGGTCGCCGGCTCCGGCTACGCGGCCGTCTACCAGGGCGTCCTGTTCCTCTTCGCCGGTGTCCTCGTCCACGCCGCGATGTCCGCCCGAAAGCACCGGGTCACCGCCTGACCTGCGCGGTAGTTTGGAACGAGAGGACAAGCAGGGGGCACTAAGGGGTCGCCATGTCCGCGATCAGAGAAAGCATCGACATCTCCCGCAGTCCCGAAGACGTCTTCGACTACGTGACGGACCCCACGCACCTGCCGGAGTGGCAGGACAGCGCCGTCTCCGCCCGCCCGCTCGACGGCAGACCCCTCCACGTCGGTTCGCAGGTCGTGATCACCCGGCGCATGGGCGGGCGGGAGTTCCCGATGGCCATGGAGGTCACGGAGCTCGACAAGCCGCGGAGCTGGCACATCCAAGGGATCCGCGGACCCGTCCGCGGAGACGTGCGCGGCACGATCGAGCCCCTCGACGGGGGAAAGCGCTCGCGCGTGACCCTCGACCTCGACTTCCAGGGGCACGGCATCGGCCGGGTGATCGCCCCGCTCGTGGTCAAGCCGTACGCCCGCAAGGAGATGCCGCGCAACGAGGAGAAGCTGAAGCACCTCCTGGAGAACTGAGGTGCTCCGGGTACGCGGCGCGCCCACACCGGGCGCGCCGCGTACCCACGGGCTGACCTCGCGTTTTAGTCGAGGTAGTCGCGCAGCACCTGCGAACGCGACGGGTGGCGCAGCTTCGACATGGTCTTGGACTCGATCTGGCGGATGCGCTCACGGGTGACCCCGTACACGCGGCCGATCTCGTCCAGGGTCTTCGGCTGGCCGTCGTTCAGGCCGTAGCGCATCGAGACGACGCCCGCCTCGCGCTCCGAGAGCGTGCCCAGGATCGACTGGAGCTGCTCCTGGAGGAACGTGAACGACACCGCGTCGGCCGGCACGACCGCCTCGGAGTCCTCGATGAGGTCACCGAACTCGCTGTCGCCCTCCTCACCCAGCGGGGTGTGCAGGGAGATCGGCTCGCGGCCGTACTTCTGGACCTCGATGACCTTCTCGGGGGTCATGTCGAGTTCCTTGCCCAGCTCCTCCGGAGTGGGCTCCCGGCCGAGGTCCTGGAGCATCTGGCGCTGGACGCGCGCCAGCTTGTTGATGATCTCGACCATGTGCACCGGGATGCGGATGGTGCGCGACTGGTCGGCCATGGCACGCGTGATCGCCTGCCGGATCCACCAGGTCGCGTACGTGGAGAACTTGAAGCCCTTGGTGTAGTCGAACTTCTCCACGGCGCGGATCAGACCGACGTTGCCCTCCTGGATCAGGTCCAGGAAGAGCATGCCGCGGCCCGTGTAGCGCTTGGCCAGCGAGACCACGAGGCGGAGGTTGGCCTCCAGCAGGTGGTTCTTGGCCCGGCGGCCGTCCTCGACGAGGATCTCCAGCTCGCGCTTGAACGCGGGCTTGTGGTCCTCCTCCTCTTCGAGCTTGTACTCGGAGAAGAGACCCGCCTCGATGCGCTTGGCGAGCTCGACCTCCTGCTCGGCGTTGAGCAGCGGCACCTTGCCGATCAGCTTCAGGTAGTCCTTGACGGGGTCGGCGGTGGCGCCGGCCACCATGACCGTCTGCGCCGGGGCATCGTCCTCGTCGTCGTCGGACAGGACGAAGCCCTGGGTGCCGCCGGCCTTCGGGGCCTCCTCCTCGACGTCGTCGACGAGGTCCTCGGCGGCCCAGTCCTCTCCCTCGGCGGCCGGGGTCTCGCCCTCGTCGGCGTCCTTGGCGCTGGTCTTCTTGGCCGCGGCGGCGGTCTTCTTCACCGCGGTCTTCTTCGCGGCGGTCTTCTTGACCGTCCGCTTCTTCGGCTCGGCGACGGCGTCGGCCGCCACCTCGTCCTCGGCCGCCGCGGCCGGCGAAGCGGATATCGCCGCCGCGGTGGCGGGGGCCGCGCTGGCCGAGGCCTTGCGCGCGCCGATGGGGCGCGGCGCGGCGGCCGCCTTCTTGGTCACGGTGCGGGCAGGCGCGGCGGCCGCCTTGCGGGGCTTCTTCGCGGCGGCCTTCGTGGCGGGGGCGGCGCTGACGTGCAGCGCGACGCCCTCCTCGTCCAGGACCTGGTTCAGGCTGCGCAGGACCCGCTTCCACTGGTCCACCGGGATGCGTCCGGCCTCGAAGGCCTGGCGCACGTCGTCACCGTTGATGTGACCCTGCTCGCGGCCGCGCTCGACGAGCGCGACGAGGGCCTCCGATTCGGCGATCTCCGGAGGGAACGTACGGGACGGGCTGAGCGACACAAGGAGCCTCTCGTTGCGAACAGATAGGGAGTGGGCGGGACATCATCGCGCGGACTCGGGAAACAGACCCGAGGGGGGTCTGTATTCCGGGGCCGCGCGAGGACACCTGTCGGTTCATCGCATGCCCGAGTCGATTCGTTACGCGCTGAATTGAGTGACCTGCGCCACGCTGTGGGCGCGCAACCGTTCGGCCGTGGATCCGTCCGCGCCCGCGCCGCCCTTTTCCCGTCAGCCCTTTTTGCGAGCCTCGATGAGGAAACGGGCGGTGTGCGCCACGAACGGGCCGTCACGCTCGATCCGTTCATGGAGCTCGCGCAAGCGGTCCCGGTACTGCCCGACCGTGAAGCCGGGCACCATCCAGATCACCTTCCTCAGAAAGTAGATCACGGCTCCGATGTCGTGGAACTCCGTACGCAGTCTCTCGGAGCGGAGATCCACCACTTCGAGGCCCGCCCCGGCGGCGTCGGCGGCCGCGTCGTCGGGGTGCCGGGAGCGGCGGACCTCCTCCGGCTGGGGGCCGAGGAAGTACTCGACGAGCTCGAAGACGCTCGCCGGCCCGACCTGCTGCGAGAGGTACGTACCCCCCGGGCGCAGGACCCGTGCGACCTCCTCCCACCAGATGGTCACCGGATGCCGGCTCGCGACCAGCTCGAAGGCCTCGTCGCCGAACGGCAGCGGCGGCTCGTCCGCGTCCGCGACCACGACCGCGCCCAGCGGGTGCAGCAGCCGGGTCGCCTTGTCGATGTTCGGCGGCCAGGACTCGGTGGCCGCCGTCAGCGGGGGCAGCGGCCCGGCCCCGGCGAGCACCTCTCCGCCGCCGGTCTGGATGTCGAGGGCGGAGCGGACCCGGGCGAGGCGCTCGGCGAGCAGCCGCTGGTAGCCCCAGGAGGGGCGCTGCTCGGTGGCCCGGCCGTCGAGCCAGGAGAAGTCCCAGCCGTCGACCGAAACGGACTCGGCTTCCGCGACCAGGTGATCGAAAGTGCGCGTCATGTCTCGATCGTCCCAGGCATGGCGCCGGTGATCCACCGGTTTGACCGGATCCCGTGCATGGACTCCGCCCGCGGGCCACCGCACCCGCGGGCGGGGTCCATTAGAGTGGAGGCGGGCCGTGACTGGCGTTCGGGTGGATCACCACCGGGGAGCGGCCCGGCGTACGACCGCACGTACGTCTCCTGCCGCGCGCCTGGGCGAACCGCGAACCCGCGATCCGCGATCCGCAGCGACGCTCAGGAGACCCCGTGACGACTGCCCAGACTGCCCCTGTCACTGCCGCCGGCCTCGCCCGGCAGATGGACGGCACCGCCCTCGCCCGCCGCATCTCGGAGCAGACCGCCGCCCTCGCGGCGAAGATCACCGAGCGCACCGGCACCGCTCCCTGCCTCGCGACCGTGCTGGTCGGCGAGGACCCGGCGTCCGTGACGTACGTGAAGATGAAGCAGAACCGCTGCGCCAAGGCCGGGATCACCTCCCGCCACGTGGAGCTCCCGGCCGAGACCACCACCGAGGAGCTCGTCGCCGCCCTCACCGCCCTCTCCGAGGACCCGGAGATCAGCGGCATCCTGCTCCAGCACCCGGTTCCGCACCACATCGACGAGCGCGCCGCATTCGAGGCCATCGCCCCGGGCAAGGACGTCGACGGCGTGACCATGCACTCCTTCGCCGCCATGGGCTTCGGGCTGCCGGGCTTCGTGTCCTGCACCCCGGGCGGCATCATGCGGCTCCTCGCCGAGTACGACGTGGACCTGACCGGCAAGCACGCCGTGGTCGTCGGGCGCAGCGCGATCCTGGGCAAGCCGGCCGGCATGCTGCTGCTGGAGCAGAACGCCACCGTCACCTACTGCCACTCCCGCACCGTGGACCTGCCGTCGATCGTCCGCCAGGCCGACGTGCTGGTCGCCGCCGTCGGCAAGGCCGAGTTCATCCGCGGCGAGGACATCAAGCCGGGCGCCGTGGTCCTGGACGCCGGCTACAACGAGGGCAACGTGGGCGACGTCCACTTCGAGTCGGCCGCCGCCCGCGCCTCGCTGATCACCCCGGTCCCCGGCGGCGTCGGCCCCATGACCATCGCGGTCCTGCTGGAGCAGACCGTCCGGGCGGCCGCCGCCCAGGCCGGGCTGGAGCTCGCGGACCTCTGACCGCCGTCGCACCCCGCGTGGGGACCCCGTACGGGAACGCTCCGTACGCGCACGCACCGTACGGGTGACGCCCCGGGCCCTCGGGCCCGGGGCGTTCCGCGTTCCGCGGTGTCCGGAATGCTGCGGCCGCAGCCTGCCCGGCGGCGGGGAGCGGGCGGTATCTTTTGCCCCGGGGCGCGCGATGACACGTGCAACACGTTTCCTGGGGAGACTGCTGATGGACCTGTTCACGCCACTGGAGCTGCCCAACGGCACCACCCTGCCGAATCGCCTGGCGAAGGCGGCCATGGAGGAGAGCCTCGCCGGGGCCGGCCAGCTGCCGGACGAGCGCATCGAGCGCCTCTACCGCCGCTGGGCGCGGGGCGGCGCCGGACTCCTGATCACCGGGAACGTGATGGTCGACCGCCGGGCGCTGACCGCGCCCGGCACCATCGTCCTCGACGCCCGCTCCCCGCTCGCCCCCTTCCGCCGCTGGGCCGAGGCCGCGTCCGGGGGCGGCGGCCGGGTCTGGATGCAGATCAACCACCCGGGCCGGCAGGTCGGCTCCGAGATGCCCGGCACGGCATGGGCGCCCTCCGACGTAGGGGTGAGCCTCGGCAAGCACACCAAGCGCTTCGCCCGCCCCACCGCGATGACCGAGGCCGACATCGAGGCCACCGTCGCCCGGTTCGCCGTCACGGCCCGGCGGGCCGAGGAGGCCGGCTTCGACGGGGTGCAGATCCACGCCGCCCACGGCTACCTGCTCAGCCAGTTCCTCTCCCCGCTGGTCAACCGGCGCACCGACCGCTGGGGCGGCAGCCTGGAGAACCGGGTCCGGCTGCTCACCGAGGTCGTCCGGGCGGTCCGCGCGCAGGTCGGCCCCGGCTTCGCGGTCGGCGTCAAGCTCAACACCGCCGACTTCCAGCGCGGCGGCTTCGACACCGAGGACGCGGCGCAGGTCCTCACGGCCCTCGGCGGCCTAGGCGTCGACCTCGTCGAACTGTCCGGCGGCAGCGTCGAGAGCCCCGCGACCCTGGGCCGTACCGCCGATCTGCGCACCCTGGAGCGGGAGGCCTACTTCCTGTCCTTCGCCGAGCAGTTCCTGGACGCGGCCACGATGCCGCTGATGCTGACCGGCGGTATAGGCCGGCAGGAGACCGCGAGGAAGGTCCTGGCACGCGGGGTGTCCGTCGTCGGGCTCGCCTCGGCGCTGGCGTTCCGGCCCGACCTGCCCGCCCGCTGGCGCGCCGGGGAGGACGTGAGGGTGCTCGTGGATCGGCTGCGGTGGAAGGACCGGGACCTGGCCGGCGCCGCGCTGCTGGCCTTCGTACGCTTCCAGCTGCACCGGCTGGCGCGCGGGCTGGAGCCGCGCCCGGAGGCCTCCCCGCGGGCCACGTTCGCCCTCGACCAGCTCCAGCACTGGCGCCGGGTGCGGGCGTACGGGGCCTGGCTCGCCCGCAATCCCGAGCCCGAGGACGTCCTGGTCGGCTGAGTCCGGCCGGTGAGTCCGGCCGGCGCCCCCACCGGGTGCTGCGCTGCCCGCGCTGCCCGCACCGGCCTCCCGGTCAGGCCGCCCGGGGGTTCAGAGCGCGGCCGGGTCCGGGTCCCGCCGTACGGCCGCCACGATGGGGGAGGTGCGGAACTCCCGCGCCAGTGCGGTCAGCGGCCGGGAGTCCAGCCGGTAGGGCTCGGGCAGCCCCTGGTCGGCCGCGGCCGCCCGGTCGGCGGCTTCCGCGGCTTCGGCGGCCGCGGCCGCCTCCCGGCGCCGGCAGGCCGCGGCGAGCATGGCCGCATCGGCCACGACCGAGGCCTTCGACTCGCACATGCCCTGGCCGAGGGCGGCCTCGTACGCGGCGCCCCGTACGGCCGGGTCGAACCAGCAGGCCAGGGCCAGGATGCCGTCGTCGATCACCGATTCGCGGTGGATCAGCCGGATGCCGATCGGCGACCACCAGGTCAGCGGCACCGTCGTCACACTGGACGCGGCGAAGCCCCGCAGCGCCTTCCACAGCGGGTGGAGCCGCCGGTACCGGCTGAAGTCCCGCCAGGCCGCCGAGCCGCCGACCAGCGGGACGATGAACCCCGAGCCCACCATCAGCGCGGCGGCGGAGGCGAACGGCGGGGCGACGTAGGTGGACAGGCCGTCCCAGTCGCGGCCCGCCCAGCGGGCGCCCACCGCCGCCCACTTCGTGACCAGGTATCCCAGGTCCAGCACCCCGCCGAGCACGATCAGGGCCAGTCCGGTGCGCAGCGGGCGCAGCGAGGGGCGCACGCGCAGCAGCCACTTCCAGCACAGCAGGGTCAGCGTCGAACTGCCGACGGTGTGCGCGAGCAGGTAGCAGACGATCATCTCGCGCAGCCAGGGCGTGTTGGCGTAGTACGTGTCCAGGTCGCGCAGGCGCTCCACGGGCGCGTCGCCGATCGTGAACAGGACGACGATGAGCAGCGTGACGGCGCTGAACACGGCCACCGTCAGCCGGGTGGCCCGGCGTACGACGGCGGGAGGGCCGCCGCCCCACTGCAGGACCAGGACGATGCACGAGCCCGAGAACGCGGTCAGCGCGCTGTACACCAGCGGGGCCGAGAAGTTGACGATCCCGGTGAGCCGGTTGACCGCGGAGATCGTCGGCGGCGCCGCCAGGAACATGACGAGGCAGCCGACGACGAGCAGGGTGCACACGGCCCGCATGAGCGGCTGGTCCCAGCCCCGGCGCAGGGTCGGCGCCTTGATCAGCAGCGCCAGGATCATCACCGACCCGGGAACGTAGAGGATGAGACCGTCGTTCATCGCGCCTGACCGACGGGGCCCACGGGATCGACCGGTCCGGCGCCCTGGTCGAGCCCCGCGACGGCCCGCTCCGCCGCGGTCAGCGGCGGCGCCTTCAGCGCGCCCCGGTCCGAGGCGCGCAGCACCCGCCAGACCACCGACGGGCGCAGCCAGTACGCGGGCGTGCTGCTCATGGTGATGACCTGGAGGAACGCGGCGGTCAGCGCCTCCCGCGTGGTGGCCCCGGTCATCAGCCGGTTGACGTACGCGTTGAGCAGCCCGACACCGGCCCGCGGCTTCATGCCGGTGGCCCCCGGGTACAGGATGTCCTGCGAGGTGGCGAGCTCCCAGGCGGTGGACACCTGCGGGACGAGGGCGCGCTGCGCCTCGCGGCCGAAAGAGGGATGGGCGAGGCCCTGCGTGCGCAGCAGGGTCCGTACGGCCAGCAGTCCCTGCGCGGCGACGGTCATGCCCTGCCCGTACAGCGGGTTGAAGGTGGCGACGGAGTCGCCGACGGCGAAGAAGCCGTCGGGCAGGTCCGCCTTCTCGAAGTAGACCCGGCGGTTGGCGGTGCCCTGGGTCACGGCTATGTCGGTCAGGGGCTTCCTGCCGTCGAGGAGCTCGCCGACGATCGGATCGCGCAGGCCCTTGGCGAACGGGATGAACCGGTCGGGGTCGCCGGTGGGCTGGCCCCCGCGGGTGCCGGAGAGGGTGGCCTGCCACTGGCCGTTCTCGATGGGGACGATCGTCGCGGTCTGGCCGGGGACGTACACCCGCGGATCGGACTGCACGTTGACGATGGGGAAGCCCATCTCGTGGGCCCCTGCGGGTGCTTCGAATATCCGGGTCGCGTACACCAGGCCGGAGTCGACCTGGGCCTGTCTGATCCCGCCGACCCCCAGCTCCTGGAGCCAGGCCCGGGCCCGGGAGCCGCGCCCGCTCGCGTCGACCACGAGGTCGGCGGCCAGCAGCCGGTTCTGCTCGCCGGGGGTGTCGACGCGGACGCCGGTGACCCGGGCCGCCGTGCCCTCCAGGGCCCGTACGCGGCTCTGCTGGAGCGTGGTGACACCGCGCAGGCCGGTCACCCGGGCGCGGACCACCGCGTCGAGGAGGTCGCGGCTGCACGAGATGTTGAACTGCTTCTCCCCGCAGCGCGGGATCCAGCCCTGGGCGGTCATGGTGACCAGATCGGTGGGCAGGCTGCGGCGGATCGCTCCGGCCGCCGTCCACGCGTCGGTGATGCCCGGGAGTATCTTCTCGATGGCGCGCGCCCCGCCCGACCACATGACGTGGACGTGGCGGGCCTGCGGGAGTCCGCGCCGCGGCGCCGGGCTGTCGGGCAGCGTGTCGGCGTCGATGATCGTGACCGTCGCGTGCTCGGCGAGCACGGCCGCCGCGAGCAGGCCGGCCATGCTGCCGCCGATGACGACGGCGTGGCGGGGCGGGGAGGACTGGGTCATCGTGGTGCTCTCTGTCGGGGCCGTGCGGGGGCAGCGGCGCGCGTGAGGTGCGTCGGGAGGGGGAGGCGCGTCACCGGGGCGTCATCGGTACGCCGCGGGGGCGTGCACTCAACGGCCCCAGCCGAGCGAGGTCTTGATGCGCTCGATCGCCTCGGGGAACCGCTCCTCGCGGGGCCCCGGCAGGTACGCCTTGAGGACTTGGCCGAGGTACAGGCCGAAGGTCTCGGCCCGGATCTCCGCCGGATCCTCCCGGTCGGCGCGAGCGGCCGCCTGCCGGACCACGCTGCCCAGTCCGGTCTCCGAGTGGAGCAGCTCCGCGAGGTCGCCCCGGTCTCCGGTGAGACGGGCCGCCACGGCCATGCCCGGGCCGTGGCTGTCGCAGGTGCCTTCCTCCAGGTGCCATAACTCGTGGCAGGCGATCACGAGTTGGTGCTCGGGGCGGGTGCGCTCCTCGATGACGAGCAGGTCGCGCTCTTCCATCTCCAGCCACAGCCCGCTGGCCGTGTCGGGCGGGAACCCGGCGAACCGGAACTCCACCGGCCGGCCGCCGCGCCTGCGGCCGTACGCGGCGCACAGGCTCCCGATGATCTCGGCGGCATCGGCCGGCCGCGCCAGGCGCGCTTCCGCCAGCAGATCTCCGCCGAGTTTCCGCATGGTCCGTGTCGTCCTCATGGCGCTTCCCCCTCGGCAGCCTTCCGGTCGTCCGGCACCGCCGTGCGGCCCGGGCTCTCGTGCGTCAGCTGTCCCTCGCGTGCCAGCAGGTCGTCGAGGTGGTCGGCCAGCGACTTCCAGCCCGCCGGGGAGAGCCGCCCGGCGCGCGTGACGATGCTCCGTACATCGTGCGCCCGCAGGACGGCCAGCATCGGGTTTTCCGTGCTGCGCTCGGCGGTTTCCAGCTCGTGCTCGATCCCGGCGAGGGCCGTGGCGAGCGCCTCGGTGTCGTCGGCCAGCAGGAAGCCGCCGTCGACCCCGTAGAAGCGCTGGATCCCGGCGGCCGCCGCGAGGTTGGGCAGGCCCTCGCCGCGCGCGAGGCGGGTGAGCGACTGCCCCGACGCGTGGAAGGAGTGGGCGATGGCGGCGAGGGAGTGGGCCTGGCCGTCCGCGCGCAGCCGGGTGCGCCGCAGGTGCTCGAACCGCCGGCGGACCTGCTCCTTCAGCGACAGCCGGGGCGGTCTGCCGTCGAGGGTGAGCCGGATGTCCTGCGGGTCCATGCCCGTCAGGTACGAGAGGTGTCCGAGGTCCGCCGCGGCGTCGGGGCCCGCGGTGGCGAGGGCGTGCTCCACCGCGCACTGGCTGTCCGCGAGGAGGAAGCCGGCGTAGACCCCGAAGAACCGCTGGACGCCCGCCGCGTGGCCCAGCCGCGGCAGTCCGGTGCCCGCGTTGAGGGGGCCGAGGGAGGCGCCGGGTGCCTGGAAGTCCTCCGCGATGGCGGCCAGCGACCACTCCCGGCCGTGCTTGTCGCGGCGGGTGGCCCGCAGCCGCAGGAAGCGCTGGTGCACCCGCAGGCACAGGGGTACTTCGGGTGCGGTCCCGGCCACGACCTGCGGAATGAGCGCGGGTTCGACCCCGCACAGCCGGCTCAGCCGCTCCGGGCACAGCACCTCGGCCGGGTCCCGGCCGCTCCGCTCGGCCAACGCCGCGACGCGGGCCCAGGTGGAGGCCAGGTCGGGTCGGTCGGCGGCTGGCACCGTGAGGTTCTCCGTATGTCGAGAGGACGTTCGAGGGCTTCGGCTGGGTGCAGCGTAGCCCTCCGCCCCTCGCCGAAACAGGAGAATCCCAACGTTTCTTGCGATGTGAGTCAAAGAAGGTTGGCACGCCGCGCGCGCCGCCACACCCACCGGAACCGGCATGACCTCGGAGGTAATCGACCGCGGCGGAGGCAGGCCGCACAGTGGGATCAGCGGGTTCCGGGGCCGCGCACTCGGCCCCGGAACCCGGCTCCCGAACTCCCGCGCATCCCGACTCCCCTGAAACCCGACTCCGACGGAGGATGATCCGCCATGTCCGCGACCCTGCTCGGCAGCATCGCCCGCACCACCGTCCCGCAGACCGCGCTGCGCCGGTTCCTCGCCCTCGACAGCGTGGTCACCACCGGGAACGGCCTCGCGTACGCCGCCTTCTGCGCCCCGCTCGGCCGGCTGCTCGGCGTCGGGCAGGGCGCCCTGCTCGAACTCGGCCTGTTCCTGACCCTCTACGGGGCCGGCGTCGGCTGGCTGGCCTCCCGCCGCCGGCCGCCGGTCCCCGCGGTGAAGTTCGTCATCGAGGCCAACTGGGCCTGGGCCGCCCTCAGCCTCGTATCGCTCTTCCTCTGGGACGCCCCCACCACCGCCGGCCTGGTGTGGATCCCGGCGCAGGCCCTCGTGGTCGGCGCCTTCGCCCTCGTCCAGCAGTTGGCGCTGCGGGCGGGGGCCTCAGGGCCCCAGTGAGCGCAGGTACTTCGCCGTCGCCGGGTCGGCCGGGAGCAGCGTCTCGATGGCGAGCTCGGCGACGGTCACGTCCATCGGCGTGTTGAACGTCGCGATCGAGGACACGAACGACAGCAGCTGTCCGTCGTGCTCGATCAGCAGCGGCAGCGCGATGTACGCGGCGCCCTCGCCGGGCCCGGTCCCGGGCCCGGCCCCGGCGAGCTGCGCCCCGGTGTCCACCGGATACCCGGACACCTCCTCGTGCAGCGCGCGCAGCGGCGCCGAGCGGGACAGCGCGATCTGCCGCTCCATCTGGGCCAGCAGGTGCCCGCGCCACTCCCCGAGGTTGCGGATCCGCGGGGCCAGGCCCTGCGGGTGCAGGGTGATCCGCATGGCGTTCAGCGGCGGGACCAGCAGGTGTTCGGGCAGCCCGTCGAGCAGCATCGCGATGCCGCGGTTGGCTGCGACGACGTCGTACACGGCGTCCACGATCAGCGCCGGATACGGCTCGTAGCCGGTCAGCAGCCGCTCCAGGCCCTCGCGCAGCGTCCCCATCGACGGGTCGTCCAGCGGGGTCTGCGCGTAGTGCGGGGCGTAACCCGCCGCGAGCAGCAGCGCGTTGCGCTCGCGGACCGGAACGTCCAGGTGGTCCGCGAGCCGCAGGACCATCTCCTTGCTCGGCCGGGACCGGCCGGTCTCGATGAAGCTGATGTGCCGGGACGAGGAGTCGGCGCGGCCCGCCAGCTCCAGCTGGCTGATGCCGCGCCGCTCCCGCCAGGTGCGCAGCAGGGCTCCGAGGGACGGGGTCGAGGTCATGCGCACGACGTTAGCCGAGCGGAGGTACGCGGCGGCTCAGCCCAGGTCGAAGACGTTGCGCAGGCCGAGCCGGTACCGCCACAGGTCCTGGCGCTTGAAGGACTCCACCTCAGGGGCCCGGTACATCGGCAGGACCGCGCACCGCGGCGCCGTCGAACCGTCCCGCTCCAGCAGGGCGTTGACGGCGGCCCGGGCCGAGGCGTTGGCGCCCTCCATCGTCGCGAGGTCGATGTCGACGGCCACGTAGTCCCCGCTGAGGAAGAAGTTGGGGATGCGGGTGTCCGCGCTCGGCCGGTTGTGGAAGGTGCCGGTGGGGTGGATCAGCAGCTGGTCCTGGTTGGTCGGGTTCGGGGTGCCCAGCCCGTCCACCCCCGGGTCCAGGAACCAGGAGTGCAGGGTGCGGTCCGTCAGCAGTGTCTTCCCGGTGTCGTTGAGGGAGGCCTTCAGCTGCGCCCACACCTCGCGCGCCACCTCGTCGCGGGTGCACTGCTTGGCCGTTTTCCCGTACAGGATGCCCGGCTTGTCCCAGTCCGAGATGTCCACCGACAGGCAGTCCACCGCCGTCCCGTCCCCGTAGTCGGCCGGGAAGTCGCGGGCCGGCCAGTGCTCGGCCTGCTGGATCGCCGTCAGCGACCAGGGCGAGTCGATGCAGTTGAGGTGTCCGTGGACGAGGGGTGCGCGCTCGGTGAGGTAGAACTGGATTCCGGTCATCCAGTCGGTCTCCAGCCGGTCGCAGCGGCCCAGCATCGGGTCCGCGGCCCGCAGTCCGGCGCTCCAGGTGCGCCGGGCGTGCTCGACCGGCAGCGCGCTGACGTAATGGTCGGCGGTGACGGTCTGCCGGGCCCCGGCCGGGTCCAGGACGGCGACCCCGCTCACCCGGCCGTTCCCGTACTGCACCTCCTGCACCGTCCAGCCGATTTCGAACTCCACTCCGAGGGTGCGCAGATGAGCTTCCCAGGGGTCGATCCAGGCCTCGTTCGTCGGCAGGTTGAGGATCCGGTCCGGCGGGCCGTCCGCACCGCGGCCGAGGGCGTTGAAGACGAAGGCCTCGCCCAGGGTGCCGACGGTGCGGGTGGAGGCCTCCTCGGCCTTGGTCGCGACGATGTTGCGGGTGATGCCGACGGCGAGGATGCGCTGGTACTCGTTCGACATCTGCGCGGCCCGCACGAACTCCCACCAGGGGGTGTTCTCCCAGACCTGCTCGCGGCGCTCGTCGCAGCTGGTGAGGAAGACCAGCACGCGGTCGACGAAGTACGCGGTCTCGTGCGGCGGCAGCCGGACCAGCGACTGGAGGATGCCGGTCAGGGCGCGGCGGATCTCGTCGGGCGTCAGCGCGGCGGCGGAGTGGCCGGGCCAGGGGATGGGGGCGCGCAGGTCTTCGCGGCCGGCGGCCCGGGCGAACATCATCTCGGGCGGGGCGACGAGGTTGTCCCACACGCCGTTGGCGTTGCCGGGGAACGGGATGCGCCGCATGGTGTCGGGCAGGTTGTGGTAGATGCCCGGGATGAAGCGGAAGCCGTGCTCGGCGGGCAGCGGCCGGCGGCCGCCGCGGGCGCTGCCGGGGACGTCCATGCTGCGGGCCTTGCCGCCGAGCGCGCGGCGCTCGTACACGGTGACGGCGTAGCCGCGCTCGGTGAGTTCGTGTGCGGCGGTGAGTCCGGCGACCCCGCCGCCGAGGACCGCGACCCGGCGGCCGGGGGTTCCCGGGGACCCGGTCAAGGCCTGCGCGGAGGTGGTCTGGGCCCGGGCGGGGGCGGCCAGGGCCCCGGTGGCTGCCAGCGCCCCCGCGGTGGCCGCCGCCCCCGCGCCCGCGATGAACGTACGTCTCGAACTGCCCGTGCGCGCCATGGGGAAGCCCTCCGTCCGGGACGTGTTCGTCCAGCTGTGCGTTACCGGTGGTAACAGTCACGTCCGGCGCAGGAGCATAGGGGTGGCGCCCCCGACCCGGAAGGCGCGGAAGTACCCGCACGCACTATGGCGCGAAACCTTCCCCCCGGCGCGCGCTGTGGGAACCTTGACTCCACGTCAGAAGTCGGGTCCGAACGGTGAGGGAGCATGCCGATGGCAGACGAGCCGCTTTCGCAGAAGGAGATCGAGGACCGGTTGCGGGAACTCCCCGGCTGGGCCTTCGAGGACGACCGGATCATCCGCACGTACCGGGTGGGCACCCACTTCGCGGCGAGCGCCCTCGTCGCCCACATCGCCTCGGTGCAGGACGAGTTGAACCACCACTCCGACCTCACCCTCGGCTACAACACGGTCCGGGTGTCCGTGAACACGCACAGCGCGGGCGACGCCGTCACCGGCGCCGACTTCGCACTCGCCGAACGCGTCGAGGCCCTCGCCCCCGCCCACGGCGCGAGCTGACACGTACGCGCGGGCGCGGCCCGCCACCTCCTCAGACGGGGTCCAGCCGCCACCACTGGGCGGGCGAGTCCGTGTCCTCGCACTGGCGGGCCCGGCCCTGCTCGTCCGCCTCCAGCGGCAGGCCGCTGATGCAGGCGATCAGGGACACCACCCCGGGATCGTCGAGGTGCTCCTCGACGATCCACTCCTGCGCCCCGAACGCGTTCGCCCGCCACACCTGGACCCGGGTGCCGCTCTCCGTCGACGCGTTCGCGACGTCCAGCCGCTTGTCGTTGTGCACGCTGACGATGTGCACGATCCCGCCGCCGCTGTGGACCGGCGAGATCCGCCACTGCCGGGCAGCCGGCGGCGCGGGCGGGCCGTCCGGCCCCACCCCCACCCTGCTGCTGCCCTCCAGCTGCAGCAGCAGGCCGCTGGCGACGTTCCGGATCCGGTAGACCCCGTCGGGCGGGCTCATCCGCGGCTCAGACGTCGAAGACGGCCGGGTCCGGCCCGATCCGCCCGGCCGAGGGACCCCGGCCCAGCGCGTCCAGCGCGGCGAGATCGTCGGCGTCCAGCTCGAAGCCGAACACGTCCAGGTTCTCCCGGATCCGGGACGGGGTCACCGACTTCGGGATCACGACGTTCCCGAGCTGCAGGTGCCAGCGCAGCACCACCTGGGCGGGGGAGCGCCCGTGCCGGGCGGCGGTCTCGACCACGGCCGGGAGCGCCAGCAGCTCCTTGCCCTGGCCGAGCGGGGACCAGGCCTCGGTGGCGATGCCGAGCTCCGAGTGCAGGGCGCGCAGCTCGGCCTGCGGGAAGAGCGGGTGCAGCTCGATCTGGTTCACGGCCGGGACCAGCGCGCTCTCGGCGCCGAGCCGCTCCAGGTCGGCGGGACGGAAGTTGGACACGCCGACGGAGCGGGAGCGGCCGCTCTCCGCGATCTCCTCGAACGTCTTCCAGATGGTGAGGAAGTCGTCGCGCATCGGGCGCGGCCAGTGGATCAGGTACAGGTCGAGGTGGTCGAGGCCCAGCTTGGCGAGGGAGTCGTCGAGCGCGCGCAGCACGTCGTCGCGCCGCCAGGTCCGGGAGCGGTCGTTCCACAGCTTGGTGGTGACGAACAGCTCCTCGCGCGGCACTCCGGAGGCGGCGATCGCCCGGCCGGTGCCCGACTCGTTGCGGTAGGCGGCCGCCGTGTCGATGCTCCGGTACCCCGCCTCCAGCGCGGCCCCGACCGCCTGCGCGGCCTCGGAGTCCGGGACCTGGAAGACGCCGTACCCGAGCTGGGGCATGAGCGTGCCGTTGTTGAGCCGGATGGCGGGGACGTCGTTCACGTCTGGCTGTTCCCTCGGTTCGACGGGCTGGGGCGTGCGGGTGTCCGCGCGTGGGGGCGTACGAGGGCGACAACCGGCCGCCCCGGCGAGGGTATTCCGGCCGACGCGGCGCACACCGACCGGACACACCGTCACGACGCCCCCAGATAGGCCTCCCGGACCAGCGGATCGGCCCGGACCCCGGCGGGCGAGCCCTCGGCGAGGACGGTGCCGAGGTCCAGGACCACCACCCGGGTACAGAGCTCCATGACGAACGCCACGTCGTGCTCCACCAGCAGCACCGCGCAGCCCTCCTCCTCGGCCAGCCGGCGGACGACCCCCGCGAGCTGCTCCCGCTCGGGCGCCGACAGCCCGGACGCCGGCTCGTCCAGCAGCAGCACGCGCGGCGGATCGGCCACCGCGCGGGCCAGCTCCACCATGCGGGCCTGACCGACCGGCAGCCCGCCCGCGTACGCCGCCCCCAGCGCGCCGATCCCGCAGGACGCCAGCACCCGCTCGCCGCGCTCGCGCCGTTCCCGCTCCCGACGGCGCCGCGCCGGCGCTCCGAGGAGGTCGGCGGCGAGCCCGCCCCCGCCGCCGCGCCACTCCTGCGCGACCAGCAGGTTCTCGGCCACGCTGAGCTGCCCGAACAACTGCTGCCGCTGGAACGTCCGGCGCATCCCGTGCCGGGCCCGCCAGACCGGGGAGCGGCGGGTGATGTCCGCCCCGTCGAGCAGCATCCGCCCCCGGTCGGGGCGCCGGATCCCGGACAGGACGTCGAACAGGGTGGTCTTGCCGGCCCCGTTTGGACCGATCAGCCCGCACACCTCCCCGGCCCGGACCCCGAGGTCCACCCCGGCCAGCGCCTTCACGCCGCCGAACCGGACGCTGATGCCGGTGCCCTCCAGTACGTACGGCGCCGCCGTCATGTGGCCCTCCCCAGGTAGGCCGCGGTGAGCCGGTCGGCCTCCACCTCGGCGCGCGGCCCGCACCAGGTGACCCGGCCCCGGGAGAGGTAGGCGACGGTGTCGGCGACCCCGAGGATCCCGGCGGCCTTCTCCTCGACCAGCAGCAGCGCGGTCCCGGCGTCCCGGAGCTCGGTGAGCAGCGCGTACACCTCCTCCACCACCCTCGGGGCCAGCCCCATCGACGGCTCGTCGGCGATCAGCACCTCGGGCGGCCGCTGCAGCAGCGGAGCGAGGGCCAGCATCTGCTGCTCGCCGCCGGACAGGGCCCCGGCGGCCACCCCGCGCCGCTCGGCGAGCCGGGGGAAGCGCTCGTAGACGCAGGCCCGCGCGTCCGCCTCGCGCAGGTACAGCGCGAGGTTCTCCTCGACGGTCAGCGCCGGGAAGATCCCGCGCCCCTCGGGGGCCAGCAGCACCCCGCGACGGGCCCGCCGCACGGGCCCGTCGCGGGTCGCGTCGCGCCCCCGTACGAGGACCGCTCCGCCCTCGGCGGGCAGCAGGCCGGCGGCCACCCGGCAGGCGGTGCTCTTCCCGGCCCCGTTCGGCCCGAGCACGACGAGGATCTCCCCCTTGCGGACGGCGAGATCGACCCCGTGCAGTACGAGCCCGCCGTCGTACCCGGCGGTGACGCCGCGCAACTCCAGGGCGGAGCCCGGCCCGCCCGGCGTCCGGGGCCCGGGGGTACGGGCGCGGAGCTCCCGCACGGGTTCCGGGCGCGGCCCGGTTTCGGGAAGGGGCGGGGCGGGGGAGAGCCCCGCAGACCCGGACCCGGACCCGGACCCGGACCCGGACCCGGACCCCGCCCCCGGTCCCGCCCCCGCCCCCGGCCCGGCAGGCCCCGTACTCCCGCCGGAGGCCCCGGCCCGCCGTCTCGCCCACCGCACCGGGAGCGCGGCGCAATACCCGTCCGGATCGTTGGCCAAGGCCAACCCCGCCAGCCCGAACAGGATCACCGGCAGGTGCGCGGACTCCGTCACGTAGTCCGCCAGGACCCGCGGGGCCACCACGAAGACCACCCCCGCCACCACCGCGTACTGCGGCCGCCGGACCCCCGCCGCCACCACCACCGCCAGCCACACCAGCCCCGTCATGGCCGTGAAATCCGTCGCCGTGATCCGGGTGTTGTACGAAGCGACCAGCACGCCCCCGAACCCCGCCAGCCCCGCCGACACCGTGAACAGCAGCAGCTTCGTCCGCAGGACGGAAACCCCCGAGGCCGTCGCCGCCGCCGGCGCCGACCGCACGGCCAGCATCGCCCGCCCCGAGGGCGAGTTCCGCAGCGTGCTCAGCCCGGCCCCGCACACCGCGACCACCACCAGCAGCGCCACCCCCAGCGCCCGGTCGTCGCCGAGGTCCACCGGCCCGAACACCGGCCGCGGGACGGGCCACCCCGAGTCCCCGTTCCGCAGCCACCGCATCTGGAACAGCACCTGGTCCGCGAGGAACGCCAGCGCCAGCGTCGCCAGGGCCAGCGTCCGCCCGCCCAGCCGCAGCGCCGGCAGCGCGACCAGCGCCCCGAGCGCCGCCGCCACGCACGTGCCCACCGCCAGGGCCGCCACGAACGGCCAGCCCCGGCTCATCAGGAGCCCCGCCACCAGCGCGGCCCCGGTCACGAACGTGCCCTGCGCGAGCGAGACCATCGCCCCGAGCCCGGTCACCACGGTGAAGGACATGAACACCAGCCCGAGGGCCAGCCCTTGTGCGAGCAGCCCGCTCCAGAACGGCGTGGTGACGGTGTAGAAGGCCACGCCCAACGCCCCGGCGGCCACCGCCCACGCCCCCCACCGGCGCCCCCACGAGGCACCCGCCAGATGGTCCGCGGGTGCCGCGTCCGGGCCGCCCGCGTCCCCCGCCGCGGTCCCCGCCGTCCGCCCCCGCCTGGCCAGCACCAGCAGGCCCCCGAACAGGATCAGGAACGGGACCGCCGTACGGAACCCGGTGATCCCCTCGGCGAACGAGGCGTACCCGGCCACCAGGTTCTGCAGCACCCCCAGCCCCAGCCCGCCCGCGAACGCGAGCGGCACGGACGCGAACCGCCCGATCACCGCCGCCGTGGCCGAGACGAACAGGAACAGGGTGAAGTCGTGCGCCGACAGGCCCAGCAGCGGCGTCGCCAGCACCCCGGCCAGCCCCGCCAGCGCGGACGAGATCATCCAGGCCACCGAAGACAGCCGGTCGGCGCTGATCCCGCGCAGCTCGGTCAGCGAGCGGTTGTCGACGGCCGCCCGCAGCTGCAGCCCCAGCCGCGTGTGCCGCATCAGCACCCACAGGCCCACCGCCACCACCGCCGTCACCACCCACGTGATCAGCTGGTCGGAGTCGACGCCCACCCCGTCGAGCAGCTGCCAGCTCCGGGCAGGGCTCGGCCCCACCCCCGGCAGCCCGAACTGGTTCTCCGCCGGCTTCACCGGCGCGCCCGCGTCCCCCAGCAGCTCAACGGCCCACAGCCCGGCCGCCGGCAGGGCCACCAGCAGTCCGATCGTGGCCACGATCTGCGCCGTCTCGCCGACCCGCGCGAGCCGCCGGAACATCAGCCGGTCCAGTCCCCATCCGAGCCCGGGGGCCAGTACGCACACGACCAGCAGGGCCGCCCAGGGCGCAGGCCGGCCCAGCCCGGAGTGGATCTCGTAGAAGGCCAGCGCGCACAAGTAGGCGGTGGCCCCGTGCGCGAAGTTGAACAGTCCGGACGCCGAGTACGACAGCACCAGCCCGGTGGCCAGCAGCGCGTACAGGGCGCCGGAGACCAGGCCGCTCAGCACGAAGACGAGCAGATCTCCCATACCGGCGGCCCTACTTGAAGGGGATCGGCGGGCGGCACGAGAAGGGTACGGAGACCTCGTACGCCCCGCCGCGCAGCTGGACGAGCGCCCCGCAGCCGAAGCTGTCCTTCTGCCCCTTGGGCTCCGAGCGGTCGCCGACGAGCGTGCCGGTGTCGGAGAAGCCCTGCGCGGCGGCCTGGAAGGACTCGACGGTCAGCTCCTTGCCCGCCTTCTGCGCGATGGAGACGAACAGGTCGGCCGACATGTACCCGGTCAACATGTGCATGCTCAAGGGGACTTCCCGCCCGCCCGAGGCCGCCTTGACGTCGGCCTTGAACTGCGCCATCTGCGGGTCCGCCGACTCGAACGGCTGGAACTGCAGCAGGACGTGCACCCCGTCGAGGGCCTGCTTGGTCGCGTCCTTGGCGAGCAGCCCGGGGTCGTAGTCGGTCGGGTCGGAGAGCAGTCCCTGGTAGCCGCTGCGCTTGAGTGCGGTGAACAGGCCGATGTTGTTCGGGGTCTGCATGACCGAGACGACGGCGTCGGGGGCCCTGCCGCCGTTGCTCTCCAGGATCTCCTTCACGTACGCCGACCAGTCGCTGGGCACCGCCGTGGCGGGTACGGAGGCCTTGGCGTAGGCGACTTCGAACCCGGCAGCGGCGAAGCCCTGCTGGAAGGTGCGGATGCCGAACTTCCCGGCGTCGCTGTCGTTCGCGATGACCGCGACGGACTTGCCCTGCGCGCCGCCGAGGAGCTGACCGATGCCCTCGGGCCACGTCTGGTTGAGGGTGCCGCCGGGCGAGGGGACCAGGCAGCCGTTGAACCCGTAGATGTACTTGGGCCCGCAGAAGGAGGGCAGGGTGCCCCAGCCGAAGGTGGGGACCTTCTCCTGTTCCAGGAAGTCGGCGCCGGAGAAGGTGACCGAGCTCATCGGGGCGACCGCGAAGACCTTGTCCTGCTGGACGAGTTTGCGGGCGGCGGCCATGTTCTTGCCGGGGTCCTGCCCGTCGTCCTCCGCGCCCAGGTAGTCGATCTTGCGGCCGTTGATCCCGCCCTCGGCGTTGGCCCTCAGGTAGCGGGCCTTCGCGCCGAGGTCGGTGTCCTTCTTGCTGTATCCGCTGGCGGAGGTCATGGAGACGATCCCGCCGACCTTGATCGAGCCGGCGCTCACGCCGCGGGAGTTGCCGGCCGCCCCGGGCTTGCCGGGGGAGGAGCCGCTGGAGGCGGAGTTGCAGGCGGAGACGAGCGCGAGCGCCGCCGCCGCGGCGGCCAGGGTGCGGATCGGTCGCAGCACGGGTGGGACCCCCTCCGGTCGGAATCCCCGCATTCTGTGCGTGACCTGACGACTCGTCAATATCGCTGACGAGAAGAAATGACGGATCGTCAGTTGACGGGGGGAGGGTGCGTCAAGGCTGGTAGAGGGCCGCCACCTCCTGCGCGTACGCCTTCTCGATCGCCCGCCGCTTCAGCTTCAACGAGGGCGTCAGCAGGCCCCGTTCCTCCGTGAACTGCTCCGCCAGCACCCGGAACGTGCGGATCGCCTCGGCCTGCGAGACCAGCGTGTTCGCGGCCACCACCGCCCGCCGCACCTCCGCCGTCAGATCCGGGTCGTGGACCAGCTGCGCCGCCGGCAGCTGCGGGCGCCCGCGCATCGAAAGCCAGTGCGCGATCCCCTCCATGTCCAGCGTGAGCAGGGCCGCCACGTACGGCCGGTCGTTGCCGACCAGGACGCACTGCGCGACCAGCGGATGCGAACGCACCCGCTCCTCCAGGGCGGTCGGGGAGACGCTCTTGCCGTTGGACGTCACCAGGATCTCCTTCTTGCGCCCGGTGATCGTGAGGTAACCGTCCTCGTCGAGGCGCCCCAGGTCCCCGGTCGCCAGCCAGCCGTCCCGCAGCACCGCCTCCGTGGAGCGCGGGTCGTTCAGGTACCCGGCGAACACGTGGCTCCCGTGCAGCCACACCTCCCCGTCCTCGGCGATGTGCACCGTACTGCCCGGGATCGGCCGGCCCACCGTGCCGTACTTCGTCGCGCCCGGCGGGTTCGCGGTGGCCGCCGCGCAGGACTCGGTCAGGCCGTAGCCCTCGAAGACCGTGATCCCGGCCCCGTCGAAGAACAGCCCGAGGCGGCGCGACATCGCGGACCCGCCCGACATGGCGTGCCGTACCCGGCCGCCCATCGCCTCGCGCACCTTCCCGTACACCAGCTTTTCGAAGAGCTGGTGTTCCATGCGCAGCCCCGCCGAGGGGCCCGGCCCGGTCCCGAACGCCTTCTGCTCGCGCGCCTCCGCGTACCGTACGGCCGTCTCGACCGCCCGGTCGAAGGGGCCCGTACGCCCTTCCGCCTCCGCCTTGCGGCGGGCCGCCGCGAAGACCTTCTCGAAGACGTACGGGACCCCCAGCACGAACGTCGGCCGGAACGCGGCGAGGTCCGGCAGCAACTCGGCCGCCGCCAGTACCGGCTGGTGCCCCAGCTTCACCCGCGCCCGGACGGCCGCCACCTCCACCATCCGCCCGAAGACGTGGGCGAGCGGCAGGAACAGCAGGGTGGAGGGCTGCTCCCCGGGCCCCGCCTGGAAGACGGACTCCCAGCGCGCCACCATCGTGTCGGCCTCGTACATGAAGTTGCTGTGCGTGAGCACGCAGCCCTTGGGGCGCCCGGTGGTCCCCGAGGTGTAGATGACGGTGGCGACGGCGTCGGGGGTGACCGCGGCGCGATGCCGGTGCACCAGGTCCTCAGCGACCCCGCGGCCGTCCGCGACGAGCGCGTCGACCGCACCGGCGTCGAGCTGCCACAGCCGCCGCAGGTGCGGCAGCTGCTCGATGACGGACCCGACGGTCATGGCCTGGTCCTCGTCCTCGACGACGCAGGCGGTGCAGTCGGAATCCTGGAGGATCCAGTGCACCTGCTCGACGGACGAGGTCGGGTAGACGGGTACGGGCTGGGCGCCGATCGCCCACAGGGCGAAGTCGAACAGGGTCCACTCGTACCTGGTCCGGGACATGACGGCGACCCGCTCCCCGAACCGGACCCCCTGGGCCAGCAGTCCCTTCGCCAGCGCGAGCACCTCGGCGGCGAGCTCCCCCGAGCTCACGTCCTGCCAGACCCCGTCGACCTTGCGCCCGAGCACCACCCGGCCGGGATCCTCCTGGGCATGGCGGAACACGGCGTCGGCGAGCCCGCCGACGGGCGCCGCAACAACGACTGGTGGGACGGTGATCTCGCGCATGCCCCGCTCCTCTCCGCGCAGCGCGGCGACGCTACCCCACACCTCACCAGGGTTGATCACCGAGCGAAGACCTCCACAAGACCTCCCCAGGGAGGTGTGCAGGCCCGGGAATAGGGAAACTCCCCGCAACGCCACCCCGGAAACACCGAACGCCGCCCCGATCCCGTGCCGTACGGGACGCGGGGCCCCGCGCCCGGGGGCGCGGGGCGGTTCGGGGTCTCTCCCTAACCTCCCGGAACGAAGGAGTCCAGTGCCGCGTCGAAGTGGCTGCGCGCCTCCGGGAGGCGCCCGACGGGCGCGGACACCCAGACGTCGTACATGCGCCCGTTCTCCTCCCAGCAGACGTCGAAGGTGTGCCGGGCGCCTTCGGCAGCGGTGAAGCCGTTCCAGGTGAACTCCCAGAGGGCGGCGGGCAGTCCGTTGTGCGTGGTGGGTACGACCGTGCCGTCGCGGTAGCCCGGGTTGGTGGTCGGGCCGCTCGCGTGCGAGAGCCGCATGACGGTGACCGGCCCCTCGGAGGCCGCGGGGCTCGTCTTGACGCCGATCCGGAAGGCCCCGTCCGGGGACACGTAGAAGACCCGCTGGTCGTCGGTGCTGCGCTGGAAGCCGTTCGGTACGGCGAGGCTGAAGCCCTCGGCGTCGGACACCGTCCGGTACCCGGCGGGCGCGGGCCTGGGCACGGGAGCTGACGCCGTACGGGCCGGCTTCGCGTCGGCGGCGGCTGAAGCGGGGGCGGGGGCGGGGGAGGACGAGGCCCGGCCGGAGGCGGACGCGGTGGCGGGTGCCGCCCCCCGGGCGCCGTCCGCCGACCGCTCGCCGAACTGCGAGGTGAGGGCCACGGCCCCGGCGACCGCGACGGCGAACAGCGCGGCGATCAGCCCCGCCCGGAGAGCGGGCCGGGTCCGCCGCGACGCCGGTGCGGACGGCTGTACGACGTGCTCGGTAGGCGAGTAGCCGACCACGGCGTCCGGTCCGTCCGGTCCGTCCGCGCCGGACGCGGCCCCGGTCGCCGAGGCGGCCTCCGCACCCGGGCCGGGCGCCCGGTCGGCCGCGGCGGGGACCGCTCCGGTGCGCAGGTAGGCCGACAGCAGCCGCTCGGCCTCCGCCGCCTCCATCCGCCGCTGCGGAAGGCGCTCCAGCAGACCGCGGATGACCGGGGCCAGCGGCCCGGCCTGCGCCGGCGGCCGGATCTCGGCGGACACGACGGCATGCAGGACCCCGCCGAGCGAATCGCGGTGGAACGGCGACTTCCCGGTCAGGGCCGTGCAGAGCAGGACCCCGAGCGACCACAGGTCGGATTCGGGTCCCGCGGCCGCTCCCTGCATCCGCTCGGGCGAGGTGTACTCGGGCGAACCGACGAACGCGCCGGTCTCGCTGATGGTGGTGGACCCGGCGAGCCGGGCGATGCCGAAGTCGGTGAGCACGACCCGCCCGGTGCCCGCCTCCAGGAGCACGTTGGCCGGCTTGACGTCCCGGTGGAGCACCCCGCGGGCGTGCGCCGCGCGCAGGGCTCCGAGCAGGTCGAGACCCATCCTCGCGGTCTCGACGGGACCCAGCGGCCCGTCGCCGGCGAGCCGGTCGGCCAGCGAGCCGCCCTCGACGAGTTCCATGACGATGTGGGGCCGTCCGTCGTGCTCCACCACGTCGTGCACCACCACCACGTGCGAATGCCTGACCTGCGCGACGGTCCGGGCCTCCCGCAGGGCGCCCTTGCTCTCCGTGCCTCCGTCGACATGGAGCTCCTTGACGGCGACGAGCCGCCCGAGGAGCTCGTCGGAGGCCTGCCAGACGGTACCCATGCCGCCGCGGCCCAACCGCCTCTCCAGGCGGTACCGTCCGGCGATCACGATGCTGCTGTCCGGCCCGTCGTGCGACACGTTGTTTCCCCTCCGACCCCGTGCGCCCATGATGCCGCACCACCGGATCGGTCCCGCCGTACAAGCCCCGCGAACGAGACGCCCTCCGGCGTCACCGACGCCAGAACCTCGGACCCTCCGGCTGCCCGCCCCGACCCTGCAGCCACCCCGGCACCGGCAGCAGCGGCCGGACCCGGGCCCACTCGCCTTCCGACATGTCCGTCCGGGCACCGGCCACGATCACCCGAATGAGACTCCCGTTCGATCGACAGGCTCCTCGGTCGGCGCGACAACGGCTTCTTACCTGGCCGGGCACCGCACCGTGATCCTCCGGCCGGACTGACGCTCACGATCCGGCCTCCCCCGGGTGAGGGAGGCGGATGATCCATGGGGTGGACGTGATCGGCGCGGGTGACGGGGAGTCTTGGAGCGTCGGCAATCGGGCTATACGGAGGTCATGGTGGCTCTTCCCGCGAACTCGGAGGTAGGCGGCGTTCCTAGGACACCGACCGCAAGCCAGGGGCGGATTTGGCGGCGGTGGCCCGTGTGGGCGCCCGTGGCCGCCGCATTGTGGGGTGTGTTGTACGCCGCTGTCGAGGTCACGTGGGCGTCAGCGGGCACCACCGTGCCATGGAAGGAGCACGCCTCGTACGCGCCGGCAGTCCAGCTTCTCCTGGCGGCCCTCGCCCTCCTGGCCGGCGGGGCCTGCCTGGCCAGTACCCGGACACTTGCCAGGCCCGGCCGGGCTGCGGTGGCGACGGCGTTGATCGTGACGCTCCCGGTGTTCGTCGTGGGAACGAATGGACTGCCGATCTACTTCGTGACGCTGGTGACGCTCTCGGGGATCGAGAGCGCCACCGGTCTGGCCCAGGTGCTGCTGAACACGGCCGGCGCCGTACTTCTGCTCCTCGTCGGCCTCTCGTACCGCCGACGGCTGCGCGGCGACTGTCCGCGATGCGGGCGGCCGCACGCCGGCCCCAGCGACGGCCCGTTCGTCCACCCGACCGTCTCCCTCGCCCCGAAGCGGACCCGCAGGGTGGTCTACCTGCTCATGTGCGGAGTCCTACCGTGGGCAGGAGTCAAGACCATTTGGACGCTGGGCGGCGACGCACTCGGCGTCTCGGCCGGCGCCTGGCAGCGGACAACGAGCCTCGGCGCGTCGGGACCGTCGAAGGCGGCCGCTTCAGTGGGGATCGACGTGACGGTACTGGCCGCGATGGTCGGGGGCTTCCTACTGCTGGGGCTGCTGCACGCGTGGGGGCAGGTGTTCCCCCACTGGACACTGATCCTGTCCGGACGACGGGTCCCGCGTCTGCTGCCATTGACCCCGGCCTGGCTGACTGGCATCCCCCTGGCAATGTACGGAGCCGTCCTCATCGTCATGGCCCCGCTCATGGCCGTCGGCGTGCTGCCTGAGATCAAGCCGTCCGCGCCGTTCACCACCAGTTCGGGGGTCACCTGGATGGTCGAGTTCGGCGGCCTGGCATTCGCAGGCCTGGGCATCGGCCTCGTCGTGGCCGCTCGCTCCTATGCCGCCCGCACCCACCCCGTCTGTGCCGTCGCCACGGCGACGAACCGGTCCGATTAGCCGGGTACCCACCGCGATCACCCGGACGAGACCCCCGTGCGATCGACAAGCTCCTTGATCGGTACGACAACGACTTCTAAGGGGAGGGGAACGGCCGACCTCGGTCGGCCGTCAGGCGAACCTGTCATCACTGGTCTGACCTGGGGATTCGCTGGGCCGCTGGTCGTGCCGCAGCCCGGAAACGCAAAGGAACCCCACCGGAGTGGGGTTCCTGCTGGTGTCCGAGGGGGGACTTGAACCCCCACGCCCGATAAAGGGCACTAGCACCTCAAGCTAGCGCGTCTGCCATTCCGCCACCCGGACTAGGTGGTCGGCCCCGGTTTCCCGCGGCGACAAGGACAACAATAGCAAAGGATCGGCGTGCCTCCGACCAGGTATTCGGGCCGGGCCGCTCGCTGACCTGCACGCATGTCCCCGGCGGGTCGGCGAGACCCCGCGTCTCGCCGGTCAGCGGGCCGGTTCGGCGCGCTCGGCCCGCAGCCAGTCGTCGTTGTGCTGCCACGCGTAGAGGGTGGTGCCGTCCATGTACGCGTAGTAGAGCCCGCAGCGCGCAGTGGCCTTCGACCGGGCGTCCCGCGGGAACCAGTCCTCCTTCAGCGGGACCTCCTGCGCCTTCGGCCGCGGCTCGGCCGTGCACCCCGCCGGGAGCCGGTCGTCCGGCAGGGTCGCCTTCAGGAGGCGGTCGCCCCCCGTCGTCCGCATCGCGTACCGCACCGACTCCGCCTCGTCCGCCAGCCAGCGCGGGACCGAGGCCCGGGCCGACTTCGCCTCGGCTCCCGTCGCGTACGCGTTCGTCTCCTGGTGGCGGTCCCCGTACCAGTCCGCCGCGGCCGGGAGGGCGACGACGACCGCGAGCCCCACGGCCGAGACGACTGCGGCGGTGGTCAGGATGACGGACCTGCGGATCATGGGGCTTTCGCTTCCCTCGGCGGCTGGCTGACGGCGTTCCCCCCATCCTCCGCCCGCGCCGGGGAGCGGCGCGTCCTTCCACCGGGCGGGATCCGCGTACTCCTCAGGTCGGACGACCCCGACGGACACCCGGATGCTGGTATGAGTCGCGCATGGAAGCCCAGCACCGTGTCAGCACGTTGGAGCTCTTCTTCGACCTGGTCTTCGTCTTCACCATCACCCAGTTGACGGTGCTGCTCGCGGACGACGTCAGCTTCCGCGGCGCCGGCCAGGTACTGGTGATCTTCACCGTGCTGTTCTGGATGTACGGGGGCTACGCGCACCTGACCAACCAGGTGCCGCCCGGCCGGACCGTGCGCCGGCTGCTGCTGATCCCGGCCATGGGGGCGTTCCTGGTGTGCGCCCTGGCGGTGCCCACGGCCTTCGGCGCGGGCGGGGCGGCCTTCGGGCCGGCTCGCGCTGCTGATCCGGTTCGTCGTGCCGCAGCTGGTGCAGCGGGCCGCGGCGAGCGGGGAGCCGGCGCCGGCCGGGTCCGCCGATGACGTCACCACCGTCGGCGAGCAGCTCGGCGGGATGAGCGCCGAGCACCTCGTGGAGCGGCGCGGACTGCTGCTGATCATCGTCTTCGGCGAGTCCGTGATCGCGATCGGCATCGGGGCCGGCCCGCTGCCGCGGACCATCGGGCACCTGGGCGAGCAGGTGGCCACCGGCCCGGCGCTCGTCCTCGCCGGCGGGGTCGCCGTCTACCTGGCCGGGGACCTGGCCTTCCGGTCTGTGCTCGGGATCGGCCCGGCCCGCTTCCGGGCGGCGGCGACGGTCCTCGTACTGGCCACGGTCCCGCTCGGCGCGACCACCGCCGGGCTCTGGCAGCTGCTCGCGCTGGTCGTCGTGCTCCTGTGCGCACTGGGGGCCGAGACCCGCTGGGCCCCGACCGCCGCGGTCCGCCCGACACCCCCTAGGGGCAGCGGATGACCTGGCCCGCGTACGAGAGGTTGCCGCCGAAGCCGAAGAGGAGGACCGGGGCGCCGGTCGGGATCTCGCCGCGCTGGACCAGCTTCGAGAGCGCCATCGGGATGCTCGCGGCCGAGGTGTTGCCGGAGTCCACGACATCGCGGGCGACGACCGCGTTCACGGCGCCGATCTTCGCGGCGAGCGGCTCGATGATCCGCAGGTTCGCCTGGTGCAGGACGACGGCGGCCAGCTCCTCGGGGGTGATCCCCGCCTTCTCGCACACCTTGCGCGCGAGCGCCGGGAGCTGGCTGGTGGTCCAGCGGTAGACGGACTGCCCCTCCTGGGCGAAGACCGGCGGGGAGCCCTCGATGCGGACCGCGTGGCCCATCTCCGGGACCGAACCCCACAGGACCGGGCCGATGCCGGGATCATCGCAGGCCTCGACCACGGCCGCGCCGGCGCCGTCGCCGGTCAGCACGCACGTGGTCCGGTCGGTCCAGTCGGTGATCTCGGTCATCTTGTCGGCGCCGATGACCAGGGCGCGGGTGGCCGAGCCGGCCCGGATCGCGTGGTCGGCGGTGGCCAGCGCGTGGGTGAATCCCGAGCAGACGACGTTGAGGTCCATGACGGCCGGGCTGCCGCCCATGCCCAGCTTGGCCGCGACGCGGGCGGCCATGTTGGGCGAGCGGTCGATCGCGGTGGAGGTGGCCACCAGGACGAGGTCGATGTCGTCGGGGGTCAGTCCGGCGCCGGCGAGGGCCTTGCCCGCGGCGTGGAAGGCCAGCTCGTCCACCGGTTCGTCGGGGCCCGCCATGTGCCGGGTCTTGATGCCGACCCGGGAGCGGATCCACTCGTCGTTGGTGTCGACCATCGCCGCGAGGTCCTCGTTGGTGATCACTTTCGCGGGCTGGTAGTGCCCTAGCGCCACCACGCGTGAACCGGTCATAGGCGGGGTCCCCCTTATAAGGAAGTCAGGATCACCCAGCTTGACCTGCTACTGGTGGGTACAGGTGCACGTGACCCAACAGGATTACCGCCCCTTAATTTGGAGATTCCGGAGGATCTTCCTGCCGGGAGCGGTCTGCGACGGCGATCCGCGAGAATGGGCTCGTCAGCTGCACGACGGAGTGCGCGACGAGGAGAGAACGGGCGGGCTGATCACCATGGGACGGGTCACCGAGCGCCGTCGTGTCATCCGGGTACGCAACGGGGCCGCCGGGGTCCGCCCCGACACGCTGGTCGCCGAGGAGCCGCTGGAGATACGGCTGAACGGCAAGCCGCTGGCCATCACGATGCGCACCCCCGGCGACGATTTCGCGCTGGCCGTGGGCTTCCTGGTGAGCGAGGGCGTACTCGGCTCCGCATCGGACGTACGGGCCGTGACCTACTGCGAGGGCGCCACGGAGGACGGCTCCAACACGTACAACGTGGTCAACGTGCAGCTGGCGCCCGGGGTGGCGCTGCCCGACATCACGCTCGAACGGAACGTCTACACCACCTCCTCCTGCGGCCTGTGCGGAAAGGCCAGCCTGGACGCGGTGCGCACGGCGACCCGCTTCCCGCTCCGGCGGAGCGCGGCCGACGACACCGTACGGATTCCCGCGCAGCTCCTCGGCGAGCTGCCGGACCGGCTGCGCGCGGCGCAGAAGGTGTTCGACCGCACCGGGGGGCTGCATGCGGCCGGGCTGTTCTCGCCGGAGGGCCGGCTGCTGGACGTGCGGGAGGACGTCGGCCGGCACAACGCCGTGGACAAGATCATCGGCCGGGCGTTCCAGGCCGGACGCCTCCCGCTGGACGGCGCGGTCCTGCTGGTGTCGGGCCGGGCCTCGTTCGAGCTCGCACAGAAGGCGGTGATGGCGGGCATACCGGTCCTGGCCGCCGTTTCGGCCCCGTCCTCGCTGGCCGTGGACCTGGCCCTGGAGTCGGGCCTGACGCTGGTCGGCTTCCTGCGCGGGCCGAACATGAACATCTACGCGGGCGAGGAGCGGATCACGCTGTAGCGGTCCGCCGGTCCGCCGGTCTGCCGGTCTGCCGGTCTGCCGGTCCGCCGGTCCCGCGGTCAGCGGCCCCGGCGGGCGGCGCGGCCGCGACCCTTGGCGGCCGGTTTCGCCTTGGCCTCGGGCTTCGGCGGGTCGATGCGGTGGAGGTCCAGGGTCGCCGGGATCGGCGTGACGCCCGGACCACCCGATTCCGCCCACGCGATGACCTCGTCGGTCGCGGTGTCGTCCAGCGCCCAGCCGAACCAGGCCGCGCGGGCGCCCCGGCGGCGCGCCTCGGTGGTGGGCTGGACCACGATCACATTGGCCTGGGCGCACGGCCCGAGGCAGTCGCTCGTACGGACGGCCAGCCGGCCCCCCGACGCCGCGGCGGCCTCGCGCAGCCGGGCCAACTGGCCGGCGTGGTCCGAGCCGGGGTTCTTGCGGGGGTCCCCGCAGCAGCAGCCGCGGCAGACCACCAGGGTGCAGGGGCGTTCGGCGTGGGCGGCGAGCGGGCGTATCCAGGTCACCGCCGCACGCTACCGGGCCTGCGGCGCGGGGTGTTGGGCCTTGGAGGAGACCTCCACCACATGTCCTGCGGGCAGTTCGGCCGCAGCGGGCTCGGCGTCCCGGGCGCGGCGGCGCGCCAGCACCGCACACACCATCAGCTGCATCTGGTGGAACAGCATCAGCGGCAGCACCGCGAGGCTCGCCTGGGCCCCGAACAGCACGCTGGCCATGGGCAGGCCGGCCGCGAGGCTCTTCTTCGACCCCGCGAACTGGATCGCGATCCGGTCCGCCCGGTCGAACCCGAGCCGCTTCGCCCCGTACCAGCTCACCAGCAGCATGACGGCGAGCAGTACGGCCTCCACGGCCATCAGCGCGCCCAGGCGTGCGGCACTGACCCGGTGCCAGACCCCGGCGGCCACGCCCGCGCCGAAAGCGCAGTACACGACGAGCAGGATCGAGCCGCGGTCGACGTGGGCGAGGACCTTTTTCCTCCGGACCAGGAAACCGCCGACCCAGGGGCGCAGGGCCTGGCCCAGCAGGAAGGGCAGCAGGAGCTGAAGGACGATCTTGAGGAGGGAGTCGGGGGAGAACCCGCCCCCGCTGCCGCCGAGCAGGCCGGCGGCGAGGAGCGGGGTCAGGACGATGCCGGCCAGGCTGGAGAAGGAGCCCGCGCAGATCGCGGCGGGCACGTTGCCGCGGGCGATCGAGGTGAAGGCGATCGAGGACTGGATCGTCGAGGGGACCAGGCAGAGGAAGAGCAGACCGCTGTAGAGCGGGGGCGTCAGGACGGTGGGGACCAGGCCCCGCGCGGCCAGGCCGAGCACCGGGAAGAGTACGAACGTACAGGCCAGCACGGTGAGGTGGAGCCGCCAGTGGCGCAGGCCGTCGAGGGCCTCGCGGGTGGAGAGCCGGGCGCCGTAGAGGAAGAAGAGCAGGGCCACGGCCCCCGTGGCGGCGCCCGCGGCGACCGAGGCGGCGGGGCCGCGGGCGGGCAGCAGGACGGCGAGGCCGACCGTGCCGAGGAGGGCCAGGATCCACGGGTCCAGGGGCAGCCGGGAGGGTATGTGCGGGCGGCGCATGTACGGGGCTCTCCGGTCGGTGGCTCGTGGGGGCCCCTTCATCGTGGGGGGTGGGGCGGTGATCGGGAAACCTGCACTCCACACTGACTGTCATCGCGCTTCGTGATGACGGTGGCAGCATGGGCGTCATGGGAGCCATGTACGACCCGGTCCAGCTGCGCACCTTCCTCACGGTGGCCCAGACGCTCAGCTTCACGCAGGCCGCTGGCCGGCTGAGGGTCCGGCAGTCCACGGTCAGCCAGCACGTACGGCGGCTGGAGGAGGCGACGGGGCGTCCGCTCTTCCTGCGGGACACGCACAGCGTGGAGCTCACGGAGGACGGCGAGGCGCTGCTCGGCTTCGCCCGCACCATTCTGGAGGCGCACGAGCGGGCGGCGGCCTATTTCACCGGGACGCGGCTGCGGGGGAGGCTGCGGTTCGGGGCGTCGGAGGACTTCGTGCTGACCCGGCTGCCGGAGATCCTGGAGGGCTTCAGGCACGAGCACCCCGAGGTGGACCTGGAGCTGTCGGTCGAGCTGTCCGGGACCCTGCACGAACGGCTCGACGAGGGGCGGCTCGATCTCGTCCTGGCGAAGCGGCGCGGTCCGGGGGACGAACGGGGCCGGCTGGTGTGGCGTGACCGGATGGTGTGGATCGGGGCGGAGGGGCTGCGAGTGGACCCGGACCGGCCCGTCCCGCTGATCGTCTTCCCGCCGCCGGGGATCACCCGGGCCCGGGCGCTGGAGGTGCTGGAGCGGGACGGGCGGGGCTGGCGGATCGCCTGCACGAGCGGCAGCCTGAGCGGGCTGGTCGCGGCGGCCCGGGCCGGGCTGGGGGTGATGGCCCACACCCGCGGTCTCGTCCCGCCGGGGCTGGTGCGGGTTTCGGGGCTGCCGGACCTCGGATCGGTGGAGTTCGCGCTGCTGAGGGGCGGGCGGAGCTCGCCGGCCGCGGAGGCACTGGCCTCCGCGATCCTCTCGGGCGCGGACCGCCTGACCCGCCCCGCCTGACCCGTCCCGCCTGACCGGCGGGCCTGACCCGCCCGGCCTGACCGGCGGGCCTCAGCGGCCCGGCTTGACCCGCACGGCCCCGGTCAGGTGCTCAGGACCACCAGCCCCTCGGCCGTGCGCAGAGCGCCCCGGGTGAGCGGGGCGAAAGTGATCGGTAGGGACAGGCGGAGCGGGTCGGAATCCGGCAGGGGGTCGAAGAAGTACGCCGCCTCCGATGCGGTGTCGCTCACCAGGTGGGGGTCGGCGGGCGAAGCCGTGGAGCGGGTCAGCGGGGTGCGGAACAGCATGCGCAGGTGGCGAAGGGTTTCCGGGGTGATCCCGGACGGGCTCGGCGCGGGTGCGGTGGTCGCGGCGTCGGGCGCGTCGGGGTCGTCCGGGGCGGCCGGGGAGTCCGGCGGGATGGCCCCCGACAGCAGCAGCGCCAGGAGTACGGGGACGGCCTTGCGGCGCAGGGCCTCCGTCGCCTCGTGCAGCCGGTGGGCGTGCGTCGCGGGCAGCGACAGCGCGAGGCTCCCGGCGGAGCCCCCGGTCGCGATCGGGACCGCCGAGCACACCACGCCGGGGGAGTACTCGCGCAGGTCGAACACCGGGGCCCCCGGAGCCAACGCGTCGAGGGCGGTGAACAGGACCCGGCTGTCGGTGATCGTCTGCGGGGTGAGCCGGGCCGGCCGGTACCGGGCGACGTGGTCGCGGCGCCGGTCGGCGTCGAGCTGGGTCAGCAGGCACTTGCCGACCGCGCTGGCGTGCGCGGCGGCCTTGAAGTCCACCCACTCCTGCACCGGCGGAGCCCCCGGACCGTCCGCCATCTGAGTGATCCTGACCTCCCCCTCGGCGTACCGGCTCAGGTACACCGCCGCGCCCGCGCTGTCCCGGGCCAGGGCCAGCGTGCGCTGGAGCTGGCCCGCGAGCCCCCCGGATCCGGCCGCGGCGAGCCGGTCGAGGGCGGGCCCGCGCGCGAAGACGCCGGCGCCCGGCCGGTACGCGTACTCCTCCTCGCACAGCATGGCCAGCAGCGGCCGCAGCTCCGCCTCGGCCAGGCCGGACTCCCGCCGCAGCTGGGCGGCCCGTACCCCCAGCGGATGCCTTTCGAGGACCCGTACGACGGCCAGCGCACGCCGAGCCTGCGCCATGGCCTCGCCCGTACCCGGGGCGGAACGGACCGGCCCGGACACCGGCGCCACGTGCCGGCGCGGCGCGGGCCGCTCCGGCTCCGCCGCCGGGGGAGTCGGCCGGAACGCGGCCAGCACCGAAGGCAGTCCGGGCCTGGGCAGCGGCACCGGGCCCAGATCGGGATCGTCGAGCTGGTCGACGTACCGCAACACGGTGGCCTGCGCGCACAGCCGGACCTCGCGCAGATCCCGCCGGCCGTTCGGCCGGTAGCCGCGCCGGCCCAGTTCGCGCGCCCAGAACCGGGCGTCGTGGTGCTCGCCGCGCCGGGAGTGGTCGAGGAAGAGGCAGTACGCGGCGGACGCGGTCCGCGCCCGCCCGGAGCCGGCGGCGAACTGCCACCAGAAGCGGGCGCCCTCGCGCAGTCCGGCCAGGTGCAGCAGGCAGCCGAAGACCGCGGCCCCGGCCAGATCGGTGTGCCCGCTCTCGGTGAAGGCCGTGAGCTGGGCCTCCGCCTTCGGGCCGCACACGGCGGCCAGGCAGACGGCCTTGAGGTCGCGCCGGGCCCGTTCGGAGTCGAGCGGGCAGTCCCGCGCGGGATCGCTCCACCCGTACGCGGCCCTGCGGCGCGGGGGCGCCGCCGCGGCCCGCCCCCGGGAGGCGCGCAGCAGCCGGGCCTCGGCCGCGCCCAGATCGTAGTGCGGGTAGCGGTCGCGGACGCCGGCCCGGGTCAGGAACTCGGCCAGGGAGCGGCGGCCGGCCTCGCCGCCGCGCTCCTCCCTGCCTTCGCGGCGCCTCATGACTCGGGTGATTCGGCTGGGCGGGCGCACCCCGCAGGGCCGGCCGGTTCGGCGGAGGCGTCGAGCATGCGCGCGAGCCGGCGGTGGGCCTGGCCGAGCTGCGAGCGGACGGTGGCCTCGTCGACGCCCATCACGGACGCGGCCTCCCCGGGGGTGCACTGGAGCCCGTAGCGCAGCAGCACGGCGTCGCGCTGGCGCTCGGCGAGCCGGGAGACGGCGGAGTAGAAGCGGATGGTGTCGGCGAGCACCTCGCACTGCTCGTCGGCCCGGGCCTCCTTGAGGGCGGCCTCGAAGGCGCTGATGTCCATCGGTTCGGGAGCGGTCGGTTCGGGCGGCCAGGCGCCGCGTCCTCCACGCCGCTGCTGCCGGTCGACCAGCCGTTGCTTGAGGATGGTCCAGGCGTAGGCGTCGAGCCGGTCCATGTGGAGCATGCGTAACCACTCGTTCATGATCGAGTCGAAGGTCGCGTCCACCGCGTCCTCGGCAGCCGCGTCGGAACCCAGCTGCAGGTACGCGAAACGCATGTACGAGGGCCGCCGGTTGGCGTGGAAGGCCCAGTACGACAGGCGTGCCGTCGGGTCCCACTGGCTCATGGGCGTCGGCCGCCGCCGTCGGCTGGGCAGTGGCAGTCCCACGGCCCCACCGGACTCCTCTGGTCCGCCATCGCTCACCGTTCCACCTCACCTCGTCCCCTGTGCGCGGACAGCCTGGCAGTGCGGGCGCACCCGGGGAGCGCAGAAGAGAGACGTCGAGAGATTACGTTCGGTGGTGATCAGCCGATGACCGACTTCGACCACGCGCGCGCCCAGTCCGTGCGTACGCATATGCCGGGCCGCGCCGGGCCGGCCGTGCGACGGCGCACGCCCGGCGAAGGGGCGGTCACGCCCCGGGTGACCGCCCGGGTGACCGCCCGGGTGACCTGCCGGGACGGCGGCCGCGGCGGACCCCGCCGCCCGAACCGCGGACACCGGTCCTCGGTGATCCGGTCCGGCTGTAGCATGGGCCCATTGCGAGGGCCGTGACGCAGAGGTCACCACCCTCGCTTTTGCGTTACACCCCACCAGCGTCCACCCCACGAAAATGCGGCACGTGGCCTTTCGGCGGTTCGATACGATGAACCGCATCACAATCCGTCACGTCACGTTGTCACCGCATATATGAAATGGAGCATCCGAGGATGGCTCGACACCTGATCACCAGCGCGCTTCCCTACATCAACGGGATCAAGCACCTGGGCAACATGGTCGGGTCGATGCTTCCGGCGGATGTGTACTCCCGGTACCTCCGCCAGCGCGGCCACGACGTCCTCTACATCTGTGCCACCGACGAGCACGGCACCCCCGCCGAGCTCGCCGCGAAGGAGGCCGGCCTCTCGGTCGCCGAGTTCTGCGCGCAGGCCCACGACGCCCAGAAGGCGATCTACGACGGCTTCGAGCTGTCGTTCGACCACTTCGGCCGCAGCTCCTCGGCGCAGAACCGGGAGATCACCCAGCACTTCGCGCGGCAGCTCCAGGCGAACGGGTTCATCGAGGAGCGTGCCATCCGGCAGGTGTACTCGCCGGTCGACGGCCGCTTCCTGCCGGACCGCTACGTCGAGGGCACCTGTCCGCACTGCGGCTACGACAAGGCCCGCGGCGACCAGTGCGAGAACTGCACCCGCGTGCTGGACCCCACGGACCTCATCGAGCCCCGCTCGGCGATCTCCGGCTCCACCGAGCTGGAGGTCCGCGAGACCAAGCACCTCTTCCTCCTGCAGTCCAAGCTGCAGCACGAGGTCGAGGCCTGGGTCGCGGAGCACGAGGAGGAGTGGCCGCAGCTGGCTTCCTCCATCGCCCGCAAGTGGCTGAACGAGGGCCTGCACGACCGCGCCATCACCCGCGACCTGGACTGGGGCGTGCCGGTACCGGCCGACACCTGGCCCGAACTGGCCGCCGACGGCAAGGTCTTCTACGTCTGGTTCGACGCGCCGATCGAGTACATCGCCTCCACCAAGGAGTGGGCGGACGCCGACCCGGCGAACCGCGACCACAAGGCGTGGTGGTACGAGGCCGAGGACGTGCGCTACACGCAGTTCATGGCCAAGGACAACGTCCCGTTCCACACGGTGATGTTCCCGGCCACCCAGATCGGAACCCGCGAGCCGTGGAAGAAGGTCGACTACGTCAAGGCCTTCAACTGGCTGACGTACTACGGCGGCAAGTTCTCCACCTCGCAGAAGCGCGGCGTCTTCACCGACCAGGCGCTGGAGACCCTCCCGGCCGACTTCTGGCGCTACTTCCTCATCGCCAACGCCCCCGAGTCCGACGACTCGTCCTTCACGTGGGAGCACTTCACCGCCACGGTCAACAAGGACCTCGGCGGCACCCTCGGCAACTTCGTCAACCGCGTGCTGACCTTCTCCCGCAAGAAGTTCGGCGACGAGGTCCCGGCGGGCAGCCCGGCCGGTGAGGTCGAGGCCAAGCTGGGCGAGCAGATCGCCGAGCTGCTGGCCGAGTACGAGGGCCACATGGACTCGCTCCAGTACCGCAAGGCCGCGGCGGCGCTGCGGGCCCTGTGGTCCGCCGGCAACGCGTACCTCGACGAGAAGGCCCCCTGGCTGGAGGTCAAGACCGACCTGGACGGCGCGGCGCTCACGCTGCGCACCGCGATGAACCTGATCCACCTCTACTCGGTGGTCTCGGAGCCGTTCATCCCGGCCTCGGCGCGCACCATGCGCTCCTCGTTCGCGCTGGCCGACGACACGGCGACGTGGATCTCCCCCGAGCAGGCCAAGTCGCTGGACGCGGTCCCGGCGGGTACGCCGTTCACCGTGCCGCCCGTGCTCTTCGCGCGGATCGCCGAGGAGGACCTGGAGTCCTACCGCGAGCGCTTCGGCGGCACCGAAACCGCCTGACCCTCCCTGCCCGGGCCAAGGGGCGCGACCTTCCGAGGCCGCGCCCCTTCGGCGTCTCCAGGCACCGGGTTCCGGCGCCGGGTCCCGGCACAGGGTTCCGCGTGCCGCCGAGCGCTGCCGGGGCGTGGTCTCGGCGCTCCCGATGGCCTGAAGTCGTCCCTCCGCCGAAGATCTTGACGCGTCTGCGGCGTATCGAACCGCCGTTGTGATCGTTTCTTCTGCCGAAACCCTCACAACGGGAGGACGCGCGGTGACGGCTTGGCAGTACCTCGCCGGGGCAGGCATGGTGGCGGCGCTGTGCCCGCTGTACGGCCATGTGGCGGTCGCGGACGACGGCGCCGGACCCGCCCCCCTCCGCGGCCACGGAGCCCGGCTCGACGTCTGCGTGCCGAGCGGGCGGCCGCGGCCGCCCACCGCCGTACCTCCCGCGGCGACGCCCCCGGCCGCCGTGCCGCCCGCGGTCCGGCCTCCGGTACGGGTGCTCGTGCCCGGCGCCGGGCGCCCGACCGTGCACCACCCGGGGCGTGGCCCCTCGCCGGCTGCCGCGGCCCCCGGGGCGGAGCCGCCCGGGCCGACGCCGGAGGCCGGGGCCGGGGAGCCGCAGCCCGCGCCACCCGTGCCGGATCCCGAGGCCGTTGCCGAGCCGGCGCCCGCCGAAGCGCCCGCCCCGCCCCGGGCCGCAGCCGCGGCGGCGCCCGCCGGCGCCTTCCACGTGCGCCCGTACCACTCGACCGCCCTGGAGCGGCGCGGCCCGGGCGGCATGTCCACCGTGATGCTCATGGTCGTCGTCACCACCCCGGCCGTGCTGGCCGCCGCCGCGCTGCGGCCGCGCTCCAAGAGCCGTCGCTGAGTCCGGTCCCGCACCGGCCCGCCGACCCACCGATGCACCGACCCACCGATCCACCAACGGGAGAACCCTCGTGTCCGAATGGCTGGTCCTGGCCGTCGCCATGGCGCTCGTCTGCGCCCTCGTCCTCGCCTGCACCGCGCTCCGGCACCGCCGGGTCGCGGAGGACGAGGACACCAGCGAAACCCCCGACGTCATCGAGTACATGACGATGATGGTGGGCGTGGTCTACGCGATCGTGCTCGGCCTGGCCATCGCCGGCGTCTGGGAGGCGCGCGGCGCCGCCGAGGACAGCGTGCGCCGCGAGGCGCAGTCGCTGTACGAGGTCACCCAGCGCGCCGACGTCTACCCGACCCCCGTCCGCGACCGGATCCGCGGCGAGGTCGACGCGTACGTCTCCCACACCGTCGCCGTGGACTGGCCGCTGCTCACCTCCGGCCAGGGCGCCTCCTCCCAGGGCGCCGAACTGCTCGGCAAGCTGCGCACCGACGTGACCCACCAGAGCCCGGCGAACGAGCTCCAGGCGCAGGCCTACCAGCCGCTGCTCGACCACATCGCCGCCGCCGACGACGCCCGGCACTCGCGCATGCAGGCCGACGAGTCCACCCTGCCGAGCGTGGTGTGGTTCGGGCTGCTGGTCGGCGGAGTGGTCACGGTGGGGCTGATCTTCACCCTGCAGATCCGCAGGTCGGGGCGGGAGCTGCTGCTGGCGGGGCTGTTCAGCGCACTGATCGTGTTCCTGCTGTTCATGGTGTGGAGCTTCGACGCACCCTACGGCCGGGACGGAATCGATTCCGCGGGCCCGTTCCAGGACCTGTTCCCGAAGGTGGCGCTGGCCGCCACTGCCCAGCGCTGACCTCCTGAGGCGGTCGGCGGGGCGCGGGCGGGCCGCAGGTTCAGGCCGGTCCGCGCCCCGACAGCGCCACCTGCCGCCGTACGGCCGCCACCACGGGCGAATGCCGCAGCGCGTGCGAGATCCGTACGAGGTCGCGCGGCCCCCCGAGGGTGTCGAGGACGCTCTCGTCGCTCGCCCCGATGACCGCACCCTCGGGATCCGCCGAGCGGGCCTGGACGGCGGCCGCGACCATCGCCGCGTCGGCGACCGCGCGCGCCGTCTCCTCCTGCGCCCCCTCCGCCAGGGCCCGCGCGTACGCGTCCTCGCGGCGGCCGGGGTCGAAGTACGGCCCGAGGTGCAGGAATCCGTCGTGGATGTCCGACTCGCGCTGGATCACCCGCAGTTCCGCCGGGGCCCACCAGGACATCTGGACGCAGGGCGTGCCGCTCGGAGCGCCGATCTGCACCTCGTGCCAGAGCGCGCCCAGGCGCCGGTACGTCGTCCAGGTCTGCCAGCTGTCGGACAGGCGCTGGCACAGCAGGGGCAGGACGAAGCCGATCGCGCTGATGAGGGCACCGACGGAGGCGAGCGGCGGGGCGATGTAGGTGCTCAGGTCGTCGAGGTCGTGGCCGGCCCAGCGGGCGACGACCGCGGAGATCTTGGTGGCGTCGTAGCTGAGGTTGAAGACGTAGCCCGAGACGATGATCATCAGGCCGATCCGCAGCCAGCCGTGCACCTGGAGGGACCAGCGCCAGCACATGGCCACCATCACGACGGCCGCCACCAGGTGCGCCGTCAGGTAGAGGGCGATCATCTGCTGGATGTACGGCGTGTTGGCGTAGTACGTGTCGAAGTCGCGCAGCCGCTCGACCGGGGCGTCGCCGAGCGAGAAGAGCACCACCAGTACCACGACGACCCCGCCGTAGCCGGTCATCCAGCGGCGCGAGATGCGCAGGGTCTCCTCGGGGGGCCCGCCGCGCCAGTTCACGATCAGCACCAGGCAGGCGGCGCTGAAGAGGGTGATCAGGCAGTAGACGAGCGGGGCGGAGAAGTTGGTGATGCCGGTCCACCCGTTGACCGCTTCGATGGTGGGCGGGGCGGCGAAGGTGAACACCGACCCGGCCAGGACCAGCAGGGCGCAGACCGACCGCAGGAGCGGGTCGCGCCAGTTGTGCCGTAGTGCCGGCAGCTTGAAGGCGAGTGAGACCGCCAGGGCGGCTGCCGGTATGTAGTAGTCCTGGCCGTTCAACGGTCGTTCCTGTGCCCCCGGTATCCGAGCGAGGCCTCGATGCGGCCCGCCAACTGATCACGCTGTGCGGGCGCCCGATGGCTCGCGGACCCGGCGAGCCAGGTCCGGCACCGGCTGCCCAGCAGTAAACCGAACGTCTCCGCCTCGGTCTCCTCCGAGACGTCGGCGCGCGTGCGCGCGGCGACGCTCCGGACGGTCTCGCCGAGATCGGCCCCGTCGGACAGCAGCCTGGCGGCGACGGCGGCTCCGTCGACGTGGTGGCTGCAGTGGCCGGCCTTCATGTGCCACAGCTCGTGGCCCAGGATGACCAGCTGGTGGTCGGGTGCGGTGCGTTCCTCGATGACCACCAGATCGCGGTCCGCCATGTCGAGCCACAGGCCGCTGGCCGTCCCCGGCGGGAACGAGGCCATCCGGAAGTCCACCCGGCGGCCGCGGTGTCTGCTCATGCCCTCGCAGAGGGCGGCGTAGAGGTCCACGGGTTCCACGGGCGCGGTCAGCCGGAGTCCGGCCACCAGTTCGCCGCACAACCGGCGCTGCTCTCTGCCTATGCTCACCGTTCTCCCCGTCGGCGCGGATCCGGATCAGGACTCAAGGATCAGACCCAGACTCTCGACCGGGTCATCATTCATTCGGTTTGACGCTTTCGAGAAGCATGTCCAGCCACTCGGTCACCTTGTCCCGGTGTTTGTCGCTGGGCAGTTGGGCCGCGCGCCAGGCGATGCCGCGGACACCGTGGTTCTGCAGGAGTCTTGCCAGCGGATCGCCGGTCGAAGCAGCCGGGGCGGGTACGGTTTCGCGCGTGCGGCCCGCGTAGTCCTGGAGCAGCTGCTGTTCGGTCCGCTGGAGGGCGTCGGTGAGGGCCTCGGCGTCGTGCGCGGTGAGGAAGCCGGCGTGGACGCCGAAGAAGCGCTGGATCGCGTCGCAGTGCTCCATGGTGGGCCGGCGGTCGCCGTTGATCAGGGCGCCCGCCTGCTGGCGCGACATGCCGGCGCCGTCCGCGATCTCCTGCTGCGTGTAGCGGCGTCCGTTCGGCTTCAGCCGGGTACGCCGGAGCAGGTCGAGGCGCTGGAGGAAGCGGGTCTGCAGGCAGGGCTCGACGGCGGGCCGGCCGTCGAGCAGGGATCTGACCACGTCGGCGGGCACGCCGGAGGCCTCGGAGAGGCGGCGCAGGTCGAAGACCTTGTTCAGGTCGTGGCCCATCTTGCCCGCGAGTTCGGCGACGCGCGTGACGGTGGCTGCCAGGGGCGCGTTGGCCACTGCGACGGGAGCCGGGAAGCCGTCTGTCACCAGTGGTTCTCCTAGATCGCGGCGGGGTCGGTACGGGCACATGGTCGGCTTTTGGAATCTAGCCGAGGAGCCGCCGCAGGGCCAGAACTTGCCACAGCTGTGGCGGGAATGAGCTGTCAAGAGGCTGGAATTGCCACGATAGTTGACACTCGAATGAAGTCGGTAGCAGGATCGCCAGAGGAAATTGAAGATCCAGACCGTGAAGAGGGGGAGCTCTCGGTGCCACATCTCGCAGCGGTGGGCCCGTCCGATGGGCTTGCCCGAGTCGGTGAGGAGCGCCTTGCGGGCGAAGAGTCCGCACGCGGCGCAGTGCGGTCGGAGCGACGCAAGGAGATTTTGCGCCAGCGGCGCGAGGAACTGGGCCTGAGCCAGGAGGACCTCGCCGCCCGACTGCGCATCAGCGTCCGCGCCTACGGCAACTGGGAACGCGGCCTGGTCAAGGAATGGACCGACCGCAAACTGCTCGCCCTGGCCGAGGCCTTGGAGATGAGCGAACGGCAGTGCTTCTGGCTCTTCCGCGTCATGGTCGACCGGGACCCGCCGCCGACCTGGCGGGCGGCCGAGGAGAGCCGGCTGCCCCAGGACCCCGCCCAGCGCGACTACCTGTGCGACTACGCGGCGCTCATGGAGGCGGTGCCGTACCCGAGCTTCCTGGTGGACCACCGCTGGGACGTGGCGCTCACCAACTCGGCGTTCGACAAGCTCTTCCAGTCGGTGCGCCCGCATCCGACGGCCCTGCCGGACGACAACTTCCTGCGCTTCGTGCTGTTCCACCCGGACGCCGCGGCCGTGCTGGAGGACCACGAACCGGCCTGGTGCGTACCGCTGCTGGCCCAGTTCGCCGGCGCGCTCGCCGCGGCCCCGGAGGACGAGGGCCTGAGCAGCATCCGCCAGGAGGTGGCCCGCGATCCGTTCATGGAGGCGGCCTACCGCTACGGGGTGCCGCACTGGCTGAGCACCCACGGGGCGGATGCCGCCGAGCGCGACGGGGCCGTGCGCACAGTCCGCCACTGGGACCCGCGCTGGGGGCACGTGCGCTGCCGGATGGTGGCCGAATCCAGCCGGATGCTCGACGGGATGGGCCTCACCCGGATCACCATGATCCTGTCGGCTCCGCAGGGTGCCGCGACTGATCCGGTCCGGGGCGGCGCGACCGCCCCGCTCCACCAGGGGCCCCGGCTGCGCGCCGTGCCCTCGCTGGACGACTAGCCTCCGCGGGGGACACTGGAGGCCTCCAGCAGGGTCGATCACGTGTCGCGGATCGGATGCCACGGATCGTGGCACCGATCGTGGCACGGCGAAGGGCGGTAGGGCGTGCGGCTGACCATCCTCGGCGGGGGCGGATTCCGGGTTCCGCTCGTCTACGGGGCACTCCTCGGCGACCACGCCGAGGGCCGGGTGTCCCAGGTGACGCTGTACGACGAAGACCCCGCCCGGCTCCGCGCCATGGCCCGGGTGCTCGCGGACCAGGCGGCCGCCTCCGGGGCGCCCGACGCCCCGGCCGTCACCGCCACCGGGGACCTCGACGAGGCCCTGCGAGGGGCCGACTTCGTCTTCTCCGCCATCCGCGTCGGCGGCCTCGAAGGGCGCGCCGCCGATGAGCGGGTCGCGCTGGCCGAGGGCGTACTGGGCCAGGAGACCGTCGGCGCGGGTGGGATCGCGTACGGCCTGCGGACGGTGCCGGTCGCCCGGGAGATCGCCCGCAGGGTGGCCCGTATCGCCCCCGAGGCCTGGGTCATCAACTTCACCAACCCGGCCGGGCTGGTCACCGAGGCCATGGCGGAGGCGCTCGGCGATCGGGTGATCGGGATCTGCGATTCCCCGGTGGGGCTGGGCCGGCGCCTGGCCCGGCTGCTCGGCGCCCGCCCCGAGGAGGCCTGGATCGACTACGTCGGCCTCAACCACCTGGGCTGGGTCCGCGGGCTGCGCATCGGCGGCCGCGACGAACTGCCGCGGCTGCTGGCCGACACCGAGGCGCTGGAGTCCTTCGAGGAGGGCCGGCTGTTCGGGGCCGAGTGGCTGCGCTCGCTCGGCGCGGTCCCGAACGAGTACCTGCACTACTACTACTTCAACCGTGACACCGTGCGGGCGTACACGGAGGCCAAGCAGACCCGCGGGGCGTTCCTGCGCGACCAGCAGCGCGGGTTCTACGCCGAGGCCGGCCGGGCCGGCCAGGCGGCAGGAGCGGCGCTGGCCGCCTGGGACCGGACCCGGGCCGAGCGGGAGGCCACGTACATGGCCGAGAACCGCGAGGCGGCGGGCCTGGGCGAGCGCGACGAGAGCGATCTGGAGTCCGGCGGGTACGAGAAGGTGGCACTCGCGCTGATGAGGGCCATCGCGCGGGACGAGCGGGCCACGCTGATCCTCAACGTGCCGGGCCGAGGCGTGCTGTCCGTGCTCGACGCGCAGGCGGTCATCGAGGTGCCGTGCCTGGTCGACGCGAACGGCGCGCACCCGGTGGCCGTGGACCCGCTGCCGCTGCACGCGGTGGGCCTGGTGACCTCCGTCAAGGCGGTCGAGCGGGAGGTGCTCGCGGCCGCCGGGAGCGGCTCCCGGGCGGACGCCGTCAAGGCCTTCGCGCTGCACCCGCTGGTGGACTCGGTCGGAGTGGCCCGGCGGCTGCTGGACGCGTACGCGGCCGAGCACCCGGGCCTGGCCTACCTGCGCTGATCCCGCGCCGGCCGGGCCGCGGGGACCGCCCGTACGGCCCAGTGCGCATGCGGCGGGGCAGGGGCGCTGTGAGAGTGCGAGATGTGACCACTGCCCCCGCCGAAGCCGCGGCGCCTCCCGTGCCCGACCGGCGGCGGCGCAACATCATCTTCGGCACGATCATGCTGGGGGTGCTGCTCGCGGCCCTGGACCAGACGATCGTCGGCACCGCGCTGCCCACGATCGTGGCGGATCTCGGCGGCGGGCAGCACATGTCGTGGGTGGTGACCTCGTACCTGCTCGCGGAGACCGTCGCGACGGTGCTCGTGGGCAAGTTCGGTGACCTCTTCGGCCGGAAACTGATCTTCCAGATCTCGGCGGTCGTCTTCATCACCGGCTCGTTCCTGTGCGGCCTGGCGGGCAACATGTCCCTGCTCATCCTGTGGCGGGGCGTCCAGGGCATCGGCGCCGGCGGCCTCATGGTCACCTCCATGGCCCTGATCGCCGACGTGGTCCCGCTGCGCGAACGCGGCAAGTACCAGGGCGCGATCGGTGCCGTCTTCGGGGTCGCGACCGTCATCGGACCGCTGCTCGGCGGACTGTTCACCGACCACCTCAGCTGGCGCTGGGCGTTCTACGTGAACGTGCCGATCGCGATCCTGGTGGTGGTCGCGGCGGCCCGCACGATCCCCTCGGTCCGCGCCGCCGGGGGGACCCGCATCGACTACCTGGGCATCGCCCTGGTCGCGGTGGGCGCCAGCGCCCTGATCCTGGCCACCAGTTGGGGCGGCAACGAGTACGCCTGGGGCTCCGCGGCGATCATCGGGCTGTTCGTGCTCGGCGCGCTGGCCCTGGCCCTGTTCTGCCTGGTCGAGACCCGGGCGGCGGAGCCGATGCTCCCGATGCGGCTCTTCGGGAACCCGGTCTTCACGGTCTGCTCGGTGCTCAGCTTCGTGGTCGGCTTCGCCATGCTCGGCGCGATGACCTTCCTGCCGACGTACCTGCAGTTCGTGGACGGGGATTCGGCCACGGTCTCGGGCGTACGGACCCTGCCGCTGGTGATCGGCCTGCTGATCGCGTCCGTCTTCAGCGGGAACGTGACCGGCAAGACCGGGCGGTACCGGATCTTCCCCATCGCCGGCTGCCTGGTGATGGGAGCCGGCCTGTACCTGCTGTCGCGGATGGGCCCGGGGACCGGCGCCTGGCTGGAATCGCTGTACATGTTCGTGCTCGGCGCCGGGATCGGCCTGTGCATGCAGGTCCTGACGATCGCCGTGCAGAACACCGTGGACTACGCCGACCTCGGCACCGCCACATCTGGTGTCACGTTCTTCCGTACGCTCGGCAGCGCTTTCGGCACCGCCGTGTTCGGGACCATCTACGCCAACACCCTCGCCCCCGAACTGGAGAAGGCCGTCGCGCAGGCCGCGCGGGCCACCGGGGCCGATCCGGCGCAGCTGGCGGAGGCGGCCCAGAGCCCCCAGGGGGTGCACGGGCTCGACGCGGCGGCGGCCGCCCCCGTCATCGAGGCGTATGCGCAGGCGCTGCACACGGTGTTCCTGTGGACCGTGCCGGTGGCCGGGTTCGGCTTCGTCGTCGCACTCTTCCTCAAGCAGGTCCGGCTGCGCGACAGCGCCCGCGCGGCGTCGACGGACATGGGCGACGGCTTCGCCTCACCCGTCACGGCCTCCGGCGATTCGGCCAAACTGCTGGAGCTGGCGGTCGGCAAACTCGTACGCAACATGGGGCCGGAGACGGCGCGGACGATCGTGAACGGCTCGGACACCCGGCTGGACATCGCGGGTGCCTGGGCGGTGATGCAAGTGGAGATCATGACCCGTACGGTCGGCCACGCGAGCCTCGGGCTCATCGCCTCGCGCCGCGCCCTGCCGCCGGAGGTCCTGCTGCCGGTCTTCGACCGGATGGACCAGGAGGGGTACCTGACACGTGAGGGCGCCTTCTTCACGCTCACGCCGGCGGGGCAGCGGGAGGCGGCGACCCTCTCGAAGGCGTGGGGGGACTGGCTCGGAGACCAACTGGAGAAGGACCGGGGCCGCCCGCGGAGCGAGGAACTCCGGGCAGCGGCCGACGCGATCGCGAAGCGGCTGCTCGTGGAGGACCTGAGCGAGGGCTACTTCGCGCAGAAGGCCCCGGTGGGGGTGTGACCCGCGACCGCGGTCAGAGGCCGGCCGACCGGCCGCCGGGGATGCGGCTCCACAGGGAGCGCGTGGCGCCGAAGCCGCTCTCGTGCACCCAGACGTGGGTGCAGGACGGGCACTGCAGGTGCAGCAGGCTGCCGGTGTTGGTGAGCAGGTAGCGCCAGTGCGCGGAGCACGTGCGCTGCTGCTCGCACGGCTCACACCCGCGGGCGTCGTCGCAGCTCGGGCAGGCCACCCAGGCGCGTCGCCCGGGGTCCGCCTGCGGGTCAAGCGGCAGCATGGCCGTCCCCGCGCGGGGCGAGCACGCCGGCGGCGACCAGGCCGTCGTAGATGCGCTGCTGCTCGGCGTCGAGGCCGGAGTACAGCAGGTCGTACGCCGCCTCCTCACCGCGCAGTACCTCGATCGGGTCCCAGTCGGGGCCGAGGGCGGCCATGACCTGGGCCCGCCGGAGGACCTCCTGCGCGGTGAGGTCGACGGTGAAGTCGACCGGCTCGGGGGTGCCCGGTTCGGTGGGGGGCGTGGGGTGGTGTGGGGCCATGCTTCAGAACTTAGGTATGCCTTCCTTTCCGTGGCAAGAGGGGGTGGGAGATGTCACAGCGGGCCGGCGGCCCGCCGACGCCCGCCCGCGGCCCTACGCGGCCGGGTAGTCGTACGAGGGGACGGGAGGCAGGGTCGGCGCGAGCTCGGGGCGCCAGGCGCGCAGGACCGTCACCGAGGGCGCGTAGAGGGCCTCCGGGATGCCGTCCGGGGCGAACCACTGCCAGCGCAGTATCTTGTGCGGCTCGGTGACCTTGGGGGTGCCCCGGGCGGCGCCGGTGACGGCGCCCGCGGTCAGGCGGGTCGTCCCCGCCTCGGGGGAGAGCTGGACGATCAGGATCCGGATGTCCCCGGGGGCCGCCCGCAGATCCGTCTCCTCGGCCAGTTCGCGGGCGGCGGCCTGCTCGAAGCTCTCCCCGGGGTCGACCTTCCCGCCGGGCAGCTCCCAGCGGCCGTCGTGCGCCTGGCCGAGGAGCACGCGCCCGGCGGCGTCGGTCACGACGAGGCCGACACCGACGACGGCGTTGGGCCGGGGGACGGCCCGTGCCGGGCGTTCGGGCTGGTCGTTCGCTGTGGTCATCGTTCCATTTGCCGGTTCGGCAACAGCGTTTGTCAAGCGGGTGGGCGGCCCGCACCCTCGGCGGTATGGACAACGCAAGGCACAACACGCTGGCGGGCTCCTTCGACGTGGTGGTCGTGGGCGGCGGGACCGCCGGGCTCGCCGGGGCGCTGACCCTGGCCCGGGCCCGCCGTTCCCTGCTGGTGCTCGACTCCGACAGCCCCCGCAACGCCCCCGCCGCCCATCTGCACGGCTACCTGGGCCGGGACGGGGCGAGTCCGGCGGAGCTGCTGGCCGTGGGACGGGCCGAGGTCACCGGGTACGGGGGCGAGATCCGCTCCGGGGCGGCCGGTACCGCGCTCGCCGCCGACCGGCTGCCCGGCGGAGGCTTCCTCGTCCGGTGCGCCGACGGGTCGGCGGTCCGGGCCGGCCGGCTGCTGATCGCCACGGGGCTGGTGGACGAGCTGCCGGAGCTGCCCGGGCTGCGGCAGCGCTGGGGCCGGGACGTGCTGCACTGCCCGTACTGCCACGGCTGGGAGGTCCGCGACGAGCCGGTGGCGGTGTTGGCCACCGGCCCTATCGCCGTGCAGCAGGCGCAGACGTGGCGGAACTGGACCGACCGCGTGACCTTGCTGACCCACACCTGGCGGCTCGCCGCCGAGGACCGGGAGCTGCTGTCCGCTCTCGGTGTCGCGGTGGCGGAGGGTGAGGTCACCGCCCTCGACATCGCCGGCGACCGGCTGGCCGGGGTGTCCCTGGCCGGTGGCGCGGCCGTGGCGTGCACGGCGCTCGTGGTGGCCCCTGGGTTCACCGCCCGCGCCGGGGTGGCGGCCAGCCTCGGGCTGCCCGTCGCCACCGTGGAGCGGGCCGGGGCGGCGATCGGCACCTGCCTGGAGGCCGATCCGGTGAGCGGGGCCACCGCGCTGCGCGGGGTCTGGGCCGCCGGGAACGTGGCCGGCCCCATGGAGCAGCTGGCCGGCGCGGCCGCGGCCGGGGTCCGCGCGGCCGTGGCGATCAACACCGACCTGATCGAGGAGGAGGGCCGGCGGGCCCTCGAAGCCCACCGCGCAGCCGACCGGAGCGCGGGAGGGGAGTAGCCCGTCGGACAGGTGTACGGGTTTCGGCCAGGGCGGGTCCGTGCAGGCTCTGAGCGGTCTGATCTTCGTACCGTTCATCGGCTCAGAGGCTCGGGGGGCGCGCAATGGCACACGTGCTGGTCATCGGCGGAGGTGTCGGAGGGCTGGCGACCGCGCTGCTCGCGGCCCGGTACGGACACACCGCCGAACTGTTCGAGCGCGATACGCGCGCACCCGGTGCCGCCCTCGACCGGGACTTCTTCGGCTGGCACCGCCCCGGCGTCCCGCAGGCCGCGCAGCCGCACGCCCTGCTCGGCGCGGCCCGTACCGTCCTGCGGCAGGAACTGCCCGACGTCCACGCGGAGATGCTGCGGCTCGGCGCCCGCGAGCGGAACGAGCTGGACTGGTTCGACGTACGCCCGCCGGAGCGGCCCGGCGACGAGGACCTGGTGATGCTCCAGGCCCGGCGCATCGTGCTGGAGAGCGCTCTGGCCACCGCGCTGCGCGCGGAGCCGGGGGCCGTCATGCACCACGGGGAGCCGGTGACCGGCCTGCTGGCCGAGCCGAGGGGCTCCGCCGTACGGGTGCGGGGCGTGACCACGCAGGCCGGTGCGTACGCGGGGGACCTCGTCGTGGACGCGGGCGGGCGGCGCGGCGGCGTCGAGCGGCTGCTGCCCGCGGCGGGCTGCCGGCCGGCGGTCGTGGAACGGCACCGCACGGGACTGGCGTACTTCTGCCGCTGGTACCGGCTGCCCGAGGGGATGGAGGAGGGGCCGCGCCGGCCCTGGGCGGTGACCGGCGGCGCCTTCGCCGGGTGCGCCGTCTTCCCGGCCGACAACCGGGTGTTCGCCGTGACCCTGTTCGTCCACACGCGGGACACCACCCGCTCCGCGCTGCGCGATCCCTGCGTGTTCGAGGCCGCCGCGCGGGCCTTTCCGCCCGGTGCGGCCTGGCTGGAGCTGGGCGCCGAGCCGCTGTCGGGCGTACTGGCCACGGCGAGCCTGGACAACCGGTGGAGCGCGCTGGTCGACGAGCGGGGGCCGGTGGCGACCGGACTGGTGCCGATCGGGGACGCGATCGCGCACACCAACCCGACGCTGGGACAGGGCACCTCGCTGGCGCTGTGGGCCGCGTGCCGGGTGGCCCGTACGGCGCACCAGGACGCGGGATCGGTGCGGTTCGCCGCCGCGTACCACGCGTGGGCCCTGCGGACCCTGAAGCCGTGGTTCGACTTCCAGGTGGTGGCCGACGCGGCCATCGGCGAGCGGTTCGCGACGCGGGCCGGGCGGCGGACCGAGTCGGCGCGCGCGGTGGCCGCGCTGTTCGAGTGCGCACTGGACGACCCCGAGGTGATGCGGGCCCGGGCGCGGGTGCGGCACCTGGCCGCGCTGCCGGAGCGGGCGTACGCGGACCCGGAGGTCCGGGCCCGGGTGGCGCGCTGGCTGGCGGCCCGGCCCGGGTACGCGCCGCACGTGGCGGGACCGGACCGGGAGGAATGGGAGAGGCTGGTCTACGACCCTGCGGTCGGGCCGAGGACATCGGCGAGGTCGTAGCCGACGACCTCTTCGAGCTGGGCGTACGTACAGCTCCGCGGTTCGCGGTCGGGCCGCCAGCGGCGGAACCGGGCCGTGTGCCGGAAGCGGTCGCCCTCCATGTGGTCGTACGCGACCTCGCAGACGCGCTCGGGGCGCAGCGGTACCCAGGAGAGGTCCTTCTTGCCGGTCCAGCGGCTCTGCGCGCCGGGCAGCCGGGCGCTCTCGTGCGCGGACTCCTCGGCCCAGGCGGCCCAGGGGTGCCCGGTGGTGTCGTCCATCCGCAGCGGCGCGAGCTCGTCCACCAGCTCGGCGCGGCGCTTCATCGGGAAGGCGGCGCAGACCCCCACGTGCTGGAGGGCGCCGTGGGCGTCGTGCAGGCCCAGGAGCAGCGATCCGACGATCGGACCGCTCTTGTGGAAACGGAATCCCGCGATGACGACGTCGGCCGTACGCTCGTGCTTGATCTTGAACATGAGACGGGCATCGGGCCGGTAGGGGAGATCGAGCGGTTTGGCGACCACCCCGTCGAGCCCGGCGCCCTCGAACCGCTCGAACCACTCCTGCGCGAGCGCGGGGTCGGTGGTGGCGGGCGCGAGGTGGACGGGGGGCCGGGCAGTGGACAGGGCGTCGGTGAGGGCGTTGCGGCGGTCGGCGAGCGGGGTGTCGAGGAGCCCCTCGTCGCCGAGCGCGAGCAGATCGAAGGCGACGAAGCTGGCGGGGGTCGTCCGCGCCAGCATGTCGACACGGGACTGCGCGGGATGGATCCGCTCGGTCAGCCGGTCGAAGTCCAGCCGCCCGCCGTGGACGATGACGATCTCGCCGTCCACCACGCAGCGGGCCGGCAGGTTGTCCTTCAGCGCGGTCACCAGCTCGGGAAAGTACCGGGTCAGGGTCTTGCCGGTGCGGCTGCCGATCTCCAGCTCGTCGCCGTCGCGGTGCACGATGGCCCGGAAGCCGTCCCATTTGGCCTCGTACTGCATGCCCGGCGGGATCTTGGCCACCGACTTGGCGAGCATCGGCTTCACGGGCGGCATCACGGGCAGATCCATGTCTTAGATTCTGCGGTGGTACGTCCCCGCCCGCCCGGTATGCGCACCGGGCGGGGGCCGCCTACCGTGGCGCACATGGGTGCATCCGGGAATGCCATCGAGCTGGACGCGGGCGGGCGGAAGGTGCGCCTGTCCAGCCCGGACAAGGTCTACTTCCCCGAGCGGGGCCTGACGAAGCTGGACGTGGCGCGGTACTACCTCTCGGTGGCCGAGGGGATCACGCGCGCCCTGCGCAACCGGCCCACCACCTTGGAGCGCTACCCCGAAGGAGTGGAAGGCGAGTCCTTCTTCCAGAAGCGCGCCCCGAAGAACCTGCCCGACTGGATCCCGACCGCCCACATCGAGTTCCCCAGCGGGCGGACGGCCGACGAGATCTGCCCGACCGAGCCGGCCGCCGTGCTGTGGGCCGCCAATCTGGGCTGCCTCACCTTCCACCCCTGGCCGGTGCGGCGCGAGGACACCGACCGGCCCGACGAACTGCGCATCGACCTGGACCCGCAGCCGGGCACCGACTACCACCATGCGGTGATCTGCGCCCACGAACTGCGCGACGTACTGGAGGACCTGGGCCTGCGCGGCTGGCCCAAGACCTCCGGCGGGCGAGGCCTGCACGTCTTCGTCCCGATCGAGCCGCGCTGGACCTTCACCGAGGTCCGGCGCTGCGCGATCGCGATCGGCCGCGAGCTGGAACAGCGGATGCCCGGCAAGGTCACCACGGCATGGTGGAAGGAGGAGCGCGGCGAGCGGATCTTCGTGGACTACAACCAGACCGCCCGCGACCGCACGATCGCCTCCGCGTACTCCGTACGACCGCGCCCGCACGCCCCCGTCTCGGCCCCGCTGCGCTGGGACGAGGTCGACTCGGCCGAGCCCCGCGACTTCGACATCACCACGATGCCGGCGCGCTACGCCGAACTCGGCGACGTGCACGCGGACATGGACGACCACGCCTTCACCCTGGACGCGGCCCTGGAACTGGCCGAGCGCCACGAACACGACCACGGCCTGGGCGACATGCCCTACCCGCCGGACTATCCGAAGATGCCGGGCGAACCGAAGCGCGTCCAGCCGAGCCGGGCGAAGAACGAGGACTGAGCGCCCTGTCAGCGGCGGATGCCGTGCTCGCAGGGAGGACGGAAGGAGTACGGGTCATGCTCACCACGGACTACAAGGACGGCTCGCCGAACTGGGTCGACCTCGGCACGCCAGACCTCGACGGCGCCGCCGGGTTCTACACGGGACTGTTCGGCTGGGACTACCGGCCGGGCGGAGAGGAAGCCGGCGGATACGCGATGTTCCAGCTCGACGGCAAGACGGTGGCCGGCGGCATGGCCGTCGCGCCGCAGGAGGTCCGGTCGGCCTGGACGCTGTACTTCCAGAGCTCCGACGCGGACGCCACGGCGGCCGCCGTGGTGAAGGCGGGCGGCACGGTGGCGGTCGAGCCCAGGGACGTCATGGGCCTCGGCCGGATGGCGATCTTCGCCGACCCGGCGGGGGTCACGTTCTCGGTCTGGCAGCCGGGCAGGATCGAAGGCCTCGGCGCGGTGACCGACATCGGCACCCTGTGCTGGGCCGAGCTGTACACGCCCGACGTGCCGGCGGCCGCGGCCTTCTACGGCTCGGTGTTCGGGTGGGAGATCAGCGAGATGCCCTTCGAGGGCGGCTCGTACACCGTGGTCAAGGCGGCGGGCACGTCCGACGAGGCCGCCTTCGGCGGCCTGGTCCCGATCGGCACCGACCCGGTGGAGGACGCCGAACGCCCCTATTGGACCCCGTACTTCGAGGTCGCCGACTGCGATGTGACGGCGGCCAGGGCGGAGGAGTCGGGCGGCAAGGTCCGGCTGTCGCCGGTGTTCATGGAGGGCGTCGGCCGCTTCGCCAAGCTGGCGGACCCCTACGGCGCGCGGTTCGCGGTGATCGCCAGCGCTCCGGCGGCCGGGTCGTGAGCCGCGCGGCCGGGAGCGAAGCGGTGTTGATCAGGCGTTGATCGGACGTCCATCGGCGCCGATGAGTATCTCCGGCATGTCGATGAACACCGCCACCACCACCGCAGCACCCGCCTGGTACGACCTCGCCCTCTGCGCCCAGACGGGCCCGGGCTTCTTCTTCCCGGAGCCCGGCTCGCCCCTGCGGGACGCGAAGCGGCTGTGCGGGGCGTGCGAGGGCCGCGCGGCATGCCTGGAGTACGCCCTGGCCAACGACGAGCGGTTCGGCGTCTGGGGCGGCCTCTCGGAGTCGGAGCGCCTCGCCCTGCGACCGCGCGGCTGACCGGGCCCGCCGCCGCCGGTCGACCCGACCACCCCGGAAAACGCGAAACCCTGGCAGGGCGGGGGCCATGCCAGGGTTTCGAGGCGTCGTACGGAGCGGTCAGGCCTTGCGGGCCGCGATGCGCGCCGCACGGGCGGCCAGGCGCTCGTCGAACTTGCGGGCCTCGGAGTCCAGGCCGTTCATGAAGAGCCCGAGCTCCTCCTGGGCCTTCCGGCCCTCCGGGCCGAGACCGTCGATGTCCATGATCTTCAGGAAGCGGATCACCGGGCTCAGTACGTCGTCGTGGTGGATCCGCAGGTTGTACACCCCGCCGATCGCCATCTGCGCGGCCATCCGCTCGAAGCCGGGCATGCCGTGTCCGGGCATCCGGAAGTTGACCACGACGTCCCGCACGGCCTGCATCGTCAGGTCCGGGGCGAGCTCGAAGGCCGCGCCCAGCAGGTTGCGGTAGAAGACCATGTGCAGGTTCTCGTCCTGCGCGATGCGGGCCAGCATCCGGTCGCAGACCGGGTCACCGGACTGGTGGCCGGTGTTGCGGTGCGAGATGCGGGTCGCGAGCTCCTGGAAGGCCACGTACGCCACCGAGTGCAGCATCGAATGCCGGTTGTCGGACTCGAAGCCCTCCGACATGTGCTGCATGCGGAACGCTTCCAGCTTGTCCGGGTCCACGGCGCGCGAGGCCAGCAGGTAGTCGCGCATCACGATGCCGTGGCGGCCCTCCTCGGCCGTCCAGCGGTGCACCCAGGTGCCCCAGGCGCCGTTGCGGCCGAAGAGCGTGGCGATCTCGTGGTGGTAGCTGGGGAGGTTGTCCTCGGTCAGCAGGTTCACGACCAGCGCGATCTTGCCGATGTCGGTGACCTTGGACTGCTCCGGGTCCCAGGCCTCGCCGTCCTCGAAGAAGCCCGGGAAGTTCCGGCCGTCGCTCCACGGGACGTACTCGTGGGGCATCCAGTCCTTGGTGACCTTCAGGTGGCGGTTGAGTTCCTTCTCGACCACCTCTTCCAGCGCGTACAGCAGCTTGGCGTCGGTCCACGCCTCCGAGCTGCCGAGGTGGGGAGAGGTGATTGTCACGGGTGCTCCTGAGGACAAAGCGAAATACCTACGGTTCCGTAGCCTACGAATCCGTAGGTTAAGCGGAGCGTGAGGACCAGCCAAGCCCCAGGCGTTCATATGACCGGTTACATCCCGTTATCTGCGCAGTTTGAGCGCGCGCGAAAAGGGCCCGGCAGAGCGAAAGTCGCCCCGGCAGGTGGCCCGCGACACCCGCCTTGACGGCGGGCGTCGCGGTTGCGGACTCACTCGTCCCAGAGCGTCTCGCGCACCTCCTCGGCCGTGGTCGGCCTCAGCTCGCCGTCGAGCAGCAGCCAGCGGGTGATCCCGATCGACTCCAGGAACGGCACGTCGTGGCTGGCCACCAGCAGCGCGCCCTCGTACGACCCCAGCGCGTCCGTGAGCTGCCGCACGCTCGCCAGGTCCAGGTTGTTCGTCGGCTCGTCCAGCATCAGCAGCTGCGGAGCCGGCTCCGCCAGCAGCAGCGCCGCCAGCGCCGCCCGGAACCGCTCGCCGCCCGACAGGGTGCCGGCCGGCCGGTCCGCCCGGGCGCCCCGGAACAGGAAGTGCGCGAGCCGCGCCCGGATCAGGTTGTTCGAGGCCTGCGGGGCGAACCGGGCCACGTTCTCCACCACCGACCGGCTCTCGTCGAGCACGTCCAGCCGCTGCGGCAGGAACCGCATCGGCACGTGCGTGGTCACCTCACCCGCCTCCGGGGCGAGCGTCCCCGCGATCGTGCGCAGCAGGGTCGTCTTGCCCGCGCCGTTGCGGCCCACCAGCGCGATCCGCTCCGGACCGCGCAGCTCCCACTCGCCCGCGGCCCGGGCCCCGTGCGCCAGGTGCACCTCGCTCAGGGTCAGGACCCGGCGCCCTGGCGGGACCTGGGTGGCCGGCAGCTCGATCCGGATCTCGTCGTCGTCCCGGACCGCCTCCGCCGCCTGGTCCAGCCGCTCCTTCGCCTGCGCCAGCTTCTCGGTGTGCAGGATGCGGTGCTTGCCGGCCGACTCCTGCGCCGCGCGCTTGCGGGCGCCCATGACGATCTTCGGCTCGCGCTTCGAGTCGTACATCTTCTGGCCGTACCGCTTGCGCCGCGCCAACTTGAGGTGGGCTTCGGACAGTTCCCGCTTCTGCCGCTGTACGTCGGCCTCCGCGGCGCGGACCATCCGCTCGGCCGCGTCCTGCTCGGCGGCGAGCTGCTCCTCGTACGCCGTGAAGTTCCCCCCGTACCAGCGGACTTCGCCGTCGTGCAGGTCGGCGATCTGGTCGACCCGCTCCAGCAGCTCCCGGTCGTGGCTGACCAGGAGCAGCACTCCGGACCAGGACTCGACCGCCGCGTACAGGCGGCGCCGGGCCCGCAGGTCCAGGTTGTTCGTCGGCTCGTCCAGCAGCAGGACGTCGGGGCGGGCGAGCAGCAGCGCGGCCAGGCGCAGCAACACGCACTCGCCGCCCGACAGTTCACCGACCGTGCGGTCCAGGCCGATCCGGGCGAGTCCGAGCTGGTCGAGGGCGGCCACGGCCCGCTCCTCGACGTCCCAGTCGTCGCCGACCGCGGCGAAGTTCGCCTCCGTGGCCTCGCCCGCCTCGATGGCGTGCAGGGCGGTGCGGATGGTGCGGATGCCGAGCGCCTCGTCCACGCGCAGGCCGGTGTCGAGGGTGACGCCCTGCGGGAGGTACCCGATGGTGCCGGCCACGGACAACTGGCCGTCGGACGGGGTCAGTTCACCGGCTACGAGTTTCAGCAGGGTGGACTTCCCGCAGCCGTTGAGCCCGATGAGGCCGGTACGGCCGGGGCCGACGGCCAGCTGGAAGTCGTCGAAGACGGGAGTGCCGTCGGGCCAGTCGAAGGACAGGGCGGAGCAGGTGATGAATGCAGGGGTATGGCTCATGGAGGCCTCCAGGTTGCGTGAGTGGTGCGTGCAACGCGGGGAGACAGCCGACGGTGGGATCCGGTGGGGATCGGTGGGATCGGTGGGATCGGTCGGTGTCTCGGACCTCAGAAGAGCAATGTCCTGCTCCGTTTCGACGGCAGTGGGGCGTCGATGAAGCTACGGGCGGCCGGAGCCGCCCGCAAACGAATAAACGGCGGGAGGGGGCGGGGCCGGGTCTCAGCGCGGGTCGCGCATCAGCTCGGCCAGGCTGTGGTCCATGTCGAGGTACAGGTGCTCCAGCCCCGGCGGCACGATCGCCGCGGCCCGCTCCAGGAACCGGTGCAGCTCGGCCGTCAGCATCAGCACGATCGCCACGCCCTCGGGTGCGTGGAACTCGATCGTGGTCCGGCCGATGTCGTACGGCCGCACCCGCACGTCGCCGCACCCCGTCGGGCGGTCCAGCCCCGATTCGAGCAGCTCGCGGGCGAACGTCCACGAAACCTCGACGCCTTCCAGGGTGGCGGGAGCGGGGAAGGCCATGCGCACGGCGAAGGGATCGGCACGGTCGTAGCAGAGCGTGACGGGTACGGTCTCGACCTTCGGGGCGGTGGCGACCAGACGGGCCTGCACGGCCTGCTCGATAACAGTGATCAAGGCTCGCTCCCTTGCGGCGGATCTGCTGCCGGGCGTGGGGTGAAGCCCGGCAACCGGATAGACGCCGGAATCGGCAAATCCGTGCATGCGAACTGACGTGAGCTGTGTCACCGATTGGCTGGAACGCGTCTGTTCGATCGCGCACAGTAATCGGACGGGGGGTGCGGGTGAAGGGGCCTCAGTCGCTCCCGCACGTCCCGGAGTGGTCGCAGAACGGCTGGTTCCCGCTCACTCCACAGGCGCAAAGCATCGCCCTGGTCTCCCGTCGGATCTTCCCCTCCGGGGTCGTCACGCGCAGATCGCCCCGCATCACGAGCTGGCCGGCGGGCGACCGCACGACCGTGGTCGGCCGGTCCGGCTCCTCGGCCGGCCCCTCGTCGGCGAGCCGGTACTGGAGCGCACCCGAGGGGCACCGGCGGATCACCTCGGCGACCCGCTCCGGCTCCGCGCCGTCCGGCTGTACCCACGGACGCTTGGCCGAGTCGAACACCTCGGGGAGGCCGCGCACGCATTCGGCGGCGTGCAGGCACCGCCCGGTGTCGTAGGTGACGGAGATGCGCTTGCCGTCGTAGGCCTTGGGTTCCTTGGATGGCATGGCCTCAGCGTAGGAACGCGACGGCACCGACGCACCCTGGACGCAGAATCCGGTGTGCATTAGCTTCCGGCGCCATGAGACTTCTTGGAGTTGGCATGTGCGCGGCGGCTCTGGCGGTGGGCCTGCTCGCCGCCCCGGCACACGCGGAGGACTTGGGCGGCGCGCAGGGGTTACGGCAGGGACGCGCGGGCTGGGCGCTGAAGGACACCGGCAAGGACGCCCGGTTCCGCGGGCTGGCGGCGGTCAGCCGCTCCACGGCCTGGGTGGCCGGCTCCAAGGGCACGGTGCTGCGGACGGTGGACGGCGGCCGCAGCTGGCGTGACGTCTCACCGCCGGGCGCGGTCGCCGAGGGCCTGGAACTGCGCGACATCGAGGCCTTCGACGCGCGACGCGCGGTGGCCCTGTCCATCGGGGAGGGCGAGGCGTCGCGGGTGCTGCGCACCGAGGACGGCGGCGCCACCTGGACCGAGGCCTTCCGCAACCCCGACCCGCGGGCCTTCTACGACTGCCTCACCTTCTTCGACTCCCGCCACGGGCTGGCCATGAGCGACCCGGTGGACGGCAAGTTCCGGATCCTGTCGACGGACGACGGCGGCCGCAACTGGGCGGTCCTGCCGAGTACGGGCATGCCGGACGCCCTGCCCGGCGAGGCGGGCTTCGCGGCCAGCGGCCAGTGCCTGGTGACCGCGGGGTCCCGCGACGTCTGGCTGGCCACGGGCGGCGCCGCGGTCGCCCGGATCCTGCATTCGCAGGACCGCGGCCGCACCTGGAGGGTCGCCGAGTCGGGCATCCCCGCGGGCGACCCGGCCAGGGGCGTCTTCGCCCTGGCCTTCCGCGACCGTACGACGGGCCTCGCGGTCGGCGGCGACTACCGCACCGGCGAGGCCTCGCCGCAGGCGGCCGCGGTATCGGCGGACGCGGGCCGCACCTGGCGCCCGGCTTCGACCCCGCCCCCCGCCTACCGCTCGGGCGCCGCCTGGCTCCCGCACCTGCGCACCGCGGCCCTGGCGGTGGGCCCGACGGGCACGGACGTGACGACGGACGGGGGCAGGACGTGGCGCCCCCTGACCCCGGGCTCGTTCGACACGGTCGACTGCGCGGCCGACGGCGGCTGCTGGGCAGCGGGCGAGAAGGGGCGCGTGGGGAGGCTGGAGGGGGCTTGAGGGGGGTTGAGGGGGGCTGCGTACGGGCTGACCGTTTGATCGGGCTGACCGGGGCTGATCGGGGCTTCGGGGGTCGGGACTCTTCGGTGCGGGGTCGGTGGTGTGTCCGGGGTTTCCCGGCAGTCCACTGTCCTTCCGTGTCGGTCCGGGCCGTCAAGGGCGCTCCCTGCGGTCGCGTCGCTTCGCGATGGCCTTCGGCCACCCTTGGCTGCCCGGCCCGCCCCGGAATGCCATAAGACTGCCGGGAAGCCCCGAAGGAACGGTCAGGGGGACAGTTGCGCATTCAGCTCCCTCAGGGATGCCGCTCTCCCGTTCCCGTTCAGCCGCACCCAGCCCCATCAGGACCGATCAGCGATCGGGGGCGCTGGGGCGCGCCCGATCGCTACGCGCTCCGCACGGTTTGGCGTCCGGCGACCGCCTGTGGCCGGACATAAGCCGCCCACGACCGGCACAGAGACCCCTCGACCTGCGACAGCAGACCATTTGCCCCTTTTTGGACGTCAATCGAGACCCATCAAGGCCCTTGGCGGAGTGGAAGGTTGAGAAATCCAGCACCAGGCTCCCTCTCACCCCCTTTCCGCCCCCAAGAGCCCCAACAAGCCCCAACAGGCCCCACAGGGAGTCCAAATAGTCCGCAGACAGCCCGCAGACAGTCCGCAGGCGCCCGAGGGTTCGCCATGGATGTCGTCTGGCGTCCTCCACGGCCCGCAGACGCCCGAGGGCTCGCCCACGGACGTCGTCTGGCGCCCGCCACCGGCCTGCAGACGCCCGAGGGGCCGCCCATGGACGTCGTTGGCGCCCTCCACCAGCCCGCAGATGCCCGAGGGTTCGCCATGGATGTCGTCTGGCGTCCTCCACGGCCCGCAGGCGCCCGAGGGCTCGCCCACGGATGTCGTCTGGCGCCCGCCACCGGCCTGCGGACGCCCGAGGGGCCGCCCGTGGACGTCGTTGGCGCCCTCCACCAGCCCGCAGATGCCCGAGGGTTCGCCCATGGATGTCGTCTGGCGTCCTCCACGGCCCGCAGGCGCCCGAGGGCTCGCCCACGGACGTCGTCTCACACCCTTCACGGCCTGCAGACGCCCGAGGGTTCGCCCATGGACGTCGTCCGACAGCCCCCACGGCCTGCAGACGCTGGCAGGCCGCTGACCTGCTGCGCGTGGGCGGCCTATGTCCAGCCCCAGGCGGTCGCCGGACG
>NZ_JBITFF010000011.1:0-37776 GCF_044455885.1 Streptomyces sp. NPDC051109
CTGTGGGGGGGGGTGCGCGCGGGGGGGGCGGGGGGGGCGGGGGCCCCCCCGGCCGCCCCGCCCCGCCCCCCCCCCCCGGGGCCCCCGCGCGGGGGGGGGGCGGGGCCCCGGGGGGGCCCCCCCCCCCACGCCGGTTTTCGCGTACCGGTCTTCTCGCCGCCGGTCCTGCGCCCGCCGGCCCGCGGGCTCCCCGGAACGGACGGAGGGCCCGCAGCGCGCGTGCGCTGCGGGCCCTGCCGTTCTCGCCGAACCGCCGGGGGCTACTCGCCCCGGCGCAGACTCGGCTTCAGGTCCTTGAAGCGGGCCAGCAGCCCGTTCACGAACGAGGGGGACTCGTCCGTCGAGAACTCCTTGGCCAGCTGGACGGCCTCGTCGATGGCCACGGCGTCCGGGGTGTCGTCCACCCAGATCAGCTCGTAGGCACCGAGCCGCAGGATGTTCCGGTCCGCGACCGGCATGCGGTCGAGCTCCCAGTCCACGGCGTAGGTGACGATCAGGTCGTCGATGCGGTTCACCTTGTCGGCGTACCCCTCGACGAGATCCATCGTGAAGGCGCTGACGGGCGGCTGCCGGTCGTCCGACCGCGCGTGGCGGATCCAGTCCGCGAGGACCTCGCGCACGGGCACCCCGCGCTGGTCGGCCTCGAACAGGATCTGGAATGCGCGCTTGCGCGCGTTGCTGCGGGCAGCCACGGTTAGCTGTTCACCCGGCCGAGGTAGTCGGAGGTGCGGGTGTCGACCTTGACCTTCTCGCCGGTGGTGACGAAGAGCGGGACCTGGATCTCGTAACCGGTCTCCAGCTTGGCGGGCTTGGTGCCACCGGTGGAGCGGTCGCCCTGGACGCCGGGGTCGGTGTGCTCGATGACCAGCTCGACGGCGGCCGGGAGCTCGACGTAGAGCACCTCGCCCTCGTGCTGGGCGACCGAGGCGGTGAAGCCCTCGATGAGGAAGTTGGCGGCGTCGCCGACCGCCTTGCGGTCGACCATCAGCTGGTCGTAGGTCTGCATGTCCATGAAGACGAAGTACTCGCCGTCCATGTACGAGAACTGCATGTCGCGGCGGTCGATGGTGGCCGTCTCGACCTTCGTGCCGGCGTTGAACGTCTTGTCGACGACCTTGCCGGAGAGCACGTGCTTGAGCTTGGTGCGCACGAAGGCCGGGCCCTTGCCGGGCTTGACGTGCTGGAACTCGACGACGGACCAGAGCTGGCCGCCGTCGAGCTTGAGCACCATGCCGTTCTTGAGGTCGTTCGTGGAAGCCACGGTTGCGGAATCTCCTGCACTGGAAGACCACGGGTGCGCGCACAGTCCGCCGCGGCGGGCTAGAGCGCGAGCAGCTCCTTGGTCGTAATGGTGAGTAGCTCGGGACCGCCGTCCGCCTCGGGGCGCACGACGAGCGTGTCATCGATCCGGACACCTCCCCGGCCCGGGAGGTGAACCCCCGGTTCGACGGTGACCGGCACGCAAGCGTCCAGTTTACCCATTGCCGTAGGTGCAAGCTGCGGGTCCTCGTCGATTTCGAGGCCGACGCCGTGTCCGGTCGACGGAGCGATGGCTTCACCGTGGCCCGCGGAGTCCAGGACGGAGCGCGCCGCGCGGTCGACTTCGCGGTACGCGGCGCCGGGCAGGAGCGCCTCCCGGCCCGCCCGCTGGGCCGTGAAAACAAGATCGTAGAGCTCGATCTGCCAGTCGGCCGGGCTGGTGCCGATCACGAAGGTACGGCCGATCTCGCAGCGGTACCCGCGGTAATTGGCGCCGAGGCAGACGGAGAGGAAGTCGCCCTCCTCGACGCGGCGGTCGGAGGGCCGGTGCCGGGAGCGGCCGGAGTTCGGCCCGGTGCCGACGGAGGTCGGGAACGCGGGCCCGTCGGCGCCGTGGTCGACGAGACGGCGCTCCAGCTCCAGGGCGAGGTGGCGCTCGGTCCGGCCCACCAGGATCGACTCCAGCAGCTCGCCGAGGGCCTGGTCGGCGATCTCCGCGGCGATCCGCAGGCAGGCGATCTCCTCCTCGTCCTTGACGAGGCGCTGCTGCTCCACGGCGCCGCCCAGGTCCACGAGCCGCAGCTTGGGCGCTACGGAGCGCAGGGCGCGGTGGCGGGCGACGGTGAGGTGGTGCTCCTCGACGGCCAGCGACTCGACGCGCAGCGATCCGGCCATGTCCCCGGCCGCGACGGCCGCGTCGCTGCCGGGGCCCGCCAGTACGGAGAGCCTGAGCCGCGCGTCGAGGCGGCCCTCGTCGGCCTCGCCGGTGGGCGGCCCGACGGTGAACAGCATGTCCTGGCCGTCCGGCCCGACGAGCAGGACGGCGGACGGCGGGGACGCCCCGGTGAGGTAGCGGACGTTCGCCGGACGCGTGATCAGTGCGGCGGCGCTCCCCGCGGCGGCACAGCGGTCGCGAAGCAGGCCCCGGCGGGTCGCATACACGTCTGACATGTCTTCGAGCGTACGAGCGCCCCGCGCATCCGGCCTGGCGAGCACACCCGTACGGGGCCCGGTCCCGGCGCGGGCCCGGGCCGCCGGGGCCGGGCCGCGCCGGGCCCGGGCCCCGTACGGGTGTGCTCCCCCGTCAGCCGCCCACGTACGCCGCGAGGTGCTCGCCGGTGAGGGTGGCCCGCTCGGCCACGAGCTCGGCGGGGGTGCCCTCGAAGACGATCCGGCCGCCGTCGTGGCCCGCGCCGGGCCCGAGATCGATGATCCAGTCGGCGTGCGCCATGACCGCCTGGTGGTGCTCGACGACGATGACCGACTTGCCGGAGTCGACGAGCCGGTCGAGCAGGCCCAGCAGGTGCTCGACGTCGGCGAGGTGCAGGCCGGCCGTCGGCTCGTCGAGGACGTAGATCCCCCCCTTGTCGGCCATGTGGGTCGCCAGCTTGAGCCGCTGGCGCTCGCCGCCGGAGAGGGTCGTGAGCGGCTGGCCGATGGTGAGGTATCCGAGGCCGACGTCGGCGAGGCGCGCGACGATGCGGTGCGCGGCGGGGAGGTGCCCGTCCCCCGCCCCGAAGAACGCCTCTGCCTCGGTCACCGACATCGCGAGCACCTCGCTGATGTCACGGCCGCCGAAGCGGTAGTCGAGCACCGAGGAGTCGAACCGCCTTCCCTCGCACTCCTCGCAGGTGGTGGCGACCCCGGCCATCATCGCCAGGTCGGTGTAGATGACTCCGGCGCCGTTGCAGGTCGGGCAGGCGCCCTCGGAGTTGGCGCTGAACAGGGCCGGCTTGACGTCGTTGGCCTTGGCGAACGCCTTGCGGATCGGGTCGAGCAGTCCGGTGTACGTCGCCGGGTTGCTGCGCCGGGACCCCTTGATGGCGCCCTGGTCGACCGAGACCACACCCTCGCCGGGCGGGATCGAGCCGTGCACGAGCGAGCTCTTGCCGGAGCCCGCGACGCCCGTGACGACGGTGAGCACCCCGAGCGGGATGTCCACGTCGACGTCGCGGAGGTTGTGGGTGCCGGCACCGCGGATCTCCAGCGTGCCGGTGGGCTTGCGCACGGTGTCCTTGACGGCGGCCCGGTCGTCGAAGTGCCGGCCGGTGATGGTGCCGCCGGTCCGCAGTTCCTCGACGGTGCCCTCGAAGCAGACGGTGCCGCCGCCCGAGCCGGCGCCCGGACCGAGGTCGACGACGTGGTCGGCGATCGCGATCGTCTCCGGCTTGTGCTCCACGACGAGCACCGTGTTGCCCTTGTCCCGCAACCGCAGGAGCAGGTTGTTCATCCGCTGGATGTCGTGCGGGTGCAGGCCGGTGGTGGGCTCGTCGAAGACGTACGTGACGTCGGTGAGCGAGGAGCCGAGGTGGCGGATCATCTTGACGCGCTGCGCCTCGCCGCCGGACAGCGTGCCCGACGCGCGGTCGAGCGAGAGGTAGCCGAGACCGATCTCGACGAACGAGTCGAGGGTCCCCAGCAGCGTCGCGAGCAGCGGCCCCACCGAGGGCTCGTCCAGGCCCCGGACCCATTCGGCCAGGTCCCGGATCTCCATCGCGCACAGTTCCGCGATGTTCTTCCGCTTGATCTTCGAGGAGCGCGCACCCTCGCTGAGCCGCGTGCCCGCGCAGTCGGGGCAGGTGGTGAAGGTGACCGCCCGCTCCACGAACGCCCGGATGTGCGGCTGCATGGACTCGGTGTCCTTGGACAGCATCGACTTCTGGACGCGCGGGACCAGGCCCTCGTACGTCATGTTGATGCCCGCGATCTTCATACGGGTCGGCTCGCGGTACAGGAGGTCCTGGAGCTCCTTCTTCGTGTACCGGCGGATCGGCTTGTCCGGGTCGAAGAAGCCCGACTCGGTGTAAAGGCGGGAGTTCCAGCCGCCCCCGGTGTAGCCGGGGATCGTGAACGCGCCCTCGTTCAGCGACTTGGTGTCGTCGTAGAGCTGCGTGAGGTCGATGTCGGTGACCGCGCCGCGGCCCTCGCAGCGCGGGCACATGCCGCCGGTGATGCTGAAGCTGCGCTTCTCCTTGACCTCCTGCCCGCCGCGCCGGACGGTGACCGCGCCGGCCCCGCTGATCGAGGCGACGTTGAAGGAGAACGCCTTGGCCGAGCCGATGTGCGGCTTGCCGAGGCGGCTGAACAGGATGCGCAGCATGGCGTTGACGTCGGTGGCGGTGCCCACCGTCGAGCGCGGGTCACCGCCCATCCGCTGCTGGTCGACGGTGATCGCGGTGGTCAGACCGTCGAGTACGTCGACCTCGGGCCGGGCCAGGGTGGGCATGAACCCCTGGACGAAGGCGCTGTAGGTCTCGTTGATCAGTCGCTGCGACTCGGCGGCGATCGTGTCGAACACCAGTGAGCTCTTGCCCGAGCCGGAGACACCGGTGAACACCGTCAGGCGGCGCTTCGGGATCTCGATACTGACGTCCTTGAGGTTGTTCACCCGCGCGCCGTGCACGCGGATCAGGTCGTGGCTGTCGGCATCGTGCAGCGCGGGCCTGGCCATGCTCATCGTGTCTCCGTCTGTCGGGTCGGGCAGCCTGGCTCGATCCAACCAGCTGTGCGGGGCTCGGTCACCGGTCCTGGAGCAGCCCGAGGACGTTGCCGTCGGGGTCGGTGAAGGTGGCCACGAGGCGGCCGCCGCCGACGTCGCGCACGGGGTCCTTGAGCTTGCCCCCGGCCGCGGTCACCTCGGCGAGCTTCGCCTCGATGTCCGGCACGTGCCAGTGGGCCACGGGCGCGGCCATGCCCTGCGCCGCGCCGCCGGGCACGAGCCCGATCTGCTGGCCGGCGGCCTCGTAGCCGACGTAGTACGGCTCGTCGGTCGTCGGCGCGACGCCGAGCAGCGCGGTGTACACGTCCTTGGCGGCGGCCAGGTCGGAGACGGGGTGCAGGACGGTCTTGATTCCCTGGGTGGGAGAGGTGGTCATGATCACTCCTGAAGCGGTGGGTTCGGCGTGGAATTCACGCTAGCCGCGGCCCGCGGCCCCACGCTTCTCCAAAGCTGACCGCTTAGAAACCAGGGGCGGTGAGGGCCCGCGCCAGCGCCTCGTCAAGGGCGCGCGAGGTGGCTTCCACGTCCAGGTCCGAGTTGTCGATGATCGGCAGGCCGGAGCCGTACCAGCCCGCCATCCGGCCGTGGATGCGGGCGACCTCCTCGTCCGAGAGGCGCCGGTTGCCCGAGCGGGCGGCATTGCGCTCCAGGACGATCTCCAGGCCGGGCAGGAGGACGACCGGCAGCAGGGCGGGACCCACGTGCCGCTTCCAGCCGCCCAGGCCGACCACGGGCCGGTCCGGGAACACGGCGTCGTCGAGGATGCAGGAGATCCCGTTGGCCAGGAAGTTGCGGGCGGCGAAGCCGCAGGTGCGGCGGGCCAGCCGGTACTGGGCCTCGGAGTGGTCGTTCCAGCCCGCCTGCGGGTCCGCGAAGCCCGAGCACACCCACTCCCGGACGTCGTCCAGGCTCACGTGTGCGGTCGGCACCGGCCGGGTGCTGGCCCAGTGCCGGGCCACGGTGGTCTTGCCCGCGCCCGCCGGGCCGATCAGCAGCACGGCCAGCGTGGCCCCGCCGGTGCCGGCCACTGCGGGAGGGAGCGGGATGTGCCCCGTGGCCTCACCGCCGGGCGGCGGTGAATACGGCGGCGCGTGCGGAGCCGGCGCCGGCGCCTGCGGGGGCGCGGCGGGCGCCCCCGGAACCGGCCACCCCTGCGCAGGGGGTATCGGCGGCTGCGGGGGCACGGCCGCATGATGTCCCGGCTGCCCCCAGCCCGCGCCGCCGCCCCCCACTCCTTGCTGCATCCGCTGCCACTCCGTCTCGTTCCACCGACTGATGCGAGAACGTTATATGACCACGGGGGCGGAGCCGCCCACCAGCACCGTCAGAGTGCGACTTCGTCCGCCAGCGCGCGCAGCGCCAGCCGGTACGAGCCGATGCCGAAGCCCGCCACCGTCCCGGTCGCCACCGAGGCGATGACCGACGTGTGCCGGAACTCCTCGCGGGCGTACGGGTTGGAGATGTGCACCTCGATCAGCGGAGCGGTGCGCTGCGCCGCCGCGTCCCGCATGGCGTACGAGTAGTGCGTGAAGGCGCCCGGGTTGATCACGACCGGGATCTTGCCGTCCGCCGCCTCGTGCAGCCAGCGCACTATGGCGCCCTCGTCGTTGGTCTCGCGGACCTCGACGTCGAAACCGAGCTCCTCGCCCAGCGCGCGGCAGCTCTCGACGAGCCCGGCGTACGAGGTGGCCCCGTACACGTCGGGTTCGCGGGACCCGAGCCGGCCCAGGTTCGGCCCGTTCAGCACGAGCACCTTGCGGCTCACGCCGACACCTCGCCGTACGCCGCGATGAGGTGCGCCGGGTCGGGGCCCTCCAGGACGGTGGGCTTGGCCAGGCCGTCGAGGACGATGAAGCGCAGCAGGTTGCCGCGGGACTTCTTGTCGACCTGCATGGTCTGGAGCAGCTTGGGCCACTGGTCGCCGCGGTAGGTGAGCGGCAGCCCGACCGCGGCCAGGATCTCCCGGTGCCGGTCGGCCGTCGCGTCGTCGAGCCGGCCCGCGAGTCGGCCGAGCTCGGCCGCGAAGACCATGCCGACCGACACGGCCGCGCCGTGGCGCCACTTGTAGCGCTCGTTCTTCTCGATGGCGTGCGCGAGGGTGTGGCCGTAGTTGAGGATCTCCCGCAGCCCCGACTCCTTCAGGTCGCTGGAGACGACGTCCGCCTTGACCTGGATCGAGCGCACGATGAGCTCCGCGGTGTGCGGGCCGTCGGGCGTGCGGGCCGCGGCCGGGTCCGCCTCGATCAGGTCGAGGATCACCGGGTCGGAGATGAATCCGGCCTTGATGATCTCGGCGAGGCCGCTGACGTAGTCGTTGACCGGCAGCGAGTCCAGCGCCGCCAGGTCGCACAGCACGCCGGCGGGCGGGTGGAAGGCCCCCACCAGGTTCTTGCCCTCGGCGGTGTTGATGCCGGTCTTGCCGCCGACGGCCGCGTCCACCATCGCCAGGACGGTGGTCGGTACGGCGATCCAGCGCACCCCGCGCAGCCAGGAGGCCGCGACGAAGCCCGCGAGGTCCGTGGTGGCCCCGCCGCCGACACCGACGATCACGTCGGTGCGGGTGAACCCGGACTGGCCGAGCGCCTTCCAGCAGTACGCCGCGACCTCGATGGTCTTGGCCTCCTCGGCGTTCGGCACCTGGATGGCGACCGCCTCGTATCCCTGCTCGGCGAGGTCGTCGCGCAGCGCCTCACCGGTCGAGGCCAGCGCCTCGGGGTGGATCACGGCGACCCGCTGGGCCTTCGTACCGATCAGGCCGCCCAGCTCGCCGAGCAGCTGCCGGCCCACCAGCACGTCGTACGCGTCGTGTCCGGCGCTGGCGCCGACCTGGATGCGCGTCACCTGGTCTGTCATACGTCCTTCAACTCCAGAGCGTCGAGGACCGCCTGGGCGACCTCTTCGGGGGTGCGGTCGTCGGTGGCCACCACGACGCGCGCGACTTCGGTGTACAGGGGGCGGCGGGCCTCCATCAGCTCGCGCCACTGGCGGCGCGGGTTGACGGCGAGCAGCGGGCGCGCCGCGCCCAGCCCGACGCGCCGGACGGCTTCCTCCACGTCCATCGAAAGATAGGCGACGGGCAGGCCGGCCAGCAGCTCCCGGGTGCCCGCGTCGAGGACGGCGCCGCCGCCGAGGGCGAGGACTCCGGTGTGCTCGGCGACCGCGGCGGCGACCGCCCGGCGCTCCAGCTCGCGGAAGTACGGCTCGCCCTCGTCGACGAAGAGGTCCGAGATCGCGCGGCCCTGGGCCGCGACGATGTCGGCGTCGGTGTCCCGGTAGGGGACGCCGAGCCGCTCGGCGAGCAGCGCCCCCACCGTGGACTTGCCGGACCCCATGGGCCCGACGAGGACGACCAGTGGTCCGCCCGTCACCGGATCTGCAGGTTGTCGAGGTACGACCGGACGTTGCGCCGGGTCTCGGGCACCGAGTCGCCGCCGAACTTCTCGACGACCGCGTCCGCGAGGACGAGGGCGACCATCGCCTCGGCGACGATGCCCGCCGCGGGGACGGCGCAGACGTCGGAGCGCTGGTGGTGGGCGGCCGCGGCCTCGCCCGTGGCCACGTCGATCGTGGCGAGCGCCTTCGGGACCGTCGCGATCGGCTTCATGGCCGCTCGTACGCGCAGCAGCTCACCGGTGGTCAGACCGCCCTCGGTGCCGCCGGAGCGGCCGGAGGTGCGCTTGATGCCCTCGGGGGTGGCCACGATCTCGTCGTGCGCCTGCGAGCCGGGTACGCGGGCCAGGTCGAAGCCGTCGCCGACCTCGACGCCCTTGATCGCCTGGATGCCCATCAGCGCGGCCGCGAGGCGCGCGTCCAGGCGGCGGTCCCAGTGCACGTGCGAGCCGAGGCCGACGGGGACGCCGTACGCGAGGACCTCGACGACGCCGCCGAGGGTGTCGCCGTCCTTGTGGGCCTGGTCGATCTCGGCGACCATCGCCTTCGACGCGTCCGCGTCCAGGCAGCGCACCGGGTCCGCGTCGAGCTTCTCGACGTCCGCCGGGGTCGGGTACACGCCGTACGGGGCCTTGGCCGTGGCCAGCTCCACCACGTGCGAGACGATCTCGATGCCCGCGACCTCCTTGAGGAAGGAACGGGCGACGGCGCCGAGGGCGACGCGGGCGGCGGTCTCACGGGCGCTCGCGCGCTCCAGGATCGGCCGGGCCTCGTCGAAGCCGTACTTCTGCATGCCCGCCAGGTCGGCGTGGCCCGGGCGCGGACGGGTCAGCGGCGCGTTGCGGCCGGTGTCCTTGAGCAGCGACGGGTCGACCGGATCGGCCGACATGACGGTCTCCCACTTGGGCCACTCGGTGTTGCCGATCATGACGGCGATCGGGGAGCCCTGGGACAGGCCGTGGCGGACGCCGCCGAGGAAGGTGATCTCGTCCTGCTCGAACTTCATCCGGGCACCGCGGCCATAGCCGAGCCGGCGCCGGGCCAGGTGGTCGGCCACCAGCTCGGTGGTGACCGGAACGCCGGCGGGAAGGCCCTCCAGCGTCGCGACCAGTGCCGGTCCGTGCGACTCTCCTGCGGTCAGCCAACGCAACCTGCTCAACGATGCTCCTCATGCTCGCGCCTGGTACTGCGGCGGCGCGGCCGGGTGCTCGGCCCGGACCCGCCGTACCCGATCCTCCCATGTCCGGGCCGGTGCGCCGCCCTCCGGTCCAGCTGGCGGACGGTGGTGCACCCGGGCTCACCCTGGCGAGTGCGGCCCTACGCGGCAAGATCGGCCCGCGCAGTGCATCAGGTGCGGCGGCAGCGGGTCGGGCGGCGGGTCCGGCGGCAGCGGGTCGGGCGGCGGCCGGTCAGTGGCGGGCCCGCAGCGCGGCCTCGCCCGCGGCCCGCATGGCGGCCAGTGGCGCGGTGTGCCGGCCGGTCATCTGCTCGACTTGGAGCACCGCCTGGTGGACGAGGAGGTCCAGCCCGCCGAGCAGGCGGCCGCCGTGCTCCGCCCAGGCCGCCGCGAGCGCCGTCGGCCAGGGGTCGTACAGGACGTCGAAGAGGGTGCCCGCACCGGCCGGTACGTGGGCGGCCAGCCAGTCCGTGGCACGTGCCGGGGTCGTCGCGATGACGAGGGGGGCGCCCAGCCCGTCGGCGGCGTCCGCCCAGTCGGCCGTACGGACGGCCACGTCGAGGCGCTCGCCCCATTCCTGCATCTCGTCGGCGCGGGCCCGGGAGCGCACGTACACCGTGACCTCGCCGGAGCAGGTCCGGGCGAGCGCGGCCAGGGCGGAGGAGGCGGTGGCTCCGGCTCCGAGGATGGTGGCGCGCTCCACCTCGTCGACCCCGCGCTCGTGGAGCGCGGAGACGATCCCGGGGATGTCGGTGTTGTCGCCGAGGCGCCGGCCGTCCTCGGTCAGGACGACCGTGTTGACCGCCTCGACCGAGGCGGCCGTGTCGCTGATGGCGTCGAGCAGCGGGATGACCGCGCGCTTGAGCGGCATCGTCAGCGACAGCCCGGCCCACTCGGGGCCGAGGCCGGCGACGAACTGCGGGAGCGCGTCCTCGTCTATCTCGAAGCGGTCGTACGACCAGTCGTCGAGGCCGAGCTCCTGGTAGGCGGCGCGGTGCAGCACCGGTGAGAGGGAGTGCTCGATCGGTGAACCGAGCACGGCTGCGCGTATCACTGCCCTGCTGCCTTCTTCCGTTCCTCTTCGTACCGCTGGCGGTTCCTGTTGTGCTCCTCGTTCGTCACGGCGAAGAGCGTCTCGTTCTCGTTCACCGACACGAAGTAGTACCACGGGCCGGTGGCCGGGTTGATCGCCGACTTGAGCGCGTCGGGGCCGGGGTTGCCGATCGGGCCGGCCGGGAGGCCCTTGATCTTGTACGTGTTGTACGGGTCGTCGATCTTGCGGAGGTCGTTGACTGAACCGACGTCCAGGGTGCTCGAACCCTTGATGTAGTTGACCGTGGAGTCGAAGTCGAGCAGGCCGTACGTCTCGGTGTTGCCCGGCTTGAGACGGTTGTAGACGACCCGGGAGATCTTGTCGAAGTCGTGCTGGTACTTGCCTTCGGCCTGGACGAGGCTCGCGACGGTGACGAGCTGGAGCGGGTTGGCGAGGCCCAGCTTGGCCGCCTGCCCCTTGAGGTCCGCGCCGGCGTAGGCCTCGTTGGACTTGGCCACCATCTGCTTGAGCATCGACTCGGGGGTCGCGTCCTTGCTGAGGTCGTAGCGGGCCGGGTAGAGGAAGCCCTCCAGCGGGTCCTTGATGTCCTTGTTGTTGTTCGCCCACTCGGGCAGACCGAGGTTCTTCGCCTCCTTGGTGGCGACGTCCTTGGTCGTGCCCTCCTTGAGCTTGAGCCGCTCGTCGATGGCCTTGTAGACCTGGTTGGTCTTCCAGCCGGGGATGACGTCCAGCGCGTTGACGCCGGCCCCGCCCACCATCAGGTCGACGGCCGCCTTGCCCGACATGTGCTCCTTCATCGTGTAGGAGCCTGCCTGGATGGCGCCGCCCTTGGGGTTGGCCTTGGCGGCGGCGACGAACGCGTCCGCGCTCTTGACGACGCCGTGCGCCTTGAGGATGCGGCCCATCTCCCCCATGCCGGTGCCCTTGGGGATGTCGATGGTGACGGAGCCCTCGCCCTCGCCGACGTAGTCCTCGCCGGTGCTGAACTTGGACTTGAGGTAGTCCAGGCCGTAGTAGCCGCCACCGCCGAGGACGCCCACGATCACGACGGCGGCGATCAGGCACGCCGCACCGTTGCGGCCCTTGGGCTTCTTGTCCTTCGAGCGGCCGCGGCGTCCGCCGCCGCCCGGGGTGTCGGAGTCGCCGTCTTCGCCGGGCGGCACCGAGGAGCCCCCGTCGGCCGTCTCCTCGGCGTACTCGGACTCCGGCTCCTCCTCCTGCTCCGTGACCAGGTGGCGCCGGCCCGGGGGCTGCGGCGGCGGGTAGGCCTCGGGCGTGCCGTAGAGGTCGGGGGCCTCGCCCGGGTAGCCGCCGACGGGCTGCTGGGCGTACGGGTCCGCGCCGACGTACGGGTCGGCCTGCGGGACGTCGGCGTACTGGGCCGGGGCCTGGGCCTGGAGCCGGCCGGTGTCCCAGCCCTGGCCCTGGCCCTGGCCGTCGTACACCGGCTGCTGCGGGTGGAGCTGCTGGTGAGCCTGATCGGGCTGCTGCGGGACATAGCCCTGCTGCTGCTCCGGGTACTGGCCCTGCTGCACGTACTGCTGCTGGTACTGCGGATCCTGCTGGTACTGCGGGTACTGGGGATCCTGCTGGTACTGCGGCTCCTGCGGGTACTGCTGCTGCGGGGCGCCGGCGTAGGGCATCTGAGCCTGCTGGGCCTCGTGCCCGGTCCACCCGCGGTCCCCGTACAGGGGGTCCTCCGGGTGCCACGGTTCGGGGTCACGGCCCCGGCCATACTCAGTCATCGGTCCCCTAGAGCCGCGAGACGGAGGCAACGGCCCTGTCCGCCGCGGCACCCGGTTCCGCCTCTGAAGTGGTGGGCGACGACTTGTTCGAATGCCGCCGCATCGCGCGGAACGTTACCGTATCGCGATCAGACAACCACTTCGACGCACTCACCGGGCGGATTACCTGATACCCGTTCGGTCTCAAGAGCGTTCTGAAGGATCACCACCGCGGCCGCCTGGTCGATCACCGAGCGGCCCTTCTTGGCGTTCCGTCCCGAGGCCCGCAGCCCCTGGGCGGCGGTGACCGTGGTCATCCGCTCGTCCACCAGACGGACCGTCACCGGCTTGATGCCCTTCGCGAGTTCCATGGCGAAGGCGCGCACCTTGGCCGCGGCCGGCCCCTCCCGCCCGCTGAGCGAGCGGGGCAGGCCGACCACGACTTCGAGGGGTTCGTACTCCTCGACGAGCTGCCGCAGCCGCCGGTGGGCGAAGGGGATGTCCCGGCCCGGAACGGTTTCCACCGGTGTGGCGAGCACCCCGTCGGGGTCGCACGAGGCGACCCCGATCCGGGCGTCCCCGACGTCGATGGCGAGACGGCGGCCACGGCGCAGCGTCATGGTCAGACCGTCTCGACGACGAGGCGCTCGACCGCGGCGATGGCCTCGGGGATGGCGGCCGGGTTCTGGCCGCCGCCCTGGGCCACGTCCGGCTTGCCGCCACCGCCGCCGCCGAGGGTCTTGGCGGCGGTGCGGACCAGGTCGCCGGCCTTGAGACCGCGCTCGCGGGCGGCCTCGTTGGTGGCGATGACGGTCAGCGGGCGGTCGTTCGCCGTGGTGAACAGGGCCACGACGGCCGGGCGGTCGCCCTGGATGCGGCCGCGCACGTCGAGGACCAGCTTGCGCAGGTCGTCGGCGCCCGTGCCGTCCGGTACCTGGCCGACGACGAGGGCGACGCCGTGGATGTCCTGGGCGTTCTCGGCGAGACCGGCGGCGGCCTGGAGGACCTTCTCCGCGCGGAACTTCTCGATCTCCTTCTCGGCGTCCTTGAGCTTGCCGAGCATGGAGGCGATCTTCTCCGGAAGCTCCTCGGGACGGCCCTTGACCAGCTCCTGGAGCTGGGCGACGACCGTGTGCTCCTTGGCGAGGAAGTTGTACGCGTCCACGCCCACCAGGGCCTCGACGCGGCGCACGCCGGAGCCGATGGAGGACTCGCCGAGCAGCTTCACCAGGCCCAGCTGGGCGGTGTTGCCGACGTGCGTGCCCCCGCACAGCTCCTTGGAGAAGTCTCCGATGGTCACGACGCGCACGCGCTCGCCGTACTTCTCGCCGAACTCGGCGATGGCGCCCTGCTTCTTCGCATCGTCGATGCTCATGATCTCGGCGGTGACGTCGAGCTCGCGGGAGAGCACGTCGTTGATCTTCTGCTCGACGTCGGTGAGGACCGTGCCGGGCACGGCGTTCGGCGAGCCGAAGTCGAAGCGGAAGCGGCCGGGCGAGTTCTCGGAGCCGGCCTGGGCGGCCGTCGGGCCCAGGGCGTCGCGCAGCGCCTGGTGGGTCAGGTGCGTGGCCGAGTGGGCGCGGGCGATGGCCCGGCGGCGGTTGACGTCGATGGCGGCGTACGCGGAGGCGCCCACCGTCACCTCGCCGACCTGCACGGAGCCCTTGTGCACGGAGACGCCCGGGACCGGCTGCTGCACGTCGCGGACCACGATGACGGCGCCCGAGTCGAGCTTGATCCGGCCCTGGTCGGCGAGCTGGCCGCCGCCCTCGGCGTAGAAGGGGGTGCGGTCGAGGACGACCTCGACCTCGTCGCCCTCGGAGGCGGCGGGCGCCGAGACGCCGTTGACCAGCAGGCCGACGATGGTGGACTCGCCCTGGGTGGTGGCGTAGCCGGTGAACTCGGTGGCGCCGGAGCCGTCGGCGATCTCGCGGTAGGCGGACATGTCCGCGTGGCCGGTCTTCTTGGCCTTGGCGTCGGCCTTGGCCCGGTCGCGCTGCTCCTGCATCAGGCGGCGGAAGCCGGGCTCGTCCACGGAGAGGCCCTGCTCGGCGGCCATCTCCAGGGTGAGGTCGATCGGGAAGCCCCAGGTGTCGTGGAGCAGGAACGCCTTGTCGCCGGAGAGGACCGTGCCGCCGGCGGCCTTGGTCTCGGTCACGGCGGTGTCGAGGATGTTCGTGCCGCCCTTGACGGCCTTGAGGAAGGCGGCCTCCTCGGCGAGCGCGACGGTCTCGATGCGCTTGCGGTCGGTGACGAGCTCCGGGTACTGCTGGCCCATCGTGTTGATCACGACGTCGACCAGGTCCTGGACGACGGGGCCGGTGGCACCCATCAGGCGCATGTTGCGGATGGCGCGGCGCATGATGCGGCGCAGCACGTAGCCGCGGCCCTCGTTGCCGGGGGTGACGCCGTCGCCGATGAGCATGACGGAGGTGCGGATGTGGTCGGCGACCACGCGCATCGAGACGTCGGTGTTCTGGGCGGCGCCGTACTGCACGCCGGTCAGCTCGGTGGCCTTGTCCATGACCACGCGCAGGGTGTCGGTCTCGTACATGTTCTGCACGCCCTGCAGGATCATCGCGAGGCGTTCGAGGCCGAGACCGGTGTCGATGTTCTTGGACGGAAGGTCGCCGAGGATCGGGAAGTCTTCCTTCCCGTCGCCGGCGCCGCGCTCGTACTGCATGAAGACCAGGTTCCAGATCTCCACGTAGCGCTCGTCGTTGACGGCCGGGCCGCCCTCGACGCCGAACTCGGGGCCGCGGTCGTAGTTGATCTCCGAGCAGGGGCCGCAGGGACCCGGGACGCCCATGGACCAGAAGTTGTCCTTCTTGCCCAGGCGCTGGATGCGCTCGGCGGGCACGCCGATCACGTCGCGCCAGATCGTCTCGGCCTCGTCGTCGTCGAGGTAGACGGTGATCCAGAGCTTCTCCGGCTCCAGGCCGTAGCCGCCGTCCGCCACGGAGCTGGTGAGCAGCTCCCAGGCGTACTTGATGGCGCCTTCCTTGAAGTAGTCGCCGAAGGAGAAGTTGCCGCACATCTGGAAGAAGGTGCCGTGGCGGGTGGTCTTGCCGACCTCTTCGATGTCCGGCGTACGGACGCACTTCTGCACGCTGGTGGCCCGCGGGGCCGGCGGCTTGGTCTCACCGAGGAAGTACGGCTTGAACGGGACCATGCCCGCGTTGACCAGCAGCAGAGTCGGGTCGTCCGCGATGAGCGACGCCGAAGGGACAACGGCATGACCGCGCTCCTCGAAGAAGCTCAGCCAGCGGCGGCGGATTTCAGCCGACTCCATCAGTGGTCCTCATTCCGGTTGTACGTGACATTCAGGGGGGTGGTCTTGTCGTTCTGGATGGCCCGCAGCCGCCGCGGCCCGGGGAGGGCGGTGACGTTGTCGGGCCGGTCGGGGTCCTGGTGGAGCCCCAGTGCATCGTTCAGCTCGTCCTCGCGCTGCGTCATTCCCGCCTTGACGTCGAGGGCGAAGTCCTTGAGGCGGTGGCCCGCCTCCACGGCCTTGTCGGCGGCCTGGGCGGCGAGGCTCTCCGGTGTCAGCTTCTTCAGCTGGCGGTTGACCTTGGTGGTGGCCCACACGCCGGCGGCTGCGCCGGCGGTGAACCAGAAGGCTCGGCGGAACATCGGAGGTCTCAGCCCTTCTGCTTCCGGCGCCGGGCCCCCGGCACCGTACGGCCAACGATCACAGTACGTCGGGACGCCCGCTGCGGCGCGGCTTCCGTGGTTTTGCCCAGTGCCTTGCGGACGCCGTATCCGAAGGCCGCGACCTTGACCAGCGGCCCGCCGAAGGTGGAGGCCACGGTGGAGGACAGCGCGGAGGCGTTCGAGGTGACTTCCTGGACGTCGCTCGCGATCGCGTCGACCCGGTCGAGCTGGGTGCGCGCGGAGCGGACGGTGGTGGAGGCGTCCGCGAGCAGCGGGACGGCCTGCTCGGTCACGTCGGCCACCAGCTTGGTGGTCGCCTTGAGCACCTGGGCCAGCCTCACCAGCACCACGGCGAGGAAGGAGACCAGAATGGCCCAGAAGACGGCCACGAGGATCCCGGCCACCTCTCCACCGGACACGTTGCACCGCTCTCTGCAGGTCTCTGCACGTTGATCACTGGACACGTCTTTCTCCGACCCTATCGCGCCGGAGATCCACCGCCGTACCGGAATTCGGGCTCCGCCGAAAACAGGAAGCCCGCCGGCTCCCCCAGAGGGGAACCGGCGGGCTGACCAGCCTGTGAGGCTACGGCCGCTGGATCAGCGGGCGTAGTACTCGACGACGAGCTGCTCGTCGCAGATGACCGGGATTTCCTTGCGGTTCGGGTCGCGGTCCAGGCGGAAGGCCAGGGCCTTCAGGTTGACCTGCAGGTAGCGCGGGGTCTCGCCCTCGCCTGCGTAGCCACCCTCACGGGCGACCTGGAACGGAACCTTCTCGCGGCTGCGCTCGCGCACGGTGATGACGTCGTCCGGGCGGACACGGAACGACGGCTTGTCGACCTTGGCACCGTTGACCTCGATGTGGCCGTGAACGACCATCTGGCGGGCCTGGTAGATGGTGCGGGCGATGCCCGAACGCAGGACCAGGGCGTCGAGGCGACGCTCGAGCTCGACGACCAGCGCCTCGCCCGTCTTGCCTTCGGCCTTCTTGGCGCGGTCGTACGCGCGGGCCATCTGACGCTCAGAGATGTCGTACTGAGCGCGCAGACGCTGCTTCTCCAGCAGACGGACCTTGTAGTCCGAGTTCTGCTTGCGGCCACGGCCGTGCTCGCCCGGCGGGTAGGGGCGGGCCTCAAAGTACTTGACGGCCTTCGGGGTCAGCGCAATGCCGAGGGCACGCGACTTCTTGACCTTGGGTCGCTTCTGGTTCACGGGGAACCTACCTCCATGTAAGTTAGGTGAGGCTTACCTTATCGAGGAGGACGTAATGTCTCGACCACATGGGATCCCCCTGCCCAGTGCGCAACGCAGTTCGGATTCAGACGAAACAGAATCCGCTTGCGCCGACGATAAGCAAGGTCAGCCGCGTCCCAGGGAAGGCGTTCGGCAGCTCACCGGAGCCGAACGCGTACGAACCCTCGTAGAGTCCAACGCCTCAGTATCCCTCATGCTGCCGGGTGCTTTCGACCAGGAGCGGTCGCTTGACCAGGCAGACTTCGGGGCAGGGATGCCGGCCGCGCGGACCGTCACCCCGGACGGGGACGTGATTCTCCTGATGTCAGGGGAATCCGCGGCTGCCAGGGCAGCCGCTCACGCCCAGGACGACGACCTCACCGCCGTGATCGAGATCACGGACGTGGCGCCGGTGTCCGTTCCCCATCGTATCCGAGGCCGAGCGTGGCTCGCCGGGTGGCTGACCCCGGTGCGCGGCGACGACCGCGCGGCCTGCGCCGCACTGCTGGCGGAGCGCCGGCCGGTGGGCGAACTGCTCGGGCTGCACGGCCGGCCGTCCTTCGTGATGCTGCGCCTGGAGGTCGGCGAGATCTCGGTGGACGACCTGTGGGGCGCCGAGCACGTGGACCCCGGGGAGCTGGCCGCGGCGGAGCCCGACCCGACGGTGATCCACGAGACGGAGCTCCTCCAGCACCTGGCGCACCGCGACCGGATCGCGGACCTGTGCGCGCTGCTGGGCCCGCGGGAGGGCGCCGGCACGACCGCGGTCCCGCTGGCCCTGGACCGGCTGGGCCTGCGGGTCCGCTTCACGGGCGGCGGATCCTCCATCGACGCCCGCTTCGACTTCCCTGCGCCCGTGCGCGACGTCTGCGAGCTGCGCCGGGCGATGCACGCCCTGTTCGCAGCGGCTGCTGGCACCCCGTAGGGGGTGTCGTCGGAGCAGTACCGCCTCAGACTCCGGAGGGGCCGGAGTTGCCGCCGCGGAGGCGTTCGCGGACCTTTTCGACCACGTCCGCGTAGCGGGCCTCGGCGCCGTAGCGGGTCGGTTCGTAGTACCGCTTGCCGTGAACCGCGTCGGGGGCGTACTGCTGCGCGGCGATGGCGCCCGGGACGTCGTGCGGGTACACGTACCCCACCGCGTGGCCCAGCTTGGCCGCGCCCTTGTAGTGGCCGTCCCGCAGGTGCGTCGGCACCGGGCCCGCCAGGCCCGCCCGGACGTCCGCCAGGGCGGCGCCGATCGCCGTCGTCGCGGTGTTCGACTTCGGGGCCAGGGCCAGGGCGATCGTCGCGTGCGAGAGGGTCAGCGCCGCCTCCGGGAAGCCGATCATCGCCACCGCCTGCGCCGCGGCCACCGCGAGGGGCAGCGCAGTCGGGTCCGCCAGCCCGATGTCCTCGCTCGCCGAGATCATCAGGCGGCGCGCGATGAACCGCGGGTCCTCCCCGGCCTCGATCATCCGCGCCAGGTAGTGCAGCGCGGCGTCCACGTCCGAACCGCGGATCGACTTGATCAGCGCGCTCGCCACGTCGTAGTGCTGGTCGCCGTCCCGGTCGTACTTCACCGCGGCCCGGTCGACCGCCTCCTCCACCGTCCGGAGGCTGATCTCGGACTCCCCCTTGGCGATCGCCGAACCGGCACCCGCCTCCAGCGCCGTCAGCGCCCGGCGGGCGTCGCCGCCCGCGATCCGCAGCAGGTGCGCCTCCGCGTCCGCCGGCAGGGTCACCGCCCCGCCCAGCCCGCGCTCCTCCGTCAGCGCGCGCCGCATGAGCGCGCTGAGGTCCTCGTCCGTGAGCGGCTCCAGCGTGAGCAGCAGCGACCGCGACAGCAGCGGGGAGATGATCGAGAAGTACGGGTTCTCCGTGGTCGCGGCGATCAGCGTCACCCAGCGGTTCTCGACGGCCGGGAGCAGCGAGTCCTGCTGGGCCTTGCTGAAGCGGTGGATCTCGTCGAGGAAGAGGACCGTGTCCCTGCCGTACCCGCCCGCCGCCCGCTTGGCGCCCTCGATGACGGCGCGTACTTCCTTCACGCCCGCCGTGATCGCCGACAGTTCCACGAACCGCTTCTGCGTCGCCTGGCTCACCACGTACGCCAGGGTGGTCTTGCCGATGCCCGGCGGGCCCCACAGGATCACCGACGAGGCTCCGGCCGGACCGCCCGCCCCGTCCCCGACCAGCCGCCGCAGCGGTGATCCGGGCTTCAGCAGGTGCTGCTGGCCGACCACCTCGTCCAGGGTGCGCGGGCGCATCCGGACGGCGAGCGGGGAGCTCGCCGGGTCCTTCTCCTGGCGGTCTTCGGCAGCGGCGGTGAACAGGTCTGGTTCCACACAGGAAGCCTAAGCGAGCCCACTGACAGGCCGCCGCCGACAGCGTTCCTCAGGCCCGGGGGCGGGGGCCGGGGCGGGAGGCCTCAGGAGGTCCAGAAGTCCCACCAGCGCGTCAGGATCAGCATGCCGATGATCCCGACGTGCAGCACCGGCAGCACCCAGGTGAACTCGTCGAGGAAGGCGCGCAGCCAGCCCGGGGCGGGCAGCAGGCGCTCGCGCACGTTGAACGCGGTGACGTACCAGAACATGAAGATCGTGGCGACCCAGGCCAGGGAGCACCAGAGGCACAGCGAGTTGATGTTGTACAGCGACTGGTACATCAGCCAGGTGCAGAACCCGACGCCGAACAGCATGCCCGCGTTGAGGGTCAGCCAGTACCAGGGCCGGAACCGGGCCCCGGCCAGCACGCTCATGCCGACGCAGACGACGATGCCGTACGCGACCAGCCCCAGCATCGGGTTCGGGAAGCCGAAGGCGGACGCCTGCTCGCTCTTCATGATGTTGCCGCAGGAGACGATCGGGTTCAGGCTGCAGCCCGGCGTGAAGTTCGGGTCTTCCAGCAGCTTGAACTTGTCGATCGTGATCACCCAGGCGGCGAGCAGCCCCAAGGCGCCGGTGATCACCAGCAGCAGGGCCAGGGCCCTGCTCGCGCCGACCGTCCGCGGGGCGGTGTCTGCGTCCGTATCTCGTGTCGTCATACCGCCCGCTCCACATCTGCAAGGTCAACAAGCACCGGCCATTGTGCCGTACGGAGCTGTGTGTCCACCGTTCGGTGGACATAAGGACGTACGCACGGGGGGACCGGTGGAGCCCATTCCGCCACACCATTCGAGGCATGACACTCAACGCGGTGGAAGTACGGGGGCTTCGCAAGCAGTACGGCGAGGTCACCGCGGTGGACGGACTCGATCTGACGATCCGGCAGGGCGAGGTCTTCGGCCTCCTCGGGCCCAACGGCGCCGGCAAGAGCACCACGGTGGAGATCCTCCAGGGCCACCGGGAACGGGACGGGGGCGAGGTCAGCGTGCTCGGCGCGGACCCGGCCGGAGCCGGTCGGGCCTGGCGCTCGCGCGTCGGGATCGTCTGGCAGGACGAGTCGGCGCCCGCCGAACTGACGGTACGGGAGACGGTCGAACACTTCGCCCGCTACTACCCGGCCCCGCGCGACCCGGCCGAGGTCATCGCCCTGGTCGGCCTGGAGCACAAGCGCGACCAGCGGGTGAAGGGCCTCTCGGGCGGCCAGCGGCGCTGTCTCGACGTGGCGCTCGGCGTCATCGGCGATCCCGAGCTGCTCCTCCTCGACGAGCCGACGACCGGCTTCGACCCGGCGGCCCGCCGCCGGTTCTGGGAGCTGATCCGGCTGCTCGCCGGCGAGGGCACCACCATCGTGCTCACCACGCACTACCTGGAGGAGGCCGAGGCCCTCGCCGACCGGCTGGCCGTCATCGCGAGCGGCAGGGTCGTCGCCCAGGGCGAACCGGCCGAGCTGCGCTCCCGCTTCGGCACCGGGGCCACCGTCGAGTGGACCGGGGCCGACGGCACCCCGCAGAGCCTCGTCACCGAGACCCCCACCCGTACGGTCGCCGAGCTCATGGCCCGCTTCGAGGGCGAGATCCCGGGGCTGAGGATCGGCCGGCCCACCCTGGAGGACGTGTACCTGCGCCTCACCGGCCAGCTCGTACCCATGACCGCGCAGCAGCCGGAGGACGCACGATGACCACCACCGCCACGACCGCGACGAGCGGCGGCCGGGCCGCCGCGGCCGCGAGGGCACTGCCCGGCGCCTGGACCCTGGGGCTGAGCCGCGGGGCGCTGGAGATCAAGCAGTTCGTCCGCCAGCGGGACGCGATGATCTTCACCTTCGCCTTCCCGATCGTCTTCCTCGCCCTCTTCGCCTCGATCTTCCGCGACAGCGTGGAGGACACCGGCGTCACCGCCTCCCAGCTGTACGCGGCCGGCATGGTGGCCGCGGGCATCATGTCCACCAGCTTCCAGTCGCTCGGCATCTCGATCGCCGTCGAACGGGACGAGAAGGTGCTGCGCCGGCTGCGCGGGACCCCGATGCCCCCGGCCGCGTACTTCCTCGGCAAGGTCTGGATGGTGCTCGCCACCGGACTCGCCGAGACCGCGATCCTGCTGCTCGTCGGCTCCGCCCTGTTCGACCTCGACCTGCCGGCCTCGGCCGCCAAGTGGCTCACCTTCGGCTGGATCTTCGCCCTGGGCCTCACCGGCTGCGCCCTGCTCGGCATCGCCGTCAGCAGCCTGCCCAAGTCCGGCAAGAGCGCGAGCTCGGTGGTCGTCCTGCCGTTCCTGATCCTCCAGTTCATCTCCGGCGTCTTCATCCCGGTCAACGCGATCCCGGACTGGCTGCTGAACATCGGCGCGCTGTTCCCGCTCAAGTGGATGTGCCAGGGTCTGCGCGGGGTGTTCCTGCCGGAGTCCGCCGCCGTCCTGGAGCAGACGGGCAGCTGGGAGTACGGAAAGGTCGCCCTGGTCCTGGGGGCCTGGGTCGTCGGAGGATTGGTCCTGTGCCTGCTGACCTTCAAGTGGAAGAACCACCGCGACGGCTGAACGGCTTCACCGGTACGGCCGGGGCGCGTGAATCCCACGTGTGGGACCGCGCCTTCGGGCCGTGGGACCTCTACTTCGGCCTCGTGTGGGCCGCGACCGCGGCCTTCGTCCTGGGCGCGGACTTCCCCGGGCTGTCGTACCGGCTCCCCGCCGCCGCCCTGCTCGCGCTGCTGATCCCCTGGTACGCGTGGGCCGGCCGGCCGCTGCTCCTGAAGGACCCCGGGGCCGAACCGGGGCCGGCCCTGCGCTACCTGGGGGTGACGCTGGCCCTGTTCCTGCCGGCCGCCTTCCTGGTGGGCGAGACCCGGCTGATCACGTTCGCGCTCGCCCCGCACTGCTTCATGCTGCTGCCGGTGCGCCGGGCGATCGGCGCGATGGCGGTGGTGGCGCTGCTGCCGGTGGCCGGGTGGGCCGTGCTGTGGCGGCCGGCCGGACACATCGTCTTCATCAACGCGGTCAGCTCGTTCGTCACCTTCGCCTTCTCCTCCTTCTTCGGCGCCTGGATCATCCGGATCATCGAGCAGAGCCAGGAGCGGGCCTCGCTGATCGCCGAACTCGACGCCAGCCGGGAGGAGGTGGCCCGGCTCTCCGCCGCTCAGGGCGCCCATGCCGAAAGGGAACGCATGTCCCGCGAGATCCACGACACCCTCGCCCAGGGCTTCACGAGCCTGCTGATGCTGGTCCAGGCCGTGCAGTCGGAGCTGGACGCCGATCCGGAGCAGGCCCGCCGGCATCTGGAGCTGATGGCCGCCACCGCCCGGCAGAACCTGTCCGAGGCCCGGGCGCTGGTGGCCGGCGGCGCCCCCGCCGACCTGGACGCCGGCTCCCTGCCGGACGCCGTGCGCCGCCTCGCGGCCCGGCAGGTCCCGCCGGCGGAGGTGTCGGTGACCGGGGAGGTGCGGCCGCTGGCCGCGGCGCTGGAGGTGGTGGCGCTGCGGTCCTGCCAGGAGTCGCTGTCGAACGCGGCCAAGCACGCGGGGGCGGGGGCGCGCTGCTCGGTCTCCCTGGCCTACGGTGGCGGCGAACTGACCGTCACGGTCCGGGACACCGGTCACGGCTTCGACCCGGCGGCCCCGGCTGCGGGCTACGGCCTGCGGGGGCTGCGCGCCCGCGCGGCGGAGGTCGGCGGCACGGCGGCGATCGAGGCCGCGCCGCAGACCGGCACCACGGTCACCGTCACCCTCCCGACGACACCCCTCCCGACGACGCTCTGAGGAGCCGCAGAACATGATCCGCATCCTGCTGGCCGACGACCACCCGGTGGTACGGGAGGGCCTGCGCGGCATGCTGAGCGCGGAGCCGGACCTGGAGGTCGTCGCGGAGGCCTCGAACGGCCCGCAGGCCGAGGCGCTGGCCGCGGAGCTGGTCCCCGGCGGCCTGGACCTGATCCTGATGGACCTGCGGATGCCGGGCGGCGATGGCGTCGAGTCGATCGCCCGGATCAGCGCGGCCGGCCTGCCGGTCAGGGTGGTGGTCCTGACGACGTACGAGAACGACCGGGACATCCTGCGGGCCGTGGAGGCGGGGGCGGCGGGCTACCTGCTGAAGGACACGGCCCGGGCGGAGCTGGCCGACGCGATCCGCGCGGCCGTGCGGGGCGAGACGGTCCTGGCCCCGTCGGTGGCGGGCCGCCTGGTCGACCGCCTGCGCACCCGACCCGAGCGCCCCCGCCTCTCCGACCGCGAGGTCGCGGTCCTGCGCCTGGTCGCGGAGGGCGCGACGAACGCGGAGATCGGCCGCCGCCTGTTCGTCGCGGAATCCACCGTCAAGACGCACCTGCTGCGCGTCTTCGGCAAGCTGGAGGTCGCGGACCGCACGGCCGCGGTGACCACGGCCATGCGCCACGGCCTCCTCTGACCGACCCGCCGGGGAGCGGCTCGCGTCAGGCCAGCTTGGTGCGGAGGAGGGCCACGACGTCCGTCACGGCGACCGGGGACTGGTCCCCGGACTCCATGTCCTTCAGCTGGACGAGGCCCTCGGCGAGGTCGCGGTCGCCCGCGACGATCGCGAACCGCGCGCCCGACCGGTTGGCGTCCTTCATCGCACCCTTGAGGCCCTTGCCCCCGTACGAGATGTCCGCCGCGACACCGGCCTTGCGGAGCTCCGTGACCAGCCCGAACAGCACCGGCTTCGCCTCGCCCAGCGCCACCGCGAACACGGACGTCGCCGGCGGGATGTCCAGCTCGACACCCTCCGCTTCGAGCGCCAGCACCGTACGGTCCACGCCCAGCGCCCAGCCCACCGACGGCAGGGCGGGTCCGCCGATCATCTCGGACAGGCCGTCGTAGCGGCCGCCGCCGCCGACCGCGGACTGCGAGCCCAGGCCGCCGTGGACGAACTCGAAGGTGGTCCGCGTGTAGTAGTCCAGCCCGCGCACCAGCTTCTCGTCGTCCTCGAAGGCGACCCCCGCCGCCGTGATCAGCGCCCGGACCTCCTCGTGGTACGCCTTGCACGCGTCGCACAGGTAGTCCCGCAGCATCGGCGCGCCGACGAGCTGCTTCTGCACCTCGGACCGCTTGTCGTCGAGGACGCGCAGCGGGTTGATCTCGGCCCGGCGGACGGTCTCCTCGTCCAGGTCCAGCCCGCGCAGGAAGGCCTGGAGCGCCTCCCGGTACACCGGGCGGCATTCCTTGTCGCCCAGCGAGTTCAGCAGGATCCGGAAGTTGCGCAGGCCGAGCGTGCGGTACGCCTGGTCGGCCAGGATGATCAGCTCGGCGTCCAGCGCCGGGTCCTCGGCGCCGATCGCCTCGGCACCGACCTGCGAGAAGTGGCGGTAGCGGCCCTTCTGCGGGCGTTCGTAGCGGTAGTACGAACCCGAGTACCAGAGCTTCACCGGCAGGCCGCCGGCCTTGTGCAGGTTCGCCTCCAGCGCCGCGCGCAGCACGGACGCGGTGCCTTCGGGACGGAGCGCGAGGTTGGCCCCGCCCTTCGTCGTGAGGGTGTACATCTCCTTGGTCACGATGTCGGTGGACTCGCCGACACCGCGGGCGAACAGGTCGACGTCCTCGAAGCCGGGCGTCTCGACGTACCCGTAGCCGGACAGCCGCAGGGGGCCGGAGATCGCGTCCCGGACGGCCAGGTACTTCGCCGAGTACGGCGGGATGAGGTCGTACGTGCCCTTGGGGGCCTTGAAGGTGCTCACGAAACTCTCGTCACATTCCTCGTCGTGGAGACGTGAATCCGTCTCCCAGGCCGGCGGCCACCTGCCGCAGGTACGGGTTGGTGGCGCGCTCACGGCCAATGGTCGTGTGCTCGTTGTGACCGGGCAGCACCACGGTCGAGTCGTCGAGCGGCAGGCACACGCGGGCCAGCGACTCAAGCATGTCGGCGTGGCTGCCGCCCGGGAAGTCGGTGCGTCCGATGGAGCCGGCGAAGAGCAGGTCGCCCGAGAACAGCAGCGGCGGGACGTCCCCCGCCTCGGGCATCCCGAAGGTCACCGACCCCTTGGTATGCCCGGGCGCGTGCGACACGGTGAGCTCCATGCCCGCCAGCGCCAGCTTCGCGCCGTCGGTGAGCTCCTTGACGTCGGAGGGCTCCCCCACGGTGAGCTCGCCCATCAGCTGCGCCCCCAGGGAGCGGCCCAGGGCCTTCTCCGGGTCGCTCATCATGAAGCGGTCCTCGGGGTGGATCCACGCCGGGACGTCGTGTGCCCCGCACACCGGGACCACCGAGGCCACATGGTCGATGTGGCCGTGGGTGAGGACGACCGCGACGGGCTTGAGCCGATGCTTCTTCAGCGTCTCCTCGACACCGCGGGTGGCCTGGTGGCCCGGGTCGATGATCACGCACTCCTCACCGGCGGCGGGGGCGACCACGTAACAATTGGTCCCCCAGGCCCCGGCGGGGAACCCGGCAATCAGCACGTTCGTCCTCAATCGTCGTCCGTCGGGAGCTTCGGCGGCGGCCCTGATCGGAATGCCGCTGCTCAGAGCCTACCGGCGCCGCTCGTTCCACAGCGAACCCATATACGGTACGGCCTAACCGAGCCCGGACAGCGGTGCCATACACGTACAAGGAGACGACCCGGTGGTCACGAGCGATCAGCGGCGGCGACAGCTCGCCAGGGAGAAGTACGAGCGCCAGCAGAAGCGCAGGGCCGAGGCCCGGCGCAAGGCGCGGCAGCGGGCGGCGGTGATCGGCGCGGCGGTGGCCGTGGTGGTCGCGACGCTGGTGGGCCTCGTCGTGGGCGGCGTCTTCGACAAGGACAAGAAGGACAGCGCGGCGGACCCGGCGGCGAACCCGTCGGCCTCGCCCTCGCCGAAGACCTCGCCCGCGCCGGCGATGGCGATCGACAAGAACGCGAAGTACACGTTCGACCTGAAGACCACCGCGGGTGAGATCAAGTTCGAGATGGACGCGGCGAAGACGCCGGAGACCGTCAACTCGTTCAAGGCGCTCGCGGACAAGGGCTTCTTCGACAACACCAAGTGCCACCGCCTGACCACCTCCGGGATCTTCGTGCTGCAGTGCGGCGACCCGGAGGGCACGGGCATGGGCGGCCCCGGCTACACCATCGCGGACGAGAACCTCGACTCGCTGGGCAAGCCGAACGAGCAGGGCCAGGTGATCTATCCGGCGGGCACGGTGGCGATGGCCAATACCGGCCAGCCGCACAGCGGCGGCAGCCAGTTCTTCCTGGTCTACAAGGACAGCCCGCTGGCTCCGTCGTACACGCCGTTCGGCAAGATCGACGCGGCGGGCGTGAAGGCGCTGGAGGAGGTGGCCAAGGCCGGTACGGCCGACGGTGGCCAGGACGGGGCCCCGAAGACCCCGGTGACCATCCAGAAGGGCGCCGTCACCCGGAACTGACGGGTTCCGGCGGCCTCGGGCCCGGCCGGCGTCCGGCCCGTACGGCGATATTCCGTCGTGCGGGATGCGGACAGCCGGCCCGGCGGTCGCCTATGTTGGCGTTGTGCAGGGCGGGCGCTGCCCGCCCCAGGAAACTGTGGACGATGCCCAGGGGGTGAACCCCTCGCAGGCATCAGGTGGAGGAGGCGCTGTGAGCAGCGACCCGTGGGGCCGCGTCGACGAGACGGGCACCGTGTACGTGCGTACTGCCGAGGGCGAGAAGGTCGTCGGCTCCTGGCAGGCGGGCACCCCTGAGGAGGCCCTGGCCTACTTCGAGCGCAAGTACGAGGGCCTGGTGGTCGAGATCGGCCTCCTCGAACGGCGGGTGCGGACCACCGATCTGTCCGCCAAGGACGCGCAGACGGCCATCGACCACCTGCGCACGCAGGTGGAGGAGCACCACGCCGTGGGCGACCTCGACGCCCTGCGCGTCCGGCTGGACAAGCTGGTCGCCACCGTGGACTCGCGGCGCGAGGAGCGCAAGGTCCAGAAGGCCAAGCAGACGGACGAGGCCCGTGCGGCCAAGGACGCGCTGGTGGCCGAGGCCGAGCAACTGGCGCAGAGCGACCAGTGGCGCAGCGCGGGCGAGCGGCTGCGGGCGCTGGTGGACACCTGGAAGGGTCTGCCGCGCCTGGACCGCAAGTCGGACGACGAGCTGTGGCACCGCTTCTCGCACGCCCGTTCCGCTTTCTCCAAGCGCCGCAAGGCGCACTTCGCCTCGCTCGACGCGCAGCGCGAGGACGCCCGCAAGGTCAAGGAGAAGCTGGTCGCCGAGGCCGAGTCGCTGTCGAAGTCGACCGACTGGGGTCCCACGGCCGCCCGCTACCGCGAGCTGATGGCGGACTGGAAGGCGGCGGGCCGGGCGCAGCGCGAGGCCGAGGACGATCTGTGGAACCGTTTCCGCGGTGCGCAGGACGTGTTCTTCGCGGCCCGCGGCGAGGTGTTCGCGGAGCGCGACGCCGAGCAGGTGGAGAACCTGAAGCTGAAGGAGGAGCTGGCCGAGGAGGCCGAGAAGCTCGTCCCGATCACGGACCTGAAGGCGGCCCGTGCCGCGTTCCGCTCCCTCAACGAGCGCTGGGAGGGCATCGGCCACGTGCCGCGCGACGCCCGGCCGAAGGTCGAGGGCCGGATGCACGCGGTGGAGCGGGCGATCCAGGAGGCCGAGGAGGGCGAGTGGCGCCGTACGAACCCGGAGGCGCGGGCCCGTGCGGCCGGTCTGACGGGTCAGCTCCAGGCGGCGGTCGACAAGCTGCGTGAGCAGGTCGACGCGGCCCGTGCCGCGGGCAACAACGCGAAGGCCGACAAGCTCGCCCGCGAGCTGGAGGGCCGCCAGGCCCTGCTCGACCAGGCCCTGAAGGGCCTGGAGGAGTTCGGCGGCTGACAGCCGCCCGCTGGATGCACGAGGGCCCCGGTACGGCATTTCCGTACCGGGGCCCTCGTACGTGCGCTGCGCGCGCTGCGGCGGCCGGCTACGGCCGGCGGGCCGAGGTGACGCGGTAGACGTCGTAGACGCCCTCGACGCCCCGTACGGCCTTCAGGACGTGGCCCAGGTGCTTGGGGTCGCCCATCTCGAAGGTGAAGCGGGAGGTGGCCACGCGGTCGCGGGAGGTCTGGACGGCCGCGGAGAGGATGTTCACGTGCTGGTCCGACAGGACCCGGGTGACGTCCGACAGCAGCCGGGACCGGTCCAGTGCCTCGACCTGGATGGCGACCAGGAAGACCGAGGACTGGGTGGGGGCCCACTCGACCTCCAGCATCCGCTCGGGCTCCTGGGAGAGGGAGTCCACGTTGACGCAGTCCGCCCGGTGAACCGATACGCCGCTGCCACGGGTGACGAAGCCGACGATCGGGTCCCCCGGCACCGGGGTGCAGCAGCGGGCCAGCTTGACCCACACGTCGTCCACGCCCTTGACGACGACGCCCGGGTCGGCGTTCTTGCGGCGGGTGCCCCGGGTCCGGGACGGCGGGACGCTCTCCTCGATGTCCTCGTTGGCGGCCTCCTCGCCGCCGAGGGCCTGCACCAGCTTCTGAACGACGCCCTGCGCGGCCACGTGGCCCTCGCCGATCGCCGCGTACAGGGAGGAGATGTCGGGGTAGCGCATCTCGTGCGCGAGGGTGACGAGCGAGTCGCCGGTGAGGATGCGCTGGATCGGCAGGTTCTGCTTGCGCATGGCCCGCGCGATGGCGTCCTTGCCGTGCTCGATGGCCTCCTCGCGGCGCTCCTTGGAGAACCAGGCGCGGATCTTGTTGCGGGCCCGCGGGGACTTGACGAAGCCCAGCCAGTCGCGGGAGGGGCCCGCGCCCTCGGCCTTGGAGGTGAAGACCTCGACGAGGTCGCCGTTGTCGAGGGTGGATTCGAGCGGGACGAGGCGGCCGTTGACGCGGGCGCCTATCGTCCGGTGCCCGACCTCGGTGTGGACGGCGTACGCGAAGTCCACCGGGGTGGCTCCGGCGGGCAGCGCGATGACGTCGCCCTTGGGCGTGAAGACGAAAACCTCGTTGCGGGAGAGGTCGAAGCGCAGCGAGTCGAGGAACTCGCCCGGGTCCTCGGTCTCCTTCTGCCAGTCCAGCAGCTGCCGCAGCCAGGCCATGTCGTTGACCGTGTCCTGGCCGGCGCTGCCCTTGGCGGCCTGCGGGACGTCGGTGCGGACCTTGGAGGTGCCGGCGACGGTCTGCTGCTTGTACTTCCAGTGCGCGGCGATGCCGTACTCGGCGCGGCGGTGCATGTCGAAGGTGCGGATCTGGAGTTCGACGGGCTTGCCGCTGGGTCCGATGACCGTCGTGTGGAGCGACTGGTACATGTTGAACTTGGGCATCGCGATGTAGTCCTTGAACCGGCCGGGGACCGGGTTCCAGCGCGCGTGGACCGTGCCGAGGGCCGCGTAGCAGTCCCGGACGGTGTCGACGAGGACGCGGATGCCCACCAGGTCGTAGATCTCGGCGAAGTCGCGGCCGCGGACGATCATCTTCTGGTAGACGCTGTAGTAGTGCTTGGGCCGGCCGGTGACGGTGGCCTTGATGCGGGCGGCGCGGAGGTCGGTCTGGACCTCGTCGGTGACGACGGTGAGGTACTCGTCGCGCTTGGGCGCGCGCTCGGCGACGAGGCGGACGATCTCGTCGTACATCTTGGGGTAGAGGATCGCGAAGGCGAGGTCTTCGAGCTCCCACTTGATCGTGTTCATGCCCAGCCGGTGCGCCAGCGGGGCGTAGATCTCAAGGGTCTCGCGGGCCTTCTTCTCCTGCTTCTCCCGCTTGAGGTAGCGCATGGTGCGCATGTTGTGCAGGCGGTCGGCGAGCTTGATGACCAGGACCCGCGGGTCCTTGGCCATGGCGACGACCATCTTGCGCACGGTCTCGGCCTGGGCGGCCTCGCCGAACTTGACCCGGTCGAGCTTGGTGACGCCGTCGACGAGCAGGGCCACGGCGTCACCGAAGTCGCGGCGCAGGTCCTCCAGCCCGTACTCGGTGTCCTCGACGGTGTCGTGCAGCAGCCCGGCCATCAGGGTGGCCGGGTCCATGCCGAGCTCGGCGAGGATGGTGGTCACCGCGAGCGGGTGGGTGATGTACGGGTCGCCGCTCTTGCGCTTCTGCCCGCGGTGCCAGCGCTCGGCGACCTGGTACGCCTGCTCGATCTGGCGGAGCGTGGCCGTCTCGATCTTCGGGTCGTTGCTGCGGACTATGCGGAGCAGGGGTTCCAGTACCGGGTTGTACGGGTTGGAACGCTGGACGCCGAGGCGGGCGAGCCGGGCGCGCACGCGGTTGGAGGACCCGGCCGACTTCGCGGGCGCCGACTTCGCGGGGGCCGGCTTCGCGGGCGCGGGCTTCGCGGGCGGGGCCGGCGGGGGCGTGGCGGGGGGCGTCGCGGCCCGCTCGGCCTGCGGGTCGGGCTGCGCGGCGGAGAGTGGCTGGACCTCGTCTGGCAAGAGCGCTCCTCTGGGGGTCCCCTCGGACGGAGTCCGGGGGCGGATCCGGTGCCCCGGTCAGGTCCGGACAACCAATGGTAGCGATGGTTGCCCCGCCCCGTTCCCCGAGCCCTGCCTCCTTCGGCCCCGCGGGCCCGCTGCTGGCCCGCGCAGCGGCCGCGTACGCCGAAGCGGGCGGGCACCGGGTCCTCCCGGTGCCCGCCCGCTTCGCGTTCGGCTTCGTCAGACGACGATCAGGGCGTCCAGCGGGGCCTCCGCAAGGGCGCCGGCCAGCCGCTCGCGGCCCGGCAGGAACGACAGCTCCATCAGGACCGCCACCCCGGCGACCTCCGCACCGGCCCGGCGGATCAGCGAGAGCGAGGCCTCGGCGGTGCCGCCCGTGGCCAGGACGTCGTCGATGACCATGACCCGGTCACCGGCCGACAGGTCCTCGGCGTGGACCTCGATCTCCGCCGTCCCGTACTCCAGCTCGTACGACTGCGCGAGCGTCGCACCCGGCAGCTTCCCGGCCTTGCGCACCGGCACGAAGCCGATGCCCGCCTGGACCGCCACCGGCGCCGCGAGGATGAACCCGCGCGCCTCCAGCCCGACGATCTTCGTCGCGCCGTACTGCCCGGCCAGCTCCACCAGCGTGTCCGTCAGGGCCCCGAAAGCCTTCGGGTCGGCCAGCAGCGGGGTGATGTCCTTGAACATCACGCCCGGCTTCGGGTAGTCCGCCACGTCCTTGATCCGGCTGAGCAGCAGATCGCGGACCTCGGGAGAGAGCGTGCTCACCGGCGCCGCCCGGCGCGGCCCTGGGCCAAGACCTGCGGGGTGCCGGCGGCCTCGTAGCCCTCGTCCTCCGGGGACTCGCCCTTGGCCGCCGCGGCCGCCCGCTTCGCGAGCACCCGCTTCCTGAGGGCCTTCATCGCCGGCTCGCGCTCCTTGAGGTCCACGACCAGCGGGGTCGCGATGAAGATCGAGGAGTACGCACCGGCCGCGAGGCCGACGAACAGCGACAGCGAGATGTCGTTCAGCATGCCGGCGCCCAGGAAGCCGCCGCCGATGAAGAGCAGCGCCCCGACCGGGAGCAGCGCCACGACGGTGGTGTTGATCGAGCGGACCAGGGTGCCGTTGATGCTGCGGTTGGCGATCTCGCTGAACGTGTAGCGGGTCTGCTTGGTGATGTCCTTCGAGCCCTCCTTCAGACCGTCGAAGACGACGACGGTGTCGTAGAGGGAGTAACCGAGGATCGTCAGCAGACCGATCACGGTGCCCGGCGTGACCTCGAACCCGACCAGCGCGTACACGCCGACGGTGATGGTGAGGTCGTGGATCAGGGCGATCAGCGCGGCGACCGCCATCCGCCATTCGAAGGCGATGGCGAGGTAGATCACCACGAGGACCATGAAGATGCCGAGGCCGGTCCAGGCCTTGTTCGCGATCTGGTCGCCCCAGCTGGGGCCGACCAGGTCCGCGTTGATGTCGGCCTCGGAGACCTTGAGGTCGGTGGCGAGCTGCTTCTTGACGCCCGCCGCGTCGTTCGTGTCCAGGCCCGAGATCTGGATGCGAAGGCCGCCGGTGCCGAGCTCCTGGACGATCGCGTCGTGGCCCGAGGCCTTCTCCGACACCTCGGTCGCCTTGGCGACGGAGACGGCCGTCTTCGGGGTGGTGAAGACGGCACCGCCCTTGAACTCGATGCCCATGTTGAGGCCCTGAACGGCCAGGGCCACGATCGCCGTGATGGTGATCAGGATGGAAACGCCGTACCAGATGAAGCGCTTGCCGACGAAGTCGTAGCCGACCTCACCGCGGTACAGCTTGGCGCCGAGATCTCCCAGCTTCGACATCTCTCACGCCTCCTTTACGTCGACGGGAGCGGTGACGGAACCGGAGCCGGTGCGGCGGGACCGGCGCAGCGGCGGCTTGGCGCCGAGCCGCTTCGGGTCCAGTCCGGACCAGGGGTGGCCGCTGGAGAAGAACTTGGTACGGGCCAGCAGCGTCATGATCGGCTTGGTGAAGAGGAACACCACGACCACGTCGAGCAGGGTGGTCAGGCCCAGGGTGAAGGCGAAGCCCTGCACCTTGCCGACGGTGACGATGAACAGCACGGCGGCGGCCAGGAACGACACGAAGTCGGAGACCAGGATGGTGCGCCGGGCGCGCGGCCAGGCCCGCTCCACGGCGGGACGCAGGGTGCGGCCCTCGCGGATCTCGTCGCGGATGCGCTCGAAGTACACGATGAACGAGTCCGCCGTGATGCCGATCGCGACGATCGCACCGCAGACGGCGGGCAGGTTCAGCGCGAAGCCGATGCCCTTTCCGAGCAGCGCCATGATCGTGTACGTGAGGATCGCGGACACCAGGAGGCTGACGATGGCGATGAAGGCCAGGCCCCGGTAGTACACGAGCAGGTAGATCACGACGAGGACGAGGCCGATGGCGCCGGCGATGAGGCCGGCCTTCAGCTGCTCGCCGCCGAGCGCGGCGGTGACGGTGGTGACGCTGTCCTCGCTGAAGGAGAGCGGCAGGGCGCCGTACGAGAGCATGTTGCCCAGGTCCTGCGCGGTCTGCTGGGTGAAGCCACCGGAGATCTCGGCGTTGCCGCCGGTCAGCGCCTGGCTGACGGACGGGTCGGAGACGACCTCGCCGTCGAGCACGATCGCGAACTGGTTCTGCGGCATCTGCTTGGTGGCCAGCTCACCGGTGATCTTGGCGAACTTGTCGGCGCCCTTGTCGGTGAACTGCATGGTGACGATCCACTGGCCGCGCTGCGAGTCGATGACACCCTTGGCGTCCTTGACGTCCGTACCGGCCACACCGGCCGGGCCGAGGATCCACTTGCCCCAGGTGTCGCCGCGCTTGCCGCAGGCGAGCGTCGCGTCCTCGGGCTTGGCGCCCTTGCCGGCCGCGGCGCGCTGCGCCTCGTTGGTGCAGTCCAGCGCCGCGAACTTGGCCTGGAGGTCGGCGGCGGCCGCCTCGACGCCCGTCGGGGCCGGGGTGGGGGCCGGAGCCTTGTCGTCTGCCTTCTTCGACTCGCTCGCCGAGGGCGAGGGAGAGGCGGTGGCGGCCGGGGCCTTGAGGGCCTCGCTGAGCACACGGCCCTGGGAAGTGGCGCTGGACGACGGGGTGGCCGGGGCGCCGGGCTTGCCGGTGCCCTCGGCCTTCGGGGCGCCGGAGCTGCTCGCGGACGGGCTCGGCGTGGCCGCGGGGGCCGCCGGGGCGCCGTCGGCGAAGGCCAGGACCGGGCGGAAGTACAGCTGGGCGGTGGTACCGACCTGCTCGCGGGCCTGCTTCTCGTTCGTCCCCTTGGGGATGTTCACGATGATGTGGTCGCGGCCCTGCGTCTGGACCTCGGCCTCCGACACGCCGAGACCGTTGACGCGGCGCTCGATGATGCCGACCGCCGTGTTCATGTTGGTCTCGTTGATCGCGTCCGGCTTGCCGGGCTCGCTCTTGGCCTTGAGCGTGATGCTCGTACCGCCCGCGAGGTCGATGCCGAGCCGGGGAGTCGTCTGCTTCGTGAGGAACATCCCCGCGGTGAGCGCCACCATCGCGATCAGGATGATCGCCAGGGCGCGCCCCGGCCTCCCCTGAGCCCCCGTGGGCCGCCGGCCCTTCTTCGGTGCTGCCACCTTGTCGTATCTCCCTGTCCAACCGCCCCGCGCCGGGTCAGCGCGCGGACGGCCACGAAATGTGTGGTGGGGACCCCTGCCCCCCGCAGAAGTGTCACTGACGGGGACCGCGGCGGCCGCCGGTCAGGCGCCTGCCCGGTCCCCGGCCGCGCGCTACTTCGCGCCGGCCTCGCCGTCGCCCTTGCCGTCCTCGGGCTTGTCGCCCTTGGTCTCGCCGTCCTTCGGCTCGCCGGCCTCGGGCTCGTCCTTCTTGCCGAGGTCGAGCTTCGGGGCGTCGGTCCCGGCCTCGTCCGCGCTCTTGTCCGCGTCCTTGTCCAGGGTCAGCGAGGAGGCGTCGTCCGGGACGGCCGGCGTGTCGATCGTCAGATCATCACTGATGCCGTGGACGATGCGGTTGTACTCCGCGTCGTCGAGCACGGCACCGATGGCGTTCTTCGCGTAGATCGCGTGGACACCGGGGGCCACCTCAAGGGTGACGGTGTCCTCGCCGATCTCCTTCACCGTGGCGTACATGCCGCCGATGGTGCGGACGCCGGTGCCGGGCGACATGTGGTCGCGCATCTGCGCGGCCGCCTGCTGCTTCTTCTTCGCGGAGCGGGTCATCAGGAACATCGCCCCGATGAGCACGATGAACGGGAGGAGTGTCACGAGATTCACGGGACGGAGATCCTTCGCACGACCGCACGGGAGACGGCCAATTTCTACGGGGGTGGGCATGCCGACCTGAAGGGTCGGCATCGGCGGAGTCTAGGCGAGTCCGCACCGATGGAACAACGCCCAGCATGGCACCGCAGTTCCTGACCGGGCGAACCTCCGCGCCGTCAGGCCCCGAACAAGCCCTGTTGTCCGCTTGATCCACTCCCCTGCTGCGCAGGCGGGACAAGCCCCAGGTGAGCCCATGCGGCGGGGGTCGCGACCCGGCCGCGCGGGGTACGGGCCAGCAGGCCCTCCCGTACCAGGAACGGCTCGGCGACCTCCTCGACGGTCTCCCGCTCCTCGCCGACGGCGACGGCGAGCGTGGACAGCCCCACGGGGCCGCCGCCGAACAGCTTGAGCAGGGCTTCGAGGACGGCGCGGTCGAGGCGGTCGAGGCCGCGCGCGTCGACCTCGTACACCTGGAGCGCGGTGCCGGCCACCTCGCGGGTGATCACCCCGTCGGCCCTGACCTGCGCGTAGTCGCGCACGCGGCGCAGCAGGCGGTTGGCGATGCGCGGGGTGCCGCGGGAGCGCCCGGCGATCTCGGCGGCGCCGGCCGTGTCGATCTCCACGTCGAGGAGGCGGGCGGAGCGGTGGATGACGCGTTCCAGCTCCTCGGGGGCGTAGAACTCCATGTGCCCGGTGAACCCGAAGCGGTCGCGCAGCGGGGGCGGGAGCAGGCCGGCCCGGGTCGTCGCCCCGACCAGGGTGAAGGGCGGCAGCTCCAGCGGGATGGCGGTGGCCCCGGGCCCCTTGCCGACGATCACGTCGACGCGGAAGTCCTCCATGGCCATGTAGAGCATCTCCTCGGCGGGCCGGGACATGCGGTGGATCTCGTCGAGGAAGAGGACCTCGCCCTCCTGGAGGGAGGAGAGGATGGCGGCGAGGTCGCCCGCGTGCTGGATGGCGGGGCCGGAGGTGATCCGGATGGGCGCGCCCATCTCGGCGGCGATGATCATCGAGAGGGTGGTCTTGCCGAGTCCGGGCGCGCCGGAGAGCAGCACGTGATCGGCGGTGGCGCCGCGCTGGCGGGCCGCCTTCAGCACCAGGTCGAGCTGCTGGCGGACCTTCTCCTGGCCGACGAACTCGCCGAGGTCCTTGGGCCGCAGGGCCGCCTCGACGGCGGTGTCCTCGCCGTCCGCCGCCGCCGCCACGATCCGGTCGTCGCTGTCGTCATCCCAGTTCACGCTGTCAGTCTGCCTTGTCGTTCGTACGGTGGTTTCCGGAGCGGGCCCCGCGCGGCGGCCCGCGCCGTCAGCGGGCCCGGTTCAGGGACTGGAGCGCTGCGCGCAGGAGCTGGGGGACGGGCGCGGAGCCTCCGGAGGCGATGGCCGCCTCCGCCTGCGGGGTGACCGCCGAGACGGCCTCCTCCGCCTCCCGGGAGGCGTAGCCCAGGCCGATCAGGGCCGCCGCCAGCTGCTCCGTCCACGGCGCCGGACCCGCCGCCGCGGGGGCGCGCTGGGCGCCGACCAGCGGTGCGCCCAGCTTGTCCTTCAGCTCCAGCAGCAGCTTCTGGGCCCCCTTCTTGCCGATGCCCGGCACCGCGGTCAGGGCCTTCTCGTCTCCCGTGGAGACGGCCAGTCGCAGCGCGTCCGGGCTGTGCACGCCGAGCATCGCCTGCGCCAGCCTCGGCCCGACCCCGCTCGCCGTCTGCAGCAGTTCGAAGACCTGCCGCTCGTCGTCGTCCGCGAAGCCGTACAGCGTCAGCGAGTCCTCCCGTACGACCAGCGAGGTGGCCAGCCGTGCCGTCTCGCCCATCCGCAGTCCGGCGATGGTGTTCGGCGTGCAGTGCACGGCCATGCCCACTCCCCCGACCTCGATCACGGCCAGGGTGGGGGCGAGCGCGGCGACCGGGCCGCTGACGAAGGCGATCATGAGGTGCGGCCTTTCGAGGCGTGCAGGGCGACCGCCTGCTGGAGGCGGTTCTGGGCGGGGGCCCGCCAGATGTGGCAGATGGCAAGGGCGAGGGCGTCCGCGGCGTCGGCCGGCTTGGGCGGGGCGGACAGCCGCAGCAGCCGGGTCACCATGGCCCCGACCTGCGCCTTGTCGGCCCGGCCGGAGCCGGTGACGGCGGCCTTGACCTCGCTGGGCGTGTGCAGGGCGACCGGTATCCCGCGGCGCGCCGCGCACAGCATGGCAATGGCGCTCGCCTGGGCGGTGCCCATCACCGTGCTGACGTTGTGCTGGCTGAAGACCCGCTCCACGGCGACGACTTCGGGCCGGTGACGGTCCAGCCACTCCTCGATGCCCTGCTCGATCGCGACGAGCCGGTGCCCCAACTCCGCGTCCGCGGGCGTCCGTACGACACCCACCGCGAGCATCGTCAGGGGGCGGCCGGCGACTCCCTCGACCACGCCGACACCGCACCGGGTGAGCCCCGGGTCCACGCCGAGTACGCGCACTCCGCCCCCACCCTCCTTCGATTGCCAGTGCGTGCAGGCTAACCGGTGGCACTGACAAAGCGGCGGGGCGGCGGGGGGTGTGCCCCCCCGCCCCCCCCCGCCCCGCCATGAGGCGTAGACCATCTACATATCCTCCTCGGGGAACTAGAATTTTGGGCAGTCCTTCTGCACCTCGTGGCCGTCCTCCACCGC